>NZ_JBNCNM010000027.1:0-122230 GCF_049846985.1 Streptomyces sp. DT190 | reverse complement strand
CAGCTCCACCACATCGGAGGTCTTCGCCATGATCAAGCCCGGCAAGCGTTAACAACGCTCGTGATCAATACACCTAGGGCCGTGGCCTGGCCTTCGCCGCCGTGCCGGCGCACACCAGGCCCAAAACGACGGCCAGGGCGCCGATGATGATGTTGTTCCACACGACACCGGCGTCCGGGCTGTCGCCGACGATCCACGGCGCGACGATCATCCACACCCCGAGAGCGCACATGGCCCAGCTCAGGCCGTACATCCGCTCCGGAGCGCGCGTGAACCCGAGTGCCAGCAGGCCGATCGCGATGCCCATGATCAGGTTGTGGGTCACGAGCGGGGGCTGGCTGGTCGTGTAGTGGACGATCCACGGGGAGGCGGCGCAGTACAGACCGAGCAGGAACACCGGTCCGTCCACGAGTGCCACATCACGGCCGCCGAGCACACGGGCGTACCGGTCCCGCATTTCGGAAGCATCGGGATGGCCGGTGATGTCACCTCTGGTGGGCGAGACGTTGGCCATGACTCGTCTCCTTACGTCATGCCGGGCGACCATGTCCGGTGAGAGGGGCGGCGAGTGCCGCTTTGACCTTATTTTGCCTTTATTTCCCCTTTATGTGTAGAGGTCGACGAGGTACGGCGTACCGGCGGGTACATGTCCGGGCGGATCGGGGGCAACCGGATGTGTACGACAGCGACCGATCGTGCCGCCGGGTGGGCGGCGCAGGACAGGGGAGGGCAGCGGACGTGACTGTGGCCATCAGTGCGAAGGTGTTGGAGCGGTTCCCTGCGGGGTCGCCGCGCGGATCCTGGCCCGCCGAGGAGTACGCGGCGCGCCGTCGTGCCGAGGGTGAACCCGCCACCGTCGTGATGGACCTGGAGTCGGACGCCTTCCTCGTGGTCGTCCCGGCGGACGACGAGGGCTGAGGGCAACGGCTGCCGCGACGCCCCGGCAGCCCGCCTGACCGGAGGCCGGCCCGCCTAGCCGGAGGCCAGCGAGCCGAGATGTGCCCGGCGGGCGCCGGCCGTCTGGCCCTGCACCAGCAGGAACAGCCCCTCCCGCGCGAGCCGCTGCGCCCGGCTGTCCAGGGCCATGGCGCGACCGCCGCCGGCCACGATGGCCGCCGTCGTGGCCGCGCGCATCACGTCGTACGCCCGTGTCCGCACGGCCAGCCGTTCCGGGACGCACTCGTGCGGGTCGGGGTGATCGGCCAGCGCGTAGGACTCGCGCCGGACCTCGCCGAGCCGTTCCCGCAGCACCGTGGCCGTCTCCCGGCCTTCCGGGGACCCGGCCACCAGCTCCAGCGCCGCGGCGGTCACACCGAACACGGCCGGACTCGCGTTGGCGGCGCGCGGCAGGTCGATCCGGGCGAAGTCCTCCCGCGGCATGCGCAGCACCTCGGACTCCTCCGGCACCCACAGGCCGTCCAGCCGCAGGGAGACCGTACGGGCGGCGGTGAGGGCGGCGAGCCGCATCGGCGCGGACGGGGTCAGCCCGGGCTGCTCCCGGGCGTCGGCGACGACGAACACCACGTCGTCCGCGTCCGTCACTCCGGCCAGCAGCATCACGTCGTTCAGGCCCCAGCCCGTGTACCAGGGCACCTGCCCGTCGAAGCGCCAGCCGCCCCGCTCGGCCACCGCCCGCACGGGCACCCGGGGAAAGGCGCGGACATGGGCGAACGCGATGCCGGCCATCAGCGCGCCGGTGGCCAGCGGCCGCAGGAACTTCTCCCGCACGGGTGAGTCGTGGCCGGCGAGCAGCTTCACCGGCGTGTGGTGCTGTGTCTGCACGAGCCAGGTCGAGCAGCACGCCCCGGCCAGGATCTCCGCGGTCCGGCGGGCCACCGCGGCGGGCGCGCCGGCCCCGCCGTACTCCGGCGGGGCACCCACCCCGAGCAGCCCCGCCCGCTTGATCGCCTCGACATGGCCGGCCGGCACCTCCCCCTGGTCGACGCACTCGGCCTGCGGGACGAGCAGTTCGCGTGCCAGCCGCCGTGCGGACGTCACCAGGGGGTGGGCTGTGGTGGTCATGGGAGCAATTCTCGCGCTCGGGCGGCGCCCCTGACCGTCATCTGGCGCACCCCGAGCCCGCCGGATCCGGGCAACACTCCGCCCGCGCAAGCGATTGCGCCGCCGCCACGAGCCGAAGCAGTCACGCCACGATGACTGGTCTACACCCTTGACTGGTACAGACCAATACGGTTGAGTGTGCCTCCACCACCCCCCACCACGGCCGCGCCCGAACGCCGTGACCGGCTCACCGGCGCGTGCGGCGAGGGCCCCGCTCCGCCCTGCCCTCGCGCGGGAGCGGCCGTGTCGTGCAAAGGAGTTGATCCCGTGTCGAGACGCCGTGTCTCCGCCGTCCTGGCCGCACTCGCCCTCGCGGGCACCGCACCGGTGCTCCTGCCGGCCTCGAACGCCGTGGCCGCCTCGTGCTCCAGCTATCCCAACTGGGTGGCGGGCAAGTCGTACAACGCCGGCGACATCGTCCGCTACACCGACGGCAAGGCGTACATCGCCGAGCACGCCAACCCGGGCTACGACCCGATCATCAGCACCTGGTACTGGGAGCCCTACGCCTGCGACAGCGGCCCGGGCACGCCCGACTCGCGCTTCGTCGTGTCCGAGGCGCAGTTCAACCAGATGTTCCCGAACCGGAACTCGTTCTACACGTACAGCGGCCTCACCGCGGCCCTGAGTGCCTACCCCGGCTTCGCCAACACCGGCAGCGACACGGTGAAGAAGCAGGAGGCCGCCGCCTTCCTCGCCAACGTCAGCCACGAGACCGGCGGTCTGGTGCACGTGGTGGAGCAGAACACCGCCAACTACCCGCACTACTGCGACTGGAGCCAGCCCTACGGCTGTCCCGCCGGGCAGGCCGCCTACTACGGGCGCGGCCCGATCCAGCTGAGCTGGAACTTCAACTACAAGGCCGCGGGCGACGCGCTCGGCATCGATCTGCTGAACAACCCCTGGCTGGTGCAGAACGACTCGGCCGTCGCCTGGAAGACGGCCCTGTGGTACTGGAACACCCAGAGCGGGCCCGGCAGCATGACCCCGCACAACGCCATGGTGAACGGCGCCGGATTCGGCCAGACGATCCGCAGCATCAACGGCTCCCTGGAGTGCGACGGCAAGAACCCGGCGCAGGTGCAGAGCCGCGTGAACAACTACCAGCGGTTCACGCAGATCCTCGGAGTGTCACCCGGCGGCAACCTCTACTGCTGACGCCGGACCACCGGGCGTGGTGTCATGCGAGATGTCATGCACCTGACCTGACGGAGGGCATCCCCATGCGCCTGCGCACCCCCCACGCCCTGCTCGCCACGACCGCCGCGCTCGCCGCGGCGGTCGTGGCACCCCAGCCCGCTGCCGCCGCCGGTCCGGCCCCGGGCGCCTACTACGTCCAGAGCGCCACCACCGGGCTCAACGCGGCCGACAGCGGCGGCGCGGTCGAGCAGCACAGACCCCGCGGCAACGAGGACCGCCAACAGTGGCGGCTCAAGCCGAGCGGATCGGCGTACCTGCTGGAGAACACCGACGCGCCCGGCAGCTGTCTCGGCCGCGCCGGCGACCAGGCCGCGACCGTCGCCTGCACCGGCGCCGACGCCCCCTGGGAGATCACCGCGGCCGGCGCCGACCGCTACACGCTGAAGGTCCCGGGCACCTCGCGCCACCTCACCGTGGCGCCCAAGCCGTCCGGCGCCAACTACCCCGCCCGGCTCGCCCTCGGCGGCGCGGGCGACCTCGCCGCCTGGTACCTCACCCCGGTCGACCCCGTCACCGCCCCCATGCCCCCGCAGGACCGGCGCACCCTGGACCAGGTCACGTTCCTCACCACCCACAACGCGTACGCCAACGGCGCCGACGGCGGCTTCGCCCCGCCCTTCGTCAACCTCGCGCCCAACCAGAGCCGCGGCATCGAACGCCAACTCGCCGACGGCGTACGCGGCTTCATGCTCGACATCCACCAGACCCCGGACGGCGCGATCCTCTGCCACAACAGCTGCACCCTCGTCAGCAGGCCCGTCGCCCTGTGGGTCGACCTCCAGCGCATGGTCGACTTCCTCAAGGCCCACCCCGACCAGTTCGTCACGGTCTTCCTGGAGGACTACGTCGACCCGGGCGTCCTGCGCACCGAACTCGCCCGTGTGAGCGGCCTGGCGGACGTGCTGTACCGGCCCGACCTCACCGGCGTCCGGCAGAACGGCTGGCCCACGATGGCCGAGCTGATCGCCGCGAACGACCGGCTGCTGATCTTCACCGACCACAGCCGCTCCGCCGACCAGGCCGCCGGCCTGACCCGGGACAGCTTCGGCGTCATGTACCAGCGCGAGTGGACCGTCGAGAACCACTGGTCCATGGGCTCGGGCCTCGGATCCTCCGACTGGTCCTGCTACAGCCGCTGGTACGACGCCGGCACGAACATCCCGCTGACCCGCACCGAGCCCGGCTTCCGCCCGCTGTTCGTCATGAACCACTTCCGCGACGTCGCGCTCACCGGCACGGCCGGCACGGACAACACCAAACTCGCCGACCGGGCCCGGCGGTTCTGCCAGCCCGCCGCCCGCAAGAAGCCCACCTTCCTCGCCGTCGACCACTACGACCGCGGCGACCCCGCCTCCGCCGTCGCGACCCTCAACAGGTACACGTACCCGTAGAACGGCCGCGCAGGCCGGCGCGGCGCGCGGCAGGCCGGTCGCCCGGTCAGGTCGCGCCGGCCTCCGAGACGTCGCCGTCCCGCTCGTCCGCCTCCACCAGGACCGCGAGGGAGGCGGAGGCGGTCAGATGGTCCAGGACGTTGGTGAGTTTCAGCATGCGCTCCAGGAACTCCGGCCGGTGATCCAGATGGAGAATCGTGCCTGCGGCGCTGGTGTGACGGTGGATCATCAGCAGCGCCGACAGACCGGAGGAGTCGATGTAGACCAGGTCACGGAAGTCCAGGCGCACGTCCCGCAGGGCGGTGGCCCCGGACAGCTCCCGGACGACGGCGTCGACGAACTCGCCGCTGGTGTCGTAGTCGAGCTCGCCGGCCACCCGCACGGTCAGCGTGGGCGGTTCGCGGTCGGCGGTGACGGTGAACTGGGGCGGTTGCAGGTTCGTCATGCGGGAGTCTCGGAGCCGGGGACAGGGCGGGCGGGGCGTTCGCCGAGGACGGTGATGCCCTCGCGGACCAGGGCGAGGGCGCGGGGGAAGTCGCGTAGCCGGCCGGCCAGGATGTCCAGACCGGCGATCAGGGACCGGGCGGGCACGTGCCGGGCTTCGAGGATGTCGGCCGTCCAGGTCAGGAACGAGGTGAACAGCTCGGTGTCGTCGACGTAGAGGGCGGTCGCGAGGAACTCCACGATGTGGGCGAGGTCCTCCGCCGTGCGTTCGAGCTGCCGGTCCGTGTAGGACCGCATCGCGGGGAAACGGTCCCTGAGGTCGGCCAGGGTCTGTCTGACCAGCTGGACGCGGGTCTGGACGACCATCGTGTACTCCTGGTCGGCCAGGTGCGGAAGATCGTCCACGGCCTGGCGGAGCGCCGCCGGTGCGGGCCGGGCGATCCCCTCCTCCAGCGCCGCGGCGGCCCGCCGGGCGTCGGCGGCCCACCGGTCGGCGCCCAGTGCGCGCGCGTGGCGCCCGTCCGGGCCGAAGGCGCGGCCGCCCGCCATGACGGGGGTGCCGATGGCCTGGCACGCGGTGATGGCACTGTGGGCCGCGGGCAGATGGGTCGGGATCGAGCTGGACAGCAGCACCACGTCCGGATTGGTGCCGTGCAGATGCGCGATCAGGTGCTGGGTGGGCGTCTGGGCCCCGAGGTAGTCGACCTGCCAGCCGCGCAGCCGCAGCGTCTCGGCGACGAGCCGGGCCGGGAAGGCGTGCCATTCGCCGTCGATGCAGGCGACCGTCACCCGGCCCCGCACGACGGAACGTCTCGCACCGTCCGGGGCGCGGTGCGCGAGGGCGGCGACGGCGCGTTCGTTGATGGCCGTGGCGGCGTGCTCCTGGGCCACGGTGAGGCGATCGGCGGCCCACTCGGCGCCGACCCGCTCCTGCACGGGCGCGATCACGTCCAGGAGCAGCGCCTCCTCGTCGAGCCCTTCGGACAGGGCCTTCGACAGGACGTCCACGGCGGCGTACTCGTCGCCGTCGGCCACGGCGTGCCACAAACGGTTCTGCAGTGCCACTGACATCGCGGGGTCCTTCACCCGTCCTTCCGGCCGTTGCCCCGCCGCCCGTCGACGACCGACAGCCCGCCCGACCGGGGGGCGCTGATCGCGACGACGGCCATGTCGTCGTGCCGGCCCGTCCCGAGCCACTGGGCGGCCACCATCTGCACCCGCTCCACCACGGCCTCGGCGGGCAGCCCTCCGCACTCGGCCAGCACCCTCCTCAGCCGCTCCTCGCCGAACAGCTCGTCCCCGAGTGGGCCGCCCCGCGCCTCGGTGATGCCGTCGGTGTAGAGCAGACAGGTGTCCCCCTGCTCCAGGACGATCTCCACGGTGCTCGCGGTCACGGTCGGCAGGGCGCCGATCAGGGTGCCGCGGGAGGGCACCTCCTTCACCCGGCCGTCGGCCCGGACGACCAGCGGCGGCAGATGGCCGGCACTGGTCAGCCGCAGCTGCGCCCGGCCCGCGCGGCGGCGCACCGAGGCCAGGACCAGGGTGGCGAAGCGGGTGTGCCGGGAGTTGAGCAGCGCTCCGTTGAGCAGGTCGAGCACCCGCTGGTGGTCCTCGGCCAGGGGGAGCAGGGCGTGCAGGGTGTTGCGGATCTTGCCGGTGAGCACGGCCGCGTCCAGTCCCTTGCCGGCCACGTCACCCAGGACCACCAGGGTCTCCCGGGAGGGGTCCGAGCCGGGGTGGACGTCGTAGAAGTCGCCGCCGACCCGCTCGTGGTCCTTGGCCGCCCGGTAGCCGCCGGCGTACTGCACGCCGTGCACCCGCTGCAGGGAGGGCGGCAGCAGCTCGTGCATCAGGGTGGCGGTGAGGGTGGCCTGCTCGGTGTACAGGCGGGCCGCCGAGAGCGCGGCCCCGGCCCGGGCGGCGAACAGCCGGGCGAAGACCTCCTCGCCCTCGGTGAACGCCTGCTCGGTGCTGGAGCGCAGCAGGATGAGGGCGCCCGCGGGCACGCCGTGTCCCGGCAGGGGGGTGACGATGACCGAGCCGACCGGGCCGGTGAAGCCGTCGGGGATCGCCCATGCGGGGAGGACCGACGGGTCGATCCAGCGGGCCGGCACCGGCGGGAAGCCCTGCAGGGCCTCGGGCAGGCCCGGCACGCTGTGCGTGTCGATCTGCCGGGTGACCTGCACCACGGGCCCGCCCCGCGGGGCGTAGGTCAGGGGGTGGCGGCGGCCCTGCGCCGGAGCGACGAGGACCGCGGCCTCCGAGAGGTGCTGGGCTGCCATGGACGCGGCGACCTCCATGCAGCGGGGCACGTTCAGCGTCGACAGCAGCGTGGAGGAGACCTCGGCCAGGATCCGCGAGCGGGCCTGGGCGCTGCGCACGGCCTCCTCGGCCATGCGGCGCTCGGTGTCGTCGACCAGCCACCACACCACGTCCCCGTCCGCGGCCGCCGTGGGGTGCGCCAGGACGACCCGGTCGTTGATGGCGCCGCTCAGCGGAGGGATCCCGGGGCCGCGGGAGTCGCCCGCGATGCTCCGGTGCGCCTCCGAAAGCCAGGAGGGCGCCGTCTCGTGCAACCGGTCGCCGCTCGCCGCGTCGGGCAGCAGGAGCCGGGCGGCGTCGTTCAACTGCACCAGGGTGCCGTGCCGGTCGACGACCAGCACAGGGCAGGGGGCGGCACCCCACACGCTGCCGACCCTGGTGTCGGCACTGCGTGAGCGGGCGGATGAACTGGGGGAAGCGGTCACAAGCGGGGGCACGCGTCCCGCGCACCCCACCACCTTCCTGTCATGGGAAACCGGTGCAGGCGGCAACCGTCCCGCATCCATGGCTAAGGCGCAACCCACCCAGGAAAGCCCCATATATGCACCGGATTTTCGTCACATTCTCCCCGGCGTCGCGGCCGGGCCCGCCAAGGGGGTGCGCCGGTGCGGATCTGATGACCCGTCACGACGGGGCGTCCGCCCGTCACCGGTCGGCCGGCCGGCCGACGTGTTCTGTGCATACCGGCAGAAACAGACTGTGCCCGCACGGTTGGCGTCTCGTGGGTTTTACGTATAACCTCTCCGGCTAACCCCGAGCTCCGAGAGGTCCCCGATGCGACGTATCGCCCTGGTCACCCTCGTCGTCGACGACTACGACGAGGCGATCCGCTTCTACACCGAGGCTCTCGGTTTCCGGCTGGCCGAGGACGCGCCCCGGCCGAACGGATCCCGCTGGGTCGTCGTCGAACCGGGCGCCGCGGGCGCGGGACCGGGGCTGGTGCTCGCCCGTGCCGACGGCGAGGCCCAGTCCGCCCGCGTCGGGGACCAGACCGGCGGCCGGGTCGGGTTCTTCCTGCACACCGACGACTTCGCCCGCGATCACGCCCGCATGACCGCCGCCGGCGTGACCTTCCTGGAGGAGCCGCGGCACGAGCCGTACGGCACCGTAGCCGTCTTCCAGGACCTGTACGGCAACCGCTGGGACCTGCTCCAGCCCGCCGGCTGACCCCGCTCCCGCCGAATCGCCCGCTCCCGTTTCTCTGAGAACCGCTGCCCGAGGAAAGACCCGCCATGACTGCTACGCGCGTAGAAGCCGATGTGATCCGCCGCCTCCCGAAGGCCGTCCTGCACGACCACCTCGACGGCGGCCTGCGCCCCGCCACCGTCGTGGAGCTCGCGGACGCGGTCGGCCACACGCTGCCCACCACCGACCCCGACGAGCTGGCCGCCTGGTACTACGAGGCCGCCAACTCCGGTGACCTGGTGCGCTACATCGCCACCTTCGAGCACACCCTCGCCGTCATGCAGAACCGGGAGGGGCTGCTGCGCACGGCGGAGGAGTACGTCCTGGACCTGGCCGCCGACGGTGTCGTCTACGGCGAGGTGCGCTACGCGCCGGAGCTGAACACCCGGGGCGGGCTGACCATGGCCGAGGTCGTGGAGACCGTCCAGGAGGGCCTCGCCTCGGGCATGGCCAAGGCGGCCGCCGCGGGCACGCCGGTGCGGGTCGGCACCCTGCTGTGCGGCATGCGGATGTTCGACCGGGTGCGCGAGGCGGCGGACCTGGCCGTGGCGTTCCGGGACGCGGGCGTCGTCGGCTTCGACATCGCCGGCGCCGAGGACGGCTTCCCGCCCGCCGACCACCTCGCGGCCTTCGAGCACCTGCGCCGCGAGAACGTGCCCTTCACCATCCACGCCGGTGAGGCCCACGGACTGCCCAGCATCCACCAGGCCCTCCAGGTCTGCGGCGCCCAGCGCATCGGCCACGGCGTGCGGATCACCGACGACATCCCCGACCTCGCGGCGGGCAAGCTCGGCCGCCTCGCCGGCTGGGTGCGCGACCGGCGCGTCGCGCTGGAGATGTGCCCGACGTCCAACCTCCAGACGGGTGCCGCGACCTCGATCGCCGAGCACCCGATCACCGCGCTGAAGGACCTCGGCTTCCGCGTCACCGTCAACACCGACAACCGGCTGGTGTCGGGCACGACGATGACCCGCGAGATGGCGCTGCTGGTCGAGGAGGCGGGCTGGACCGTGGAGGACCTGCGCACGGTGACCGTGAACGCCCTCAAGAGCGCGTTCCTCCCGTTCGACGAGCGGAACGCGCTCATCCGCGACGTGGTCCTGCCCGGCTACGCCGCCGCGCTCTGAAGCAGGCCCTTGAGGTAGGCGGCCTGTCCGACGTGCTGCAGATCGTCGGACAGGACGCTGACCAGCCGCACGCCGAGGGTGACCGGCGGGTCCCAGCGCTCGTCGACGACGCGCTCCAGGTCCTCGGCCGCGAGGCCGCCCAGGGCCCGGAGGCTCTGCTCGTGCACGGCGTCGTAGTAGCCGGTCAGCAGCTCGCCCGAGTCGACCCTGACCTTGGCGACCTTGGCGGGACTGTGGCCGTAGCCCGTGTCGCGCCGGGGCAGTTCCAGCCCGAAGCGTTTCTCCCAGTCCTTCGACAGCCACACCTGGTCGAGGCCGAAGGCGTCGGCGATGTGGTCGTCCTGGACGCGGGTGAGGTGCCAGACCAGCCAGGCGACGGAGTTGGAGTCGGGGGAGGGGCGGGCGGTCAGTTCGTCGGGCCCGAGGCCCTCGACGGTGGCGTGGACTTCTTCCCGGATGCGGTTGTAGCCGTCGATGAGGATGTCCTTCGCATGCATGCCTCCACCATCGCGCATCCCCGCCCGCGCCGCGTCCGGTTCTAGCCGCCCGTGGTCTCCAGCAGCGCCATCAGCGCCCGGGCCGCCGGGCTGGTCGCCTGCCGGGGCGGCAGCAGGGCCACCGTCTCGTACACCGCCTCGCCGGTGCCCTTCACGGGCAGCGCCGTGAGGGAGGCCCGCTTGTGCGCGAAGTGCCGCGGCACGACCGCCACGCCCAGGTTCTCGTCGACCAGGTCGAGCAGCGTGTGCACGTCGTTCACCTCCAGTGCCACGGTCCGGCGTACGCCGGCCGCCGCGAACACCGTGTCGGTGGTGCGCCGCGGTCCCCAGTCCGGGTGGAAGTCGACGAACACCTCCCCGCCCAGCTCCTCGGGCGTGACGGCCGCGCCCGCGGCGGCGAGCGGGTGGCTGCGGTGGCACAGCAGCGTCATCGACTCGCTGCTCAGCGGCACCGACCGCAGCCGGTCGTCGTCCTCCTGCGTGCGCACGGCGAAGGCCAGGTCGAGCCGCCCCGCCCCCACGTCCTCCGCCAGGGCACCGGAACCGGCCTGCCGCAGGCAGATCTCCACATCCGGATGGCGGTGCCGGAACGCCGCGAGGAGCCCCGCCAGGTTCACCCCGGCGATGCACTGCTCGCTGCCGAGCGTGAGCATCCCGCGCAGCACGCCCTGCACCGCCGCCACGGCCTCGTGCGCCGCCCGCACCTGCGCCAGGATCCGCTGCGCCTCGTCCAGCAGCGCCCGCCCGGCCGGGGTCAGCGTCACCCGGCGGGTCGTGCGCACGAACAGCGGGGTCTGCAGCTCCCGCTCCAGCGCCCGGATGGAGGCCGACAGACCCGACTGGGAGACCAGCAGGCGTTCGGCCGCCCGGGTGAAGTGCTGGTCCTCGGCGACCGCGACGAAATGCTGCAGGTGGCGCAGTTCCATGACTGAGAAGCGTAGCCGCTGAATCCCATCGGATTCTTCTGTTGGACGCATGGCAGCAGGTCACGCCAGAGTGGACACCGGTTTCCCCTCCGACCGAGCCAACCCCTCTGGAGTCGCGTTGTACACCGCACACCCCGACCGCTACGCGGACATGCCCTACCGGCGCACCGGACGCAGCGGCCTGAAGCTCCCCGCGCTCTCGCTCGGCCTGTGGCACAACTTCGGCCCGGACCGGCCCGTGGAGACCCAGCGGGCCATCCTGCGCCGCGCCTTCGACCTGGGCGTCACGCACTTCGACCTCGCCAACAACTACGGCCCGCCGCCCGGCGCCGCCGAGTCCGCCTTCGGCGGGTTCCTGAAGTCGGACTTCGCGCCGTACCGCGACGAGCTGGTCATCTCCACCAAGGCCGGCTACCTGATGTGGCCCGGACCGTACGGCGAGTGGGGCTCGCGCAAGTACCTGCTGTCCTCGCTGGACCAGAGCCTGAGCCGGATGGGCCTGGACTACGTCGACATCTTCTACTCCCACCGCCCCGACCCGGACACTCCGCTGGAGGAGACGATGGGCGCGCTGCACTCGGCGGTGCAGCAGGGCAAGGCGCTCTACGTCGGCGTCTCGAACTACTCCGCCGAACAGACCCGCGAGGCCGCCCGCATCCTGGGCGAGCTCGGCACACCGCTCCTCATCCACCAGCCGCGCTACTCGATGCTGGACCGCCGCCCCGAGGACGAGGGCCTGCTGGACGCCCTCGACGAGCTCCAGGTCGGCTCCATCGTCTTCTCCCCGCTGGAGCAGGGGCTGCTCTCCGCCCGCTACCTCGACGGCATCCCCGAGGGTTCCCGGGCCGCGAGCGACAGCCCGTTCCTGCAGTCCGACGCCGTCACCGAGGAGCTGGTGGGCCGGCTGCGCGACCTGAACGACATCGCCAAGGAGCGCGGCCAGACCCTGGCCCAGATGGCGCTGGCCTGGGTGCTGCGCGGTGGCCGGGTCACCTCGGCGTTGGTCGGCGCGAGCAGCCCGCAGCAGGTCGAGGACAGCGTCGGCGCGATCGCCCACCTCGACTTCGACGCGGACGAGCTCGCCCGCATCGACGCGATCGTCAGGCAGTAGCGGATCCCGCCGCCCGGGGGCGGATGCCCCCGGGCCCGGCTTCCGGAGCCGAGCGTCAGGAGCCTCGGAGGCCGAGCCTCAGGAGCCGAGCCTCAGGAGCCGAGCCGCTCCTCCAGGCGCACGGTCACCGAGTCGCCCTCCTCCTTGCCGATGGCCCGGCGCACCTCGGCCTTCACCGGCAGCTTGTGCGTGCCGTCGCCCAGGGCCATGAACGAGCTGCGGAACGGGTGCCCGTCGATCGTCCCGCGGACCTTGACCAGACCGCGGGTGCCGAAGAAGGCGACGGACTCGGGCCAGACCAGATAGGTCCAGCCGCCCTCGGCGGGGCTCTTGCGCAGGACGGCGGTGAACTCCGCCTCCAGTGCTCCGGCTGTGTTCATGGTGTCGTCCTCGGGTGCTCGGCGGTCTCTTTCCCACCCAGACCGCCGCAGACCGCGGAACTCATCGGGGCCGGCCCGTCCCGCCCGTCCGGCACACTCGCGTCCGGCCCGCCCGCGGGTGCCGACTTCGCTGGTCAGGGCCCGGTTCCCCACGCGCGGGGGACCCGCGGCGGAACGTCCGGCGGATTTCGGCCAACTCGGGCGGTGAATATGCCAGGAGAGTGGCCGGAAAGTCATGGTGACACTGTTTCAGTAGTGAACATACTGACCTGCGAGAGCGTTTTCACATCCAGCGACGGCGCCCTCACGCACAGCACGCGAGCTACGGGAAGAGCGGGACCGGGCAGGCGGGCGGAGCAGCGGGGGAGGTACACGTGCACGACGAGTTCCTGTGCCACGTCACGGCGTACGGAGTCTGCGACGGCCGCCGCATCGGAGTGCCCCTCGGTACCTACCGCGCGCCCACCCTCGCCCTCGCGCTGTGGTGGCTGCGCGACCGCGCCTCCTGGATCGCCCAGCGCCTCGATCCCCAGCCCGACGCCGAGCACTTACCGCCGGGCGCGCTCGTGCCGGTCGCCGACACCGTGCCCGACGTGCCCATGCTGCTGCGCGCCTGGTGCGCCGACCCCGCCCAGCAGGAGCGCGTCGCCGAGGAACTGGCGGCCGGACGGCTGGTGCGCATCGCCACCAGCGACGAGACGACCGAGTACGAACTGCTCGCCGAGTCCGTGGACGCCCTGCGGATGCAGCGCACCGCCCGCCTGCTGGGCGTGCCGGTGGCCTGACCTGCCGCCCGCTCCGCCTGCCGAGGCGCATATAAGCCCATATCGGTAGAATCTTGACCATGGCGCAGCCATCGGTAGCACCGCAGCTCGTCCTGGAGACGGAGACGGGTTCCACCGTGATGATCCCGGGCCGCGACTACCACGTGGGACGCGACCCGTCGAGCGACATCGTCCTCGACGACGACCGGGTGTCCTGGCACCACGCGGTGCTGCGGCCGGAGGACGGCCACTGGACCCTGGAGGACGAGAACAGCACCAACGGCACCTACGCCGACGGCCACCGCGTGCACGCCCGGGACGTCGGGCCCGGCAGCGTCATCCGCTTCGGCAGCCCCGCCGACGGACCGCGCGTGGTGATCACGGGCCGCGCCGCACCGGCCCCCGAACGCCCCTCCGCCGTCTCCATGCCCGCCCTGACCGGCACCTACCGGGCCCCCACGACCGTACGGCCGCTGCCCTCGCGCACCATCCGCATCGGCCGCGCGAGCGACAACGACCTCGTCATCGACGACCTCGTGGTCTCCCGCCGTCACGCCGAACTGCGCGCCCTGCCCGACGGCACGTACGAGATCACCGACCTCGGCAGCCACAACGGCACCTACCTCAACGGCAGTCCGGTCACCACCGCCCCGGTCGGCCAGGGCGACATCGTCGGCATCGGCCACTCGGCGTTCTGCCTCGTCGGCGACGAACTCCAGGAGTACGTCGACACCGGAGAGGTCTCCCTGGACGTGCAGGACCTCGCCGTCTCCGTCGACCGCGGCCGCAGGACGCTGCTGGACCACGTGTCGTTCCCGGTGGGGGAGAAGTGCCTGCTCGCCGTGGTCGGTCCGAGCGGCGCGGGCAAGTCCACGCTCCTCAACGCCCTCACCGGCCAGCGGCCCGCCGGCCACGGCACCGTCCTCTACGACGGCCGCGACCTGTACCGCGACTACGCCGAGCTGCGCCAGCGCATCGGCCTCGTCCCGCAGGACGACATCCTGCACGCCCAGCTGACCGTCCGGAAGGCCCTTACCTACGCGGCCGAACTGCGCTTCCCGCAGGACACGGCCAAGGCCGAACGACGTGCCCGGGTCGACGAGGTGATCCGCGAGCTGGGCCTGGAGCAGCGCGCCGACCAGCCCGTGCACAGCCTCTCCGGCGGCCAGCGCAAGCGCGTCAGCGTGGCCCTGGAGTTGCTGACCAAACCGTCCCTGCTCTTCCTCGACGAGCCGACCTCCGGCCTCGATCCCGGCATGGACCGCTCGGTGATGCACATGCTGCGCGGCCTCGCCGACGACGGCCGCACCGTCATCGTCGTCACCCACAGCGTGCTCAGCCTGGACGTGTGCGACCGGCTCCTCGTCCTCGCGCCCGGCGGGAAGATCGCCTACTACGGGCCGCCCGAGGACGCCCTGCCGTACTTCGGCTTCGAGCAGTGGCCGGAGGCCTTCGAGGCCTTCGAACGCGACACCGAGCGGGACTGGGCCGGGGACTACCTCGCCTCCGCCTTCCACCGCCGCTACGTCGCCGACGCCACCGCCCAGCCCACGCAGCCCCGTTCCGAGCCCGTCGTCATCACCCCGCCGCCCCGGCCCCGCAGCCGTTCCGCGCAACTCGGCACGCTGGTACGCCGGTACGGATCCGCGCTGAGCGCCGACCGCACCTTCCTGATCATCATGATCGCCCTGCCGTTCGTCATGGGCGTGATGGCCCGCGCCCTCGCGGGCGGCAAACTCACCTCCGACACGGCGATGAACGCGCTGCTCATCCTGTGCGTCGGCGCGGTGCTCACCGGCGCGGCCAACGCCGTGCGCGAACTCGTCAAGGAACGGGTGATCTACCAGCGTGAGCGGGCGGTGGGCCTGTCCAGATCGGCGTACCTGATGTCCAAGGTCGTCGTCCTGGGCGTCGTCACCGTGCTGCAGGCGGTGGTGCTGACCCTGGTCGCGCTGCTCGGCGTGGACCTCAACGCACCGGGCGGCGAGGGCGTGCTGATGCCGCCCCTGGTGGAGATCACCGTCGCCGTCGCCCTGCTCGCCTTCACCGCGATGATGCTCGGCCTGCTCGTCTCCGCGCTGGTGCGCAAGGAGGAGGTGACGATGCCGCTGCTCGTGCTCATCGCCATCGTCCAGGTCGTCTTCTGCGGTGCCCTGCTGAAACTGGACGGCGTGCCCGGGCTCGAGCAACTGGGCTGGCTGGTGCCGGCGCGGTGGGCACTGGCCGCGATGGCGGGCACGGTCGGTCTGTCCCGGATCGTGCCGGACGACCTGACCGACGACCCGCTCTTCGAGCACTCGGCGGGCACCTGGCTGATCGACGTCGGCATGCTGGTCGTGCTGTCGGTGCTCTTCGGCTTCCTGGTGTCCAGGCTGCTGCGCCGGCACGAACCGGCCGTGATGCGGAAGCAGTGAGGGCCGGCCCATGACGACCCCCGGCTTCCGGCCCACGCACGTCGTCCCGCAGCACGGGATGCCGGCCTGGGAGGCTCCCGACACGGCACGGCCCACCGCCGACCTCGACCCGCTGCTGCCGGTGCAGCTCCTGGAACGGCAGGGCGACTGGGGGCACGTGCTGTGCTTCAACGGCTGGTCGGCCTGGGTCGACGGGCGCCGGCTGGTCGCCGTGCCGCAGGATCCGCCCACCACCGACGGACCCCTCACCCGCACCGCCGATCCGCGTCCGCTGCTGGCCCGCGCGGAGGAGGCCCTGTCGCGCTACCGGTCCGCGGTCGAGGACCTCGCGCACGGGCTCGACGGCGAGACCTTCCGCACCCGTACCCGGGGACTGCGGATCGGCGTCGTCATCGACGGCGAGTCCATGTGGCTCTACGACGCCGCGCACGGGCACTGGGTGTACGCCGACGGCACACGGCTCACGCCGTACGCGACGGACGAGACACCCCGCAGTGACCCGGGGCACCGCCAGGCCGGGACCCCACCGGCGCGTCCACCCACCCGGGTGGTCCCCCCGGACGACCCCGCGGCGCCGTCCCGCGCCGAACAGCCGTCCCGGCCACCGGACGCACCACCGACCCGGGTGGTACCGGACGGCCCCCCGGCGGCCCCCGACCCGGCGCGCGGGGTGACACCCGAGGCCCCGCAGGGCCACGATCCGACCCGGGTGGTGCCACCCGAGGCCCCCGGGGGCCACGATCCGACGCGTGTGGTGTCCGCCGAGGGGCCGGCGGCCCCGCCGCCGACGCGGGTGGTGTCGCCCGGCGAGGTTCCGTCGGCTCCTGAGCCGCCCCGGACGGTGCCGAGTGAGAGGCCCGCGGGTGCTGAGCCGACGCGGGTGGTGTCGCCCGGGGAGGGCCTTCCGGCTGCCGGGCCGAGCGGGGTGGTGCCACCCGAGGCTTCCGGGGGCCACGATCCGACGCGTGTGGTGTCCGCCGAGGGGCCGGCGGCCCCGCCGCCGACGCGGGTCGTGTCGCCCGGGGAGGTTCCGTCGGCTCCTGAGCCGACGCGGGTCGTGTCGCCCGATGCTCACGCGTCCCCTGCCGGCGCCGCGCTCCCCGAGCCCACCCGCGTCGTGTCCGCCGAGGAGATGGAGGCGGCCGAGGAAGCGGAGCGTGCCGGTGGGGCGACGGCCGCGCGGGGCGTGGGGCGGGAACCCACGCGTATCGTCACGCCCGAGGGTGACGGCCGTTGACCCGGGAGACGAGCCTGTTCTCGGGGCGGCCGTCCGAGCTGGTCGGGCGGCAGATCGCCGGCTACCGCATCGAGCAGGAGATCGGGCGCGGCGGCATGGCCGTCGTCTACCGGGCCCGCGACCTGCGTCTGGAACGCACCGTCGCCCTGAAGCTCCTCGCCCCGGAACTCGCCCGCAACGACACCTTCCGGCGGCGCTTCACCCACGAGTCCCGGGCGGCGGCCGCCATCGACCACCCGCACATCGTGCCCGTCTTCGAGGCCGGCGAGACGGACGGCGTGCTGTACATCGCCATGCGGTACGTCCCCGGCAGCGACCTGCGGCACCTCCTCGACCGGGAGGGCCCGCTGCCGCCCGCCACCGCCGTCCGCGTCGCCGCGCAGGTCGCCTCCGCGCTCGACGCGGCCCATGACCACGGCCTGGTGCACCGGGACGTCAAACCCGGCAACATCCTGGTCGCCCGCGGCACCGACAGCGACCACCCCGAGCACGTCTACCTCACCGACTTCGGCCTGACGAAGAAGTCGCTGTCGCTGACCGGCTTCACCACGGTCGGCCAGTTCGTCGGCACCCTCGACTACGTCGCCCCCGAGCAGATCTCGGGCAAACCGGTCGACGCCCGCTGCGACGTCTACGGCTTCGCCTGCGTCGTCTACGAGGTCCTGGCCGGGCATCCGCCCTTCCTCCGCGACGACGACATGGCCCTGCTGTGGGCGCACCAGTACGACCAGCCGCCCCCGCTGACCGAGGCCCGGCCCGGCATCGCCCCGCAGGCCGACCCGGTCTTCGCCCGGGCCCTCGCCAAGAGTCCCGACGACCGGTACCCGTCCTGCCTGGCCTTCGTCGCCGCGCTGCGGGCAGCGACGACCGGCGGCGAGGCGGGAACCGTACCGCCGCCCGTGGGCCTGGAGGGGCGGGCGCGGGGTGGGCCGGAACCGGCCAGGCAGCCCCCGCGCTGGGCCGAACCGGTCTTCGTGCGGCGCGGCTAGTCCCCGGTGCCGGGCCCGGCCGTCCGGCCGTCCGGGCGCACCTGGCCCCGCCGCCGGACGTGCCGCGCCAGCAGCGCCCCCACGAACCCGGTCACCAGCCCCCACGGCACGGCCAGCCCGACCGCCCCCCACAACCGGGGCCGCAGGAACAGGTCGCCCCCGAGGCCGCCGCCCAGGTCGCCGATGCCGAGCACGGACAGCCCGTAGTGCGCGGAGACGCGGCCGACGAGGCAGATCATGAAGACCGTCAGCGCCAGCGCCACCGCCATGTGCACGGCGTGCTGCCAGGCCCGCACCCGCGCGGGCGACCGGGCCGCCATCACGAACGCGGCGGCCGGCAGCAGCACCGCGGCGGCGACGAGCAGCCACCACACCCGGCCGTCGTACTCCGCGAGCGTCCGGAGGTTCAGTTCGGAGACGTCCGGGGTGCGCAGCACCTCGTCCAGCACATGCGGCATCGGCAGCCCGAACGGGCCCTCGACCCTGCCGTTCCAGGTGGCGCCCATGCCGATCGTCAGCGCCGGCCACACCAGGTTGGGCAGCCCCAGCAGGATCACCGCGAAGGTCTCCGCCGCGTGCCCCCGGGTCACCGCGACGATCAGGGCGATCACCACCCCGATCGCGACGTACGCGAGCAGCAGCGCGACCATCGCGTACGCGGCCGGCCGCACGGACGCCTGGAAGCGCAGCAGCCCGCCCGGCAGCGGCGCCCCGCGCGACACCAGCAGAGCGAGCACCAGCACGCCGGCCAGCCACACCACCCCGACGAACACCGACAGCGGCACGTCGGTGGTGAAGCCGATCCGGGGCGAGGCGCCGAACAGGTCGCCGAGTTCGCCCAGCGCGTCGTCGCCCAGGGAGATGTCGAAGGTGTGGCGCGCGGCGAGGGTCACGCCGATCAGCGCGAGCAGCCAGAGGGCGGCGACACGGGCGGCCCAGCCGGCCAGTTCGGCCGCGCCCGCGACCGCGCGGTGCCGCAGCGGCCGCAGGAAGCCCCAGGCGATGATCAGCGCCCCGGTGAGCGTGACGGACAGCGGGATCACCGTCAGGTCGGCCTGTGTGCCGGCGAGGTCGCCGGCGTTCCCGGAGAGTCGGACGGTGCCGCCGACGGCGGTGACCACGGTCGCCGCGACCACGGGTGCGAACGCGCCGTCGGGAAGATCCGCGGCCCCGGCCGCCCACAGGCCGAGGGCGGACACCACCGCCATGGCGAGCAGCGCACCGGCCACCGTGAGGAGGGCGTGCGCCCAGCCGTGGCGGGCGACGGCCCGCTCGCCGGACGTACGGGCCTGGCCGGAAGGGGTGCGCGAACTCACGCTGCCACGCTAAGCAGCACCCGCCCCGGGCGCCCGCCGGGCGGGTCCGTCCGCGTCGGCTTGCGGGGCCCATGGGGCCGGAGCACACAATGAAACGTAGTGGAAAAAGCGGCATGAACCGGGATGTCTCACCCCGAGTGTGTGCAGGCCGCAGAGAACCCACGCGGGAAGAAGAGCTCGTGAGCGTCGAACCGCCGTCGTCCGGCCGCCCCACAGGACCTCCCTCCGGCCCTCTGTCGGGCCCCTCCCAGCCGCCGCCCGGAGGCGGCCCGCCCTCCGAGCCGACCGGCGGCGGGGGCGGCGAGGGACCGGAGCCCCGCCGCCCCTGGTGGGGGTCGGTGCCCCGGGTCGCGATCGTCGCCACCGCGGTCGTGGCCGCCGTGATCCTCGCCGTGGTGCTGTCCCGGCCGGACGGCGGCGGTACCGGCGCGTCCGACGGCGGCACCAGCACGTCCCAGGGCGAGATCTTCCTGCAGCCCGCCGCCGACACCGGGCCCGACCCGTTCACCGAGTCGACGGCCGAGGAGAGCTCCGCCTCGCCGGTCTCGCCCTCGCCCACCGAGCTGGCCCCGCGCAACACCGTGCAGGGCGTGCAGGGCGGCGCACCCGGCCTGTACGGCGGCACCCGCAACGTGGCCAGCTGTGACATCGAGAAGCAGATCACGTACTTCGAGGGGGCCCCGGACAAGCAGCGGGCCTTCGCCTCGGTCGCCCGTGTCGACACCCCGGACGTCCCCGCGTACCTGCGCTCGCTCACGCCCGTGCAGCTGCGCATGGACACCCGCGTCACCAACCACGGCTACAAGGACGGTGCCGCCACCAGTTACCAGGCCGTCCTGCAGACCGGCACGGCCGTCCTCGTCGACGACCGCGGTGTGCCCCGGGTGCGCTGCGCCTGCGGCAACCCGCTCACCCCGCCGGTCGCCCAGCAGACCGCGCCGAAGACGACTGGCGAGGAGTGGCCGGGTTACGACAACGCCAACGTGGTCGTGGTCACGCCCGCTCCGGAGCCGGTCGACGTCTTCGTGATGTGCGAGCCCGACGGCGAGTGGTTCGAGCGGCACCAGGGCGACACCGGCAAGAAGGACCGCAAGACCGAGAAGCCGGACAAGCCGTCCCCCTCGGTGAGCGTCACCACGCCGACGGCGCCGACCGACTCGACCTCGACGGGGCCGCCGACGACCGAGCCGCCGTCGTCGGAGACGGACGCGGAGACCTCGCAGGAGCCGCCGAGCGAGCCGCCCTCGTCCGAGTCCACGCCGCCACCCGGCAGTGACCCGGGCAGTGACACGGGCAGCGGCACCGGGAGCGGCACCGGGGACGGCAGCGACACCGGCCCCGGCCCCGGCACCGACAGCGGCACCGACAGCGGCACGACGGACCAGCCCCCGGCGTCCTGAGCCCTGCGGGGTCTGCCTCAGCCGGCCCGTACGACCAGGGCGTAGGCGCCGAGGCCGAGCAGGCGGTCGGGCGGCAGGTCGCCCTGGGCGGTGAGGACCGCCTCCAGACGGCCGGTGCCGGGTTCGAACGCGACGTCCTGGACCGTGCCCAGATGGTCGCCCGTCTCGGCGAGGATCCGCAGCCCCGGCAGCTCGTGGTGGGGCGGCACCTCGGCCGGTGCCGCGGTCGAGCGCACCAGCACGGCGTCGGGGCCGAGGGCGTGCAGGGCGCCCCAGGGCAGCACGGTCTCCCTGCGGTGCCGGCCCCGTACCCGGACGTGGGTGACCACACCGGACACGGTGTCGACCGTCAGCGACCGCACGGTGCCGAGTTCCTGCGCGTCGTCCAGCGTCAGTACCGGCAGCCCTCGCGTCTCGGAGAACAGCATCGTCATGGCGTCCCCCCGTGCTCGTCCCGGAAGGCGCCGACCCGGGCCGCGAACTCGGTCAGGTCGTCGGCGACGTGGCGGACGGCGTCGGCGGGGACGACCAGGGCCCGGCCGGAGACGGCGAGCGTCTCGCCGCGTGGCACGTACACCCGGTGCCGCCGCCGTCTGGAGCCCTTCACCAGCGTCCTGGCCGCGGCGATGCGGAAGCCCACGACCCGGCCGGAGGTGCCGCCCTCGACGATCACGTCGAGCACCGTGCCGACCTCGGCGCCCTCGTCGGTCAGCACCCTGGCGTGCAGCACCCGGCCCTGCTGGGCCTCGCGGCGCGCCACCACGGCGGACGTGTCCTGAAGGGCCCGGGCGTCGCGGACCATGACGGCGTCCCGGCCCAGCGAGTGCACCGCCGGCCAGGGCAGGCTCTGCTTGAGCGGGCCCGACAGCAACCCGCGGCCGCTGAGCGTGAAACCGGTGACCCGCCCGGCGGCGGCGTCGAAGACGGTGTCCTTGATCTGGGCGACGGCCTCCCCGCCGAGGGTGACCACCGGCAGGGTCGTCAGGCTCCGCGCCGCCATCAGCTCGTTCATCGCAGCCCCTTCCCGCCGGGCCTGCGCCGTACCGCGATCACCGTCCCGGACCGCCGCCCGGCCTGCACGGCGAGTGTCCCGACGACGAGCGCGGCGAGCGCCGCGACCACTATGACCAGCCATACCCACCAGGCCACCGCGCACCTCCGGTGATCCGCCCGGCCGCCGTCGGCCGGCCCCGATGTCCTACCGTGTGCCCCGCGGCCGGGGGACAATGCCCCGGGGGTCCGACGGGCCGAGACTGCCAGGACTGCGCAGCGCGACTCGGGGTACGAGCACTGGTGCAGAGCATCCGGCCAGTCCGGCATCCCAGAGAGAAAAGTATGATCGACCACGTGGACGGGGCAGTGATACCGACTGGTTTCGACGTGCCCGTGGAACCGCTGAGGCGGGCGGCGCACTACTCCGGCGAGCAGGGATGCATCGCCGAGGCGCGGTCGTTCGCGGCGCTCTTCCTCGAACAGCTCAGGACCGAGTGGTGCGCGCGGGTCGACGAGCGCGTCGACGGTGCCGTGCTGCTCGTGGTGAGCGAGCTGGTCACCAACGCCGACCGGCACAGCAACGGGCCGTACATCCTGGAGCTCGTCGGCACCGACACGGCGGTGACCGTCTCGGTGTACGACAGCAGCTCCGCCCTGCCCCGCATCTTCCCGCGCAACCCCGAGCGCATCGGCCGGCACGGCCTGGAGATCGTCCACGCGCTCGCGGAGCAGGTCAGCGTGGAGCGGGTGCCGGTGGGCAAGCGGGTACGCGCCGTGCTGCCGCTGTCCGCCGAGTGAACCGGCCGCGTCCCGGATCCGCCCGCAGAGAACCGGTCTCGTCCGCGCTCCGCCCGCATGCCGTCACGGCTGCGGGCGCGCACGCCGTCGCGGGGGAGTCCGCTCCGGCCGCGAGCGATCCCGGACGATCAGACGATCAGAAGCGCAGGATCCCGGGCGACCGGAAGCGCAGAAAGCGGGTGCCGTCCCACTCCCGCATGTGGGACGGCACCCGCTGGTCCGTCGTCCTCCGGTCCGCCGTCGGCGTCAGGCGCAGCCGAGCTCGCCCAGCATGCCCTGCCGCAGCCGGGTGATGATCCGCTTGATGAGGCGGGAGACGTGCATCTGGGAGCAGCCGAGCCGCTCGCCGATCTCCGCCTGCGTGGCCTCCTCCACGAACCGCATGTGGATGATCTGCCGGTCGCGTTCGCTGAGCTCGGCCATGAGCGGGGCCAGCGAGTGGAAGTCCTCCACCAGCCGCAGCCCGTCCTCCTCGACACCGATGAAGTCGGCCAGGACGGCCTCGCCGCCCTCGGGCCCGTCGCCCGTGAGCGCGGCGTCCAGCGACGACGAGTTGTACCCGTTCGCCGCGATCTGCCCCTCGACGACCTCGCTCTCGGAGATGTTCATCAGCGTGGCCAGCTCGGCGACCGTCGGCTCGCGGTCCAGCCGGCTGGCGAGCTCCTCGCGGGCCTTGGCGAGTTCCACGCGCAGCTCCTGCAGCCGCCGCGGCACGTGCACCGCCCAGGTGGTGTCCCGGAAGAACCGCTTGATCTCGCCGACGATGTACGGCAGCGCGAAGGAGGTGAACTCGACCTCGCGCGAGAGCTCGAACCGGTCGATCGCCTTGATCAGGCCGATCATGCCGGTCTGGACGATGTCCTCCATGTCGTCGCCGCGGCCCCGGAACCGCCCGGCCGCGAACCGTACGAGCGACATGTTCATCTCGATGAGGGTGTTGCGCGCGTACTGGTACTCGTGCGTGCCTTCTTCGAGCTCCGTCAGGCGCTGGAAGAACTGGCGGGACAGCGCCCTGGCGTCCCGCGGGGCCACGGACCGCGGGTCCACGACTCCCGGCAGTGCTCCGTCACCCGTGCTGGCCTCGGTGTTCTCTTCGACGACCTGCGCCTTCGACCGGATCACGGCGGTCTCCATTACCTCTCCCGACAGTCACGGCGGACATTCGCATAGGTACTCCCGGGTTGCGGGTACCCGGAAGAACGCGCACCATGCCCCCCGAATTCACCGAGGGCGCAACGCGGGGCCCTTCCCCTGGCCGCCGGGCTTCCTAGGCTGGAGCGGTGACCGATCACGTGCCGAACGAAGCCCGCGTCATCCCCCTGCGTCCGCACGGCGCCCGGCCCCGCGGCGAGCGGCCCGCCGCGGCCCCGCCGCGCCCGGGGCCGCCGCCCGCCCCCGCCGCGAAGGAGCCCCTGTGGCGGGACCTGGTGGGGGACGTTCTGCGCCGGGAACGCCTCGCGCAGGAGCGCACGCTCAAGGACGTCGCCGACGCGGCGCGGATCTCCATGCCGTACCTGTCGGAAGTGGAGCGCGGCCGCAAAGAGGCCTCCTCGGAGGTCCTCGCGGCCGCGGCCCACGCCCTCGGACTGGGCCTCGGCGACCTGCTGTCCCGGGCCCGGGGCGAACTGCTGCGCGTCACCTCGCGGTACGCGGGCAGCCGCCGCCGCGGGGCGTCCCCCTCGTCGCACGACGGACTGTGCCTGGTCGCCTGAGCCGGTTCGGCGGGCCGGCGCCTCAGACCGTCTGCGGGCGCCGGCTCAGCACCTCGTCGGCCAGCCCGTAGGCCACCGCCTCCTGCGCGGTGAACACCTTGTCGCGGTCCATGTCGGCCCGCAGGGTCGCCACGTCGTGGTGGGTGTGCCGGGCGAGCACCTCCTCCACCTGGGAGCGGATCCGCACCATCTCCTTGGCGTGCAGGGATAGGTCGGAGACCATGCCGCGCTGCCCGCCGGTGGCCGGCTGGCCGAGCAGCACGCGCGCGTGCTCCAGCACGAAGCGCCGCCCGGGGTCACCGCCGGCCAGCAGCACGGCCGCGGTGGAGGCCGCCTGCCCGACGCAGCACGTCGAGATGGGCGCCCGCACGAACGACATGGTGTCGTAGATCGCCATCAGTTTACGTGGCAGTACGTACTCCGCGGAGAACCCGATTTCTTCGGCTGGTGTCCCGCGTCCATGCCTGGGCCTGCTGCAACGCGGGCATCGCCGCCCTGAAGCTGGCGTTGAGCCGTTCAGCCGCCCGTGCGACAACCGTGACTCCGGCCGTGGCAGGTTACGGTCTCCGGTCTCGAGCCGGGCGGGCGTCAGGACCAGGTGATCTCACCGTGGCGGGAGATGAAGCGTCCGGTGCCGGCGCTGGGTCCTTCGGTGGCAAGTTCGACGATCGCGTCCGTGCCCTCGGTGACGGTCTGGAAGCCGCTGTGGCCGTTGAAGTCGGTCGCGGTGTAGCCGGGGTCGGCTGCGTTGACGCGGATGCCCTTCAGTCCCTTGGCGTACTGCGTGGTCAGCATCGTCAGGGCCGCCTTCGAGGCCGTGTACAGCGGCGCGACGACGTGCGACTCGGGCCGGTCGGGGTCGTGGGTGAAAGCGAGGTGGCCCATGCCGCTGCTGACGTTGACGATGACGGGATCCGCCGAGCGGCGCAGCAGCGGCAGGAAGGCGGTGGTGGTGCGGACGACGCCGATGACGTTGACGTCGAGGACGGCCAGGGCGTCGGCGGCGGTGAGGTCGCTGGGATCGCCTAGCGGGCCGGATATCCCGGCGTTGTTGATCAGAACGTCGATCCTGCCCTCGTGTTCGGCGACGTTCGCGGCCGCGGCGGTCACGGACTCGTCGTCGGTTACGTCGATGGGGACGTAGCGCGCGCCGAGCGCTGCGGCGGCCTCCTCGCCCTGTTCACGGTTGCGGGCTCCGACGAGCACGGTGTGGCCGTGCTCGATCAGGCGGCGGGCGGTCTCTCGGCCGAGACCCTTGTTGGCTCCGGTGATGAAGGTGATCGTCATGCGTTCCATCGTGGCTGCGGGCGAGCAGGCGGGCCAGGGACGCTTCGACGGTAGGAGGGCCAGTACCACCCTGGCGCACGTGCGAGGGGCCGGGCATGGGCAAGGATGGACTGCATGGCGACGACACCCGCAACCGGACTGGGGCCGATGATCCGCACGTGGCGCAACCGGCTGCCCCCGTCGGCCGCCGGACTGCCGGTGGCCCACGGCCGCCGGGCGGCCGGTCTGCGGCGCGAGGAACTGGCCGATCTGGCCGGGGTCTCGGTCGACTACATCGTGCGCTTGGAGCAGGGGCGGGCCACCACACCCTCGGCATCGGTGGTGGCGTCCCTGGCCCGCGCCCTCATGCTGTCAACCGCAGAGCGCGACCACCTGTACCGGTTGGCCCAGCTCGTGCCGCCGGCGGACGGCGTGATCTCCGACCATCTGCCGCCCGGCGTGCAGCGGGTCCTCGCCCGCCTCGGTGATGTGGCGGTCGCCGTGTTCGCGGCGGACTGGCAACTGGTGTGGTGGAACCGCGGATGGGCCGCCCTGCTGGGCGACCCGTCCACCGCGCCGCCGCAACTGCGCAACTTCGCCCGCGACAGATTCCCCGTTGACGAGGGTCCCGCTCGCCTCGCGATGTGGCCGGTCACCGAGACGGACCGTGACACCACCGACGCCGCTGTGGTCTCCGACCTGCGCCGCGCCACCGGCCGCTACCCGAAGGACCAGCGCCTGGCCGCACTGATCCGTGGATTGAAGGCGGGCAACGAGAGGTTCGCCGAGCTGTGGGCGACCGGACAGGTGGCCGCACATCGCGAGGACCACAAGAGAATCGACCACCCGTCGGTTGGCTCGGTCACGGTGGACTGCGACGTCCTGACCGACGGCGACTCCGACCTGAAGATCGTCATCATGACCGCAGCCCCCGGCACCGAGGACGAGACCAAGCTGCGACTCGCCATCGTCGCCGGCCATCCGGTCAGCACACTCGGCAACTGATCCGTCACCGGCCCCGGCCACCGTGGAACGCGGCGGCTGAGGCCCGAGGCAGGCCGGATCTCCTGCTGTACTACACAGGAGCGCCTCTCGCTTCTGGCGAAGCGCCGTCCGCCGCCGCTTCGTATTCGACGTGTCGGACGTGCAAGGCCGCGCGGCCGAGGCCGGAGCGCGCGCCGCCTCCGGACGCACCTGCACAAGCCCGCGGTGATGTAGCCGTGCTGTGCGCACCCCTGACCTGACCGCTGCCCCGCCTCGGTGCCGGGCCAGCTCTGACCCGTTCCGCGCTCTGGTTATGACTTCGCCAGGAATGGGTCGATCGCCGCCCAGGTCGCGTCGGGGGCCTCCAGGTGGGGGAGGTGCCCGGCTGCCGGGATCTCCACGAACTGCGCGCCCGGTATCGCCTGCGCGACAGCCCGTCCGTATGCCGGTGTGACGATCCGGTCGCTAGCGCCCCATGCCACCAGCGTCGGAACGTTCACCGCATCGAGCCGGCCGAGCAGCGTCGGGTCGCTCATGCTCGTGCCGGCGACGGCGGCCATCGTGCGTCCGTTCGCCTGCTGAATCGCGCGCTGCTCATCGGTGAAGCCGGCCGGGTCGACGTATCCGCGCTCCGGGTCGTGCCAGGCGGCTTCGGCGAGCCCGCGGGCGTCGAGGGCGAAGAAGTCCGCGACGGGCTCGCCTTCCACGACCGCACCGACGCCGTCGATGTCGACCACCGACGCGATCAGTCCGGCGTACCGCTCGTCTCCGGCGGCCTGAATTGCCATCTCGAGTGCGATCCACCCGCCGATCGAGGAACCGATCAGAACGACGTCTCGCTCACCGTGCTCCAGCAGGCGCGCGAGGTAGGCGGCCGCCAGCTGCGCGACCGAGCCGATGGAGTCGGGTCGCGCGGTGCCGTCCCAGCCGGGGTGCGTCGGCGCGAAGGCGTGTGTGGTGGCCGCGAGGTGCTCCACGATGGGCAGGACGGTGCGGGGCCCGCCACCGCCGTGCAGCACGAGTGCCGTGCGTGACCCGGGGGCGCCGGCCTGAACGACGGGGATGTGCATGATGCTCCTCGATGAATCAACATGTTTATTTAAACTTGTTGATACCGTAGCACCATGACGACCGACCTAGAAGCCCTCGGGCAAGCGATCAAGCGTGCGCAGTACCGCAACCACCGCACGATGGACGCCGCGCTGCGCGACATCGGGGTCAGCCTCGTCCAGTGGGACGCTTTGCGTGCCATCGAGCGCATGCCGGGCGCCTCCGGACACGAGCTTGCTGTCGCGACCTTCCAGAGCGATCAGGCGTTCGGCACCCTCGCGAACCGGCTCGTGGACCTTGGACTCATCGCTCGGTCCGCAGGCCGCGGGCGACGGCTAAAGCATGCCCTCACCGAAGCGGGGCGTGCAGCACTCATGGAGGGGCGGCAGTTGGCGATCGGCGTGCTGCACGACCTCTTCGCACCTCTCGACGAGGCACAACGCGCGCAACTGCTTCGAATCCTGCGGGAACTCACCGGGGAGGCCTGACAAGACATCGCTGGCGGTCTGCAGGAGCCTTCCACGTGGAGGAACGGTTGCCGCGGCGGTCACCGCCGTCCACGAGGTGCGGCCAGTCTCCAGAGCGGCCACCACCGAATACGGCCAGCCGGGCACCATTTGGTGCTTGCCCTCGCCCCGGCCGAGCGTGTGGCAAAAGGCCCGGTCAGCGCACGTGTTGGCGTCCGGTCGCAGCCACGGCGAGACGTCCACCGCCAGCACGAGCCGGCCGTCCGCCGCCCGCGGCAACGGCACCCCGGCCAGGGCCCGACGCAGCCGGGCGACGTCGATCCTGCCGTGGTTAAGAGCTCCTAACGGAATGCGGTTCGCAGGCGTCGCCAGCAGATCAGCGAACAGGCGAGCTTGAGGAACGCCTCGTGGATGTCATCGCGGATCTCCCAGCGGATGCGCAGACGGCCGAACCAGTGCAGCAGCGCGATCGTCTGCTCGACCACCCACCGCTTGGTGCCCAGGCCAGAACCGTGGTCGGTGCCGCGGCGGGCGATCACGGGCTTGATGCCCTTCGCCCAGACCTGGCGGCGGTAGCAGTCATGGTCGTAGCCGCGGTCTGCGTAGAGCTCCCGCGGTCGCTGCCGCGGCCGCCCCCGCTTGCCGCGGATCGGTGGGACCGCCTGCAGAAGCGGCATGAGCTGGGTAACGTCATTGCGGTTGCCGCCGGTCAGCGTCATCGCGAGCGGGATGCCGGTGGCGTCGCAGATCACGTGGTGCTTGGAGCCCGGCCGTCCCCGGTCGACCGGGCTCCGACCGGTTTTGGGCCGCCCTTGAGCGCCCGAATGTGGGAGCTGTCGATCACCGCCCTCGACATGTCCAGCCGGTCGGCGGCCCGCAGCTCTGCCAGCAGCACCTCGTGCAGGCGCTGCCAGACCCCGGCGTTGTTCCAGTCCCGCAGCCTGCGCCAGCACGTCATGCCGGAGCCGAAGCCCAGCTCGGCGGGCAGCCACTCCCACCGGATACCCGTGTAGAGGACGAACAGGATGCCGCACAGCACCTTGCGGTCATCCAGTGCCTTCCGGCCAGGGTGCCGATGCCGACGCTGTCGCACAGGCAGCAACGGCTCGATTCGCGACCACAACTCGTCATCGACCAGCCACGGTTGGGGATCACGCTTCCTCACACCCAAGCAACTGCGTCCTCCAGCCAGAGGTCACGACTCACCCGCATTCCGTTAGGACCTCTAAGCCCTCCGTACAGAGCCCCTTGCCCACAGCGGTGTTCAGGCGCGAGCGCGAGATCGACCAGCGTCCGTACCGGCCCGTCCGTGCACAGCAGCGCGTCGCACAACTCGAATAACGCGTCGCCCCGCGCGGTCAGGCACGCGTACAGTTCCGACCGGAAGTGTGACACTTCCGCGAACGCTTCCCGCAGGGCTTCCTGATGCACCAAACTCACGACCACGGCCTTCGCGCTGATCCACTCTGTGACGGAGCACAGGATCAGACGAAGGCCGCCTACACGTCCGCCGAACTGCGGAAACGCTGATCAAGTTCGAGCCGGCTTCGACGCCGGTCGTTACATGACAAGCTCAGTCACCGGCCCCCCGGCGTCGTCCGGGGGACGGAGACGGAGGCGGCGGCCGCAAGCGTGGCGGGTTGCGGCGATGCCACCGGGGCGGGCCTGGAAGAAGAGGCTCACACGGTGGGGCAGTTGCTCGCCCTGGCCACGGACTGCCGCGGCCGGCGAGCGGGCCGTCCGCGGCTCGCCCCTCGTCCCCGTGACGACGCGCTTCCGGTCCGGGCAGTGACTTCGCGGGACCGGCCGGGCCGGCAGCGTTCGCTCCGCTCGCCGGTGACGCCCTGGACTCACCGGCCGAAGCGCCGAGATCACGGCATGCCGCCCCGGTCGCGCTTCGGGAGCCGGCCCGTGGGCCGGACTGTGCGCGAGGGCGGGGCCTTCGCCGTCCGGGGCGTGGTGCGACGCGGCCGTAAGGGCTTCACGCGTCGATCCAGACCCGTCCGTCCTCGCCCAGGCCGATGCGCTGGAAGTCCAGGCCGGGGAAGTGGTCCATGCCGATGGCCACATCGTGTCCGGCGAGCCTGGCGAGGAGTTCCTCACGGGTCTTCAGGGCGTGCTCGGCGTCGGCGTCGGAGAGGAAGGAGATGCCGGTGTCGTTGAGCTGGAGCGGGTGGTGGACGGCGTCCCCGAGGAGGTATGCCTCCTGGCCTCCGTCGGCGATCCGCACGATGTAGTGGCCGGGGGTGTGACCGGGAGTGTGATGGGCGACGACCCCGGGGGCGATCTGCACCGTCGGGGTGTCGACGGGCCGCAGGACACCGGCGGCCCTTGCACCTTCCATCCCTTTCCGGGCGGGGTCTTCGGCAGGCGCGGGCGCGATCAGAGCGTCCCAGTCGGCTGCTCCGTAGACGACTGTGGCATTCGGGAAGAACGGCTTCCCGCCGGGGGCCACCCAGCCGACGTGGTCGGCGTGCAGGTGGGTGAGGAAGACCGTGGTCACGTCCTGCGGTGTCACACCTTCCGCCGCGAGCGCGTCGGGCAGTGCCCCGCCGGCCGCGATGGTCTCCGGGGCAGGGTCCAGGCCGGTGGCGGCCGCCAGTTCGGCGGGGAAGGGGATGTCCGCCGGCCCGATGCCGGCGTCCACCAGCACCGTGAACCCGTCGCCGCGGATCAGGAAGCAACCTGCGGGGATGTGGTGGGTGCCGTCGGCCTGCAGAAGACCGGGGCGGGCGCCGAAGTCCAGACCCGGGTAGAACAGCGGGGGCAGGTGGCTCACTCCGTCGCTGAGCGCGGTGACGGTGATGCCGCCGACCTTGAGGGACGTCGCCATGATCAGGTCCTTTCCTGGTACGGGTCCGGCGCGGAGCCGAGCGGTCCGCCCACGCCCCGGGCCCGGTAAGGGGAAGCCGTGAGCCACCGATACATCAGACCGGCGGTCTCTACCGTTGGAGATTAAAAGACCGTCGGTCTCCTGTCAACGGGCCGACGGTCTGTAACATGGGGGCATGGTGGAATTCCAGCGCGCCCGCAACGAGGAACAGCGCGAGATCCGGCGGCGCGCCATCCTCGACACCGCGGCAGCCATGCTCGACGAGATGCCGGTGAGCGCGGTCAGCCTCAACGAGCTGAGCCGGCGGGTAGGCCTGGCCAAGTCCAACGTGCTGCGCTACTTCGAGTCCCGCGAGGCCATCCTGCTGGAACTGCTGGACCGCGACTGGCAGCGGTGGACGGCCGAGCTGCCCGGACGGCTGGACGCCGCCCTCCCGGCGGACGCCCCGGTGCTCCAGCGCGGCCGCGCCTTCGCCTCCGTCATGGCCCGCTCTCTCGCACAGAACAGGGTGCTGTGCGACCTGCTCAGCGCCCAGGCCGGCGTCCTGGAACACAACGTCTCCCCCGACGTGGCCGCCCGCTACAAGCGCGCCGCCCTCGCCAACGTCGCCGCCCTCTCCGCCCTGGCCCGTCACCATCTGCCCGAACTGGACGGCCACACCGAGCGCCTGTGCGCCGAGACCGTCCTGGTGATCGGCGCGGTGTGGACCCACGCCCAGTCCTCCAAGGCCATGCTCGCCGCCTACGAGGCCGATCCCTCGCTCGCGGTCCTGCGCATGGACTTCGTCCCCACTCTCGAAGACATGGTGACCACCCTGATCGCGGGCACCCTCACCACGGCCGCACCGTGACCGTCCCCGAGCCCCCGGCCGGCCTCGACGTGTTCCACACCGGCCGCACAGGCCGACGCCCCGGCACCCCTCCGCAGGCCACTCGCTCCCAGCGGTGACGGCGCTCGGGGAAGGAACCCGCCCACCTGCTGCGCAAGCGGGGGGCGGGCACGAGGAGGGTGCCCGAGTCCCCTCGAGATCCGACCGCCTGATCATCCGCCTCGCCGACCGCCGGCCCGCACCCGTCGACGACGTTCTGCACGGGTCGACCTGGCGCCGCGGACGACAGCGCCAAGCCGGCCTCATCCGTAGTTGCAGGAGCGGGTGCTTCTCGGAGCGTTCGAGTACGAGCCTCCCACGACCAGCACAGGGCGACGATCCCCGTGTTGTCCGATCCCGCCCGGCATCCCGCGGACCGCGAGGCGTTCACCATGGCCGTCGCTCATGGTCTCGAACACAGCGTTCCGTCGAACGCTGTGGCGAGGCGAGGATGCCGCCTAGCCTGCCGCTGCCGTAGCCGGCGAGCCATGCCCGTCTGCCCGCTTGGCGACGAGGGCGCGGAATGCCTCCAGGTCGCCAATGACCTCTTCCACGCGGTCCCGCTGCTGGTACAGGCTGTAGTAGCGCGCACCGATGGCATCAGGATCGGCCACTTCGTCGCCGGGGATGACACCGGAGGCGATCGTCACCGTGGCCGCGTGAATTCCCTCGGGGCCAAGTTCGGCGTGCAGGGCATGTGCCCAGTTGCGCAAGCCAGCCATGGCCAGGCCTACGTTGGCCAGGAACGGTGCGGCGATCGTGGAGGACACGCCGGTGGTCAGCAGCAGTGTCCCTACGCCACGGGCGCGCATCTGCGGCAGTACGTGTCCTACGGCCGTCACCGCGCCCAGCACATGCAGCTCGAACTGCGCGATGGCAGAGGCCGCAGTGGTCTGCGCGGCGGCCGTGATCGCTCCGGTCGGGCTGGGGCTGTACTCCAGGACATCGACCGGTCCCAGCTCCGCTGCGGCACTGCCGAGGGCACCGGTCAGCGCGTCACGGTCCCGGATATCGGCGGGAAACGCCGCGGCTGTGACGCCGAACTCGGCCAACTCGCCCACCAGAGCGTCCAAGGTGTCCTTGCTTCTGGCAATCAGTCCGACCTGGAAGCCGTGGCGGCCGAAAGCCCGGGCCACGCCCCTCCCCAGCCCCGGGCCGGCACCGACAATAACGAGCGTCCTCGCCACCACAACGTCCCCTCCCGCCACAGCGGTTGGGCTGGGTACACAGCCGCGACTAGACCGCCAGGCAGTTACTCTTTGTTAGTAGCAGCATGATTTGTCACCGCCCGGCCGGTGACAAGACGGCACATTCATGTCGGTGACGCACATGGAGGTAACCCATGACGCCCCCCGGGAGCACCTCGCCGGCCAGGTCGCAAGAAGACGCAGGCGGTCGCGAGCCGGACGACGAGGTATGCCGACAGGTGCTGCAGATTCTCGCCCTGATCGGCGACAAGTGGAGCATCCTGGTCATCGGACAACTCCGCGACCGAACACTGCGCTTCAGCGAACTGCACCGCGCGGTCACAGGGATCTCACAGCGCATGCTCACCCTGACCCTGCGGCAACTCGAGCGCGACGGTCTCCTCACCCGGACCGTGCACCCCAGCGTTCCACCGCGCGTCGACTACGCACTCACTCCACTCGGAGCAACGCTGCTCGACTCCGTCGCCGCCCTCGCCGAATGGGCCACCACACACCGACAAGAGATCAACAACAACCGACGCCGCTACGACGCCCACTCAGCACGAACACAGCCCTGATCCCCGCCCCAGGCCCCTACTCCGCAGAGATGCTGCAGGTCATCCTCGCCGCTCTCGCTGCGGCGTGTGTGCGGTCCGCGGCGGGCACGCTGCTGAAACTGCCCGGCGCCCCGGAGAGCGGGGGCTTGCAGGCCGCGGCGCAGGACCTGCTGGACGCTGTCCGGCCGCCGGCCTCAGGCGCCGCCGACAACTCCAGTGCTCCGACAGGCTTGGCGGCGGTGGGCCCGGTGTGGGACCGGGTTGCGGGAGCGGCCACGGTGCTACGCGGTGAGCTGGAACGCCCGGGCGGCTACCCCACCGGGGCCGAGCCCGCGGCGTCATCGAGCGGCTGACGGGCGTGACACTGGGCGCGGCCCAGGAGAGGGCACTTGACGTGTGGGGTGTCGTCCATGGGCCGGCGTCGGGCATTCTGCACGGCCGTAGCGCCGGCCGCGAGGACGCCGTCCTGCTCTGCACCGAACTCCTGCACGCGGCCCGGGAGCTGCTGGTGCATCTGCCCGAGCGCGCGGCCCGGGTCCTTGAGCTCACCGCCCTGATGCAGCCGGGCGCGGGCGAGGCGGCCGAGCTCGCCCGCTGGGCGGACCCGCGCGCCGAGGCGCACTTCTTCCGCTCCGGCCCGGCGCCGGTGTGGCTGGGCGTCCTGGCCGAGCACGCCCCGCATCTGCTGCTGCGGACCGGGCGGCCGGCGGGCAGTGGCCGGCCGCGCCGTTCCTCGAGCACGTTGCCGGCGCCGACCCGGACGCCGTACGGGCGTGGCCCGCCGCGCCGGCTGGCCAGGACCCGACGGTCAGCCGGGCGCAGCAGGTGGCCGCGGCCGGCCGCTCGGCTCTGGACGCGCTGCTGGGCCTCGCGCTGCGCCACGGCGATGTCGTCGGCACCGCGGCGATGCGCGCCGTCCTGGCCGACTCCGCAGCGGTGCGCGTCGGCGGGGGCCCTGCGGTAGGGGCGACGCTGCGCCGGGCTGCCCGCTGCGCCCGTACGGTCCCGCGGGCCGGACGGACACGGGATGGGATTATCGCGGTGGAGGGGCTGCTGGCCCGCGCTGTCGAAGACGAGCACACCGGCCACCTTTCGCTGCGGGCCGTCGCCGAGCGGGTGGCCGCCGCCGAGGACGCCGCCAAGGAGCAGGCGGTGGCAGGGGATCCGGCCGCCGCCGAAGCGGCGATGGCGGCCGCGCAGGCGCACGAGAAGAAGCTGCGGGAGCAGATGACCGAGGCAGCCGCGGCCCGGCTGCCCGGTTCCGAGGTGGTGGTGCTGCTGCGTGAGCTGGCGGTGACGGCCTACCCGGCCGACCGCGGCAACCCCGCGCACCGGGACGTCGCGATGATCTGGGCGGTGCTGGCTGGCCTGCTCGCCCGCGACGTCGCCCTGCTGCCGGCCGCGTCCCGGTCGCTGGTCTTCGGTGGCGACCTAACCCGGGTGCACGCCAGTGATTCGGCCGCCTACGGCGGGCCGAGGCCGGCGCGCACGCGCGCCTTTTGCCGGCTGGCCGGCGTCGAAGCCCGGCTCCACGACCGCCTGATGGCCGCCTCGCCTCCCGGCCACCCGCACCCCGCGGCTGGCCCGTCCCCAGCGACCGCCGGCGCCGGGGACGGGAACACATGGTGGGAGCAGGCGATCGCCCTCACACCACGCCTGGTGGCCGCCGGGGCCGCACCGGAGCCGGCCCGCCTGGCTTCTCTAGTCTTCGGCGCCTGCCCGCCCGAGCGCGCTGGGGAGTTGGGGACACGGGTGCGCACCGCGTTCGGTGCGCCTCCTCCGTCCGCCGAGCTGGAGAGTGCCCTTCCCACTGGCGCCGGCAGGTGGGCGGCACCAAGGAGCCGCTCGCCTCGTGGCTGCGGGTGTGGGCCTGGTCGTCGCTCCTACCCGAGCGCGTACTGGCCGGCTGGGAGCCGGTGCTGGCGCGGGTGCGCCGCCTGAAGCCCGCCGGACCTGCGGACCCGCGCACCGTCCCCGCGTCAGTGCCGGTCACGGCGACCATCCTGACCGCCGAGGACCTGGCCGAGCTGCCCGAATCCCGTGGGCCGACGGCCGGCGCCGCCGCGCTGGCCTCGGCGCCGGACGCCAGCGACGGCGGCTACGCGATGGTCCTGCACCGACTCGTCGCCGCCGACCCGGCCGCGTGGACGAGCGAAGTGCCCGCGGTCCTGAATGCCCTCAAGGCCCCAAAGCTCGGCGCGTTCTCCCTCGCTGCGGCGGCGTGCCAGGCCGACCGCCCCGGCGCCTTCCCCGGCGAAGCGCTCGCCGGCGCCGTCACCGCGGCCCTCGGCCTCGTCCGCGCCGTTGGCCGCCCGCCCGCCGTCCAGCCGGCTGCCGCAGGCCGGGCCGACGGGCGGCTCTTCGTCGACCAGGCCCTGTTCGACCTGCTCACCACCGCATGGCGCACGGACACCGCCCTGGACGCCGGCCAGGAGCAGGAGGTCCTGGCCCACCTGCACGCCCTGGCGGCCGCCTTGGCCCGGCCAGCCCCCGACACACCGCCCGCTCCCAACAGGCTGGGGAAGGCCTGGCTTCTGCCGGCGACCCGGCCGGCCCGGGCCCTGCCCCCGCGGCCGGGAGCCGGGAGGATCCGGCACTGCTGGGGTCGGATCCGCGGGTGCGGGCACTGGGGTGCCTGCTCGAGCACGCCGTCCACCAGGCCCGCGCAGATGCTGGCCGAGGTGCTCCCCGGCGGTGGCGACGCCCTTCCCACGGCCGCCGTCCAGGACGCGGTGGCCACCTCAATCGGCGTACGGCTGCCCGCCCTGCACCGCTACGCACCCGACTTCACCGCCGTCCACCGCACCGCCCTGTACCGGATCTCCTCGCACAGGCCATCGCCGGCCGCGTCGTGGCTTCGGTTGGCCGGATTGCCCGTTTCCTTGAGCGTCGGCGGGCTGCTCGTCGCAGGGGAGCTGCGGCGGTCGTCGTGGGATGAGGCACCGGGAACGGGCGGCTGACGAACTGTCCGGCGGGAGCGGCCACGCCGTAGACCGCCGCAGAAGGCTGCCGAACGCGCTGCCGACTACCCCGAAGGCCGTTGGCAAGGCCCTTGTTCAGCACAGGATGTGCCGTCCGTAGCGCAGCAGGAACTCTGCGAGCGGGCGGTTGCAGACCTCGCAGAACGGGCCTCCGCCCGCGGGCCGGGGCACCGGCTGCACGGGGGGCAGCGGAGTGGGCTTCCAGGGCCGGGCCGGTCGGGTGGCGACTTCGTGGCGCCGCCGCTCGGCCTGTTCCTGCTGACGTCGGGCCTGGTCGGCCTCCTGCCGTACGCGGGCGGCCTGTTCTGCCAGGCGCTTGGTCATCGCGGGCGGGAAGGTCACGCCGTCGGCGTCTAGGCCGAGGTCGGCGAGCGGGAAGCGTTCGCGCACGGTTGGGTCGCCGGCGCAGGGCGGGTGGTGCGGGCCGAAGAGGCGCAGGTCCTTCGTCCACCACAGCGGGCCGCGCTCGTGGGGCTCCCCGTGCCGGGCTTCGGCTGTTTCGTCGCGGTGATAGAGCGTCCAGGCCGGGGTGCCCTCGGCGAACAGCACGTGCCCGATGCGGGTGTCCGGGCGCATGAACCACACGTCACGTACGCCGGCGGCGTAGTCGCGGTGCCGGGCCTGCCACAGCTCGTCGGTGATCAGCTCCCGCTGGGCCTCCAGCGCCAGGCGGCGCCGTTGTCGAGGACGACGTGGACGCCCGCGCGCCGGTTGCGCTGCTCGGTCCACCGCTCCATTCGCACCTGAGCGACGCCCGCTGGGCAGCCGCCCAGCGGGCGAGCCGGTTCTTGGCGTTGATGTGCCAGACGGTCTCGCGGTGGTACCCGCGGGGTGGGGTCATGCCGGCCGGGTGGGCGAAGTGCGGCCGGACCAGTCCACCGATCCGGCCGCGGGCCAGCAGCGGCACCTTCGTGCCCACGGGTGTGTCGATACCGTGCCAGCAGCAGAAGCACACCACCGTCTCCCGCTAGCCGAGAGCCCGCCACTGCTCCAGGGGGCGGGCGCCGATGCGGACCTCGGTCCTCCCAGCGCCCTTCCTCCGGATCACCTCGCTGACCAGATGAAGATGGCAGACGCCGGGCTCGGTGGTGCAATGTGACCTGTCCGGGTACCAGGATCGGTACTGATTTCCCGCGCCACCAGGCGAAGTCCTGCGGCATCGTGCAATGGAGGAGTCGCTGTGACTGTAGGAGAGCCGGATGGCGGGCGGGTCCCTCCGCTTCCCGAGGGCCAAAATGGCCGGGGCAGGGCGTTGACGTTGGCGGGGACGTTGGAGGCGGCGGAGGCCGCGGCGCCGGTGGAGTCGCTCGATGTGGTCGCGCGCATGCTCCAGGAGCGCCTCGGGGCGGTGTCGGTGTCGTTCCTGATCACCGACTTCACCGGCAGTTCGGTCGTGCGGCTGGGGGCGGCGGGCAGCGTGGACACCGACGAACCCGCCCGGAGGATCACGCTGCGGGGCACCTTGTACGACGATGTGATCCGTACCCAGCGGCCGGGCGTGGAGGACAAGGGCGAGGGTGGTCTGGTGCGGATCGTGGCCCCGGTGACCAACCGCGGGGACGCCATCGGGCTCCTCGAACTGTTCCTGCCCGTGGCGCCGGACGCGGAGGTGATGCGGGAGATCGGTGAGACCGCGCACGCCCTGGCGTACATCGTCATCGCGAACCGGTCCTTCACCGACGTGTACCAGTGGGGCCGCCGGACCAAGCCCCTGAGTCTGGCCGCGGAGATCCAGCACCGGCTGCTTCCGGCGTCGCTGGCGTGCGAGGCGGCGCAGTTCGCGGTGGCCGGGGCGCTGGAGCCGGCCGACCACGTCGGGGGTGACACCTTCGACTACGCGATCGACCGGGACACCGTCCAGCTCTCGGTCACCGATGCCATGGGGCACGATGTCGAGGCCGCGCTGCTGGCCACCCTTGCGGTGGGCGCCCTGCGCCGGGCCCGGCGGGCCGGTGCCGATCTCGCCGAACAGGCCCGCCAGGCCGACCAGGCCATGCGCGAGCACGGCCACAAGGGCTACGTCACCGGCCAGCTCCTGCGTATCAGCCTGATCGACGGCAGGACCGAGTTCGTCAACGCCGGGCACCCCTGGCCGCTGCGGATGCGGGACGGTCAGGTGCGGGAGATCACTCCGGCTGTCGATATGCCGTTCGGTTTCGACGCCCCTCATACCTACCGGGTCCAGTCGCTGGACCTGCGTCCGGGGGACCGGCTGGTGATGCTGACCGACGGCATGCTGGAGCACAACGCAGGCAGCCTCGACCTGTCCGACCTGATCGTGCGCACCCGCGCGCTGCATCCCCGCGAGGCCGCCCGCACCCTCATCGCGGCGATCGTCGACGCCAACGAGGGCCACCTGCAGGACGACGCGACCGTCATGTGCCTGGACTGGCACGGCACCAACCACTTCGAGCGGGACGCCGCCACCGGCGCCGACCTCACCGACGCCTCACACGCGTCAAGGGCGGGACGGACCACTCCCGGGCATTGACCATGGGCGTTTGGCGGCGACCCGGCCAAGCAGCGGGAGGCCCCTGCTGCGCAACGTCGCCGTCAGAAGGCCGGGATGTCGGCGGGGGAGAGGCCGGGGCGGGCGCGGTGCCAGCGTGCGGGGTGGCGCCACCGGCCGGAGGCGCTGCCGCAGCGTGTTCGAGTTCGCGCCCGAGGCGGAGGCGGTGCTGCGTCCGCTGGCCGACGGCCGCACCGCCGACCTGGGCGCGCTCGCGGAAACAGCCGGCCTCGGCCTGGAGGACGTCGCCGGGCTGGTCCAGGAGCTCGTTGCCGGGCAGGCCGCCGTGGTGGGGAGCCTGTTGTGACAGCGGAACTCGCTCTGGGCACCTACCGGTGCCGGGCGATTCCGGAGGCGGCTGCCTGTGCGGCCGCCTCCGGCGTGCAGTGGATCGACACCGCCCCGAACCACGCCACCGGCCGCGCGCAGACCCTGCTGGCCCCCGCCCTGGCTGCGCACCCGGCGGTGCGGGTTTCCACCAAGGCGGGGTACTTCACGGCGGCCACCGGCACCGACGCCGTGAACGCCGGGGTGCTCACCGCCGACCCGGCGGTGGCCGGGCACAGCCTCGCCCCGGGCTACGTGCGCTGGCAGATCCGCCGCAACCGCGAGCAGCTCGGACGTGAGCGGCTCGACCTGGTCCTGCTGCACAACCCCGAGCGGGCCCACCCCGGCGACCGTCTCGCCCTGCACCAGGCGATGCGGGACGCCTTCGTGGTCCTGGAGGAGGAAACGACGGCCGGGCTCGTGGCCGGGTACGGGGTCGCCACCTGGGCGGGCCTGGAAGAAGAAGCGTTCACGGTGGGGGAGCTGCTCGCTCCGGCCGCCGAAGCCGCCGGCGGAAAGCACCACCTGGTCGCGGCCCAGCTGCCCGTCAGCCTGGTGATGATGCGCCGATCGTCCTCGACCAGCCCGTCCTGTCCGACGACCCGATCCTCCAGCACCACGTGCAGCTGCCGGACTCCTGGTGGGCCGACCTGACCAAGACGCTGGAGAAAGCGTCGGCAACTGTCACTGACCGCATCGCCGTACGACAGCAGTACATCGACCGAACGATCCCCGAGTTCGTCGGCATCCCGGCCCCCGCCGTCACCTGCTGGACCACCGCCCACGCCGACCTGCAGTGGGCGAACCTCACCGCGCCTCTGCGAATCTTGGACCGGGAAGGCTGGGGGCAGGCCCCGGAAGAGTTCGACGCCGCCCTGCTCTACGCCTACACGCTGCTCCAGGAAGCCGTCGCCACCCGCGTCCGCGACGCCTTCCCCGTCCTGGGCAGCCCGGCCGGCCTCGCCGCCGAAGCGACCGTGTGCGCCCAGCTGCTCCAGACCGTGAGCCGCGGGGACAACCTCATCCTCGAAGGCCCGCTCCGGGACTGGTCCGAGGAACTTCGCCGCCGCTAAGCCCGCCGCATCTGACGTGCCGTACCAGGCGTCTTGCGCAGCCCGACCACGGCAGGTCAGCGTGCTGGTGTACCTCGCTGAAGGCCCGAGGGCGCGGCGCTCCTCGAGGACGCCGCCCGGGCGGTCGCCTTCCCCGGCCTCTTCCGCACCGCGGCCTCCTTCGCCGGTATGGCCGGCGCCTCCCGCTGGTCGCCTCGCCCGTCTCGCCCCGCGCCGCCCGGGCCTTGTCGACCGACTCCTGCAGCGCGGCCATCAGGTCCACCAGATGATCTGGCCGCGCCTCCGGCTCCGGGGCCTGCGGCAGTTGGCGGTCTTCCCGCTCGGCCTCGATCACCTGATGCAGCGCTGCCTGACCCCGGCAACGTGGCCGAGTAGCCCGGCCCTCACCACAAGGCAGACTGCACGCCCTCGGTCCGCCCTGAGACGGACTGAGGCGCGGGCCGGTCGGTCATCGGCCGGAGGAGCAGCGGATTGTCGCTCGTTGATCAGACGCTGGGCCAGCGCAGCTCCCAGACGGCGGCCGCCCTTGAGATAGGCGCGCGCACGCTGACGGGTGTCGTCGGACCACGACGCCAGCGGCATCAGGTGCTCGACAACGATGCTGGCGGCCGTGAACGGGTCGGCCAGGTACGGCACAACCACGTCGCCAAGCCGGGTTGGTCGCAGCGGCTCCTCACGTACCCGCACCACCATCCAGCCAGGCCGGTGGTGCTCTACGGCCTCCGCCTTGAGCCGATCGCGTTCCTCAGCGTCGCGGTGCCAGTACGAGCCGTCGAACTCCACCACCACGGCCTGGTCGTGGTCCGCCGGGAAGATCATGTCGCGCCGGTAGCGGCTGTGCGGCGTCTGCAGCGGGTACTGCTGCTCTCCGCCGGTGAGGACGAGCTGGAGTTCGGCGAACAGTTCCGTCTCCTGCCGGGAGACGCTTGTCCGCTTCCGGCAGCGCGGGCAGCCCTGCCTGCCCATGAACACGTGCGCCACCTGGGCGGACCAAGGGTCGTGTCCGGCGGGGCACAGCCATCAGACCTGCACGTTGGCCCCGGCGGTCACCTCCGCCGGGGTGAGGGTGCCGTTCAGGAACGGGACGGCTCCCTGATGCCTGGGAGGGCTACCAACACCGAACTCGACCGACTACGCAAGACCGACGCCAGAGACGCCGAGATCCTCTACCTCCGCTCACCGACCACCACAACGGCGGCGTCGACATGGCACGCGGCTGCGCTCAGCAGTGCACAGCTCCCCAGGAACGCCTGGCCCAAGGCATGGTCGAGGCTCAACAAACTCATGGCCGACATGCGTGTACCGTGCGGGCGCGGGTACGCGCGGGGGTGTGAACGGGGTAGCGAAAGCGGGCCGTGATGGAAGCAGTCCCTGTGGATGAGGACGGCACCGCACCAGGCGAGCAGGCTGTGCAGACCACGGTAGCCCTGGAAGGTGACGGTACGGTCATCGCCCAGGCCCGCCACCTGGCATCGCAGTTCCTCACCCGAGTGCAGACCGAGCAGGGCCTGCCCGTCTCGCAGCGTGCGATGGATCTGACGCAGCTGGTGGTCAGCGAGCTGGTCACCAACGCCCGCAAGTACGCGCCCGGCCCGGTGCTGATGGACCTGCGCATCGTCAGCGACATGGTCGAGGTGGTGGTGTGGGATTCCGAGCCGGTGCTGCCGGTGGCCCGGGCCGCGGATGCCGGGCGGGTCGGACAGCACGGCTTGGAGATCGTGATGGCTGTCGCTTAGGGCTTCGAGGTCCAGCGCGAGCCGGTCGGCAAGCGCATCACCGCACGCATCGCCTTGCTGGACGACCCCGGCGGGGCCATCGCAGGCCGCAGCCCCATGTAGCGCCCTCGAAGATCCGGTGGCGGTTGGCCACGGAGCTCCCGGATGCGGGACTCAGTCCAAGATGCCCGGAGCCGTGTTCGGTCAGCGCGGCCGACGCCTGCCGCATGGACTGCGCCCGCTGCCTTGCCGTGAGCAAGGCCGGAACGACAGAGCCTCGGGCCCAACCGGCCCCGGATGCTTCTCCCTTGCTTCGCGGTCCCGTCAACGAACTGGGCCTGTCGATGTCATGCCGCGGCTGCCTGCTTCGCCAGCGTCGCGGGCGGGGAGCGCCGACCTTGGGGACCGCGCGCAGCTGCTCCCGCCCGACCTCGGGGTGGGCGGGGACGATCGCGTCGACGGAGGCCGTGGTCCAAAGCGTGACGTCCTTGCCGGAACCGTGCTGCTGGGTGTCCGTCAGATGGCAGGTGATCCCATGCTGTCTGCGACCCAGGGCTGTCCTCCGTCTGGGCGAGGGTCCTCGTCTTTCGGTCAGCATCCCTTTAACGTGGGCGGCAGCCGCCGAAGGGAGGCGTCATGTCGGACGATCCGACGGGCCCGTTGGGTACGGCCATGCGGGAGGTCACGTTCCCGGACCAGTCTCGCGGGATCATCTTGGTGCGGGCGGGGACACCACAGGACGAGGCCGAGGCAATGGCCGCCCGTGTGTGGGCCGAGATGCCGAAAGTTTGACCTGCAGACAATGCGCCGTCGCCCATGGACCGCAACCATCCGTACCCAGTCTGCGCCCGGTGCATGGCGCCGTCTGTACGCGGCAAGCCCTGGGGGCAGGGTAGCGGTCTCTGCGACGAGGTCGAGGACACAGGGGCGACAGACGCACGCCGCGACCGTGTTCCGCGGCCTGGGTCAGCCGACTTGGGTGGCTTTCAGTGCCCCAGCGGTGGCAGGCGGCCGGGAGCGGCGCCTTTCCTTGATGGCAGCACTCGTCCCGCCTGGCGATGGCGGTCTGGCGGTGGGAGCTCGACCTTCGGCAAGGCTGTTTCGGGCAAACTTTTAGCATGATCGGATGGTTTTCGATGATGCCCATAGGACCGAGACAGCACAGGGAGTTGTGGCGGGGGAGGCTGTAGCCGGCCTCGCGGGCGGATCACACCGTGGCGATGCCGGGGCGAACTCTCGTCCTGTTGCCGACCTGGCCGGGTGGGCGGCGGACCTGGTCGAGCCGGTCAAGCCGAAGCTGCGTGGCTGGCTCCACGCCGCGATGGTCCCTGCGTCGCTGAGTGCCGGCATCGTCCTGGTCTGCCTGGCCCGGACGCCGGCGACCTGGGCCTGCGCCGTGTACGCCGTGACTGCCTGGCTGTTGTTCGCAACGAGCGCCGTCTACCATCTGGGCACTTGGGGGCCACTGGGCGAGGCCGTTCTGCGGCGTCTTGACCATGCCAACATCTTCCTGATCATCGCGGGAACCTGCACGCCGTTGGCCGTGCTCCTTTCCCCTGACCGGCAGGCTTTGCTGCTGTGGATCGTGTGGACGGGCGCGCTGGCGGGTATCGCCTTTCGTGTCCTGTGGGTCAACGCTCCCCGCTGGCTGTACACCCCCTGCTACCTGGCCCTGGGATGGGCACCGGTGCGTTACCTGCCCGACTTCCTGCACACCGGCGGAGCGGCCGTAGTCACCCTGATAGTGACCGGCGGTCTTCTCTACAGCGCGGGAGCGGTGGTGTACGCGGTTCAGCGCCCCAACCCCTCGCCGCGCTGGTTCGGTTTCCACGAGGTGTTCCACGCTCTGACCGTGGCAGCCTTCACCGCGCACTACATAGCCATCTCCCTCGCCGTCTACTGACCCCAGCTGGAGAAATCGCCCCTGCGTCACGGGGGCGTCGCCCCCACTCGCGCACCGGCCGGAGAGTGTGGCATGCAGTGAGGGCCCGACCGGCACGCCGGTCGGGCCCTCACTGCTGTTCTGATGTCAGCGCGCGCCTGTCGCGGCGGTCAGACGGACAGGGGGGCGCCGAGCATCGCGGAAGCCCGCTGCAGCGGATTTTCGATGCGGGCGGGTGCGGCCTCGGGGAGGGTACGGCAGGTGAAGCCGAGCCGGGCCATGGCCCTGAGGACTTCGCCGGCGCTGAAGTCGCGGCGGTCCTGGCGGGTGATGACCTGGCCGACCTGTTTGGCGGGGTAGTGGCGTCGTCCGATGATCACGGACTCGCCGGTGACCGGTTCGGGTGTGACGCCCTTCATCGATTCCAGCACGCCGCTCTTGGTCAGGTCGAACGGGAAGCGGGCGATGACACAGCGCATGATGCCTCACAGGCAGAAGAGGAAACGGGGCTGACCGCGGTTCAGCGGGAGAGAGCGAGGACGCCCAGGGCGCTACCGTGGTTGTCGACCACGGGCACCAGCCCGAGCCGCCCGAAGGGCACCGCGTTCTCGGCTTCTTCCTTCGTGGCCAAGGGTGAGATGAAGGGCCCTCTGTCGTCGGTGATGTCACCGAGGCGGAGCCGGTCGGTGTATCCGGAGCTGTCCCGGACGGCGGTGAGTCGGGCATGGGTGACCAGGCCGACGCACCGGGCGTCTTCGTCGCAGACGATGAGATGCTGCGCACGGGCGGCGGCCATGACGGACAGCGCCACCTCGACGGTCATGTCGTACCAGACCTGCGGGCCGGCCGCGTCCATGACGTCGATCACCGTGCAGCAGTGCGATGGGCGAGCGCTTTCGGAGCGATCTTGCGTTTGTTCCAGCGTCAAGGGTGCCTCCTGCGCAGACGGGCGGGGCTCGAGACCGACGGGCACTTCTAGGCGGCCGCACCGACCGCGGACTGGAGTGCGGGGGCACGACGGCGAGCCGGGGTGGGGCGGCGTCGGCCGCGAGAGGTGGCGCCGCGCTTCTTGGGGCGTTCGACCACCGGGGCGGTGATGACGACCGGGATGCCGGTCGGGGTCTGGGCTCCGGTGATCCGGCTGAGGATCTCGTCGCCGGAGCTGACCTGGGTGATCTGCGGCCGGATCCCGGCGTCCGACATGAGACGGACCATGCCGCGGCGTTGGCTCGGTGTGACGAGCGTGACGACGCTGCCGGCCTCGCCGGCGCGGGCCGTGCGGCCGCCGCGATGAAGGTAGTCCTTGTGGTCGCTCGGCGGGTCGACGTTGACGACGAGGTCGAGGTTGTCGACGTGGATGCCGCGCGCCGCGACGTTGATCGCGACCAGCACGGTGACGTGTCCGGCCTTGAACTGCGCCAGGGTGCGGGTGCGCTGCGGCTGGGACTTGCCGCCATGCAGGGCCGCGGCCCGTACCCCGCTGTTGAGCAGGTCCTGCGTCAGCCTGTCGACAGCGTGCTTGGTGTCCAGGAACATGATCACGCGGCCGTCGCGGGCGGCGATCTCGGTGGTGGCTGCGTGCTTGTCAGCACCGCGGACGTGCAGCACGTGGTGCTCCATCGTCGTGACGGCGCCCGCCGAGGGGTCGACGGAGTGCACGACGGGGTCGCTGAGGTAACGGCGCACGAGCAGGTCGACGTTGCGGTCGAGGGTGGCGGAGAACAGCATGCGCTGGCCCTCCGGGCGGACCTGGTCGAGCAGGGCGGTGACCTGCGGCATAAAGCCCATATCGGCCATCTGGTCGGCCTCGTCGAGGACAGTGATGGAGACCTGGTCCAACCGGCAGGCGCCGCGGTCGATGAGGTCCTTGAGGCGACCGGGAGTGGCGACGACGACCTCGGCGCCACCGCGCAGCGCGCTCGCCTGCTTGCCGATCGACATCCCGCCCACGACGGTGGCCAGCCGCAGCCTCACGGAGCGGGCGTACGGGGTGAGCGCGTCGGTGACCTGCTGCGCCAGCTCACGCGTGGGGACGAGGATCAGTCCCAGCGGCTGCCGGGGCTCGGCCCGCCGTCCGGCCGTGCGGGCCAGCAGGGCCAGGCCGAAGGCTAGGGTCTTGCCGGAGCCGGTGCGGCCACGGCCGAGGACGTCGCGGCCGGCTAGGGAGTTCGGCAGGGTCGCGGCCTGGATCGGGAACGGCACGGTCACAGCCTGTTTGCCGAGCGCGGCCAGCAGGTCCCCGGGCATGTCCAGATCGGCGAAGCCCTCCACGGCGGGAAGCGAGGGCGTGATCGTCCGGGGCAGCGCGAACTCCCCCTGAACCCCGGCGGGCCGGCGTTGACCGCCGGAACGGCTCGGCCTGCCGGAGCGGCTCCTGGTCGACGAACCGAAGCGGCTGCCGCCCGTTCCCGAGTCGGTGCTGCCGTTGCGGGTGTAGCGGTCGTTCGTGCGTGTGCGGTTCATGCGGAACCTTCCTCGATGCGGCACATATCAAGGAATTCCCGAGCGATGAGCAGCACAAAGAATTGCAAGAATGAACCGATGTCTGGCCAACAGGAATGCTGTGTGGGCGCAGGTACTGGAATGATTGGGGGCGGCGTGGCCTCGATAGCAGAAGCGTCACTGCGCTGTAGCTAGAAGATATGCTTCTGCACCCTCGAAGGTTGATCCGTGGGCGGTGAGCCAACTATGTCCGGGTTGTCATCCGCAGGCGAAATCACTGCGGGAAAAGCATGCAGCTGGGGCCCGCACCCCGAGGGATGCGGGCCCCAGCTGCAAGTATGTGACAGTCAGCGTCAGGCGAGAACGATGTTCTCGGCCGTCGGGCCCTTCTGGCCCTGCGCGATGTCGAAGGTCACCTTCTGGCCCTCCAGCAGCTCGCGGAAGCCCTGGGCGGCGATGTTCGAGTAGTGGGCGAACACGTCAGCGCCGCCACCGTCCTGCTCGATGAAGCCGAAGCCCTTTTCCGCGTTGAACCACTTCACGGTACCAGCAGCCATGTCATTTCTCCTTTGGGGCAGTACATACGGGATCCGCACCGTGCGAACCACGTGTCGCCGCGATGATCACCCCGCCCGGAAAAAAGACCGGAGATGCAAAAAGCTTCCAGTGACACAGGGCCGACCGGAGCACTTGTTTCGGGAACCACAACTGCAACTGAGATCGACAGTAGCACGCCGCAGCAGCCAGTGTGGGGTGAACAACGCCACCCTGCTTATTTCGGCAGAGAATCTATCCGCATACTCCGGTGAAATCTCAGCTCGCGGGCACAGATATTTCCCCACCCGGGCGACGCGATATTTCACGTGCCGCGCTCGCCTGATCCACCCCCGCCGTGCTCTCCGCTACTGCACGGGTCGCACCGCTGTGAGGTAGACAGGCCCGGCCATGACGCCGACCATGCCGGTCGCGACCTCCAACCACGGCTCGAGTCGGGGCGTGTCCGATTTCTGATGCAGAGGCAAGCCGCCTGGAACGCCACCTACGAGGCGCTTGCCGCGCCCCGACCCCGCGACACCACCGCCCTGCGCCGCCGCCTGCTGCTAGGTGAGCGCGTACGCGAGGGTCTGCGGCCGGGACGACTGCAGGACCGCGTACCCGGTGCCGTCGCGGGACCAGTCGCGCCAGCGCCGCCACGAGGTCAGGGTGCGCTCGCGCTCCTCGGCGCCGAGCGACTCCAGTTCCTCCTCGGTCGGTTCGGTGACCGCCTGGGCGCCCGGCAGCAGGTTGAGATGCACACCGAGCACGCGGTCGGGGTGGGACCGCCCCAGTTCGCGGGAGATCGCCGCGCCCCAGTCGCCGCCCTGCGCGCCGAACCGTTCGTAGCCGAGCCGCCGCATCAGCTCGGCCCAGGCGTCGGCCACCCGGCCCGCCTCCCAGCCGGTGTCGGTCGTCGGCCCGGACAGCCCGAAGCCCGGGATGCCGGGCATCACCACGTGGAACGCGTCGGCCGGATCACCCCCGTGGGCGGCCGGGTCGGCCAGCGGCCCGGCCACGTCCAGGAACTCCACGATCGACCCGGGCCAGCCGTGCGTCAGGATCAGCGGGGTGGCGTCCGGCTCGGGGGAGCGGACGTGGGCGAAGTGGACCGTCGCCCCGTCGATGACGGTGGTGAACTGCGGCCACGCGTTCAGCCGGGCCTCCGCCGCCCGCCAGTCGTACGTGTGCCGCCAGTACGTCGCCAGCTCCCGCAGATACCCCGTCGGCACGCCGTACGCCCACCCCGTGCCGGGCAGCTCCTGTGGCCAGCGGGTGCGGTCGAGCCGGTCGTGGAGGTCGTCGAGGTCGCGCTGCGGGACGTCGAGGCGGAAGGGGCGGATGGCGTCGCCGTCCGGCGGGGAGATCGTCATGGCCGCGATGCTAGGCGCGGGACTCGGCGCCGCCGAACGGATTTCCCGCGGGCCGATGAGTTCCGGGACGCCGGAGGGTCGACATCCATGACAGCGATCCACGCTCCGGGAGGAACCCCATGGCGACCGACGGCTTCACCACCTGCCTCTGGTTCGACGGCCAGGCCGAAGAGGCGGCACACCACTACGTCTCGATCTTCAAGAACTCCGGCATCGGCAAGGTCGCGCGCTACCCCGAGGGCGCACGGCAGCCCGCCGGCAGCGTGATGACGGTCGAGTTCACGGCCAACGGCCACCGGTTCCTCGGGCTCAACGGCGGCCCCCAGTTCCGGTTCAACGAGGCGGTCTCCTTCGTGATCTCCTGCGCCGACCAGGAGGAGATCGACTACTACTGGACCAGGCTCACGGAGGACGGCGGCGAGCCGGGCCCCTGCGGCTGGCTCAAGGACAGGTACGGCGTGTCCTGGCAGGTCGTCCCGGACCGGCTCGACGAGATGCTGACCGACGCCGACCCGCGGACGGCGGCCCGTGTCACCGAGGCCTTCATGGCCATGGGCAAGTTCGACATCGACGCCCTGGAGAGGGCCTACGCGGGCGCGTGACCCGCCGCCTGTCGCGAGGGCGGCCGCGCCGGTCACGTCCCTCACGCGGTCTCGGCCAGGATCTCGGCGATCACGTGCCGGGAGTTCTCCGCGACCGGCGGGTTCGTCTCCCAGTAGTACGGCAGCGCGACGACCGCGATGGACAGGGCCCAGCCGCGGCCGCGCGCCCACTCGGCGTCCCCGGCGCCCACGGCCTCCCGGAAGAGGCCGCGGACCGCGGCGGGCAGCACGCACCACGCGCTGATCAGGTCGACGGCCGGATCACCCGTGCCGACCGTCCCGTAGTCGATCACGGCGCTCAGCCGTCCACCCGTGACCAGCAGGTTCCCGGCCATCAGATCGCAGTGCGCCCACACCGGCGGCCCGGAGTGCTCCGGCGCGCCGAGGGCCTCCTCCCACCGGCGGACCACCGCCGCGGTGTCGACCCGCCCGGTCAGCAGCGCGAGCGCCTCCCGCACGGAGCGGTCCCGGGCCGCCAGCGGCACTCCCCGGTGGCCGGCCGGCCCGTCGGAGGCGTCGACGCGGCGCAGGGCCCCGACGTACGACGCCAGGTCCCGGGCGAGCAGCTCCGGCGCGTCGAGCGCCCCGGGCACCGGATTGCACCCGTCCAACCAGCCGTACACCGACCAGGGCCACGGGAAGTCCGCGCCGGGCTCACCCCGGCCCAGGGGTACGGGCGCGGCGACGGGCAGCCGCGGGCCCAGCCGGGGCAGCCAGCGCAGTTCGTGCTCGACGGCCTCGACGGCGCGCGGGTGCCGGGGCAGCCGCACGACCTTGTCCGCACCGAGGCGGAACATGGCGTTCTCCGTCCCGGAGGACGCCAGCCGCCGCAGCGGCAGCCCCGCCCACTGCGGAAAGCGCCCGGCGACCAGCCGCCGGACGAGCCGGGCATCGATGTCGACCTCGTCCGCGTGCATCCGTACCGTGCCCATGGCGCAGCATTCGACCGGTCAGCGCGCCGACTGTCGAACGGTTTTCACGATCTCGCGGACGATCCGCAGGATGCCGGGGGAGCGCACCGGGCAGGGCTTCGGCCGGGACGTCGTCGGTGCGAGGCAGAAGTGCAGGTGGTCGTCGTCGCGGTGCAGGGCCGTCCGGTCGCGGGCGGGCTGGGTGCAGTAGCCGGGGCGGGCCCGTTCGAAGGCCGTGCAGGGCAGGTACTGCGTCCAGGTGTGGCGGCCGCCGTCCGGGCTCACCGCCTTCCCGGCGTCCGCCACCAGCCCGCCGGAGGCCGCCGCCCGCTGCGCGTAGAGCGCGTTGACGCGCCGGACCCGGTCGGGGGTGATCGGGTCGGGGCCCTGCGCCACCCACACGATCCTCGGGCCCGTGCCGTGCCCGGCCGCGGCGATCTGCCCGGCGAGCCGGCGCGCGTCGGCGGCGTACCGGGCGAAGTACCGGGACGGGGACCCGTCGTGGGTGATGCCGTCCATGCACGGCGTGTAGCCCCAGGAGTTCCCCCAGAACTGCAGCACCACCACGTCGGGCCGCAGCCGGCGCACCAGCGCGGCGGCCTTGTCGGCGGCCGGCACCAGGGACCGTTCGGCGGTGCCCTCCAGGTAGTCGCAGAGCGTGGTCCCGGAGTACGGGGCGCTGGTGTAGGCGGCCCGCAGTTCCCGGCGCAGCTCCTGCCCGAGGACCTTCTGGTTCTCCATCGCCAGCGAGTCGCCGAGGTACAGCACCCGGGGCGCCTTCCGCGGCTTCGCGGCCGGGGAGGCGGGGGAGGCCGGGGAGGCAGGGGCGCGCTGGTGGGTGGGGGCCGACGCGCGCGGCGCGGCCGGCACCGGATCCCCCGGTGCCGACGCCGGATCCCCGCACCCGCCGAGCAGCAGCCCGGCCACCAGCACTCCCACGACCCACGGCCCGCGCATACGGCAACTCCCGCCCCGGTCAGCGAAACGGCACTCAGGCAAGCACAGCCGGGGGCCGGGGGGAAGGCGTCCGCCGGACACTCCGCGTGATCCGCCGCTCGCGCACCGGCCGTCCCCGCTCGCTCGGCGCGCGGGCCCGACCCGGGGTGACTAGCGTGAGGAACCGGACCGTTCCCCCGTCCGGAGAGGGCCGCAGCCATGGCCGTGCAACCCGAAGGAAGCCCGTGCTGGGCCGACGCGATGTTCCGTGACCTGGAAGGGGCCAAGAGCTTCTACGGCGCCCTTCTCGGCTGGACCTTCGCCGAGTCGTCCACGGAGTACGGCAACTACACCGAGGCCTACGCGAACGGCAAGGCCGTCGCCGCCGTCGTCCCGCCCATGCCGGGCCAGGACGGCGAGGAGGGCCTGTCGCAGTGGTGCCTGTACTTCGCGGCCGAGGACGCCGCCGCCACCGCCGCACGCGTCCGCGACCACGGCGGCCAGGTGCTGATGGAGCCGATGAGGGTCGGCGACTTCGGCACCATGTGCCTGGCCCGCGACCCGGGCGGCGTCGTCTTCGGCCTCTGGCAGGCCGGCACCCACGAGGGCTTCCAGGCGATGGCCGAACCGGGCGCCTACGTCTGGGCGGAGGTCTTCACGCGCGAGCCCGCCGCGTCCGACGCCTTCTTCCCCGCGGTCTTCTCCTACCGGCAGCGGGACATGGAGGACGGCGAGACGGACTTCCGCGTCTACGACCTGGGCGAACGCAGCGTGCTCGGCCGGATGAGGATGACGGAGGAGTTCCCGCCCGAGATGCCGCCGTACATCAACGTCTACTTCACCGTGGCGGACTGCGACGCGGCCGTGGCGAAGGCCACCGAGCTCGGAGGGGTGCTGCGGTTCGGCCCGATGACCACCCCGTTCGGCCGGTTCGCCTCGATCAGCGACCCGCAGGGCGCGCACCTGTCGCTGATCGACATCACCACGACCGAGGGCGAGATGCCGAAGCTGACCGACGTGTCCTGACCGCCTGCCCCTGGCGGCCGGGCGGCCGGCGCGGCCATGGCATGATCGGGTCCATGCGTGAACGTGTGGTGGCCGCGTGCGACGGGGCTTCGAAGGGAAACCCGGGGCCCGCCGGCTGGGCCTGGGTGGTGGCCGACGCTTCCGGGAGCCCGGTGCGCTGGGAGGCCGGGCCGCTCGGCAAGGCCACCAACAACGTCGCCGAGCTCACCGCCCTGGAGCGGCTGCTGGCCGCGGTCGACCCGGACGTGCCGCTGGAGATCCGGATGGACTCCCAGTACGCCATGAAGGCCGTCACCACCTGGCTGCCCGGCTGGAAACGCAACGGCTGGAAGACGGCCGCCGGCAAGCCGGTCGCCAACCAGGAGCTCGTCGTACGCATCGACGAACTGCTCGACGGCCGCTCGGTCGAGTTCCGTTACGTGCCCGCCCACCAGGTCGACGGCGACCGGCTGAACGACTTCGCCGACCGGGCCGCCAGCCAGGCCGCCACCGTGCAGGAGCCCGCGGGCAGCGGCCTCGGTTCGCCCGAGCCGCCGCCCGCCCCGGACGTCCCGGCCAAGGCCCCGCGCCCCCGTGCGCGCGGCGGCGCCGGCCGGACGGCGAAGACGTCCGTCGCGAAGGGCTCCACGCGCACGATCAAGGCGAAGTTCCCCGGCCGCTGCCAGTGCGGCCGCGCGTACGCGGCCGGCGAGCCCATCGCGAAGAACGACAGCGGCTGGGGCCACCCCGAGTGCCGTACGGGCGCAACGGTCTGATCAGGCGTCGAACGTGTAGTGCGGCGTGTGGTCCAGCAGATCCGCCGGGCTCGTGTCGTGCCAGGGCCGCATCGTCTCGCGCAGGTCGATGACGTTCGGCGTGCCCGCGGCCGGCAGGTAGCCGGAGCCGGGGTGGCGCCGCTGCCACTCGGCCCACAGCTTGTCTATGTACGCGTGGTGCAGCCAGAACACCGGGTCGTTGGGCGAGACGCCGGTGGCCATCTGCCCGCCGATCCACACGTGGACGCGGTTGTGCAGGTTGACGCCCCGCCACCCTTCCAGATGGTTGCGGAAGCCGTCCGAGGCGCTGTTCCAGGGCGCCATGTCGTAGGTCGGCATGGCCAGCACGGACTCCACCTCGGCCCGTGTCGGCAGTTCCCGTACGGCGGTGCCGAGCGAGCGGCGCAGGAACGTCCGGCCGTCGACGCGGACACTGATCGGCCAGTTCCCGGCGGCCGCGGCGAACGGCCCGTCCGACACGCGTCCGTCCCGCTCGCGCCCGGTGCCGCCGAGGAAGTCGGGGGCCCACAGCGAGGCGCGCGGCGACCGGTCGACGGTCCAGTCCCAGTAGGGCAGCGTCACCGACGCGTCCACCGACTGCAGCGCCCGCTCGAACTCCAGGAGGAATCTTCGGTGCCAGGGCAGGAAGGACGGGGAGCGGTGTCCCGTGCGCTCGCCGTCGTCGGTGTCGGAGACGATGAAGGCGTTGTGTGTCGTGACGAACTCGTCGTAGCGGCCGCTGCGCTTCAGTGCGAGCAGCGCGGCGACGAAACGCCGCTTCTCGTCGGCGGTCAGGGCGGACTGGTTCTTGCGGACTGCCATGTGCGGGTGCTCCAGGTGCCGTGCGTGGGAGGTCAGTTGGCGGGGAAGGGCAGCAGGGGCGCGCCCTGCAGCTCGTCCACCGCGGCGCGGGCGGCGGCGCGCGGGGTGGGCACCGGGTCGTAGTGGCTGACGACGCTGATCCAGCTGCCGTCGGCGTTGCGCATCACGTGCAGCTCCACCCCGTCGACGAACACCGCGTATCCCGGGCCGTGGTGGTGGTGACCGGAGCCGGTGGCCGGCCGGCCCTGTATCCGGCGGCCCTTGTAGACCTCGTCGAAGGCCTGGGGGGAGCCGTGGTGGTGGTCGGCGGCCGTGGCCGACGGCATGAGGGCCGGCAGGGCGCCGGCCGTTCCGGCGAGGACGGCCGCGGCGGTGAGCGCACGGCGACGGCTGAGTTCCGGCATACGGGATCTCCTCGGTTCGTTCGGGTGAGGGCACCGCATGCCTATCGGCCCGTGCGGTTCCGGGAGAAATCCACGCGAGCCGGTTGGCTGTGATCCGGGCAATTCCCCTTATGTCGTGCAGACTTGAACCAAGATGATCTTGCTGCCGGGTGAGCGCGGACCCGCGCGGACGGGGAAGTTCCGCCCTAGGGGGGTGCTGGGGCGGATGTTTCTCCCCGAGCCTCGCGGTACGCGTGGTGCGGGTCACGCGCCGAAGGTGACGCGATTCCGCTCCGGCCGATGACGCCGACGCACTGCTACTCTGCGTCCGCAATTGACCGCTCTCGGTAGTCCTCAGGGGTGTGCGTGAAGGTCGCCTGCGTCGGCGGTGGGCCCGCCGGTCTGTATCTGTCGATCCTGCTCAAGCGGCAGGACCCGTCCCACGACATCACCGTCCACGAACGCGACCCGGAGGGCTCGACCTACGGCTGGGGCGTGACCTACTGGCGCGACCTGCTCGACCGGCTCCACGAGCAGGACCCCGAGTCGGCCCGCGCGCTGCGCGCCGACTCCGTCCGCTGGCGCGACGGCGTCGCCCACATCGGTGACCTCACGGCCCGGCACCGCGGCGACGAGGGGCACGGCATCGGCCGCCACCGCCTCCTGGAGATCCTCGCCGCCCGCGCCCGCGACCTCGGGGTGCGCCTGGAGTACGCCCGCGAGGTCACCGCGGCCGACCTGCCCTCGGACGCCGACCTCGTCGTGGCGGCCGACGGCGTCCACAGCGACCTGCGGGCACGCCACGCCACGCACTTCGGCACCCGGCTCACGGCCGGGCGCAACCGGTACCTCTGGCTCGGCACCACCAGGTCCTTCGACGCCTTCACGTTCGCCTTCGTGGAGACCGCCCACGGCTGGATCTGGTGCTACGGCTACGGGTACGGGCCCGACCGCGGCACCTGCGTCGTCGAGTGCGCTCCGGAGACCTGGACCGGACTCGGCCTCGACCGCGCGAGCGAGGCGGACGGGCGGGCCCTGCTGGAGAGGCTCTTCGCCGGCGTCCTGGAGGGCCACCCCCTGCTCGCACGCCCCGGCGGGAACCCGTGGCAGACCTTCCGCACCCTCACGAACCGCACCTGGCACCACGGCAACCTCGTCCTGCTCGGCGACGCCGCGCACACCACGCACTACTCGATCGGCGCCGGCACCACCCTCGCCCTGGACGACGCCATCGCCCTGGCCGCCGCCCTGCGCGAGCACGCCGCCCTCCCGCAGGCCCTCGCCCGCTACGAGAGCGAGCGGCGGGCGGCCCTGCTGCCCGTGCAGAGCGCAGCCCGCTACAGCGCCCAGTGGTACGAGAACCTCCCGCGCTACATCCACCTGCCTCCCGAGCGCATGTTCGCCCTGCTCGGCCAGCGCCACTCGCCCCTGCTGCCCCACGTGCCGCCGCAGCTGTACTACCGGCTCGACCGGGCCGCCGGACAGCTGGAGCCGCTGCGCCGGTTCAAGCGCTGGCTCGGCCCCAGGGTGGCGCGGAGCGTCCACGCACGGACGCTCTCCGGCGAACGACAGTCCTGAGCACGGCGCGGGCAGGGGGCCCCGCCCGGTGGGGCGGCGGGCCCTCTGGTGTGGCGGCGCCCGGCCCGGCGCCGCCCGGCTCCCGCGGTGCCCCTCAACCCGTGGCGCCCGGCGCCGCCCGGCTCCCGCGCCCCGGCGGTGCGCGTCAGCCCGTGGCGCTCCCGCCGAACAGCCGGTCCAGGAAGGCGTTGCCGTACACGCGGTGCGGATCGAGCCGGTCCAGCACCGCGCCCGCCTCGGTCCACGCGGCCGTGCCGACCGCGGCCGGCACCACCGAGCCCAGGACCTCCGCGTCGCTCCACACCGCCTCGTCCGTGTACGCCCACCCCTTGGACCACTCCACCCGGGTCAGCGCGAACCCGCCGTCGAAGGTGCGCAGCAGGAACCGCTCGATCTCCCGCAGGAAGGCCTCCGCGTCCGGCGTACCCGGCAGCGTCAGCACGTCCAGCCACACGGCCGTGTCCCACTCGGGGTGGTCCTCGCGCGGCCGGAGCGCGGACAGCAGCGGCGCGCGGGCCCCGGCGACCCCCACGTCCCCCGGGTCGTCCAGCCCGGTCACCCGGATCTCCACCGAGCCGTTGACCGGGAAGCTGCCCCGGGCGGCGTACGCGGTCAGCCGCTCCCGGTAGAACGCGGCGAACTCCGCGACGACCCGCTGCACCCGGTCCCGTGAGGTGAGGACCGCGTAGCCGTTCGCGTGCACCCGCAGCGTCGTCGGCTTCAGGTACAGCAGCGTGTTCTTCGACGGCCCCCACAGGTCCGCCGACAGCGTCGCCACCAGCCCGAGCGCGGCCGCCTCGTACTGCGCCGCGCCGAGCACCGGCGCCAGGTACCAGGCCGCCTCCGACGTCATCCGCCCCACCAGCTCCGCGACCGGTGACGGGACGTTGTCCGAGAACGGGTAGTTGTACGGGCGCGTCACCGCCCGCGAGGTCAGCGGCCGGGTGGGGGAGACGCTCCACACCTTCAGCCAGGGGTGCTCGGTGAAGGCGAACCAGATCGCCTCGACCCGCCCGGCCTCGTCGAGGAAGCGCGCGAGGGTGCGCTCCGCACCCGAGCCGGGCGCGGCGAACAGCTCCCCGGCCGGGATGTCCGTGCGGCTCACGCACCGCAGGTGCGTGTTCGCGCCCGCCCGCAGCACCACCTCGGTCACCAGGGACCGGCCCAGATGCGCCAGCAGCGCGGCGCCGTCCGTCTCGTCGCGGTGGAACGTGCGCAGCGCGTAGGAGCCGGACCGCTCGTCCCACACCACGGCCGTGAGCGACAGCACCAGGTTGCTGAGCGAGCCGTAGGTGTGGCCGGGCAGGCGCCGCTCGCCCCGGGCGGGGACGGCGGTGCCGTGGGCGTCGACGGCCAGGGCGCCGCCCAGGGTGAGGACACCGGGGGCGGGGGCGGCCGTGACGCCGAGGCCGTGTTCCTCCAGGAAGGCGAGCAGGGCCTCCAGGGTCACGCCGGTCCCGGCGCGCACCTCGCCGGGCGCCCGCAGGGAAAGACCGGTGAGGTGGGGCGCGGTGTCGACGAGCAGGACGGGCGCACCGGAGCGGGTCCCCTCCGTCACCGTCAGGGGCGACCAGCCGTGCGCGGCGCCCCGGGCCCGCACCCGCCAGCCCTGTCGCCAGGCCCAGTTGACGACCGCGACCACCTGGTCCGGGCCGTCCGGGGCGCAGGCCCACAGTCCGTCGGCGGTGATCTCGCCGACCCAGTTGCGGTACCCCGAGCGGTACAGCGCGACGTCCGCGGGGAAGCCGGGCAGCTCGGCGGCGGCCACCGCCGGATCCGCCGGCAGCCCCGGCACGACGGCCAGGGCGGCAGCCGACAGGAGGAAACCCCGGCGGGACCAACGGGGGGCGTGCTCGCGGTCGTTGTCCACGGAACCAGTCGTCACGTCGGGTCACGCTAGGGGCCGGCTGACACGTGACATATACCTGCCGCCTTCCTTCACTCGTGTGAGTGAACCCGGCGGAGTCGGCGAGCCGGAGCGGCACGGTCCGCGCGCACCCGTCGCGGATGACAGACTGACGCCCATGGACGAGCGCACATTCGACAGGTCGGGTCAGCACGCCTCCGTCGTCGGTCTCGGTACGTGGCAGCTGGGTGCCGACTGGGGAGACGTCGACGACAAGGAGGCCCTCGCGGTACTGGAGACGGCCGCGGAGTCCGGGGTGACCTTCTTCGACACCGCCGACGTGTACGGCGACGGCCGCAGCGAGCAGACCATCGCCGCCTTCCTCAGCGGCAGGCCGGACCTGCACGTCCTGGTCGCCACCAAGATGGGGCGCCGGGTCGACCAGATCCCCGAGAACTACGTCCTCGACAACTTCCGCGCCTGGAACGACCGCTCCCGGCGCAACCTCGGCGTCGACCGGATCGACCTGGTGCAGCTGCACTGTCCGCCGACGCCCGTCTACTCCTCGGACGAGGTGTTCGACGCCCTCGACACCCTGGTGGCGGAGGAGCGCATCGCGGCCTACGGCGTCAGCGTCGAGACCTGCGCCGAGGCGCTGACCGCGATCGCCCGGCCGAACGTGGCCAGCGTGCAGATCATCCTCAACCCGTTCCGCATGAAGCCCCTGCGCGAGGTGCTCCCGGCCGCCCGCGAGGCCGGCGTCGGCATCATCGCCCGCGTACCGCTCGCCTCCGGCCTTCTGTCGGGCAAGTACACCCGGGACACGGTCTTCCCGGAGAACGACCACCGCACCTACAACCGGCACGGCGAGTCCTTCGACGTGGGCGAGACCTTCTCCGGCGTGGACTACGTCACCGGGGTCGAGGCCGCCGCCGAGTTCGCGGCGCTCGCCCCCGAGGGGTACACCCCCGCCCAGCTGGCCCTGCGCTGGATCATCGAGCAGCCCGGCGTCACGACCGTGATCCCCGGTGCCCGCTCGCCCGAGCAGGCCCGGGCCAACGCGGACGCCGCACGGCTGCCCACGCCGCCGGCCGAGACGCTGGAGGCCGTCCGGGACCTGTACGAGCGGCGGATCAAGGACCAGGTGGAATCCCGCTGGTAGCGGACCGGAGGGTGCTCACGGCTCCAGGAGCAGCTGCCTCTCCTGCTCCTGGTCGCCGGAGGCGGCACCGTCGTCGCGTGCCGTGAAGGCCCGGGCGAGCGTGTCGCTCGCCCGCCGCACCGCCTCCGGGGAGCCCTGCACGGTCACCGTCACCGGCGCCGACAGGCTCCCTCCGTCTTCCCCGTCGCTTCCCGCGCGACCCGACGGCGCGTCGCCGTCGAAGGTCGCCGTGTGCACCGTCGCGTTCTCGTCGGCGGGAAACTCGTCCGGCGCGCCGAACGTGCCTTCCAGCGCCCGCACGACCGCTCGTGCGTCGCCGGCGCCTCCGCCGCTGAGCGTCACGGTGAGCTGCGTACCGGACATACGTCCACGACCTCCTCGCGCTGTGCGTCCTTCGAGTCGTCCGTGTAACCGTCCGCTGATCGCTCAAACCGCCGCGCGCGGGAGGACGGCCTTTTCCGGGGCACTCGGAACGGCAGAGGGCAGGGCATCACCCACGGGAGGACGCAGTGGCGAACACGGCAGAGGGCGGGGCGGTGCGCCGGGGGCGCAACGAGACGGAGGACGAGAGAGCGGACCGGATGTGGCAGGAGCTCATCCAGGAGGTCCGCGTCGCCCAGATGGGCGTGCAGATCCTGTTCGGCTTCCTGCTGACCGTGGTGTTCACCGAGAAGTACGACGATCTGACCAGCACGGACCAGACGATCTACCTGGTGACGGTCGTGCTCGGCGCGTGCGCGACCGGGGCGCTGATCGGCCCGGTGTCGCTGCACCGCCTGGTCTCGGGCCGGCGCGTCAAGCCGCAGGCGGTACGGCTGGCCTCCCGTATGACCCTGCTCGGCCTGGTGCTGCTGCTCGCCACGACGACGTCGTCACTGCTGCTGATCCTGCGCGTGGCCACGCACGACGGTTTTGTGCCCTACCTGGTCGCCGGAGTGGTCGGCTGGTACCTGCTGTGCTGGTACGTCCTGCCGCTGTGGACCAGGTACCGCCACACCTCGCAGTGACGCCGGTCCACCCCGCGCGCGGAAGCCGTACGCGCCGGGGCGCCCGGGCACCCGTGTCCCCCGGGCGGTCAGCCCCCGGCGATGACGTTCGCCAGGAAGTCGTCGACGCGGACCTCCTCGCGGCCCGGCGGGACCAGCTCGTGCGTCTCCCTCAGGAACGCCGCGAACGCCGGGGCCCAGGCGAACACCACCGCGTGGTGGCGGCCGCCGTCCGCGCGCGCGTCGCCGAAGAACTCCATGCGTAGCTCCTGCCACATGCCCCGCGACTCGGGCCGCATCCGCACGTCGCCCACCCCGACCGGACGCCGCAGGGCGTCACCGAGCATCTCCCGGTCCAGCTGCCACCGGGCGAGCACCCGGCCGTCGTGGCTGAAGACGACCGTGACGGCGAAGGGGTCCGCGGTGTCATAGCTCAGGTGGGCGAGCACGGAGAAACGGTCCGCGTCGCCCGCCTGCAGCTGCACCACCAGGGTCTTGTGGACGAACGAGTTCACTAGGGGGCCTCCGGGAAGAACCGACGTAGAGCCCTCTAGTACCCCCGATCCCCGCGAAATGCTCAGCTGTCCGGGTGATTCCCGCGGGCCCCGCGCAGCGACGCGATGCAGACCGCGACGGCCCGCTGGAGCTCCTCCAGACGCTCGACCATGTCGTCCTCGTAGAACTCCCCGGCGTCGTCGAAGGTCAGCTCCTCGAACACCTTCGTGGCCTTCTGCAGGCTGCTGTAGAACTTCGTGCGCCGCTCCCGCACCCGCAGCCCCGGGTCGGCCTCCACGGCCTCGACGACCAGCGACTTCATCGTGTCGTAGGCCTCGGTGGCCCACTCGCCCGCGTCCTCGCCCTCGTCGAGTTCGTCGAGGAGCGACAGGTGCCGCTCGGCCTCCTGGCGGAGGTCGGCGGGCGCGTCCACGGTCTGCCCGGCGGGCGTCTTGATCTGCCCGGACTCGGCGATCTGGCGGACGTATCCGATGCGGTCGGCCGCCCTGCTCTCGCCGGCGACGGCTTTCTTCAGCTCATCGGTGCGCACCACGTCCCGGGCCAGTTCCGACTGGAGCCCGGGGTCCTCGCGGACGCGGTCCAGCAGGGCCTGGCGGGCCGCTCGGGCGGTGGCGGGGTCGGCGAGGATCGCGGCGCGCAGCGCGGTGGGGTTCTCCGCGACCTCCAGCGCCTTCGTCGGCCGGATGCCCTCCGCCTCGGCGGCCTCCGTGATCGCGGCGCCCCGCTCGGACGTCGCGCTGCTGCGGGAGACGTAGTAGGTGAGCCACACGTCGGCGTCCGGCAGGTCCACCTCCTGCCCCGGCGCCAGGGCCTCGAAGTGCGGGACCATCCCGTCGTCGGCCGCCCGGTCCCACGCCTTGTAGTAGCGCATGACCCGCTCCGGGGAGCACCCGGCCAGTTCGGCGAACTCCTTCGCGGAGATCTTCGGCGTCTCGTCCGCGCCCTGCCCGCCGGGCCGCACGCTCCGCGCGACCTTCAGCCCGAAGGCCCACCCGCCGGTCCGGGCGTACGCCCCGAACTCCCGCGCGTCCCGCGCGACCAGGTCGGACAGGGGTGCCGGGGACGCGGGGGACGTCTCGGGCGGGGTGAGGGCAACGGTCACGGACGACTCTCCTGGGACGGTGCGGATCGGACGGGCACGAGGTACCGGCGGCAGCCTACCGGCCCCGCCGCCGCACCCGCGCTGACGCACTCCTCGCAGGTCGGAGACGGTTCCGAGGGCCTGGCCCGGCATGGCTCGCCGACGCGGAACGGGCTCCGGCCGAGAGGGTCGTGGCCGTACCCGGCCGGGTTCCTGCCTTCCACCGCCGAGGCGCGGCGGCTGAGCGCGCGGCTGGAGAAGGGCCCTCCGCGGCGGAGGACCCTTCTGGCAGAACAGCCTGTGGCGGAGCTCAGCCGAACGCCTCGCGCAGAGCGGGCAGGAGCGTCTTCTCCGACCAGTCCAGGAACGCCGGCTGCGACTCGCCGCCGATCTGGACGAGGGCGACCTCGGTGAACCCGGCCTCGGCGTACGGGCGGACGGCCTCGACGAAGGCGTCCGGGTCGTCGCCGCACGGGATGGACGCGGCGACGTCGTCCGGCGTGACGAACTGGGTCGCCGCCTCGAAGGAATCCGGGTGCGGCAGCTCCGAGTTGACCTTCCAGCCGCTGCCGAACCAGCGGAACTGGGAGTGCGCGCGCTTGACGGCCGTGTCCCGGTCGGGGTCGTAGGACACCGGCAACTGGCCCACGCGGGGCTTGCCCTCGCCGCCGTGCCGGTCGAACGCCTCCAGCAGGCCCGCCTTGGGTTCCGTGGCGATGACCAGGTCGCCCAGCCGGCCCGCGAGCCGGCAGGAGCGCTCCCCGGAGACGGCGATGCCGATGGGCGGTGCCTCGTCCGGCAGGTCCCACAGCCGGGCCGACTCCACGTCGAAGTGGGTGCCGCGATGGTTGACGTGGCCGCCCTCGAAGAGCGCGCGGATGATCTCCACGGCCTCCTCGAACATCTCGTGCCGCACGTCCACGGACGGCCAGCCGCCGCCCACCACGTGCTCGTTGAGGTTCTCGCCCGAGCCGAGGCCGAGCCGGAAGCGCCCCTCGGACAGCAGCTGCACCGTCGCCGCCTTCTGCGCCACCACCGCCGGGTGGTAGCGGAACGTCGGGCACGTCACGTACGTCATCAGCGGGATACGGGACGTGGCCTGGGCGGCCGCGCCGAGCACCGCCCACGCGTAGGGCGAGTGGCCCTGCGAGCGCAACCACGGGAAGTAGTGGTCGGAGGTCACCGAGAAGTCGAAGCCCACCTCCTCGGCCCGCACGACGTGGTCGACGAGCTCGCGGGGGCCGGCCTGCTCGGTCGTCATCGTGTATCCGATTTGCACCATAACCGCCGGGTCCCCTGACGTCGGGCGCGGAAACGGGTCGATCAGGGCCGGTGGTCAGGGGCAGGATGCCCGCATGAGTGCCTCCGCCCTGCCGTCCTCCGGCCCCGCAGCCCAGGGTGTCGACGCCACCGGTGTCCACGCCTTCCTCGACGCCCTCGAAGCCGCCCCCGAGATCGAACCCCACAGCCTGATGATCATGCGGCACGGCCGTCTCGTCGCCTCCGGCTGGTGGGCGCCGTACGCGGCTCACCGGCCCCATCTGCTGTACTCGCTCAGCAAGAGCTTCACCGGGACCGCCGCCGCCCTGGCCGAGGCCGAGGGGCTGCTGGACTTCGACGCGCCCGTGCTGTCGTACTTCCCCGAGTTCGAGGCCGACATCACCGACCCGCGCAGCCGGGCCATGCTGGTCCGGCACGTGGCGTCCATGGCGAGCGGCCACGAGCGCGAGACCGTCGAGGAGGCCTTCGGAGGCGATCCCGCCGAGCCCGTCCGGGGATTCCTGCTGCTGCCGCCCGACCGCGACCCCGGCACGGTCTTCGCCTACAACCAGCCCACCACCTACACCCTCGGCGCGATCGTGCAGCGGGTGACCGGGCAGTCGCTCTCGGACTACCTGCGGCCCCGGCTGCTGGACCCGCTCGGCATCGGCGAGGTGTCCTGGCGGCGCGACCGCACCGGCCGCGAGATCGGCTTCAGCGGCCTGCACGCCCCCACCGACGCCGTCGCCCGGCTCGGCCAGCTCTACCTCGGCGACGGCGTGTGGGAGGGCAAGCGGCTGCTCCCCGAGGGCTGGGTGGCCCGGGCCGCCCGGCCCCACATGCCGACCGCCGGCGCCATGGGCGACACGGACCGGCAGGACTGGGACCGGGGCTACGGCTACCAGTTCTGGATGTCCCGGCACGGTTACCGGGGTGACGGCGCCTACGGCCAGTTCTGCCTGGTGCTGCCCGAGCACGACGCGGTGATCGCCACGACTGCCGCGACCGAGCGGATGCAGGACCTCCTCAACCTGGTCTGGGAGCATCTGCTGCCCGCCTTCGGGCCGGAGCCGCTGCCCGGCCGGCAGGACGCGGACGCGAGCCTGCGCGAGCGTCTCGACCGGCTCACCCTGCCGCCCGCCCCCGGCGCGTCCGCACCGCCGGACCGGGCCGGTGACTGGGCCGCCGCCCCGTTCACGGCCTCGGGCGGCGGGCCCGTCCGGGCGGCCCGGCTCGACCGGGACACCGGCGGCTGGACGCTGACGCTCACCGACGGCGAGCGCCCGGACGGGGACCCCGTCCGGCTGCGCGTCGGGGCCGAGGGCTGGACGGTAGCCGAGGAGCCCCTGCCGACCGCGGTGAGCGGCGGCTGGACCGACGCCGGGATGCTCGCCGTCGACGTGGTGTTCCTGGAGACCCCGCACCGCCTCGCGCTGACCTGCTCCCTCGCGGAGGGCACGGTCACCGCGCGCTGGCGCACCCAGCCGCTGGAGCGGGGCGGGCTCACCTCGCGGCGCGCGCCGCGCCGCTCAGGCTGAGCCCGGGCGGAACGTGGCCAGGACGGTGCGCAGCGCCCGCTGGTTCGCGTCGTCCTTCCAGTCGGCGTCGGGGGCCGTCCAGCGCAGCGAGAAGCTCCGGCCCCCGCCCAGCAGGAAGCCCCGTCCGAAGGTGCGCACCCGGTCCCCGCCGTCGTCCGACGTCCACTCCATGTCGGCGGCCTCGCGGCCCTGGTACGTCGTCGCCCTGATCTCGCCGATCCGCTCGTAGTGTCCGGACCGCTTCAGGTCGGGTTCGACGTCGTCCCGCCACACGGCCACGGGGTCGGGGCCGACGCGGGCGCTGAAGGTGACGGCCAGGGTGCGGTCGGCGGTGCCGAAGACGACCCGGTAGGCCAGATCGCCCTGACGGTCGGTGTCCAGCCGTTTCCAGCCCTCGGGCAGGGCGACGGAGAAGCCCTCCGGCGCCTGGTAGCGCTGGAAGCCGGGCGGCAGAGCGGCCGGATCGGACCGCGTCGGGGACGGGGACGGGCCGGTGGGCGTCGGCGTGGGAGTGGGGGCGGGGCCGGTGGAGCCGGTCGGGCCCGGGGGTGCGGTCGGCTCGGGGCCGTCCTGGCCGGTGTCCTCGCCCGGAGGGGCGGCGGAGGCGGGCGGCCGGGACGGTGTGTCGGCGGCGTCGCTGCCGGTGTCGCCGCCGGGCAGCCCGTGCGTCGCGGCGAGCACGGCGACCGCGACGGTGACGACGGCCAGGGCGGTGCCCACGACCATGGTCCGTCTGCTCCAGCCCGTGCTCCCGGGGCGGACGGACGTGTACACGCCCCGCAGGCGCGGCACGGACACCGAACTCAGCGCCGCCGTCTCGGGGTCCTCGCTCAGTGCCCGGGTCAGTGCCTCGCGGACCACCGGGCGGGTCAGCCGCTCCCGCGAGTCCTTGCGGAGCAGTCCCTGCACGACCTGCGCGAGCGGTCCGGCGCGCATCGGCGTGCGCAGCGGCAGCCGGTCCACGCCCTTCAGGGTGTTCTCCGGGCGCCCCCGGTCCCGGAAGGGCGGGCGTCCCTCGACCATCGTGTAGAGCATCGCGCCCAGCGCCCACAGGTCGGCCGCGGGCCCGACGCGTTCGTCGCGCGCCTGCTCGGGAGAGGCGAAGGCGGGTGCCGTCAGGCGGGGGGCCAGGGTGGCGCCGGCCAGGCCGAAGCCGGTGACGACGACCGACTGGTCCTCCCGGACGAACACCTGGCCGGGGCTGAGCTCGCCGTGCGTGATGCCCTCGGCGTGCGCCGCGTCCAGCACGTCGAGCACCCCGAGGCCGATGCGCGCGGCCCGTACGTAGTTGAACGTGCCCTGCTCCGACAGGAGTTCATTGAGCGGTGTGCCGTCGATCCACTCGTTGACGGTCCACAGGGCACCGGCCTCCTCCATGGCGTCGACGACCGTGGCGATCCGGCCGGGGCGGAGCAGGGCCATGCTCTCGGAGGCGCGCAGCAGCCGGGCGGCGGTGCGGCGCTCGTTCCCGGACGGGTCGTCGGGCAACCCGACCTGGGTGAGCAGGCACGGCCGGGAGACCTCGCCGGCGCCGAGGTCCTCGGCGTACCAGCAGATGCGGTTGGTCTCGCGCTGGATGATCTCGAGCAGCCGGTACCGGCCGGCGACCAACTGGTGTCTGGAGACGTGCGCCCTGCCCATGGCCATCCCTCGCTGGAAACCTGGCTCTCACCTTTTCCAGAGGTACGGGAAGCGGGGCCGCCTCCGTTCAAACGGATCGCAACTCCCCGCCCATTCCTGTCTTTTATTCAAGGCAGGGGAGCAAGTGTGCGAGGAAAAAAGTCTTTCGGGCCCCGCAGGGACGTTCACCTCGGCAGTTCGCCCATTCGCCTCGCCGGCCTCGGCGTAACCGGCGGTAAATGCCGAGGTGTCCGGCGATCGAACTCGACACTCTCCGATGAATTCGAACGGATGAATCCCCGCGCGTGCGCCGATCCTCAGCGCAGGCCGAAGCGCCGGGCCCAGCCGATCATGTCGCCGGTGGTGGCATTGCCCCCGCACACCACGAGGCCGAGCCGGGCGCCGTCACCGACCCGTTCCAGCACCCGCCGGGCCGCGGGCAGCAGACAGCCGGCGGCCGGCTCGGTCCAGAGCTTGGCGTGGTCGGCCAGGTCGAGCGAGCCTCGCACGGCCTCCCGGTCCGGAACCACGAGCACCTCGGTCACCAGGGCGGAGACATGGTCGTACGTCAGCTGCGAGACCGACGGCGCACTGAGCGTGGAGACGATCGACGACAGTTCCACCGGTCGCGGGCCGCCCGCAGCCAGCGCCTCGGACATCGCCTGCGCGCCCTCGGTCTCCACGCCCCACACCCGCACCCCGGGCCGGTGCGCCCGCAACGCGGCGGCGACCCCGGCGATCAGCCCGCCGCCCCCGACGCTGACGAGCACGTCGGTGAGGTCCGGGGCGTCCGCGGCGAACTCCAGCCCGACGGTGCCCTGCCCGGCGATGACGACCGGGTCGTCGAAGGGGTGGACCAGCGTCAGCCCCTCCTGCCGGAGCCGGGCCGTGAGCGTGAACGCGCCGTCCATGTCGTCGGTCAGCCGCACCGACGCGCCGGCGTCCTCGGCGATCTCCACGGCCCGGGCGGGCGCCGAGCGGGGCATCACCACCGTGGCCTTCACGTCGAGCGCGGCGGCCATGACCGCGAGGGCGATCCCGTGGTTGCCGCCGCTGACCGCCACCACCCCGGCGGCCCGCTCGGCCTCGCTCAGCGACAGCAGCTTGGCGGTCGCCCCGCGCGCCTTGAACGAGCCGGTGCGCTGGAGCAGTTCCAGCTTCGCGGTGACCGGGGCGCCGAGCAGCGCCGACAGCCCCGGACTGGGCACGGTCGGGGTGCGCACCACGTGCCCGGCGATCCGTTCGGCCGTGGCTTCGATCTCCGAGATGCCGATCACGGCAGCCCTCCTCCCGGCGCGGGGTCGTGGAACGCGCCCCCGGCACCCTCACCCGGCGAGGGGCCCCAGGTCAACGCCGGGTCCGCACGGGGGATCCGAGCGGTCCGCGCGACCCGCCGCGGCGGCTCACAGGTCGCGCCGCACCAGGAAGGCGAGCAGCGCGCGCAGCTCACCGGCCGCCCCCGGCGCCAGCGGCACGTGAGCCAGGGTCGTCTCGACGGCGGTGAGATGCCGCCGGGCCTCCGTCAGGGCCGCCGCACGGCCGCCCGCCTCCTCGATCAGCGCCGCGGCCGCTTCGGGCTCGTTCCCTGAGCGGAGGAGCGCGGCGAGCCGCTCACCGCTCGGCGAGTCGAGCGCCACCAGGATCGGGAACGTCTTCTTCCGCTCCCGCAGATCGCCGTGGACGGGCTTGCCGGTGACCCGCGGGTCACCCCAGATGCCCAGCACGTCGTCGACGATCTGGAAGGCGATCCCGAGGTGCCGGCCGGCCCGGTCGAGTGCGGCGGCCGTCGCGGGCGGGGCGCCGCCCAGCAGGGCGCCCAGCGCGGCGGCGCCGCCGAGCAGCGCGCCCGTCTTGTGCTCCGCCATCGCCCGGTACTCCTCCGGCCGCACCCGCTGCGGCCCCGTCCAGGGACGGTCGGCGAACAGCAGGTCGTCGGCCTGGCCGCGCACCAGGTCGCCCAGGGTCGCGGACAGGGCCCGGACCGCTCCGGAACCGCCGGGCTGCGCCGCCAGCGTCTCGACGGCCAGCGCGAACAGGGCGTCGCCGGCGAGGACCGCGGGACCGGCGCCGTAGGCCTTCCACACCGTCGGACGGCGGCGGCGCTCGGTGTCGCCGTCCATGATGTCGTCGTGCAGCAGGGAGAAGGTGTGCACCAGTTCCACGGCGACGGCCGCGGGTACTCCGGCCCGCCCGGGCGCACCGGCCGCCTCCGCCCCGAGCACCGCGAGGGCCTGCCGTACGCCCTTGCCGCCGGAGGCGACGGCGGGGGCACCGCCGGCCTCGCACCAGCCGAACGCGTAGCCGGCCATCTCGGCGACCCAGGGGTGCAGCCGCTCCACGGCCTCGACGAGGGCGGGCCGGACCAGGGCGCGGCAGCGGTCCAGGATCCCGGGGGCGTCGCCGGGATCCTCCAGGGCGCTCCCGGGCACGGACCGCCGGCCGTCCGCCACCGCGCCCCGGCTCACCGGCCCGGGCGGGTCCGCTGCCGGAGCTGTCGCGACGTGTCCCCCAGGGGGCGCGGAGTTCTCCGGGCGGGGCGGTGCCGCGGTCCGTCCGTGTGTCCGTGGGTCCGGGCCCGGAGGCGTGGTGCCGGGGCCCGCCGTCCCCGCGTCCGGGCCGGACGGGCCCCGGTCGCGACGGGGGGACCCGGTCGTCGCCGTCGGCAGTGCCGTCACCGTGCCGCCTCCGTCGCCCTCGTGTCCGCCGGTATGCCGAGTTCCTCGTAGGCCCGGGCCACCATGGCGTGGGCGTGCCGGAGGCCGATCCGCTCCAGCGTGGCCGCGAGATCGGCCAGTTCGGCCGCCGTCTCGGCGTGGTCGCGGCCCAGCCGGGCCAGGGACTTGGCGAGACCGAGGCGGGACAGCGCCTCACCGCGCGGCTCGCTCATCTCGCGGAACTCCGCGAGCGCCTGCTCGTACAGCGCCCGCGCCTGCGCGTGACGCCCGGCCCGGTACAGCACGTTGCCGCGCATCTTGTGGTTGTAGGCCAGCGCGCTGGACAACCGCATCGCGCGGCAGGTCGCCTCCGCCTCGGTCAGCAGCTCCAGGGCCCGCTCGGTGTCCCCGTCCCGCACCGAGACGACATCGGCCAGGCCGCGCAACGCCCAGGCGTGGCCCCGCCGGTCGTCGGCGCCCGCGGCGATCCCGGCGGCCTCCTCGAACAGCTCGTAGGCCCTGTCGTAGTCGCCGGTGTTGCGGTGCATCTGGGCGATGCCCTCCAGCGCCCACACGGTGTGCCGGGCCTCCCCGCGCCGCCGGGCCTCGGCGAGGAGCTGCTCGTGCAGCCGTCCGACGGCCTCGTAGTCGCCCTGGATACGGCCGGTCTCGGCGAGCCCCGCGAGCGAGTAGCCGCGGACGACGACGTCCCCGCCACGCTCGCCCAGGTCGGCCGCGAGCTGCAGCAGCCTGCGGGCCAGCGGGAACGCGCCGCGCTGCCGGGCCAGGGTGCCGCCGCTCCACAGCGCCCAGGCCATCGCCGCCATGTCTGCGGCCTGCCGGGCGGCGCGGTAACTCGCCTTCCAGGCACGGTCCGCGTCCTCGACCCGGCCCAGCCGGCGGTGCGCCTCGGCCACGGCCAGCCCGGAACGCGCCACCTCCCCGGGCTCGCCCGCGCGCTCGGCCGCTCTCAGCTGCTCGGTCCCGGCGGCCAGGACGTCGGTCAGGGAGGAGTTGACGGACAGGGTGGTGAGCGCGCCCTGGTACTCGGGAGCGAATGCCTTGCCGTACATCGATGCCTTTCGGTCCGTATACACACGATCTCTACGCACTGCGTATACACGGTGTGTATAGCAGGATGGAATCCTGCCCTGGCCACCAAGGGCCAGGGCATCACCTGTTGCCGATCAAGACGTCGGCGGAACGGACCGGGTTGCCTGTGAGGCGCAGATCACCTGACGATGCCTCAGGGGGTACCGGGGCTGCGGCAGTGCCGCGTCAGGGCCGGCTCAGTGCTGGCCGGGCTTCTGCGGGGTCGCCTCGCTCGGCCGGACGACGACGTACCCCTCGCCCTGGAGCATCAGCTGCACGGCCTCGCCGGAACCGCCGCGCAGCATCGAGCCGATGGACTGGGAGCGGTGCAGGGAGGTCTGCAGGCCCGCGGTCCAGCCGACGATCGCGTCGGTGTCCACGTACACCGGGTACTGCGGCGAGACCGGGATGACGATCGGGTTGCCCTCGCAGATCAGGCCCAGTCTGCCGTGCCCGGTGAAGACGCTGTTGAACAGGCCGCCGCCCGTGATGCCGGCGCCCTTCACGGTGGCGATGCGGTACGCCAGCGTGGCGTCGAAACACAGGACGTTGCGGCCGTTGACCGTGAACTCGTCGCCGGGTTCGACCTCGACGATGAAGCAGTTCTGCGCCTCGTGCGCGAACCAGGCCTCGCCCTGGCCGCGCACCGCCATCAACGGCAGTCCCTCACCGGTGACCGCGCGCTTGAGCATGCCGCCCACGCCTTGGCCCTTGCGTTCGAACTGGAGGTCGCCGCGGTAGGCGATCATCGCGCCCTGCCGTGCGAGCATCTCGCCGTTCACCGTGTACCGGACGCACTTGGCGTTCTCGATCGCCAGGCCCGCCGCGACGGCCGGCTGTGCCATGTGTTCGCTGGAAAAGAGGTCACCCTTCATCCGGGCATCCTCGCCCGGAGTGCTCCCCTCCGCCAAGATCGCGCCTGCGGCGGGGGAGCGGAGCGCGCGGGAGCGGGGGATCAGCCGCCGAACATCTGCGTCCAGTACGTGCCCGCCCGGCCGCCGCCCGCGAAGCCGATCCCGATGTGGGTGAAGTCCGGTCTGAGGATGTTGGCCCGGTGGCCGGGGCTGTTCATCCAGCCCTCCACCACGTCCGCCGGGGAGCGCTGGCCGCAGGCGATGTTCTCGCCGATGGCACGCCGGGTGGAGCCCGCCGCGGCGGCCCGGTCCCACGGCCGGCTGCCGTCGGGCGCGGTGTGCGCGTAGAACGCGCGGGCCACCATGTCGGCGCTGTGCGCCTGGGCGGCGGCGGTGAGGACCGGGTCCACGGCCAGGGGAGGCAGACCGGCCCCTGCCCGGGCCCGGTTGGTGAGGTCGGTGACGGTCGCCGCCGTGCGCTCGAGACCCGCCGGTGTGAGCGGTGCGGCCCACAGGGCGGTCCAGTAGACGTCGCCGGAGCGGCCGTCGCGGACGTGGGCCACCCCGGCGTGACGGAACGCGGGCTCCCGCACACCACGGCCGGGCGCGTCCGCGCGCAGGCAGTACGCGACGAACTCGGCGGCCGTGCGCGGGCCGGACACCAGGTGCTCGCCGATCGCGAGATACGCGTACCCGGCGTCGAGCACGCGCTGGTAGACGGAGACGCCGTCCCGGGTCTCGACCCCCAGACGACCGGCCGCGGCCATCGCGGCGGCATGCTCCCGGGCCGCCGCCGCCAGGTGGTCGTCGAGGGTGACCGGTGCCGAACCGGACTCGGCCCGGGCGGAGTTGACCAGGGCCAGGAAACCGTCGGGAGCGGAGCCGGCGAGTGCGGCGGACGGCGAGCCGGAGGCGAGGGTGGCGCCGGCGCCCGACGCGCGCCCCGGGTGCCCCGAGGGGGACACCGCGCCCGGCCCGCCGTCCGGTGCGTCGTCCGTGACCTCGACCCCGAAGTCCCGTGCCAGCCCCGCCAGTCCGTCCGCGTAGCCCTGGCCCAGGGCGCGCAGCTTCCAGCGGTCGCCGCGCCGGTACAGCTCGGCGAGGAGCAGCACCGTCTCCCGGTCGGGGCGCGGCGGCGTGAAGCGGGCGAGCCCGCGGCCGCGGGCGTCGGTGACCTGGAGGGTGGGGGAGGGCAGGGTGCCGAGCACGGCCCCGGGTTCGGCGGGACTGACGGCCACGGTGACCCGGGTCGCCCCCGGGCGCAGGCCCGCGGGGTCCACGACGAGCGTGTCGCCCCGCAGGCGCGCTCCGGGCGCCTCTGGCTGGTTGTAGAAGACGAAGTCGCCGTCGTCACGGACGGTCCCCGTGTCATCCGTGACCAGCGCGGACACGTCGAACGGGCCCGGCACCCGGACGGTCACCGCACCGCCCGGCAGCGCCAGGTTCCCGCCGGGAACCAACTCGCTCATCACGCCCCCCGCCGTCGTCGCACCGCCCCTTACTGAGACGCCCGCGCCCGCACCCGAGTTCCCCGCCGGGCCTGCTGCCCGTCCTTCCCGAGGCCTGGGCGGACGAGGGCAGCGTCCGGGGCGCCGGCGTACGGGGCGGCTTCGTGCTCGACCTGAGCCGGCGGCACGGCCGGCCCGTCGAGGCCACCCTGCGCAGCGTGGGCGGTCGCGCCACTACCGTGGCCCACGCCGGGACGACCCGCGAGGTCCGCCTCGCGCCCGGCGGCTCCATGACCCTGCGCGACCTCGCGCCGTGACCCCGCCCGTACGTCACCGACCGGCCGAAGGAGCGCCGATGCCCCGCACCGCACGCCCCCGCGGCCCTGCCGCCCTGGCCGCCCTGTCCTCCTGCGTCGCGCTGGGCTGCGGGACCGGGACGTCCCCGGGGGACCAGCCGGCCCCGCCGCCCACCGCGCCGACGGGGTCAGGGTACGGCGTGGTCACCTGGGCCACCACCGCCGACCGCGTCGGCGAGGCCGCCGACGACCGCAGCTACCGGCTGATGGTGCGCACCAGCGTCGGCGGCGGCGGCCTGAGGGTGCGGCTGTCGAACGCCTTCGGCGACCGGCCGGTGACGTTCGACAACGTGCACGCCGGACTGCAACGGCGGGGCGCCGCCCTCGTCCCCGGCAGCAACCGGCGCCTGACCTTCGACGGCGCGCGCACCGTCACCCTGCCGCCCGGCGGCATCGTCTACAGCGACCCGCTGCCCGGCCACGTCCCCGCCGCCAGCACACTCGCCGTCAGCTTCCACGTCGCCCGGGCGGGCGGCGCGCTCACCGGGCACTGGATGGCGATGCAGACCTCGTACACCAGCGACGGCGACCACGGCGCCGAGGAGAGCGCCGCCCCCTGGAAGCAGCGCGTCGGGTCCTGGTTCTACCTCGACGCCGTCACCGTGCGGCCCCGCGCGGGAACGGGTGCCGTGGCCGCCCTCGGCGACTCCATCACCGACGGCTGGCAGTCCACCACCGACGTGAACCGCCGCTGGCCCGACTACCTCGCCCGCCGGCTGGCCGAGGACACCGGAACCACGATCGAGGGCGTGGCCAACGAAGGCCTCAGCGGCAACAAGGTCCTCACCGACGACCCGGGGCAGAGCGCCCTGAACCGCCTCAGCCGGGACGTGCTCTCGCTGCCGGGCGTGCGCACGGTCTTCCTCTTCCAGGGCGTCAACGACATCAAGGCCGAACCGGCGCCCACGGCCGACGAGCTGATCGCCGGGTACCGGACCCTGATCGACCGGGTGCACGCGGCCGGCAAGTGCGTGGTCGGCGCCACGATCGCCCCCTACAAGGGCTGGCAGGAGTGGGACGCCGAAGGGGAGGCGGTCCGGCGGAAGGTCAACGCCTTCATCCGCGGCAGCGGTGCCTTCGACGCCGTCACGGACTTCGACCGCGTGCTGCGCAGCCCCTACGACCCCGAGCGGATCCTGCCGGTCTTCGACGGCGGCGACCACCTGCACCCCAACGACAAGGGGATGCAGGCGATGGCCGACGCCGTCGATCTCAGGGATGTGGACTGCGAATCCGGCTAGCCCGGGTCAGGGATACGCGACCAGGTTCGCCACGTTGGTCGAGGAGTCGGACGGCCCGCCCCGGTCGTTGATCACGTGCCGGATCGTGCCGTTGCCGCCGAGGGAGACGGTCACCATGCTCCGGAAGCGCACGTCCGGCCGGTTCGGTGCCTGGACGGCCCGCTCGGCCGTCACGCTCGGGTCGACGTTGAAGAAGCAGTAGCTGCCGAGCCCGTACGCCTCGTGGCGGGTCACCGAGTCCGCCACCTTGTAGGCGGTGTAGCCCTGCGTCGAGCCGTCCATCCAGACCGCCTGGCTGGGCGGGTCGTAGGGCATCTCGTTCTGGTAGAAGTACGTCCGCCCGCCGTTGCCGTTCCACACCGTCTGGTGCTTCTGGTAATGCTCGACGAACAGGCCGTACATCGTGACGTCGTCACCGTTGACGACCAGACCGGTGTCCGCGGTGTTGGTGTTCCAGCCGACGCCGCTGCCGTGGTCGGCGCGCCAGATCCACAGGTGGTCGCCGATCACGTCGTCGCTGTTGATCGTGAGGCTGGTGGTGGCCTTGCCCACGGCGGCCCCGCCGACCCGGAAGAACACGTCGTGCAGGGAGCTGGGGTTGGCGCCGTGGTCGGCGGACGAGCCGCTCGGCCCCATCTCCAGCAGCTGCGCCGAGTTGGTGGTGCCGGCGTCGATCAGCAGCCCGGCCAGCTTGACGCCGTCCACGTCGGCGACGGTCATCGCGGTGATGCCGTTGTCGGGGATCAGCGTGGCCAGGCCGAGACCCAGGACCACCGTGTTCGGCCGGGTCACCCGCAGGGTCCGGTCCAGGTGGTAGACCCCGGGCGTGACCAGCAGGTGCTTTCCGGCGGCCAGCGCCTCGTCCATCTGCGCGGCCGTGGCGCCCGGCTTGACGACGAAGAAGTCCGACAGCGGCAGCGAGCTGCCCGCCGGAGCGCCCGAAGCCCAGGAGACGCCCGAGGAGTTGGTCCGCACGGCCGGCACGAACACCTTCCACGCCCCGGCGGAGTCGACGTACAGGAACGGCTTCTCCCGGACGACCGGGCTCTGCGCCACCGTCGTGTACGGCGGGTTGGGGAAGCTCGTGCCGGGCACGCCCGTGCTGCCCACGAAGACCATGTTCCAGTTCGAGCCGGTCCAGCTGCCGAGCCGGGAGTTGCGGGTCAGCCACTGCTGCTGCGAACCCGACCGGACCTGCCCGTCGACCACCGTGTCGGCCATGAAGCCGCCGCTGGACCAGCCGCCGTCGTCCAGCTGGAGGTTGCCCCGCAGGTGCATCCGCCGGTACGGGGCCGCCTGCGACACCGCCCAGCGGTCGGTGCCGGAGACCGGGGCGACCGACAGGTTCTCCGCCGAACGCCAGAAGTTGTGCGTCGCGTTGCCCTGGAACCAGTCCGCCTCCGCGTGCACCGCGCCCCGGACGGTCACGTCGTCGGGGGAGAGGCCGAGACCCGCTATCTGCGTGTAGTAGCCGATGTTGGCGTCGGCGTCGTAGGTGCCCGGCTTGAACAGGAAGGCCTTGCGGGCGCTGCCGAACTGACTGGTCTCCTGCTGGGCGAAGGTCGCGTCGAGGGCGCTCTGGATCGTCGCGGCCGGGGTCGACGGGTCGAACACCGTGACGTTGGGGCCCAGGTCGGGCGTCCCGGGCGGCTGCTGGCCGGCCACCGGGTTCACGTAGAACGACTGGGCGGCCGAGCCGTTGCAGGTGTACTGCTGGAGCCGGACGCTGTCGGCGGTGGAGGCGGCCGGGACGTCCAGGCACTTGCCGCTGTGCCGGTTTACGAAGCGGTAGGCCCCGTCGGCCTCCGCGACCGCCTGCCACTGCTGGTTGGCCCCGCCGCCGTAGGTCCACAGCTGGACGGGCGCGCTGTCGGCGGCCGACACGTCGGTCACGTCCCAGACCTTGACCGGGTCGTTGCGGTTGCCGGCCCGGACCCGGCCCGAACCGGAGTCCTGGAACTGCCACTGCTGGGCCTGGCTGCCGTTGCAGGCGTACTGCTGCACGGCCGTGCCGTCGGCGGTGGCGGCGGCGCGCGCGTCGACGCACTTGCCGCTGCCCTTGTTGACGACGGTGGCCCAGCTCGTGGGCAGGGCGGCCGCCTCGGCTGCCTGCGAGGCGGCGGGGAGCGCGACCGCGGCACCGGTTCCGGTGGCCGCGAGCACGAAGGCGAGGAGCAGCGGCCGCAGTCGGCCGCCGGGGGGACTTGAGAGCACGGAACTCTCCCGTGGGGGTGGGGGGTCGGGGGTGGTGCCGAGGTGACGTGGTGACCGGTGAACCTAAAGGTCCGTACCAGCTACGTCAAGATGTAAGACAAGGTCTGAAGCAAGGGGGCGTACGTTGGCCTCCGGGCAGGTCAGGCGGTCCTCAGGACGCCGAGGGCTCCGGGGTGATCAGACCCTCGCGGTAGGCGATCGCCACCGCCTCGCCGCGGCTGGAGGCGCCCAGCTTGGCGAGGATGTTGGAGACGTGGACGCTCGCCGTCTTGCCGCTGATGAACAGCTCCTCGCCGATCTGCCGGTTGCTGCGCCCCAGGGCGAGCAGCCGCAGCACGTCCTGCTCGCGCGCGGTGAGCACGGCGGCGCGCTCGCCCGCCGCCGGGGCGTCCGCCAGCCGTGCGCGGCGGACCAGGGCGTCCACCTGCTCGCGCAGCGGCGCCGCGCCGAGCCCGTCGGCGGTCTCCCGCACGGTACGGGCCTCGGCCGCCGCCTCCTCGCGACGCCCGGCCGCGACCAGGGCCTCGGCGTACCGCAACCGGCACCGGGTCCGCTCGTAGACGTCGCCGTAGCCGAACGCCGCCACCGCCTCGGCCCAGGCCGCCGCGTCCGGCCCCGAGACGGCCCGGACCCCTTCGGCCTCGGCACGGGCCAGCCACGCCTTCCCCTCCGGGCCCTGCGGCTCGCCGTCCTCGCCGCGCGTGGCGGTGTCCCGGGCCAGCTCCACCAGTTCGGCCGCCGTGTCCGTCCAGCGGCGGGCCCCCGGCTCGTCGCCGGACAGCCGCAGTTCGACGGCCGCGTCGGCCACCGCCGACAGCGCCAGGGCGGCGAGCCGGACCGTCACGTCGGGACGGGTGCCCGCCTCGTCGGTGAGGGCCGCGACCGTGGCGCGCATCCACCGCACCGCCTCCCCGGGGTCACGGCGCAGCGCCGCCGCGTCGGTGAGGACGATGCCCGCGACCAGGGTGGCCATCCAGTCGAACGGCCCCTCCAGCAGGGCGCGCGCCCGGTCCGCCGCCGTGCCGTCCCCGCGGGCCAGCGCCACGTACAGCGCCGGTCCGACGGTGTACCCGCCGGCCGCCGGAAGGACCTCCGCGTCGGCCGCCGCGGCCTCCACGCACTCGTCCCAGCGGCCCAGCACCTGCAGCACCAGCAGCCGCAGATACCGCATCTCCAGCGGGTACGGCGACGACAGCAGCCCGGCGCGCCGGGCCCGGTCCAGCCCCTCCGTCAGCCAGGGCACGCACTCCGCCAGCGCCCCCGACTCGTAGCAGCCCATCGCCAGGTTGAACAGCGCCCGCAGTTCCACGGCCGCGTTGCCGCTGCCGCGGGCCAGCTCCCGGGCGCGCCGCAGCCGCTCACGCCCCTCGGGGCCGCGCCGCCCGCCCGCGTCGAAGACGGCCAGGGAGATCAGCAGATCCGCCTGGGCGTCGGCCACCCCCAGCTCCTCGGCCACGGTCAGCGCCCGACGGGCGACCCGCAGAGCCGTCTCGTTCTCCCCGACCTGGCGCGCGGCCATGGCGTGCGTGGCCGCCGCCCACACCCAGGTGCGCGACGGGGGTTCCTCGGGGATCATCGCCAGCGCCTCGGTGCTGTAGGCGAACGCCGCGGTGAGGCTGTCCACGCTCAGCAGGTTCCCGGCGAGGGTGTAGCGCACCCGGGCGGCGAGCTCGGAGTCGGCGTCCTGGCCCAGCCGGGTCAGCGCCGACCGCGTCAGCGAGACCGCCCGGTGCAGCTCACCGGCGTGCGCGGCCGCCGCCGAGGCCCGCAGCGTCAGCGTCACCCGGTCGGCACCCGCACCCGCGGGCCGCGCGTCGGCGGCCACCGCCGACCACAGGTCCAGGGCCGCTTCGAGATGGCGGTGCTCCTCGGCCGGCGCCCCGACCCGCTGGGCGTGGTCGGCGGCCTCCAGCGAGGCGGCCAGCGCCTCGGCGAGGTCGTGGCTCTCCCGGTAGTGGTGGGCACGCTCGGCGGCGCTCTCGGCCCGGTGCCCGCGCCCGGCGAGCAGCCGCGCGAACGCCCCGTGCAGCCGGGCCCGTTCCCCGGGGAGCAGATCGGCGTAGACGGCCTCGCGGGCCAGCGCGTGCCGGAAGGAGTACGTGTCGCCGTCCCCGGCGACCAGCAACTGCCGCCCCACCGCCTCGCGCAGCGCCGACTCCAGCTCCTCCTCCGGCAGCCCGACCGCCTCGCGCAGCAGGTCGTGCTCGACCCGGCGCCCCGCGACGGCCGCGGTCCGCAGCACCTGCTGGGCGGTGTCGGAAAGCTGCTCGAAGCGGATCAGCAGCACGTCGGCGAGCCCGCTGGGCACACCGCCGGCCCCGCTGTCCGTGGCGGCGAGCAACTCCTCGGCGTAGAAGGCGTTGCCCTCGGCCCGCTCCACGATGCGCCGCACCGTGGCCTCCGGCAGCGGCCGGCGCTCCAGGGAGCGGACGAGCCGGGCCACGTCGGCGTCGGCGAGCGGCCGCAGCTCCAGACGTTCGACCACGGGCAGCCGTATCAGCTCGGCCAGCAGCGGCCGCAGGGGATGGCGGCGGTGCAGGTCGTCCGCCCGGTACGAGGCGAACACCGCGAGGCGCCGCCGCAGGACGCCCCGGGTGAGCAGGAACCGCAGCAGGTCCCGCGACGACTGGTCGGCCCAGTGCAGGTCCTCCAGCACGAGCAGCAGGGGCGCCACGTCCGCCACCTCGGCGAGCAGCCCGGCGATCCCCTCGAACAGCCGCAGCCGCCCGTCCACGTCCCGCACGGCGTCCGTCCCGGCCCCCAGCAGCCGCTCGGCGACCGGATGCCCGGCCACGGCAGCCGAGAACCGCTCGTCGGCGGCGAGCGCCCCGAGGATCTCGGTGAACGGCAGATAGGGCAGGCCGACGTCGCCGAGATCGACGCAGTGCCCGACGAGCACGGTCGTCCCGGCCCCGGCGGCCCGCTTCCCGGCCTCGTCGAGCACCCGCGTCTTGCCGACACCGGCGTCCCCGGCGAGCAGCACGGCGCGCGCCTCACCCTCGCGCGCACGGTGCAGCGCCTCGGACAGCCGCGTGAGTTCGGCCTCCCTGCCGACGACCGGTGCGATGAACGAAGCCTGCGGCACTGTCCAACCTTCTTCTCAGCGGCGCGGAGCCGCGCGATCCGCCATGAACGACCCGCAGCCGCCGACGAGCGGCGCGTGCCGGGCTACCGGGCCCGCACCACCTTGGCCCAGTCGGCGGGCACCCGCCCGGCGGGCCCCGGCGCCGGCTGGTCCTCGGGATGGCTCACCGGCGCGGCCAGCTCGGGCCCGGCCTCGTACAGCTCGTCGGTCTCATAGCTCCAGAACCAGCTCTCACCCGGCTCGTAGCTCTGCACGAACGGGTGCCCCGTCTGCCGGAAGTGCGCCGTGGCGTGCTTCGCCGGCGAGCTGTCGCAGCAGCCCACGTGCCCGCACTGCGCGCACCGCCGCAGGTGGAACCACCAGCCGCCGTCCGCGTCGCACTCCGCGCACCCGCTGCCGCTCGGCGGCACACTCGGGTCGATTCCGTTCTCGCCACTCATTCCGACTCCTCCTCGGCCGCCGTCAGCGGCAGCAGCACCTGGAACCGCGTGTCTCCCGGCTCCGACTCCACCTGGATGTTCCCGTGATGTTTGTTGACCACGATCCGCCAGGAGATGTCGAGCCCCAGCCCGGTCCCCTCGCCGACCGGCTTCGTCGTGAAGAACGGGTCGAAGATCCGCCCCCGGTCGTCCGCCGGGATGCCGACGCCCGTGTCCCGGAACTCCACCAGCAGCCGGTCGTGCTCCCGTGCCGTGCGTACGGTCAACGTGCCTTCGCCACCGGCGCTGTTCATCGCCGATACCGCGTTGTCGATCAGGTTGGTCCACACCTGGTTGAGCTCCGCCGGGTACGCCGGGATCCTCGGCAGCGCACGGTCGTAGTCCTTGACGACCTTGATCTGCGGGCCGATCTTGCCCGACAGCATCAGCAGCGTGCTGTCGAGGAGTTCGTGCACGTCGGCGTTCTGGAACGGCGCCCGGTCGAGCTGCGAGTACTGCTTCGCCGCGTCGACCAGGTGGGAGATGCGCGTGGTCGAGTCGTTGATCTCGTCCATCAGCAGCTCGGTCTCGACGGTGTAGCTGAGCCAGCCGATCGCGCTCGGCAGCATCTCCTCGTCGACGGCGGCGGCGACCTGGTCGAGCCAGTCCACGTCCAGACCGGCCTGGACGAACGTGGGCGCGATCCGCCAGCCGTCCTGGATGCCGTGGTCGTCGAGCCAGTCGGCGAGCGCGTCCTCCCGGTCGGAGGCCTCCAGGGGGCTGAGCACGGGCGCCTTGGCGACGCGCTCGGCGGTGCGCTCCTGGATGTCGATGAGGTTCGCCATCACCTCGGGCGAGTACGAACCCTGCGCGATGACCGCCAGCTTGTGGCGCATCTTCCCGACCCGCTCGCGCAGGGTCGCGGTCGCCCGCACGGCCGCGGCGGCCGGGTTGTTCAGCTCGTGCGTGAGCCCCGCCGACAGCGAGCCGAGCGCGAGCAGCCGCTCGCGCTGCCCGACGGCCCGCTGCATGTTCTTCGAACCGAAGAACAGTCCCTCCAGCAGATGCACCGCCATCGGGAACCACTCCTGCATGATCTGCGCGAAGGTGTCCGCCGGCAGCACGAAGAAGCGCGTGGGCTCGGTCACGCGCATGGAGTTGTTGTAGACCTGCCGCACCCGGTCGCCCAGGTAGGCCTGCATGGACCCCGCGTACACCCCGCGCTGGGAGGTGCGGCTCACCTCCACGTCGTCCCCGCCGACTCGGCGGTACAGCACCACCGTGCCCTCCAGCATCACGTAGAAGCAGGTCGCGGGGTCGCCCTCGGTGTAGACGGGCCCGGGCTCGAACCGCTCCACGCGCCCCTCGGCGCACAGCCGCCCGAGCTGCTCGGGCGTGAGCTTCTCGAACAGGAACAGCGACCCGATCTCCTCGGGGCTGCACGGCAGGCACTGGGCGCTCACGACTGCTCCAGGTACCGGTGGACGAGCATGACGGCCATGGCTCCCTCTCCGACGGCGGACGCGACCCGCTTGGCGGACTCGGAGCGGGCGTCGCCCGCCACGAACACGCCGGGCACGCTGGTCTCCAGGTGGTACGGCGGCCGGTCCAGCTCCCAGCCCTCGGGCGGGCGGCCGTCGGTGGTCAGATCGGGCCCGGCGAGGATGAACCCGCGCCCGTCACGCAGCACGGTGCCGTCCAGCCAGCCGGTCAGCGGCGCGGCGCCGATGAACACGAACACCCACTGCGCGTCGACCTGTTCGGTCTCGCCGGTGTCCACGTCCCGCAGGGTGAGCCGCTCCAGGTGGCCGTCACCGTGCGCCTCCTCGACGACCGTGCGGGCGCGCACCCGGATGTTGGGGGACTCCTCGATCTGCTGGATCAGGTAGTGCGACATCGACGCCGTCAGCGACTCGCCGCGCACCAGCAGCGTCACCGACTTGGCGCCCCGGGACAGGTACATCGCCGCCTGCCCGGCGGAGTTGGCACCGCCGACGATGTACACGTCCTGGTCCTGGCAGGCGGGGGCCTCCGTCAGGGCGGACCCGTAGTAGACCCCGCAGCCGGTCAGGTCCTCGCAGCCGGGCGCCTGGAGCTGCCGGTAGCTCACGCCGGTCGCCAGGATCACGCTGTGCGCGGCGACCGCCGAGCCGTCCGAGAACCGCACGATCCGGGCGGCGCCGCTGACCTCCAGGGCCGTCACCTCGCGGGCGGTGAGGATCTCGGCGCCGAACTTCGCGGCCTGCCGCCGCGCGCGGTCGGTCAGTTGCGCCCCGGACACGCCGTCGGGGAAGCCCAGGTAGTTCTCGATGCGCGAGCTCTGCCCGGCCTGCCCGCCGGTCGCCGAGCGCTCCACCAGGACGGTCCGCAGCCCTTCGGAGGCGCCGTAGACGGCCGCGCCGAGCCCGGCCGGGCCGCCGCCGATCACGACCAGGTCGTAGAAGTCCGCGGTCGGGGTGGTCGCCAGGCCCACCCGGGCGGCGAGGTCGACGGCCTCGGGCTCGACCAGCGGCGTCCCGTCCGGGGTGACCACGACCGGCAGCCGCATCCCGTCCTCGCCGGCCGCGGCCAGCAGCCGCCGCCCCTCCGGCTCGTCGGAGGAGTACCAGCGGTAGGGCACCTGGTTGCGGGCGAGGAACTCCCGCACGTCCGAGGAGCGCGCCGACCAACGGTGCCCGACGACCTTCGTGGCCGGCACCGGCCGGAAGTCGCTGGTGCGCCACGCCTGGAGCAGGTCGTCCAGGACCGGGTACAGCTTCTCCTCCGGGGGGTCCCAGGGCTTGAGGAGGTAGTGGTCGAGGTCGACGACGTTGATCGCGTCGATCGCCGCATTGGTGTCCGCGTACGCGGTCAGCAGCACGCGCCGCGCGCCCGGGTAGACGTCCAGGGCCTGTTCGAGGAACTCGATGCCGTTCATCTGCGGCATCCGGTAGTCCGCCAGGATCACCGCCACGAGGTCGCCGCGCAGCTTCAGCTCCCGCAGCGCGTCCAGGGCGGACTCGCCGGACTCGGCCCGCACGATCCGGTACGACGCGCCGTACCGCCGCCTCAGGTCCCGGGCCACGGCCCGGGAGACCCCCGGGTCGTCGTCCACGGTCATGATGACGGTCCGCGCCGTGTCGGCGGCCTGTGCCATTACGTCCCCCACACCGGGCGGTCGACTCACGGCACGGCGTCCCGGGGCGCCGCGCCGACCTCCGCCCATCGTATGTTCGATCGCCGCGGAACGCCCGGAGACGGTGATCATCACCCCGCGGTGCCCGGCGTGCGCGGAGGGTGGGGGAGACTGATCACCCTCGCCCGTGATCCACACAAGGAGGCAGCCGCATGACACGCCCGATCACCGCAGGGGTCGACGGAACGCAGGAGAGCCTCGCGGCGCTCGGCTGGGCGGCCCGCGAGGCGGTGCGGCGCGACCGGCCGCTGCGCGTGGTGCACGCCTGGCAGCTCCAGCCGCGGGAGGCCCTCGCGGCGGGGATCGAAGGGGACGCGGACAGCCAGGCCGAGTGGGTGCACGGCGCCGTGACCGAGGCCGTCACGACCCTCACCGAGCGGCACCCCGAGCTGGCGGTGACCACCGACGTCGTGGAGGGCCCGGTCGTCGACACCCTGATCGCCGCGGCCGACGACGCCGAGCTGCTCGTGCTCGGCTCGCGCGGGCACGGGCCGATCGTGGGCTTCCTGCTCGGTTCGGTGGGCCAGCAGGTCATCGCCGGCGCCACCCGGCCCGTGGTACTCGTCCGGGCCGGCGACCAGCCCACGGGCGAGGCCGCGGGGCGCGAGGTCGTCGTGGGCCAGCAGGGCGACCCGGAGGACAGCGCCGAGGCGCTCCGCTTCGCGTTCGAGACGGCCGCCGCGCGCGGGGCCACCGTGCGGGTCGTGCGGGCCTGGACCCTGCCGCCCGTGTTCGCCTACAGCCCCGGTTCGCTGAAGCTGCTCGACGAGGCCGGAGGCCTGGAGCCCTACGAGAAGAAGGCCCTGGCCGCCGCTGTCAGGCCGTGGCGGGAGCAGTTCCCCGGAGTGCCGGTGGAGGAGCACGTGGAGATGGGCAGCGCCGGCCAGGTGCTGCTGTCGGTGGCCGGGACGGCCCAGCTGATGGTCGTGGGCCGCCGCGCCCACCGCACGGCCGTCGGGGCGCGGATCGGCTCGGTGGCCCACGGGGTGCTGCACCACGCGGACTGCCCCGTGGTGGTCGTGCCGCACGCCCCGCGGGCGCAGTAGCTCACTCCGCCGTCGGCTGCAGCGTCTTGCGCGCCTTCGGCAGGATGTTCCGGATGTAGTCCTCGACCGCCGTGTCGAGGCCGATGTCGTGCTGAGCCCGCTCGGACAGGTACCAGCGGTGTTCGAGGAGCTGGTGGTAGATCTCCGCCGGGTCCATGGAACCGCGCAGTTCGGGCGGGACGGCCCGCACGGTCGGCCGGAAGACCTCCCGCACCCAGCGGTGGGCCAGCACCTCGGGGCGGGCACCGAGAGGATCGCCGGGCGCGTAGTCGTCCTGGGTGGCCATCCAGCTCTCCAGGTCGTTCAGCAGCCGCCGGGCCTGGTTCTCCTCGGTGTCGAGACCGGTCAGCCGCAGCAACTGCCGCTGGTGGTGGCCGGCGTCGACGACCTTGGGCACGAAGGTGACCGTGTCCCCGTGGGAGGCGTGCTCGATCTGCATCTCGGCGACGTCGAAGCCGAGTTCGTTCAGGCGGCGGATCCGGCGTTCTATGTAGTGGTGCTTGCCCGCCGGGTAGACGGACGTGCGGGTCAGCTCGTCCCACAGGCCGCGGTAGCGGGCGCAGATCTCCATGCCGAACTCGATCGGGTCCACCGACGGGTGCAGCGCCCCGGACGCCTCCAGGTCGAGCAGCTCCCCGCTGATGTTCACCCGGGCCAGATCGAGGTCGTACTCGCGCTGCCCCTGGCTGAGCTGCGGGTGCAGGTCACCGGTCTCGGCGTCCACCAGGTAGGCCGCGTAGGCGCCCGCGTCGCGCCGGAAGAGGGTGTTGGACAGCGAGCAGTCGCCCCAGGCGAACCCGGCCAGGTGCAGCCGGACCAGGAGCACCGCGAGCGCGTCCATCAGCCGGTGCATGGTGGCCGGGCGCATGGTCGTCTCGAACATCGAGCGGTACGGCATCGAGCCGCCCAGGTGCCGGGTGACCAGGACACTTTCCAGCGGGGCGCCGTCCGCGTCGGTGCGGCCGGTGACCACGGCCAGCGGGTCCACCGCCGGGATGCCGATGCGGTCCAGGTCGCGCAGCAGCTCGTACTCGCGCAGCGCGGGCCGCTCGGCCAGCTCCTTGACGGCGATCACCTCGTCCCCGGCGCGGGAGTAGCGCACCACGTGCCGGGAGATGCCGCGCGGCAGCGGGACGAGGTACTCCTCGGGCCAGTCCTCCAGGGGCACGTCCCACGGCAGTTCCAGCAGGAGCGCGGGGTGCTCCGGGTTCGTCGCGCTGATCTGCAGTGCCATGCGCCGGGTGTCCTTGTCTCGCCGCCGATCGTCGCCTCACTCTAAAGGGCGCGCTCCCGGGCCCGGTGTGCGGCGTCGCGCACCGGACCGCGGTGCACCGGGCCGTGCCCGGGCAGCAGCAACTCGCCCTCCAGCCCGGCGAGGACGTCCAGCGAGGCCACGGCGCGCGGCCGCTCGTGGTGGAACATGTCGGGCAGCAGCTGCGGCCCGTCGATCCGTGAGGTGGCGTGCCCGCTGACCAGGGCGTCGCCGGAGATCAGCGCACCCTTGCCCGGCAGGTGGTACGCGCAGTGCCCGTCGGTGTGCCCCGGGGTGTGCACCGGCACGGGACGGCCGGGCAGGTCCAGGGCGCCGGCCGCCGGGAACGGCTCGGGGGCCGTGACGGGGTTGTGCCGGGTGCCGCCGGACCGCAGCACGTGCACGGTCCAGGCCAGCACCCCGGGGCGCCAGGCGTTCCCCAGCACCGTCCCGACGGTCACCTGCTGGAGGAAGTCCCGCCGCGCGTGCGGCACTTCGGCCTCGTGCAGGTACACGGGCGTGCCGTACGCGGCCCGCAGGTACTCGGCGGATCCGAGGTGGTCGTTGTGCGCGTGGGTGATCAGCACGGCCGCGACCGCCTCCGGGGCGCTGCCCACCTCGGCGAGCGAGGCGAGGAGCTGCTCCCGGTCACCGGGGTAGCCGGTGTCTATCAGCGTGACGGCGTCCCCTTCCGTGAGGATCACCCAGTTGGTGTTCGAGCCGTGCACCAGGTAGGTGCCGTCCGCGACGTGCTGTACGCCTGCCCGCATGATCGCCCCGCGTTGTTGTGGTCCCGCTCCCGCTCCCGACGGGAGAAGGAAAGCAGACCCGGCGCCGGACGGAACCGCCGGGTCCGCGCCGGGCGCCCGCGCGTGGCGGGGAGTCCGGGACGGCGGTCAGCGCACCCCGTGCGGGCGGAACTGGATGCTGATGCGGGGTCCGGCCGCGCGGGTGCTCTTCGGGACGGAGTGTTCCCAGGTGCGCTGGCAGGATCCGCCCATCACGACGAGGTCGCCGTGGCCCAGCGGGCGGCGCACGGTGTCCCGCCCGCCGCCCAGGGGCCGCAGCAGCAGGTCCCGGGGGGCTCCGACGGACAGGATGGCGACCATGGTGTCCTCGCGGGCGCCGCGCCCGATCCGGTCGCCGTGCCAGGCGACGCTGTCCCGGCCGTCGCGGTAGTAGCACAGGCCGGCCGTGGTGAACGGCTCGCGCAGCTCCTCGCCGTAGTGGGCGCTGAGCGCGTCCCGCGCGGTGGCCAGCACCGGGTGGGGCAGCGGCTCGCCGGCGCCGTAGAACGCCAGGAGCCGGGGCACGTCGACGACCTGGTCGTACATCTGGCGCCGCTCCGCGCGCCAGGGCACCTCGGCGGCGAGCTGTTCGAACAGCGCGTCGGAGCCGCCGAGCCAGCCGGGCAGCACGTCGAGCCAGGCCCCGAGGCCGAGCTCGATCCGGCGGATCCCGTCGAGCGGACCGGGACGCGGCTCCTCGGTCTGGTCGAAGAGGGAGCCCTGGAGGTGGTGCGCGGTCATGACGCCAGCGTACCGCTTATTCGAATAGGTGTTCCAATGATCTCCGGCACCCCCGGACCCCTTCCGATACATTCCTGTATCGGATACGTTCCCGTATCGAACGGAGGCGGGCATGGTGCGGACCGGCAGCGCGGGTGGACGTGTGACCAGACGGCGTGTCCGCACCCGGGCCAATCTCCTGGACGCGGCGTTCGCCGTCTTCGCCGCCAAGGGCTTCGGGCACGTCTCGATCGAGGAGATCTGCGAGGCCGCCGGGTACAGCAGGGGCGCCTTCTACTCCAACTTCTCCAGCCTCGACGAGCTGTTCTTCGCCCTCTACCGGGAGCGGGCCGAGCTGATCGCCGAGCAGGTGTCCGGGGCCCTCGCCCTCGACGGACCCGGCCTCGACGTCCCGGCCGCCGTGGACCGCGTCACCGACGTGCTGCTCCTCGACCGGGACTGGCTCCTGGTCAAGACGGACTTCCTCGTGCACGCCGCCCGCGACCCGGACGTGGCCCGCACCCTGCTGGAGCACCGCGCGCGGCTGCGGGAGGCGATCGCCGACCGCCTCGCCCGCGCCCGCGGGCACACCCGGCTGCCCGCCGTGCTCGGCGACACCGACGGCGCGGCCCACGCCGTGGTGGCGGCGTACGACGGCGTCACCACGCAACTGCTGCTGGACCGGGACGTCGAGCACGCCCGGGCGTGGCTGAAGCAACTGCTCACGGCCCTGCTGACCGACGGCAGCGGCACCCCCGATCACGCGAAGCACTGAGGAAGGGAACGTCGCCATGGACGCCGACGTCATCGTCGTCGGAGCGGGCCTCGCCGGCCTGGTCGCGGCACACGAACTGACCCGCAAAGGCCGCAAGGTCGCCCTCGTCGACCAGGAGAACGCCGCCAACCTCGGCGGCCAGGCCTTCTGGTCCTTCGGCGGGCTGTTCCTCGTCGACTCGCCGCAGCAGCGCCGCCTGGGCATCAAGGACTCCTTCGACCTCGCCTGGAGCGACTGGCGGGGCAGCGCCGGCTTCGACCGCCTGGACGACGAGGACTCCTGGGCCGTGCGCTGGGCACGCGCCTACGTCGAGTTCGCCGCGGGGGAGAAGCGGTCCTGGCTCGACGGGCACGGCATCACCTTCCTGCCCACCGTCGGCTGGGCCGAACGCGGCGACCTCACCGCGCACGGACACGGCAACTCCGTGCCCCGCTTCCACATCGCCTGGGGCACCGGCACCGGCGTCGTCGAACCCTTCGTCCGGTACGCCGAGCAGGCCGCCCGCGACGGCCTGCTCACCTTCCACCACCGCCACCGCGTCGACGCCCTCCTCGTCGAGGGCGGCGCCGTGCGCGGCGTGCGCGGCACGCTGCTGGCCGAGGACCCCTCGCCCCGGGGCGTCGCCTCCAACCGCGACGCGGTCGGCGAGTTCGAACTGACCGCCCAGGCCGTCATCGTCACCAGCGGCGGCATCGGCGCGAACCACGACATCGTCCGCCGCCACTGGCCCGAGCGGCTGGGCACACCGCCCGGCCGGATGGTGACGGGCGTGCCGGCCTACGTCGACGGCCGGATGCTCGACATCAGCGCCGAGGCCGGTGTGCGCCTGGTCAACCGGGACCGCATGTGGCACTACACCGAGGGCCTGCGCAACTGGGACCCGATCTGGCCCGGCCACGGCATCCGCATCCTGCCCGGACCGTCCTCGATGTGGTTCGACGCCCTCGGCCGCCGTCTGCCCGGCCCGTACCTGCCCGGCTACGACACCCTGGGCACCCTGAAGCACCTGCGCACCACCGAGGACATCGCCGGGTACGACCACTCCTGGTTCATCCTCACCCGGAAGATCATCGAGAAGGAGTTCGCCCTGTCGGGCTCCGAGCAGAACCCCGACATCACCGCCAAGGACCGCGCCGGCTTCCTGAAGGAACGCATCCTCGGCAAGGGCGCGCCCGGGCCGGTCGACGCGTTCCTGCGCAAGGGCGCCGACTTCGTGACCGCGCCCAACGTCGAGCAGCTCGTCGAGAAGATGAACGCGCTGACCGGCGAGCCGCTCCTCGACGCGGCCGGCATCCGCGGCCAGATCGAGGCGCGCGACCTGCAGATCACCAACCCGTACGCCAAGGACGCCCAGGTCCAGGGCATCCGCAACGCCCGGCGCTACATCGGCGACCGCCTCGGCCGGGTCGCCACCCCGCACCGCATCCTCGACCCGGCCGCCGGACCCCTCGTCGGCGTGAAGCTGCACATCCTCACCCGCAAGACCCTCGGCGGCATCCAGACCGACCTCGACTCCCGGGCCCTCGGCGCGGACGGCACGCCGATCGAGGGACTGTACGCGGCCGGGGAGGTCGCCGGCTTCGGCGGCGGCGGGGTGCACGGCTACAACGCGCTGGAGGGCACCTTCCTCGGCGGCTGCCTCTTCTCCGGCCGGGCCGCGGGCCGGGCCGCGGCCCGGCAGACCGCCTGACGCCGCCCGCGACGGCCCGTCTCGCTACGTCTCCAGGAGGCGGGCCAGCACCGCGGCGTGACTGTGCGCGGGCGTCTTCGACGCGGTCAGCAGCGTCACGTCGCCCTCGCGGCTCAGCTCCCGCACCCGCTCCAGGGCCTCGGCCGCCTCGTCCGCGGCGAGCTCCGCCTCGTACCGCTCGGCGAACTCCTCGTACGCGCCCTCGCCCGCGTGGTACCAGCGCCGCAGCTCCGTCGACGGGGTGAGGGCCTTCGGCCACTCGTCCACCCGGGCCGCGTCCTTCGCCAGGCCGCGCGGCCACAGCCGGTCGACCAGGACCCGGATCCCGTCCCGCGGCTCGGGCGGATCGTAGACGCGGCGCACGCGGACACTCACGGTCGGATCCCTTCGGCGGGGGACGGACGTGCCGCGAGCGTAACGCGCTGAGGGTGCCGGCGGCACGCCGTGCCGAACGGCCGATTCCGTCGCCGACGTGCGGGTACCCCGTCCGCCTGACCACGTCGAGGGAGGAGGTCACGACATGAGTGCATCGGACGACCTGCCGGTGGTGCGCACACTCGACGAACTCGCCGGGCTGGTCGACGGGCACCGGGGTCTGTACGTGCGCTGGTCCCGCGGACCGGGGACCGATCTCCGCGACGTGTCCAGCATCGACGAACTGACGGGTGTGCCCATGCCGGGCCTGTCCGCCAACGCGCTCGACGTCGAGGCGTGGTGGGAGGACCGGCCCGTGCGCGTGTGGGTGGCGCGGCGGCTGTACGACTACGCCCATCTGCCGCACGAGAAGGGGCCCGGAGTCCGTCCCTGGGTGCTGGCGGGCAAGGAGAACGCGCGCGGGCCCGACAACGAGCCGCTGGTCGTCGACGTCCGGCCGCTGGGCTGGATCGACCGGCAGGTGATCGACGAGGCGAAGGCCGAGGTGGCGCGGCTGGAGAAGCCCTGGGGGACGCTGCGGCGCAGCTGACCGCACACGCGTGGGGCCCGGGCCGGGAAACGGCCCGGGCCCCACGCGGTCGTGCGCACGAGCAACGGGCCGCCCGCGCCGGTGTGGCGGGGGCGGCCCGGCCGGTTCAGCCCGAGCGGCGCCGGGCCGCGGCGCGCCGCTTGAGCGCACGCCGCTCGTCCTCACTCGTCCCGCCCCACACGCCGATGGACTGTCCGCTGTCCAGCGCCCACTCCAGACACTGCTCCTGCACCGGGCAGCGCCGGCACACCGCCTTGGCCTGCTGGGTCTGCATCAGGGCCGGGCCGGAGGTGCCGATCGGGAAGAAGAGCTCGGGGTCCTCGTGCCGGCAGGCAGCGTGGTTTCGCCAGTTGTCCATCGAAGTCACCTGCATCGCAGTAGAAACGTGCTCTTTCGGAGGCTTGCTCCTCTTCGGGTCACCTGTCGATGCCGGGTGAAACAGCGGCTTGCCCGCGGACCGTTCACACCCGCTCACTGTTCCCGCATGCCCCAGGGGGATCCGTAGGCCGTCAGCAGGTCCAGGAACGGCCGGGCCGGGAAGGCCTCCGGGCCGAGCACGCCCGCCCCGGACCAGGCTCCCGTGGCGAGGAGTTCGAGCGCGACGACCGGGTTGACCGCGGTCTGCCAGACGACGGCCTGCGAGCCGTACTCCGCCATGGACCACTGGTTGTCGACCACGTGGTAGAGGTACACCTCGCGCGGTCTGCCGTCCTTCACCCCCCGCACCCAGGTGCCCGCGCACGTCTTGCCGTGCATCCGCTCGCCCAGCGTCGCCGGGTCCGGCAGGCACGCGGCGACCACGTCCCGGGGCGAGACGGCCACCGGGCCCTGCGGCCCCGGCACGGTCACCGGGTCGGTGCGGTCCAGGCCCAGCAGGTGCAGGGTCCGCAGCGTCTCGACGAACTCCCGGCCCAGGCCGTACTTGAAGGTGACCCGGCGGGCGTCGATCCAGCGGGGGACCAGCAGGACCTCCTCGTGCTCCACGTTCACGCACTCGACTTCCCCGATGCCCTCGGGGAAGTCGAACACCTCGGGCTCGCTGAAGGGCGCGGTGGTGTACCAGCCGCGGCCCGACTCGTAGACGACCGGCGGGTTGAGGCACTCCTCGATGGTCGTCCAGATGCTGAACGAGGGCGCGAAGTCGTAGCCGTCGACGGTGAGGTTCGCGCCGTCCCGGACGCCGATCTCCTCGATCTCGTCGAAGAGTTCGTCGGCGGCGTGGCGGGCGAACACGTCCGACAGACCCGGCTCGACGCCCATGCCGACCAGGGCCAGCAGCCCTTCCTTCTCCCACTCGGCGCCCCGGGCGAACTGCTCGTCGCCGAGCTTGACCCCGCACTCCTCGTAGGGCCGCTCCGGGTGCGGCCGGGACAGCGACATCGCCATGTCGAGGTAGGTCGCGCCCGCGGCGCGGGCCGCGCGGAACAGCGGCATCACGAAGCGCGGGTCGGTGGCGTTGAGGAGCACGTCGCAGCGGTGCTCGCCCAGCAGGCGGACCACGGCCGCCTCGTCGCCCGCGTCCACCCGTTCGGCGGTGAACCGCGTGTCACCGCCGAGCGCCGCGACCGCCGCCCGGGCCCGCTCCGGGTCGTGGTCGGCCACCACCATCGCCTCGAAGAACGGCCGGCGAGCGGCGATCCGGGTGATCGCTCCGCCCACACCACCGGCACCCACGAGCAGTACACGCATGACAGAAACTCCCTCTTTGCGAAGAACGTGGCGCGCCCTCGGGGGAGATACAACGCCGCCCTCCGACATAAGGTCAATGGCGTTGGCATAAGGACGCGCAGCACCGGACCGAGGAGGGAGCCCGACATGCCCAAGCCCGTCGTGCCCGAGGACAGACGCCGCCGGCGCAGACCCACCAAGCGCGGCACGGTGCTGTCGGAGGAGCTGATCGTCCGCACGGCGCTGCGCATGCTGCGCGAGCACGGCAGCGCGGGCCTGACCGCCCGCCGCCTGGGCCTGGCCCTGGACGCCGACCCGAGCACGCTCTACCGGTACTTCCGGGGCATGGACGACCTCACGCTCGCCATCGGCGACGCCCTGGTCGGCCAGGCGCTGGAGGACTGGCGGCGCACGGGGGAGTGGCGGGCGGACCTGCGGGCGTTCGGGCTGGCCCTGCACGCCGCGTACGTGGAGCACCCGCAGGCGGCGGTGCTCACCGCGAGCCGCGTCTCGGGCCGGGCCCACGAACTCGCGGCCGACGAGGCGGTGCTCGACGTCCTGCGCACGGCGGGCTTCCCGCTGCCGGAGGCGGTGCGCGTCTACCACGCCTTCATCGACACCACGCTGGGCTTCGCCGCCCTGGACGCCGCCTCGCTGTCCCTGCCGAGCGAGTCGCTGCGCGCCGACGAGGACATGTGGCGCTCGACGTACGCCCGGCTGCCCGCCACCACGCACCCCCGCATCGCCGAGGCGGCCCCGCTGCTCGCCACCCGCATGGTCACCAGCGCCTACCCGACGGCCCTGGACATGCTGCTGGACAGCGCGGCGGCCCGGCTGGGGGCCGTGGTACCGCGCCCGGACGACGGCGGTCCCGGCGGCGCCGGTGTCAGTTCCGCAGGGCGGCCGCCGCGGTCGTCGTGACCGTCTGCGCCACCTGGGCCAGGGCCGGTGAGTCGAGTTTCCACTGCTGCCAGTACAGCGGCACGTCCACGGCCCGGTCCGGGGCGATGCCGACGAGCCGGCCCGTCCGCAGCAGCGGGATTGCCTGGGCCTCCGGCACCAGGCCCCAGCCCAGCCCGGCGGCGACCGCCTCGACGAACCCCTCCGAGGTGGGCACGTAGTGGCGCAGCGCGCTCGCGCCGCTCCGGCCCCGGGTGAGCCGGCGGACGAAGCCGTCCTGGAAGTCGTCCCGCCGGTCGAAGACCACCACCGGAACCTCGGGCAGCGTCTGCGCCGGCGGCCCGGCCAGCCGGCGTGCGGCGAAGCCGGGCGCGGCGACGGGCAGGTACCGCATCCGCCCGAGCGAACGCACCGAGCAGCCCGGCACCGGATCCGGCGACGACGTCACCGCGGCCATCACCGCCCCCTCCCGCAGCAGCGCCGCCGTGTGGTCCTCGTCCTCCCGGCGCAGCTCGAAGCAGAGCCGCAGTTCCTCGGGCACCCGGCTGAGCACGGGCAGGAACCAGGTGGCCAGCGAGTCCGCGTTGACCGCGACGGACACCCGGGTCGGCTCGCCCGTGCCGCTCAGTCCGAGCTCGGCATACGCGTCCCGCTCCAGCCGCGCCATCTGGCGGGCCAGCCGCACCAGCACCTCGCCGGACTCGGTCGGCCGCACCGGCTTGGTGCGCATCAGCAGGACCCGCCCCGTGCGCTGCTCCAGCGCCTTCACGCGCTGGCTGATGGCCGACGGCGTCACGTGCAGCGCGGCGGCCGCCGCGTCGAACGTCCCCTCGTCCACGACCGCCAGCAGCGTCCGCAGCTGGTCCAGCGGGAGATCCGGCATCATCACATCGGCTAATGATAGGTAAGAATCCTTAGCTGGACCGCGCTCCGGTCCCGTCCGTAGCGTCGACGCCATGACCAGCACCCTCACCGCCGGCGCCGCCGGTTTCGGCACCGGACTGTCCCTCATCGTCGCCATCGGCGCCCAGAACGCCTTCGTCCTGCGCCAGGGCGTCCGCCGCCAGGCCGTCCTCGCCGTCGTCGCCATCTGCGCGCTGTCCGACGCGCTGCTCATCGCGCTCGGGGTGGGCGGCGTCGGCGCGGTGGTGGTGACCTGGCCGGGCGCGCTGACGGCGGTCGGCTGGATCGGCGGCGCGTTCCTGCTGGGCTACGGCGCCCTGGCGGCCCGCCGGGTGTTCCGGCCGGACGGCGGCGCGCTGCGCACGGAGGGGGAGGCGGCCGGTTCGGTGCGCCGGGCCGTGCTCACCTGCCTGGCGATGACCTGGCTCAACCCGCACGTCTACCTGGACACGGTCTTCCTGCTGGGCTCCGTGGCCGCCGACCACGGCCCGCTGCGCTGGACGTTCGGGCTCGGTGCGGTGCTGGCCAGCCTGTGCTGGTTCACCGCCCTCGGGTTCGGCGCCCGGCTGCTCGGCCGGTTCCTCGCCGAACCGGCCGCCTGGCGCGTCCTGGACGGCCTGGTCGCCGTCGTCATGATCGTGCTCGGCGTCCTGCTCATCGCCGGAAGCTGACGTCGGCCGCCGGCCGGCCGGCGGCCGGTGCGATAGTGATCCCGCCTGAAAGATGTAGCGGCCATCGAGAAAGCGGGGGCGCGTGGACACGACCGACAGCACGACCGAACGACCGGGGCCCCGGCCGGAGACACCCCGGCGGCGCGGCTGGCGCCGCTGGGCCATGGACACACGCCCGCTGCGCCGCCCCGCCTACCGGCGCCTGTGGGCCTCCACCATCGTCACGGCCGTCGGCAGCCAGCTCACCGCCGTGGCCGTGCCCAAGCAGATCTACGACATCACGGGCTCCTCGGCGTGGGTGGGCGCCGCGAGCCTGGCGGGCCTGGTACCCCTGATCGTGTTCGCCCTGTGGGGCGGGGCGATCGCCGACACCATGGACCGGCGCAAGCTGCTGCTGATCACCAACACCGGCATCGCCGTCACCTCGCTGCTGTTCTGGCTCCAGGCCTTCGCGGGCCTGGAGTCGGTGGCCGCGCTCATGCTGCTGCTGGCGCTGCAGCAGGCCTTCTGGGGACTGAACGCCCCGGCGCGCAGCGCCTCCATCGCCCGTCTGGTCCCCGAGGACGAACTGCCCGCCGCCAACGCCCTCGGCTCCACGGTGATGCAGACCGGGCAGGTGGCCGGGCCCCTGCTCGCCGGGGCCCTCATCCCCGTGATCGGGCTGCCCGAGCTCTACCTCATCGACGCCCTGGCTCTGTGCGTCACCGTGTGGGCCGTCCACCGGCTGCCGTCCCTGCCGCCCCTGGCCGGTACGGCCGTGCGACGCGCGGGCGTGAAGGAGATCGCCGCGGGCTTCCGCTACATCTGGGGACACACGGTGCTCCTGCTGTCCTTCCTCGCCGACATCGTCGCCATGGTCCTCGGCATGCCCCGGGCCCTGTTCCCGCAGCTCGCCGCCGAGACCTACGCCCCCTACGGTGAGGGACTCGCGCTCGGCCTGCTGTTCGCGGCGATCCCCATCGGCGCGGTGCTCGGCGGGCTGTTCTCCGGGACCTTCTCCCGGGCCCGCCGGCACGGCTGGATGGTCATCTGGGCGGTCGTCGTCTGGGGCGCGGCCATCACGGGCTTCGGGCTGAGCGCCGACCTGTGGCTCGCGGTGGCGTTCCTCGCCGTCGCCGGGGTGGCCGACATGGTCTCGATGGTCTTCCGCGGCGCGATCCTGCTGTCCGCCGCCACCGACGAGATGCGCGGGCGCATGCAGGGCGTCTTCACCGTCGTCGTGGCGGGCGGCCCACGCCTCGCCGACGTGCTGCACGGCACCGCGGGCTCCGCCTTCGGCCCCCGCACCGCCGTCGCGGGCGGCGGGCTGCTGGTCGTCGCGGTCATGCTGGTCCTGGCCGCCGCGGTGCCGGCGCTGCGCCGCTACCGCATCTGACGGAACCGGCGCCTCACAGCGCTCCGCGCCGGTGCAGCGTGTACTGCTCCATCAGCTTGCCCCGGGTCATCTCCAGCCGGTGCGCGAGCACCTCGGCCACGTTGCGCACCAGCGTCAGACCGAGGCCGGGGTCCTCCTCGCACAGGTCCAGCACGGCCCGCGCGTCGAACTCGTAGGCCCGCACCGGGCTGAAGGCCACCGCGCCGAAGTCCCAGGTGTACGGCGGGAACAGCCAGGACCAGCCCAGCAGGTCGCCCGCGCCGAGGCTGGCCACGGTCACCCGCTGCAGGGAGTTCACCTGCTGGTCCAGGGAGACGGCGCCGGAGCGGATGACCCAGAAGCGGTCGGCCCTGCCGTCCGCCTCGAAGATCCGGGCGTCCTCGGGGAAGGACACCTCCCGGGCGAGCGACATCAGACGCTGTCGCTGGGGCGGCGGCAGGGCGGTCAGGAGTTTGATCGCTTTGGTCATGCGGGGCTCCTCGCCGGGCGGTCGACTGCGGTGCGGTCCCTACGCCCATTTCAGCCGCTGCCGGGGCCTTGAGCACCTCGGCGTACGCGACTTCCTCAGCGGCGCCGTCCGGGCATGAAAAAGCCCTGGCTGGACGGGGGAAACCAGCCAGGGCCGTAAGCGGTGGCGCGGAGGACAGAGGTCGACTCCGTCGCCACGTATGAGTGAACGGTAAACCATTCAGGGGGCGTTCGCGTACCCGAGAGCGGGTTGCGTGACCCGTTTCACTTCCCGGGGCTCTCGGCGACCACCCGGACCGTCCGCAGCTCGGGGTCCGTCGGGTCGGGGAGGTGCATGCCCGCCTCCAGCCCGGTCCGCAGGTAGGCCAGCACCGGCTCGGTCAGCAGCTCACCCGGCAGGACCGCCGGGATGCCCGGGGGATACGGGGTGATCATCTCGGCCGCGACCCGTCCGGCCGCCTCGGCCACCGGCACGTCCTCGGCCGGGCCGAAGAACGCGTCACGCGGCAGCACCGCCTGTTCCATCCGCAGCTCGGCGGGCGAGGGCACCGCCACGCGGGGTGCCTCGGGCAGGTCCCGCGCGACCCGGGCCAGGTCCCGCAGCGCCGACAGCAGCTCCCCGGTCGTCTCCCGGTCGTCGCCGTGCGTGAGCTGGGCCCCGATACGGCGGTGGTCCACCAGATGCGCGTCGATCTGCCGGTGCTCGCGCAGCCAGTCCGCCGCCTGGAAACCGGAGATGCCGAGGCCGCCGAGGTCGATGACACCGGGCAGCGGGTCGAAGTCGTCGGACAGCCCCGGGCCGCAGAAGTCGTCGCGGTCGTTGACGTGCAGTCCGTCGATCTCCTCGATGGCGGCGCGCACCTCCGCCGCCAGCTCCAGCGCGCCGCCCATCAGCTCCTGGCCGTGCAGCGCCATCTGGCGGCGCCAGCCGTCCAGCCCCGCGAAGATCAGCACCGACGGGCTGGTGGTGCCGAGCAGGTCCGCGCGCATCCCGAGCAGGGCGGGCGGGACGAGGTCGCCCTGGAGGTGGAAGACCGAGCCCTGTTCCAGGCCGCTGCCCATCTTGTGGATGCTGGTCACGCAGATGTCCGCGCCCGCGTCCATCGCCCAGGACGGCAGGTCGGGGTGGAACGGCAGGTGCGCGCCCCAGGCCTCGTCGACGATCAGCGGCCGCGAGCGGCGGTGGCAGACCTCGGCGATCGCCCGCAGGTCCGCGCAGCCGCCGTAGGGGGTGGGGCTCGTGACCAGGGCACCGCGGGCGTCGGGGTGGGCCTCGAAGGCCCGGTCGAACTCCTCGGCGGACGGCGGATGGGCGAGGTGCCGCTCGGCGTCCCACCTCGGCTCGACCCAGACGGGCTCGATGCCGGAGATGATCAGGCCCGACACCACGGACTTGTGGGCGTCCCGCCCGATCAGCAGCTTCTCGTGCGGACCCGCGACCGACAGCATGGCGGCCTTCACCGAAAGGGAGCTGCCGCACGTGCTGAAGAACGTGTGGTCGGCGTGGACCGCGTCGGCCATCAGCTCCTGCGCCCGCTGCAGCACCCGCCCCCGGGTGAGCCGGTCGTCCAGACCGCCCGAGGCCAGCACGTCCCCGAGGTACACGGCGTCCCCGAGGATCTCCCGGGCCTCCGGATCGGCACCGCGGGCCTGCTTGTGCCCCGGCGGCGTGAACGACAGATGCCCCTTGCGCCGATATGCGTCGAGGGCCTCCAGAACCGGTGCACGGGTGTGGTCGACTGTCATGCGCATCGAGTTCCCGACCCGGCCACGACCATGCCGCCGGGGCGCTCACCCCTGTGTCGTGTGGGTGCCCGGGGACAGGATCTCGTCCAGCACCGTGCGGACCGCCTCGTAGGACATGCGCCGCACGGTCGCGTCCCGGGCGCCCTGGGGGTCCGTCGCGCCCAACTGTTCGCTCCTGGTCTGCCACGCCTGCTCCTCCCGCAGCGCGCAGGACCTCGCGCGCTGGATGCGGCGCAGTAGTTCGTCGGAATCCACCACATCGGTCATGAGCACCGCGTACCCCGGCAGCGCCCGGAGATGGCAGTGGATCACGGCCGTCCGTGCGCTTTTCGAGCCGTGCGGGTGCCCCGGAGGTTTGCAGGTGCGGCGAAAGGTGAGCCGAAGAAGGGAAGCCCGCGGCGCTCGCGAGGTACGCGATCGGATCGCCGCGGCACGTTGGAGGAGGCAACGGGTCCGCGAACCCGGGACGTGCCCGTGCGAGCGGCCGTGGAACGCGATCCGGATCCGTCCTTCCGTCCCGACCGACCAGGGGAGCAGAAGGATGTGCGAGGAGCGCATGATCGAATCCGTCTTCGAACCGCCCGGTGCGAACGGGGTCCGGCCGAGCCATCCGGCCGAGGCGCGCCGGGCCGTGGAGCGGGCCGTGGCCGAACGCTGCCGCGCCACCCGTACCTCGTGCGACGCCGACGCCCTGTCCGACGCGCTGCTCGTCGCCTCGGAGCTGACGACCAACGCGATCCTGCACGGCGGGGGAGTCACCGACTTCCACGTCGACATCGACGGTCCCGGCGTCCGCGTCTCGGTCAGCGACCGCAGTGACCGGCTCCCGGTGACCGCGCCCCGCACCGACCCGCAGGGCCGGACGCGGCACGGCGGCCACGGCTGGCCCATCGTCTGCCGGCTCTCCCGCGACGTCCGGGTGTCGGACCTGCCCGCCGGGGGCAAGTGCATCACCGCTGTGGTTCCCCTGTCCTGAGCTGGTGCGACCGGTGCCGAGACGGTTCCCGGAGATTGCACAGCAAAGCGGAGTTTGTTCCACCGGGTGCAGGGCAGACGCAGTTTCGTGCTTCGGACCGGAGGCGCGCCAGCGGGAGCGGTATGGCTGCTCCGGAGGCCCTCCAGGTCGATCCGGGCAGCGACCGTCCCGCGGTAAATCCCTGAAACCACCGTTCAGGAGCGAATCCGCATGCTCATCGAAACGCCCACCAACCGTCCCGGCACGCCCGAAACGACGACCACCGCCACCAAGCGGCGTCACGACGACGCGCCCGACACCGCCGCTCTCTTCGCCCGGCTGGCGGAGCTCGAGGAGGGCCCCGAGCGGGAAGCCGTCCGCGACGAGCTGGTCACGCTCTGGCTGCCCATGGCCCACCGCATCGCCGGTCGTTTCCGCGACCGCGGAGAGTCGATCGAGGATCTCCGGCAGGTCGCCGCTCTGGGGCTCGTCAAGGCCATCGACCGGTTCGACCCGAGCCGGGGAGCCTTCGAGAGTTACGCCGTCCCCACCATCACCGGCGAGGTCAAGCGCCACTTCCGGGACCGCATGTGGGCCCTGAGGGTTCCCCGCCGCGTGCAGGAACTGCGCAACAAGGTGCGTGTCGCACGGCGTGAACTCACCCAGAACCCGGGCAGCCCCGAGCCCTCCGTGGCGGACATCGCCACCCACACCGGCCTGACCGAGGAAGAGGTCAACGCCGGACTGGAGGCGCTCGACAGCTTCAGCACGCTGTCGCTGGACGCCGAGCTGTCCGCCGACGACGACGGCTACAGCCTCGCGGACACCCTCGGCGCGTCGGACTCGTCCTACGACACCGTGATCGACCGCGAGTCCGCCAAGGAGGGCCTGCGCCGGCTGCCGGAACGCGAACGGGCCATCCTCTACATGCGTTTCTTCGAGGACATGACCCAGAGCCGCATCGCCGACCGGCTGGGCATCTCCCAGATGCACGTCTCCCGTCTCATCAGCCGCAGCTGCGCCCGCGTGCGGGACGAGGTCCTGGGGCAGAAGCCCGGGACCCGGGGCAGCGGCGGTCCCTCCGCGACGGCCTGACCACCCGACCCCCAAGGAGCGAACGACATGCTGAGGCCCCATCCCGCCGTACTGCGCCGTCTCGTCGAGGAGTACGAGGCGCTGTCGGCGACCACCGAGGCCGGCCGCGCGACGGCCGAGGTGAGTGCACGGACCCGTGACCTGGCGTACACGCTGTGCGTGTCCACCGGCACCAGGGACGTCCGGCACGCCCTGGACGCCGCTCACCAGTGGCTCGCGGCCGCACCCGCACCGGCCCGCGAGACCGTCACCCTGGTCACCGAGCAGCGGATGGCGGCCACGGAACCCGCCTGACGGCGGTGTGCGCGAGACGCGACGGGGAAGGCGAACGACACCGAGGGTCCGGCCGGCGGCGACAGCCGCCGGCCGGACCCTCGGTGTCCCCCCTCGCCCCGGCACACACCAGGGAGATCCATGTCCGCACCGGGACGCCCGGCGGCCGCAGACGACGACGGTGAGCTGGAGCGGCTGCGCGCCGAGGTACGCGACCTGCGCGCCCGGGCGCGCGTGTACCCGCTGATCTCGCAGGCCCAGGGCCTGCTGCAGGAGCGGTACGCGCTGGCCGACGGGGAGAGCGCCTTCGCGCTGCTGCAGAAGGCCTCCCAGCGGTACAACGTCAAGCTGCGCACCCTGGCGAACGTCCTGGTCACCGCGCCGCGCCCGGACGGCCGGGAACAGCTGTGGTTCCCGCGGCGCGTCCGCCGGCCGCAACCCCCTCTCACGTTCACCACCGCCCACGAGTCCGGATCCGGCAGCCGCGGCGCCGTCCTGAAGGCCGTACTGCACCGCACCCTGACGGTGACGGAGACCGGCATGGGCAACGTCCAGCTCACCGACCGGGCGCGCGGCGGCCTGCGCATCGAGGAGCACACCGGGCTCACGCCGGACTTCGTCGACTTCTTCGCCCACGTCGGGGAGGACGGCACGTCCTGCGCGCAGGCCGCCCGGGACGTCGCCCAGGTCACCGTCCACGAGGTGGAGAGCGACCCGGTGTTCACCGAGCCGGCCCGGCACGCCATCCTCGCGGCGGGCAGCAGGGCCTGCCACAGCGTCCCGCTGACGACCTCGTCCGGAGTGTGCATCGGCATGGTCTCGGCCCACATGGACCGGCCTCTGCGCGCACTGACGCAGACCCAGACCAGAACCCTCGACACCGTGGGCGCCGAGGCGGGCCGCTGGCTGGCGTGGCACGACCGGACGGTGGTCCTGGACGCCCTGGAGTACCTGCACGCCCTCGGGCGCGCCCGGCGGGGCGCCAGGCTGCGGCGGTCCTGAGCCCGTGTCCCGCGGGGCGCCGCCGCGCCGCTGAGGGCTGTCCCCCCGGCGCTCGGGCCCGGCGCAAGCGGAATTCGCTGGTCCGCGGCGTGCGCGGGGTGTGCCGCGGCCGACCGGGGGCATCCGCAGTCCCGGGAGGTCGACATGAACACGAGTGCGATGGCACAGAGCGGTCGTTTCCGGGCCCGGCGCGTGGCGCGGGGCTCGGTGACCGAGGGGGCGGCACGGGCGGGCTTCACCGCCCGGGGCGTGATCTATCTGCTCGTCGGGGCACTGGCCCTGCAGATCGCCTTCGGCGGCACCGGCCGGCAGGCCGACCGCGGCGGAGCCCTGCAGGAACTGGCGCAGCAGCCGTTCGGCGCGGTGCTGCTGTGGGCCCTGGGCGTCGGGCTCGTCGGCATGGCCCTGTGGCGGCTGTCCGAGGTGATCTTCGGTTCGGTCGGCAAGGACGGCCGCAGCCCCCGCAAGCGCCTGATGGCGGCGGCCCGCTGCGTCTTCTACGTCTTCGTCGCCTACTCCGTGCTGTCGTTCGCGGCCGGCGGCCACCAGAGCGGCTCCAGCGACCAGCAGTCCCGGGACGCCACGGCCAGGGTCCTGGAGATCCCCGCCGGTCAGTGGCTGGTCGGCGCCGCCGGGCTGGGGATCGTCGTGGCCGGCGGCTGGATCGCCGTGCGCGCGATCCGGCGCAAGTTCCACGACAAGCTGCGGCTCGGGCAGATGAGCCATCGCACGCGGCGGCTGGTCGACGTCACGGGCGTGGCCGGCGGCGCCGCCCGCGGGCTGGTCTTCGCCGTCGCCGGTGTCTTCGCCGTCCGCGCGGCGATCGACTACGCACCGGACCGGGCCAAGGGGCTGGACGACACCCTGCGCAGCCTCGCGGAGACCCCGCTCGGCCCCTGGCTGCTGGCCTGCGTGGCGGCCGGGCTGGTGCTCTTCGGGGTGTTCTCCTTCGCCATGGCTCGCTGGCGGCGTGTCTGAGCCGCGTCCGGCGGGGAACACGGGACGGATGAGCGATCCCGAGATCCCGCATGGCGACGGCCGGCCCGTGGACGTGTACCTGGACCTCCTGCGCATCCGGATGGACACGGAGGACTACCGCCTCCTGATGCGCGTGGTGGAACCCGTCCTCGAGGCGATCGACGAGGAACGCCTGTCCAGCCTCGACTTCGCGCTCGACTCCGGGGGCGACGACGAACTGCCTCAGGAGGTCCGTGACGAGGTGGCCCTCGTCATCGCCACCGCCGTCACCGGCCGCCTGGACAACGAAGTGATCGAACTCGACGTCGACGACACCGGCCCGGTCCGGATCGTCACCGACGCGACCACCGCGTCCGACCCCGTCCGGCTCGGCGAGATAGCCGACTACATCAAGGAACGGCACCGGCAGACCGAGGAACTGCGGGGCATCGCCGAGGTGAGCGGACTGCCCACCGACTTCTGAACCGGCGGCCCCGCGGGCCCGTGAGGCGCCTCACCCCCGAGGCGTCTCCACCGGCACGCCCAGCGGCCGGGCGAGACCGAGCACGGCCTCGTCCAGCCGCTCCAGATGCCGCAGCACGCGATCGGTGATGCGGCCGTAGCGCGGGGTGCCGGCGTCGGAGCCCAGCAGTGCGGCGATGCTCGGGCCGGTCTCGACCCTCACCTCGGCGTGCTCGTCGGCGACCCGGGCCGCGATGGCCTCGATGTTGCGCACCGTGCGCGCCGCCGCCCCGCGCAGCCGCGGGTCCGCCGCGATCGACGGATGCGTCGGCAGCAGCTCGGCGGTGGCCGCCAGGGTCCGCGCGTGGTACGCGCACGTCTCCAGCAGCGCCACCACGTACCGGGCGGTGTCCCGCCGGGCCCGCAGCGGAGTGACCGGATGGGTCAGCGGCTGGGTGGCGGCCCGCAGGTCGGCCAGCGCCTGGTCCAGGTCGCGTGCCTTGTCCAGCAGCTCGTCCGCCGGTCCGCCGCTGAGCTGCCCGACCGCGGCCTGCGCGACGTCGCCCAGCCGGTCCAGCACGGTCCCCAGCAGCTCGTTCGTCCGCCGGTCCGTCCGCACCGGCAGCACCAGCGCCGCCGCGACCACCCCGCAGACGGCGCCGATGGCCGTCTCCTCGATGCGCAGCACCAGCACGTCCAGGCTGTAGGTGTGCAGCAGCGTGTACAGCAGTCCCAGCATCGCCGTGACGAAGAACGACATCAGCGTGTACGACAGCGGCGCCACGTAGAACATCGCGAAGATCAGCACCAGCACCAGCGCGAACGCCGTCACCGTGTGCTGCCCGACCAGCCCCGCCAGCGCGATCCCGGCCACGACGCCGAAGACCGTGCCCAGCAGCCGCCGGTAGCCCTTGACCAGGATCTCGCCCGTCGAGGAGGTGTTGATGAAGACGATCCAGCACGTCAGCACCGCCCAGTACCAGCGCTGCGTGGACAGCAGCTCCCCGCCCGCGATGGCCAGGGAGGAACCGACCGCGACCTGCACGGCCGCGCGCGTGGTGGGGCGCCGCAGCCCCGTCTGCTCGTCCTGGGCCGGTTCCTCGGCGCCGCCGTCGAGCGCGGCCTCCTCGGCGTCCAGCTCCTCGCGGGAGCGGGCGGTGGCGGGGGAGTCGTCCGACTCGTCCTGCGGGCCGTCCAGGGCGATCCGCAGCCCCAGCACCGCGCGGGCCGCCTCACCGATGCCCCGGAAGACGTCCTGCACGGCGGCGGAGGCGGGCGGCAGGTTCTCCTCGTCCCGGTAGCCGAGCAGCCGGTTGCGCACGTGCGCCAGCCCGGTGCCCGAGTCGCCGCCGCCGGCCCGCAGCACCAGCGTGTGCAGCGCCCGCAGATCCCGCCGCAGGACGGCGGTGGACTCGTCGGGCACGGCCGGCACGGTCACCGACGGGGCGGGCGCACCGGGCAGGTGCAGGGTGAGCGTGTCGGCCCGTTCGGCGCTGCGGGCCGACAGCAGCAGCAGACCGAGCCGCTCGGCGGCGATCTCGGCGTCCGCGATCCGGCGCTGCACCAGCCGCGCCGCCGACTCGTCCGGGGTGCCCTCCTCCAGCCGCCCCTGGATCATCATGGCGGTCTCGTGCAGCCGCGCGGTGCCCTCGCGCACGGCGGCGAGCGCCTTGTCCATGTCGTCCTCGCCGGCGTCGAGGAGGTCGAGCTGCGCCGACACCAGCTGGGCCAGCCGGGCCCGGAAGGCCAGGCGCAGCCGCACCAGGACGCCCGCGGGCGTCGCGGGCACCACCGCGAACCGCAGCACGGCACTGGAGCAGAACGCCAGGGTGATGGCCCCGTACAGCGCGGGCAGCGAGGAGACGGTGGCGCCCACGAACAGCGACAGGAAGTACACCTGGAAGGCGATCAGCCCGAGCGCGGTGCCCCGGTCACCGAACCGGCGGCCGTAGACCGCGCAGAAGATCAGGACGACGAAGAAGGCGTCACCGACGACGCGACGCTCGCCCAGCACCGCGCTCAGGCTCACGGAGGCCAGCGCCACCGGCAGCCCCAGCGCCAGCGTCACCGCCTGGGCGCCGGGCTGCTTCTCCCGGATCGCGAAGGTGGCGACCATGGCCGCCATGGCCCCCGCCACCAGGTGCGGCACGTCCGTCCCGAACAGGGCGAGCACGGCCAGGGTGAGGGCGATCGCGCCGACCGTCCGCAGCCCGGCCGTCAGGCGCAGCAGCCCCGGGTCGGACGCGGCGATCCGGTCCCGCAGCCGCGTCCGCACCGAGTGTCCCGCTGCCTTCACGCCGCCGCACTCTCTCCCGACTCGCACACCAAGATCCGCACCTCAGCATGTCATGCCATGCGCGGCGGCCCCCGCCCGGGCCGGGTGCTACTCCTGCCGTCCGGCCGCCTCGACGTGCGCCCGCACCTGGTCCGGCGTCAGATAGGCGTCGGTGTACTCGAAGTCCTTCAGCCGCGCCGGCTTGCGGGCCTGGAACCCCGTGCGCACGAAGTCGTCGCCGGCGACCGCGTTGAGCAGCCAGTTGGTCATCACCCGGGTCTTGGCGACGTTGGTGCGCAGCGCCGACCAGTGGTACCCGCGGGCGACGGCCTGCGCGGGCAGGCCGCGCAGCTCGATGCCCAGCGGCTTGGACACCGCGTCGGTGCCGCCGAGGTCCACGACCAGCCCCAGGTCCTTGTGGACGTACGGTGCCATCGACCGGCCCCGCAGCGAGGCGATGACGTTGTCGGCGACGTGCCTGCCCTGCCGCAGCGCGTGCTGCGCCGTGGGCGGGCACATGGCCCCGTCGCCCTTGGCCAGGTCGGGCACGGCGGCCGCGTCGCCGAGCGCGAACACGCCGTCGCTGCCCCGCAGGTTCATCTCGGGGGCGACCGCGAGACGGCCCTTGACGGTCTCCGCGCCCAGCGTGGCGATCAGCGGGCTGGCGACGACACCGGCGGTCCAGATGAGCGTGCGGGTCGGGATCACCCGTCCGTCGGTGAAGGTGACCTCCTCCGGGCCGGCCTTCGCGATGGACGTGCCCAGGGAGATCTCGATGCCGCGGCGCCGCAGGATCTCCTGCGCGCTGCTGCCCAGCTTCTCGCCGAGCTCCGGCATGAGCTTCGGCGCGATGTCGATCAGGTGCCACTTGATCAGGCCCGGGTCCAGCCGCGGGTAGCGCTTGACGGCGGCGTGCGTCAGACGCTGCAGGCAGGCCGCGGTCTCGGTGCCCGCGTAGCCGCCGCCGACCACCACGAACTGCAGCCGGGAAGCCCGCTCCTGCGGGTCCTGGCTCGCGTCGGCCAGGTCCAGCTGGGAGATGACGTGGTCCCGGATGTACGCAGCCTCGGCGAGGGTCTTCATCCCGAAGGCGTGCTCGGTCAGGCCCGGGATGTCGAAGGTCCGGGTGATGCTGCCGGGCGCCAGCACGATGTAGTCGAACGGCTCGTTGACGGTCTCGTCGGTGATGGTGCGGATGACGCACACCTTCGCCTTCAGGTCGACGCCGATGGCGCCGCCCGGGATGATCCGCGTGCGGTACTTCTTGCTGCGGCGCAGGGACACGGCGATCGACTGCGGCGTCAGCACGCCGGAGGCGACCTGGGGGAGCAGCGGAAGATAGAGCTGGTAGGCGAACGGCGTCACCAGGGTGACGTCGGCCTCGTCCGGGGAGAGTTTCCGTTCCAGACGGCGGACGCACTCCACGCCGGCGAAGCCTGCGCCCACCACCAGGATCCTGGGTCGTGTCACGGTGTTCATCCCTTTCTGCGGCTCCAGGCGGTCTGCCTCGAACGCCTTCCGACTGCCCCTGGATCGCCGGTTCGCACCCTCTTGATCCCACCTGGTGTGCGGCCGGGACGCCAGTCGGACGTGGCAGGCAGACGAACCCGTCGATCACCACCATGCCCGCGCGGTGGCCGAAAAGCACCGGCCGGGAGTGAAGAAGGCGTGCACACCGGGCGGGGGACCGGCCGTCAGGACGCGGCGTCCCCCCGGACGTGACACAGCAGCAGGCACACGTCGTCGTCGCGCTCGGAGTCGCTCAGCAGCGGATGCAGGATCCGGTCCGCCGCGCCCTCCAGATCCGCGTCGAGTTCCGCGGAACCGAATCCGCCCAGCGCCGCGGCGAGCCGCTCGATCCCCGGGTCTATGCCCTGCGCACGCCGCTCCACCAGCCCGTCCGTGTACAGCGCGAGCGTGGAACCGGGCGACAACTGCACCGTGTGGTCGTGGATCTCCTGGGTCAGGGGGATGCCGAGCATCGCGCCGGGCTTGGCGTCGAGGGTGCGCACGGTGCCGTCGGCCAGGCGCAGCACCGGCGGCGGATGACCGGCTGCGGCCCAGGTCAGCGTGGGCTCGTCGGGGTGGAACCGGGCGATGACGGCCGTGGCGTACAGATCCGGCTGCAGGTGGTGCAGGAACCGGTGCAGCCGGGTCAGCAGCCGGCCCGGGCTGTCGCCGTCGACGGCGTACGCCCGCAGCGCGGTGCGCAGCTGGCTCATCATGACCGCGGCGTGCAGCCCGTGCCCGGTCACGTCGCCGATGACGGTGATGAGGCCGCCGTCGCGCTGGGGGAAGGCGTCGTACCAGTCACCGCCGATGTTCAGCCCGTGCGTGGCCGGCAGGTAGCGCGCGGCCAGGCTGAGGCCGGGCGTGGCCGGCAGGTCGGTGAGCAGGGCCCGCTGCAGCGTCTCGGCGATGTCGCGGTTGTGCTCGAAGCGCCGGGCGTTGTCGATGGCGATGCTGGCCCGCCGGGTGAGCTCGATCAGCATCACCGCGTCGTCCGGGTCCCAGCGCGCACCGGGCGGCGACAGCGTGAGCACGCCCAGCGGCGCCCGCCGCGTCGGCAGTGGCACGCACAGCAGCGGCGTACCGGGGTGCAGCGCCGACGGCGGCTGGTCGTCGACGCCGGGCAGCCTGCCCGGGTGGTCGGCCGCGTACTGGGGCCGCCCGGTCCGCGCCGCGAGCACCGCGGCGGCCGCGTGCGGCGTCGACCGGTGCTTGTCGTCCTCGTCGAACAGCCAGACGTCGACGCTGCTCGCGTACTCCGGCACCAGCAGCTCGGGCAGCCGGCGCACGATCTCCTCGTGGTTGAGGGAGGCCGTCAGCACGGCGCTCGCGTCCGCGAGGAACGTCAGCCTGCGGCGGGCGCTCTCCGCCTCGTTGCGGGCGCTGCGCTCGGCGGCGAAGGCCTCACGCTGGGCCCGGCCTGCCGCGTCCAGCTCGGCGTGCAGGGCCAGCACGCCCTGGTTGGTCTGGTGCAGCTCCTCCCGGTGGAAGGCGACCAGGTCCTCCTGCTCGGTGAGCTTGTCCAGGACCACGCCGGTGTCCTCGTCGGCGCCGAGCAGTGCCTCGGCGAGGGCCGCGGGGTCCTCGGAGACCGTGCCGGCCTCGGTGGCCTCGGCCGCCTCGGGGCAGGTGACGGTGACCTCCCAGGGCGGTTCCCCCGCGGCGCTCGCCTCCGGCGGCGGGGTCACCACGGCGTGCAGCAGCCCCTCCTCGGCGGGCGACCCGGCGAGGTTGAGGGTGAGCAGCCAGGTGCCGCCCTTGGTGAGGCACTGCCGCAGGTGGGCGCTGAGGCCGGCGGTGAGCCGGGTCCGTTCGAGGGTCGGCACACCGTAGGCGGCGGCCAGCCGCGCGACGGCGATCCGGGCGCGTGCGGCGTCGGTGAGGGTGGTGATCTGCCAAGTGCGCATCATGGGCGTTCCGGCGGGGTGGGAGTCAGCACGGCCACGGCGATGTCGTCCCGCACCGGCCGGGCGGGACTGCTCGCGTCGCGTATCGTCACGGCGGCCGTCACGGCCGGGTCGGCCGCGGGCGCGCCGGGGTCGTCGGACGGCGGTGCCCAGCGGCTGGGCAGCCCGTCCGAGTGCAGGACGAGCAGCCGGTCGTCCGCCCAGCCCGCCTCCTCCTCGCGGAGGGTGGTGGGTCGGTGGACGCCGACGATGCCGGGCCGCGACAGCAGGTGCCGCCAGGTGCCGTCGGCGCGCAGCCGCGCCCCCACGTTCCCTATGCCGGCGAACCTCAGCCGCCCGGCCCGCAGGTCGAGCTGGGCCAGGGCGACGGCGGCGCCGCGGGTGCCCCGCAGCGCGTCGTGGAGGTGCCGCAGCGCCTCGGCGGGGGAGAGGTGGGCCCACCGGTGCAGCGCCGTGACCGCGGCGGACGAGGCCCGGGCGGCCTCCGGCCCGTGCCCCAGCCCGTCCGCCAGCATCAGGGTCACCCGGTCCCCGGACCGCGCCCAGGTCCAGGCGTCACCCGAGTACTCCGCCCCGCCGTAGGGGATGTTCACACCGCCGGCCCGTACCCCGGCGAGCGGCCCGGAGCGGTCACGCGCCGACACCTCCCGCGTCGCGCGTTCCACGGTGCCACCACCGGCCGGCACCCGGCCCGGCCCGCCGGGACGCCCGGGGGCCTCCCCGCCCGGCACACCGGCCGGCGCGGAGGGCCCCACGGGGCCGATGGCGGAGCCGGCCGGTGCCGGACCGTTCCGGAGAGCGTCCCGCGCGGTGGCGTCACCCGGCCCGGCGGGGCCGGGCGTGTCGGTGCGGGCCGCCGCGTGCCCCGTCAGGCCGCCGCACGCCATGGCCGCGAGCGGAGACGGTGCCGTGGACGGGGCGCCGCCCGCCCCCGGCCCGTCCTGGGAGGCCGAGTCTCCGGGCCCCGTCCAGGGGCCGGCGTCCGGGCCGGCGGCACCAGTGGCTCCGTCGGCCCACGCGGAGGCCGCCGCAGCGGTGGACTCGGCACCGCCCCGGGGCGTGGCGCCGACGCGTGCGACCGCCACCGTGCCGCGGCCGGGCGTGCTGTGCAGGCCGAAGTCGTCGGCGAGACGCCGGCACGTGCCGAGGCCCGCGCCGAGCGAGCGGGTCGTCGAGAAACCGTCGCGCACGGCCGCGGGGACGTCGTGGATGCCGGGGCCGTGGTCGATCGCGGCGATCTGCACGACGCGGGACTCATCGCCACCGCCCAGCAGCACGGGCGGGGCGACGATGTCGATGAGCACCTGCCCGCCCTCCGCGTGCTTGAGCAGATTCGTGGCGAGCTCGGTGGCGACCAGCGCGGCGGCCGCCGCGCGGCGCTCGTCGAGACCGGCCAGCGCGGCCGCCTGTTCCGCGGCCACCCGTGCGTCGCGCACCCGGGTCGAGTCGCGCACCGGGATGTCCCACACGCGCGGCATCAGGCCTCCTCGCGGGGCCGCGGCGGCTGGGCCACCCAGCAGGTGACCCGCACCGTCGTGCCGGAGCCGGGCGTGCTGTCGATGTCGAAGTCGTGCACCAGGCGCCGGGCACCGCTCAGCCCCATCCCCAGCCCGCCGCCGGAGGTGTAGCCGTCGCTGAGCGCCTGGTCGAGGTCGGCGATGCCCGGCCCCTCGTCGCTGAAGGACAGCCGCAGCCCCTGTACGGCGCCGCTGCGGACGCGGGTCGCCTCCATCTGTCCGCCCCCGCCGTGCACGAGGGTGTTGCGGGCCAGCTCGCTGGCGGCGGTGACCAGCTTGGTCTGCTCCACCAGGCCGAAGCCGAGCTGGGCAGCGGCCTGCCGTACGTGCTGGCGCACCCACACCAGGTCCATGTCGGACCGGATGGGCAGGCAGGCCTCGACGCCCGCGGCAGTGTGCATCACGGACTCTCCAGACGCGGGCCGCGGGCTCGGGTCACCGGCGAGTGCGGGGAGAGGAGCTCCATGCCCGCCTCCGTGCTGAGCGCGGTCCTCAGGCCCGGCAGCGTCAGGCCCAGTTCCACCAGGGTGATGGCGACGGCCGGGCGCATGCCGGCCACCACCGTCCGTGCGGCCAGCAGCTTGGCCTGCGCGGCGATCTCGGCCAGCACCCGCCCCAGGAAGGAGTCGACGATCTCCACGCCGGAGATGTCGATGAGGACACCGCGGACGCCGGTGCGGGAGATGGTCTCCGCGAGGTCCTGCTGCAGTTGCTGCGCCGTGGTGTCGTGCAGGTCCCCCTGGAGCGTGACCAGCAGGACGTCACCGAGCCGGAGCACCGGCACGTGGCCCGGGACGGGTCGGGGGTGTGTGTCGCTCACCGGTGACCCGCACCCGGGTTCACGATGTCCGCGCCGAGCTGGTGCAGCGCGTACCCCAGCGCGTCCGAGAGGCTCGCGCGGGTGAGGACGTCCAGGTCGAGACCCAGATGGACCATGGTCTGTGCGATGGCCGGCCGGATGCCGGAGACGATGCACTCGGCGCCCATCAGCCGCGCCGCCGCCACCGTCTTCATCAGGTGCTGCGCCACCAGCGAGTCGACCGTCGGCACACCCGTGATGTCCAGGATGGCGAACCGGGCGTGCTGGTCGACGACGGCGTTCAGCAGCGTCTCCATCACCACCTGGCTGCGGGCGCTGTCGAGCGTCCCGATCAGGGGCACGGCCACGATGCCGTCCCACAGCCTGATGACCGGCGTCGCCACCTCGAGCAGCTGCATGCGCTGCCGGTCGCTGAGCGCCTGCCACTCGCTCAGTGCCGTCTGCATGGCCACCAGGCGCAGGGTGCCCATCAGCACCGTCAGCGCGGTGGAACACGCGCGCAGATGCTCGGGCGGGGCCTGCTCGAGATCGGAGGCCAAAAGATTTTCCACGGGCGGCCTCAGGGCGGCCAGCTCGCTGGAGACCTGGGTGTTGGACAGCCCGGCGCGGGAGCGGGCCGCGCCCATGCGGGCCAGCTGCTCGCGCACCCCGCTGAAGCCCGCGGCGTCCGGGTCCTCCACCTGATCCGAGTCGGCCACCTGGGCCAGCGCGTCGACGACGGCCTTGCCCGCCTCCACCGCCTCGTCGCGCGAGACGGTGAACACGGTGCGGAACAGGGGCTCGTCCGCCCACCGCTGGGCGATCTGCTCACGCCGTCGGTGCAGGAAGTCCCGCACCTCGTGCGTCGGCGTGGCGAGCTGTCCGTCCGCTTCGTGCTCCGGCACCTGGTTCTCTCCTCATCCGCGTTGCGTCGACCGAGCCCGCTTCTGGCAACGAGAACGGCGATGTGACACTTGCCGGGCGACAACTCTAACCATGCGCCGACCTCGTACGACACCGGATCCGGTGCAGGCGGCCCGGTCCCGGGCGACGGCGGTCGGGCACCGCCGTCTCCGGCGTGCGCGGGGGGTGAACCACCGTTCGGGCAGGGCGAAGCCGGGCCCCGGCCGACCGGTTCCCACCGGCGCCGGGCCCAGGGTCGCCCGTGGGTCGGGCGCCCTACGCCTCCGGCTCCTCGGGAACCACCGGGCCCGCGTCGACGCGGGCCAGCGCCTCCTCCACGTTCTCCGATATCGGCACCGTGATGCTCACGCCGGTCAGGTCGAGGATGCGGCGCACGGCCGGAGTCGGCCGGATGACGTGCACGCTGCCGCCGTCGCCCCGGGTCTCCTGGTAGACGCGCAGGATGATGTTCATGCCCGAGGAGTCCATGAACGGGACGGACGAGAGATCGAGCAGGAAGTGTCGTCGGCCGTGGTGGAGTTGGTTGGCCAGATGGGCCTGGAACTCGGTCGCGGTGTCGACGTCCAGGTAGCCGTCGACCGTGATCAGGGCCACGTCCTCCCGGGGGAGTTCGACTTCCACGGACAGCGGGTTCTGGGCGAGGGGCACGGGTACCTCCAACAAGTGCTACGGCCTGGGCTGGTCACCTCTGGGGATGACCGCGGTGCGGGGCGATGCCGGTCGTGTCGCGGGCTCGACTGCCGTCTGTCATGTGCCTCCCTTCGCTGCCGGGCTCCGTTTCCACCGCGCCCCCGCGATTACCCCGGAAACCGCCCTCCATTCCCCCCGATCTGGATCCCGCCCGGATCGTGTTCCCGGGCGCTGGTACACGGGTACGCCGAATGCGCGTGCGACAGAGGGGTAATTGGCTGGGGAGCGGGGCGGGCGGCGAGTCGTCCGCCGGGCTCGAGCGATCCGCACACCGTCAGGGAGGATGGAGCAGCGTGACCATCGACAGAATCTGGTCGTACGCGCCGGACAGCGGTCACGTCGAGGGGCAGGACCTGACCGGTTTCGCCGTCGCCGCGGCCGACGGCACCATCGGGCACGTGGACCGGGAGGCCGCTCCGCACGGCCTGCGGCACCTGGTCGTCGACACCGGCGTCTGGGTGTTCGGCCGCAGCGTGCTGGTGCCGGCCGGGGTCGTCACCGGCATCGACACGCAGGCCCGGAAGGTCACACTGGCCTGCACGAGGGCGGACGCCAAGGCCGCCCCCCGCTTCCAGACCGACAGCGAGACGCGGGACCAGCAGTACCTGCGGACCGTGGGGGACTACTACGACAGGCTGCCCCCACGCGAGACGACCCCGGTCTGAGAACCGGGGTCCGAGGTCGCCGATGCCGGCGGCACGGGTGTACCGCGCCCGTGCCGCTCGCGGCTCACCAGGGCAGGAAGACGTGGACGTCCTTGCCCCGCTCGTCGGTCACCACGCTCACCTGGTCGCACAGGGTGTGGATCAGGTGCCAGCCGATCCCGCCGCCACCGCTGCGCGGATCGAAGGGCCGCGGGGCGGGCTCGGTGGTGCTGGTGTCGCGCAGGACCACGTGCACGCCGTCGAAGGTGCGGCGCATCCGCAGCGCGAAAGGTCCCGGCGCGTACTGGACCGCGTTGGCGGCCAGTTCCGTCACCACCAGCAGGATGTCGTCCCAGTACTCGGGGGCGGAGGGCGGTGCGGAGCGTGCCAGGTCACGCAGGAACTCCTCCGCGGCCAGCCGCGCACCCGTGACGTCATGCGGCTCGCCCACGAAGCTGTTCGTGCGGCTCGGGATCTCCTCGGAGGTCAGGGCGTCGTCCCCACGCGGCTCGGTTGACATATCGCCTTTCCGGCCCGGGCGTCAGCTAGAGCTGTCGTCAGGGCTGTCGTCCTTTCTCTTGCGTCGCCACTGTTGCGTGTTCCCGAGGGGGCGAGGCCTACGCGTCCGGTGGCGTGCTCAACGGAACACACTGTCCGAATCGTCCCAATGCGAGGGTTCGTCCGGCGTGCTCGGCCGCCCAGGACGCCTGCGGGTGGCGTACATCGCGTCGATCTCGCCGGCGCAGTGGCGCACGATCTCGTCGCGGCGCAGCTTCATGGACGGGGTCAGCAGCCCGTTGGTCACGTCGAACGGCTCCGGTAGCACCCGGAACACCCGGATCGACTCCGACGGCGACACGGCGCTGTTGGCCGCGGCCACGGCCCGGGCGACCTCCTCGCGCAGCGCGTTCTCCTCCCTGGCCTCCCGCATCTCGCCCTGCAGGGCCAGCGCGGCCCGCCAGTGCGCCAGGAACTCCGGGTCCAGCGTGATCAGGGCACCCACACAGGGCCGGTTGTCACCCACGACCACGGCCTGGTGGATGAGCGGGTGCATCCGCAGCCGCTGCTCCAGCGCGGCCGGGGCGACGCTCTTGCCGCTGCTGGTGATGATGATGTCCTTCTTGCGGCCGGTGATCGTGAGGTAGCCCTCGGAGTCCAGCCGGCCGAGGTCACCGGTGGCCAGCCAGCCCCCGCGCAGCGCGGCCCGGGTGGCCGCCTCGTCGCCCACGTAGCCCTGGAACACCGACGGCCCCCGCACCAGGATCTCGCCGTCCTCGGCCACCCGGATCTCCGTGCCCGGCAGCGCCTTCCCGACGGTGCCCGACTTCTCCCGGCCCAGCGGCTGCATCGTCACCCCGCCGGAGGTCTCCGTCAGGCCGTACCCGTCGTGCACGTAGATGCCGATGCCCTCGTAGAAGAGCGACAGGTCGCGGCTGAGGGGCGAGCCGCCGGACGTCGCCCGCTGCACCCGGCCGCCGAGCGCGGCCCGCAGCCGGCGGTAGACCGTGCGCTCGTACAGGGCGTGCTGCAACCGCAGGTCGAGGCCGGGCCCGCGGCCCCGGCCCAGCCGCTGGCGCTCCAGGGCGGCGGCGAAGTCCCGGGCGGTCCCGGCGGCCCGCTCGAAGAGTCCGCCGTGGCCGCCCTGCTGCGCCGTGCGCAGGAAGTTCTTGTAGATCTTCTCGAAGACCGAGGGGACCGCGTAGAAGTACGTGGGCCGGAAGGAGCGCAGCGCCGCCGACAGCGCCTCGGCGCCGAGGTCCGCCTGGTGCCCCATGAGGAGTCCGCCGCGTACGCACAGGCCCTGGATCATCAGCCCGTACACATGGGAGAAGGGCAGGAACGCGAGCACCGAGCCCTGCTCGCCGCGCGGTGCGGCCGTGTGTCCCCAGCCCGCCAGCAGGGTGTCGCAGGTGCCGGCGAGGTTGCGGTGGCTCAGGGCGCAACCCATGGCGTGGCCGGTCGTACCGGAGGTGTAGGCGATCACGGCCGTCGAGTCCGGCAGCACGATGCGGCGCATGGAGTCGACCGTGGCGAGCGGCACGTCCTGGCCGCGCACCGCCAGCTCCCGCAGCGCGCCCGCGTCCAGCTGCCAGACGTGGCCCAGCAACGGCAGCGAGGCGCACACCGAGCCGACGGTCATGACGCCCTGCTCGTCCTCGACCACCACGGCCACGCAGCCGGCGTCCCGCAGGATCCACTCGACCTGGTCGCGCGAGGAGGTCGGGTAGATCGGCACGACCTCGGCCCCCACCGCCCACAGCGCGTAGCACAGGACCGTCCACTCGTAGCGGGTGCGCGCCATGATCGCCACGCGGTGGCCCGGCGCGATCCCGGCGGCGATCAGGCCCTTCGCCACGTCCACCACCTCGTCGCGCAGCTCGATCGCCGTGACCTCCTCCCAGACGGTGGAGGCCGGGTCGGCGCGGCGGGCGAGCACCGGCCGGGCCGGTTCCCGGTCCGCCGTCTCGAAGACGCTGTCGGCGAGCCCGCCGGTCAGGGGCGAGACGGCCGGTGGAGCGAGGGCGAGGTCGCGCATGCACTGCTCCTGACATGTACGGGGGGTGACGCTGCCGACGGCCACCGTCATCGGCGGTGCTCGAATGTAGTCGAGTCGGGACCCTTCGGGGTCGGGAAATACGGAAGTGGGTCCGCTGATGATCTCGACGCGATCGGGGGACCCGGCAGACATGAGTCACTACAGTCCGGATCCCGAGCCCGAGCGCAGCACCGGTCTCGAGCCCGGCGGCGGTGTGCCGCCGGGCGAGACCCCGCCCGCGGAGAGCAGCATGCCCGAGGCACTGCCGCGGGAGCCCCACAGCCCGACCAAGGGCTGGGCCAAGGCGCCGATGGCCGTGATCATCGTCCTGACGGTGCTGATCGCGGCCTTCTTCCTGGCCTACGCCCTCGTCCTGATCCTCTGAGGAGGCGACGACACCCCGGGACGTCTCAGCCCTGCGTGTGGCGCACGCACTCGGTGACGACGTCCCGCAGGCTCCCCGTGCGCTCCATCAGCTCGCGCTGCACCTGCGCGCCGTTGCCGTCGCGCAGCAGCTCCTCGCAGGCCACCCGGACCCGGTCCAGGTCGCCGGTGCCGTCGAGGGCCTCCTCGACGTGGTCCAGCAGCGCCCGCAGGACGGACTCGGCGGGCATGCGCCGCATGGTCGTGGGGTGCAGCAGCTCGCCCGTCAGCCCGCAGCGGGCGGCCTGCCAGTCCGCCAGCCGCAGCAGGCTGACGCCGTGGTCCAGCGGCTCCCGGCCCTCGCGCCACTCACGGGCGGCCGTCTCGACCAGTCCGCGCACGAGGCTGGCGATCAGCACGGCCGTCCCGGCGTGCAGGCAGACGTCCGCGACCCGCAGCTCCACCGTCGGGTAGCGCGGGGACAGCCGCGCGTCGAAGTAGATCATCCCCTCGTCGAGGAGGGCCCCGGTGGCCACCATGTCCGCGATCTGGCGGTGGTACCGCTCGGGCGAGCCGAAGAGCTCGGTGGGGCCGGCCGACGGCCACCGCAGCCACACGCGGCTGCGGTAACTGCTGTACCCCGTGTCCTTGCCCTGCCAGAACGGCGAGTTCGCGCTGATCGCCCTGAGCACCGGCAGCCAGGGCCGCAGCCGGTCGACGACGGCGACACCCTCCTCGTCCGACTCCACCGACACATGCACATGACATCCCAGGACGAGTTGCTCCTGGGTGGCGATGCCGTACTGGTCCGCCATCCACTGGTAGCGCCGGTTCAGCCCGACCGCCGGGCTCACCGGCAGCGGCGACGTGGCGAGCGCCGCCACCGTGCAGCCGATCTCCCCGGCGTGCCGGGCGGCCTCCTTGCGGCAGCGGACGATCTCCGCGTGCAGCTCCTCCATCGACGACTGGGGATGCGTCGCGAACTCCAGCATCTGCTCGTGGAGTTCCTTCTCGAACACGTCCTGACCAGCGTCGTCCTGAGCCGCCCGCGCCAGGACCGCCGCGGACAGTGCCCGCGGCTCCCCGGACTCCGGATCGACCAGGAGGAGTTCCTCCTCCACTCCCACGGTCCGCACCTGATGCCCGCCTTCCAAGACTCCGAAGCGTCGACCCCCGGGTTTTCCCGGGGGTAGACCCCCAGTGCCCCTCACAGGCCGGTCGGACACCTGGTGCGACGAGCGGACATCACCCCACGGACGGCGTGAGCCACACCGTGGCCAGCGGCGGCAGGGTGATCCGGACCATGCCGTCCTCCGGCTTGACCGCGTCCGGGTTGGTCACGCCGCTGCCGCCGTAGCGGGTGTCGTCGGTGTTGAGGACCTCCTGCCAGGCGACGGCGTCGCCCGGCACCCACAGGCCGTAGTCCTCGCGGACCACGGGGGAGAAGTTCGACACCGCCAGCAGCGGGTTGCCCTCGGCGTCGTAGCGCAGGAACGCGTAGACGTTGTCGTCGGCCGAGTCCACCGCCACCCAACGAAAGCCCTCCGGGCGGGTGTCGTACTGCCACAGCGCCGGCGTCGCCCGATAGGCCGTGTTCAGGTCGCGGACCAGGTCGCGCACACCGCGGTGGTCGCCCGCCGAGTGGTAGCCCTCGTCGAGCAGCCACCACTCCGGGCCGTGCTCCACCGACCACTCGGCTCCCTGCGCGAACTCCTGCCCCATGAACAGCAGCTGCTTGCCCGGGTGGCCCCACATGAAGCCGAGGTAGGCCCGCAGGTTCGCCCGCCGCTGCCACCAGTCGCCCGGCATCTTCGTCACCAGCGCCTGCTTGCCGTGCACGACCTCGTCGTGGGAGATCGGCAGGACGTAGTTCTCGCTGTAGGCGTACACCATCGAGAACGTCATCTCGTGGTGGTGGTACTTGCGGTGCACCGGCTCGTGGGAGATGTACTCCAGCGAATCGTGCATCCAGCCCATGTTCCACTTCAGCCCGAAGCCGAGCCCGCCGGTGTCGGTGGGCCGGGTCACCCCGCCCCAGGCGGTGGACTCCTCCGCGATCGTGACCACGCCCGGCGTCCGCCGGTACACCGTGGCGTTCATCTCCTGCAGGAACGCCATGGCCGCCAGGTCCTCTCGGCCGCCGTGGGCGTTGGGCTCCCACTGGCCGTCCTCGCGCGAGTAGTCGAGGTAGAGCATCGAGGCGACCGCGTCCACCCGCAGCCCGTCGATGTGGAACTCCTCGCACCAGTACACGGCGTTCGCGACCAAGAAGTTGCGCACCTCGGTGCGGCCGAAGTCGAACTCGTAGGTGCCCCAGTCGGGGTGCTCCGCACGCCGGTCGTCACCGGGCTCGTAGAGAGGCTCCCCGTCGAACCGGGCCAGTGCCCAGTCGTCCTTCGGGAAGTGGGCCGGCACCCAGTCCATGATCACGCCGAGGCCCGCGCGGTGGCAGGCGTCGACGAAGAAGCGGAAGTCGTCGGGCGTGCCGAGACGGGCCGTGGGCGCGTAGAAGCCGGTGACCTGGTAACCCCAGGAGCCGTGGAAGGGGTGCTCGGCGACCGGCATCAGCTCGACGTGGGTGAAGCCCAGGTCCTTGACGTACTTCGGCAGTTCCTCGGCGAGCTCCCGGTAGGTCAGCCCCGGCCGCCAGGACGCCAGGTGCACCTCGTAGACCGAGAACGGCGCCTCGTGCACCGGCCGGTCCGCGCGGTGCGCCATCCACTCCGTGTCGCCCCACTCGTAGTGCGAGGCCGTCACGACGGACGCCGTGTTGGGCGGCTCCTCGGTGCGGCGGGCCATCGGGTCCGCCTTGAGGAAGCGGTGCCCGTACCGGGAGTGGATCTCGAACTTGTACGCGGTGCCCTCACCGACACCCGGCAGGAACAGCTCCCACACACCGGACGCGCCGAGCGAGCGCATCGGGAACTGCGTCCCGTCCCAGTGGGTGAAGTCCGTGGCCACCCGCACGCCCTGCGCGTTCGGCGCCCACACCGTGAAGCGCGTGCCCGGCACGCCCTCGTGGGTCATGGGCTGCGCGCCGAGCGCCTGCCACAGCTGCTCGTGCCGGCCCTCCCGGATCAGGTGCAGGTCGAGCTCGCCGAGCGCGGGCAGGAAGCGGTACGGGTCGGGCGTCTCCTGCTCGCCCTCCGCGTAGACGATGTGCAGGGTGTACGCGGGGATCTCCGTCAGCGGCAGCACGCCCGAGAAGAGGCCGTCGCCTTCCGAGACCAGGGCCGTGCGCCGCCCGTCGATCACCACGCTCACGGCGCGGGCGAACGGGCGCAGGGCCCGGAACACGACCCCGCCCGGGACCGGGTGGGCGCCCAGCAGCGCGTGCGGATCGTGGTGGGCGCCCGCCAGCAGGCGCCCGCGGTCCTCCGGGCTCAGGGCGGGTGCGGTCGGGCTCGGGACCGGGCCGGACGGCTCCGGGATTGAGGTGTCTCGCAGGGCCACGGCTCAGTCTCCTCTCACGGCGAGGCGCTCGATCGCCGCCATCGGTACAGGCAGCCAGTCGGGGCGGTGCCGTGCCTCGTACAGCACCTCGTACACGGCCCGGTCCGTCTCGTAGGCGCGGAGCAGGCCGTGCTTCTTCCGGGGGTCCCAGCCGGCGCGGGCGGCATAGCCCGCGCAGTAGGCCTCGCGGCAGCGCCGCGCCCACTCCGGGCGCCAGGGGCGGCGCTGCCGGGCGGCGTAGTCGAAGGAGCGCAGCATCCCGGCGATGTCCCGCACGGGGGAGTGGGCGCTGCGCCGTTCGGAGAGCGGCCGGGACGGCTCGCCCTCGAAGTCGATGACGAACCAGTCGCGCCCGGCCCGCAGCACCTGACCGAGGTGCAGGTCGCCGTGGATGCGCTGGGCGGGCGGCCCGGCGTCGCAGCCGGTGAGCGCGGCGAACGCGGCCCGCAGGCCCGGCACGTACGGCTGCAGCGCGGGGACGCAGTGCGCCGCGGCGTCCAGCCGCTCGACCATGGCCGAGGCCGTGCGCCCGTTCTCGCCGGGGGCGCCGACGGGGAAGGCCGAGGCCAGCGCGAGGTGCACCTCCGCCGTGGCCGCGCCCAGCGCCCGCGCCTGGGCCGTGAAGTCGTCACCGGCGGCCAGCGCGTGCAGCGCGAGCGTCCAGCCGTCGGAGGCGTCCCGCAGGTACGGCTGGAGCACCCCGAGGGTGGCCTGGAACGGATGCCTGGTCTGGAACCAGGCCACGGGCGCCGGGACGCGGTGGCAGCCCTGCCGGGCCAGCGCCCCCGGCACCTCCAGGTCCGGGTTGACGCCGGGCTGGATGCGCCGGAACACCTTCAGGATGTACTCGTCGCCGTACACCAGCGAGGAGTTGGACTGCTCGGCGTCCAGCAGGCGCGGTACCAGCCCGCCGGGCACCCGCTGGTCCGGGTCGCACTCGAAGCGCAGGGGGCCGGCGGTGCCCGGGTGCCGCAGCCGGTCCAGCAGCAACTGGGCCGACCGCGGGTCGTGCAGCGCGTCGTAGACGGTCAGGCCGGCCAGCGGCCCGTCCTGCACCCGCCCGATCAGCGCCCGGCCGAGCCGTGGCGCCGGGTGCTCCCGTACGCCGAGCAGCAGCTGGTAGCAGTCGCCGGCCGGGGGCGCCCCGCCGGGGGAGGGCACCCCCGTGTGGCCCGCGTGGCCGGCGTGGACGAGCAGGTGCAGACAGCCCGGGAAGAGCTCGGTCATCGACAGCAGGCCGAGCTCGGTGACGGGCCGGTCCTTGCCCGCGAACCAGCGCTGCCGCGGCAGCCAGTCGCGCAGGAGCCCGCCGAGCGACTCCATGGGCTCGGCCAGGCGCGTGAGGTCCGGGCGGAGGGATGCGGTCTTCGGCATGGTCACGCCTCCTTTCGTCGGCGCATGCTCACAGTCGCCTGCCGATGCGGGATGCGACTCGAGTGAGCCGGAACCAGTAGAAGCCGTGGCCCCCGAGCGTCAGCAGATACGGAAGTTCACCGATGGCGGGGAAGCGGACCCCGCCGAACAGCTCCACCGGGTGCCGGCCGGCGAACTCGCGCAGGTCGAGTTCGGTCGGCTGGGCGAACCGCGCGAAGTTGTTCACGCACAGCACCAGGTCGTCCTCGTACTCCCGCAGGAACGCCAGCACCGCCGGGTTGGAGGAGGGCAGTTCGGTGTAGGAGCCGAGGCCGAAGGCCGGGTTCTGCTTGCGGATCTCGATCATGCGGCGGGTCCAGTGCAGCAGCGACGACGGCGACGACATCGACGCCTCGACGTTGGTCACCTGGTGGCCGTAGACCGGGTCCATGATCGCCGGCAGGAAGAGGCGGCCCGGGTCGCAGGTGGAGAACCCGGCGTTGCGGTCCGGCGTCCACTGCATCGGGGTCCGCACCGCGTCGCGGTCGCCGAGCCAGATGTTGTCGCCCATGCCGATCTCGTCGCCGTAGTACAGGATCGGCGAGCCGGGCAGGGCGAGCAGGAGCGCGGTGAACAGCTCGATGGTGTGCCGGTCGTTGTCCAGCAGCGGGGCGAGCCTGCGCCGGATGCCGATGTTGGCGCGCATGCGGGGGTCCTTGGCGTACTCGGCCCACATGTAGTCGCGCTCCTCGTCGGTGACCATCTCCAGGGTCAGCTCGTCGTGGTTGCGCAGGAACATGCCCCACTGGCAGTTCGACGGGATCGCCGGTGTCTTGGCCAGGATCTCGGAGACCGGGTAGCGGGACTCGCGGCGGACGGCCATGAAGATGCGCGGCATGACCGGGAAGTGGAACGCCATGTGGCACTCGTCGCCGCCGGCGGCGTAGTCGCCGAAGTAGTCGACGACGTCCTCGGGCCACTGGTTGGCCTCGGCGAGCAGCACCGTGTCCGGGTACTGCGCGTCGATCTCGCGGCGGACCCGCTTCAGGAAGGCGTGGGTGGCGGGCAGGTTCTCGCAGTTGGTGCCCTCGGCCGCGTAGAGGTACGGCACGGCGTCCAGCCGGAAGCCGTCGATGCCCAGGTCCAGCCAGAACTTCAGCGCGGCCAGGATCTCCTCCTGGACGCGCGGGTTCTCGTAGTTGAGGTCGGGCTGGTGCGAGAAGAAGCGGTGGAAGAAGTACTGGCCGCGCACCGGGTCGAAGGTCCAGTTCGACGTCTCGGTGTCGACGAAGATGATCCGCGCGTCCGGGTAGCCCTTGTCGTCGTCGGCCCACATGTAGTAGTCGCCGTAGGGCCCGTCCGGGTCCTTTCTCGACTCCTGGAACCAGGGGTGCTGGTCGCTGGTGTGGTTCATGACGAAGTCGATGATCACGCGCATGCCGCGCTGGTGGGCGGCGTCGACGAACTCCACGAAGTCGGCCAGGTCGCCGAACTCCGGCAGCACGGCCGTGTAGTCGGAGACGTCGTAGCCGCCGTCGCGCAGGGGCGACTTGAAGAAGGGCGGCAGCCACAGGCAGTCGACGCCGAGCCACTGGAGGTAGTCGAGCTTGGCGGTCAGGCCCTTCAGGTCACCGACGCCGTCGCCGTTGCTGTCCTGGAAGGATCGGACCAGCACCTCGTAGAAGACGGCGCGCTTGAACCACTCGGGGTCGCGGTCCCTGACGGGAGTGTCCTCGAAGGTGTCCAGCACGGGCTCGTTCACGGTCATGACGTTCCTGCCCCTCCGTTCCCTTGCGCGGCGGGCGGCGACTGGACGTGGAACACGTGCGCCGGAGCCCGCCCCGGCTCCAGGCGCACATAGTTGTTCCGGCCCCAGTGGTAGGTCTCGCCGGTGAGTTCGTCGCGCACCGGCACCGACTCGTGCCGGTCCAGGCCGAGTTGCGGCATGTCCAACGAGACCGTGGCCTCCTGGGCGTGGTGCGGGTCGAGGTTGGCGACCACGAGGACGACGTCGGAACCGGTGCGCTTGCTGTACGCGATGAGCGCGTCGTTGTCGGTGTGGTGGAAGCGCAGGTTCCTGAGCCGGTGCAGCGCGGGGTGGGCGCGGCGGATGGTGTTGAGCCGGGTGAGCAGGGGGGCGATGGTGCGGCCCTCGCGTTCGGCGCGTTCCCAGTCGCGGGGGCGGAGCTGGTACTTCTCGGAGTCGAGGTACTCCTCGCTGCCTTCGCGCAGCGGGGTGTTCTCGCACAGTTCGTAGCCGGAGTAGACGCCCCAGGTGGGTGAGAGGGTGGCGGCCAGGACGGCGCGGACCTCGAAGGCGGGCCGGCCGCCGTGCTGGAGGTAGGCGTGCAGGATGTCGGGGGTGTTGGCGAAGAAGTTGGGCCGCATGTAGCTCGCGGTCTCACCGGACAGTTCCGTGAGGTACTCGGTGAGTTCTTCCTTGGTGTTGCGCCAGGTGAAGTAGGTGTAGGACTGCTGGAAGCCGATCTGGGCCAGGGTGTGCATCATCGCCGGGCGGGTGAAGGCCTCGGCCAGGAAGATCACGTCGGGGTCGGTGCGGTTGACGTCCGCGATGACCCGTTCCCAGAACACCACCGGCTTGGTGTGGGGGTTGTCGACCCGGAAGATGCGCACCCCGCAGTCCATCCAGTGCCGCAGCACCCGGCAGGTCTCGG
>NZ_JBNCNM010000026.1:0-135801 GCF_049846985.1 Streptomyces sp. DT190 | reverse complement strand
GACTTCCGTGCCAGCCGCAATCTCATGCCTGACCAGCAAAAACCGCACCTGGGGTTCGGAAAGAGAACGACCTCTGAGGCGGTTGATGCATCGTTCGACGGTGTTGCGCTGTTTGTAGGCATCGCGGTCGAAGCCGGGCGGGCGGCCACCTTGGCGGCCTCGTCGTAGCCGGTGGCCCATCTGGTCGGAGGGCTGCGGGATGACCGCGCGAATTCCCCGGCGACGCAGGTGACTGCGGATGGCGCGGGACGAGTAGGCCCGGTCGGCCAGCACGGCGAAGGGTCGGGTTCGCGGCCTGCCCGGACCGCTTCGAGGCACGCGGATGCGGGACATCACCGTCTCGAAGGCGGGGGCGTCACCTGCCTGGCCCGCGGTGACGGTGAAGGCCAGAGGTCGTGCGCGGCCGTCGGCGGCCAGGTGGACCTCGCCCCTTTTTACGTGCTCCGGCGGCGTGCTGGTGGGCCCGGACCACCGTGGACTCCACTGATACGGTCCAGTCGATGTCGTCGTCGGCGTCCGCTGCTGCCAGGACGGCGGCGAGAATCTTCTCCCAGGTGCCGTCGACGGCCCACCTGATCAGCCGCTTGTGGGCGGTTTGGAACGAGCCGAGCTCGTCGGGCAGGTCCCGCCAGGGCGAGTTGGTGCGGTACTTCCACGCGATGGCCTCAAGGGTGCGGCGGTGGTCGGCCCATCGCCGCCCGCGGACCGGATCCGCCGGCATCAGCGGCTCGATCCGGCCCCACATCGCATCAGTGATCACTAATCGGACAGGCACATCCGATCAACTGATCAACCCATCAAAGAGACACGCGCTAGGACCCTGGATCCGCCTCCTGGTTGAGCCCGCAACCAAGTTAGGGAAGAGAGGTAGCCGTTCTGCTTTCAAGAATCCTGGCCAGCCGGAACCCACCCTTTGACGAGTGGCAACCGCAACGACGTCCCCAAGATACCTCGATCGTTGTCGCCGACTCCGTCCGTCCACCCTCAGCCCCGCTCGTTCGCTGACGGGCCGAGTCGATTCTGGGCAGCACTGGCCTGACATGACTCTAGACAGGGTGGGGGCAGACATACGCCCAGTTGGAACTCAGCGGGCCCTGCCTAAAGTGGACAAGCACCGGACGCTCAGGGCAGGCAGTATCGATCCCGTCGTCTCCGTCGCGCAGGCGCGCCTCAATGGCGAGTCCGTTGACCTTGTGCCCCTCACCCTCAATCAGCTCCTTCAGGAATTTCTCAGGAGCTGAACGAAACGCAGCCTTTTCCTCCGCACTTAGGTCGACATCGAACACCTCGACCTCTTGGACATACTCCTGTTGGGTCGCCAGAATGATCTGGGCCATGAGGACCACCTCCCACTCTTCCATCCTGCGCTGGCACCCACTTTTCGCAACCGCGACCGCGACCCAGGAGTTGTCGTCAAAGTGTCACGCCCACATCAGGAGCGACGCGAGGGTGACGGCTGCTTGGTAGGACTGGGCGGTCTTGTCGTATCTGGTGGCGATGCCACGCCACTGCTTCAAGCGGTTGAAGCACCGTTCCACGACGTTGCGGCGCTTGTAGACCTCGCGGTCGAAGGCCGGCGGGCGGCCGCCAAGGCTGCCGCGCCGGGCACGGTTGGCGATCTGGTCGGCCCGCTCGGGAATGGTGTGGGCGACGCCGCGCCGCCGCAGCCAAGTGCGGATGGCCCTGGCAGGCATGCCTGCGGCGCTTCGACGTCGAGCACACCTTCCGCCTGTTCAAGCAGACCCTCGGCTGGACCTGCCCGAAGATCCGCACACCCCAGGCGGCGGACCGGTGGACCTGGCTGATCCTGGCCGCCTACACCCAGCTTCGTCTCGCCCGGCCGCTGGCGGCCGACCTGCGCCGGCCCTGGGAGAAACCCGCGGTGCCCGACCGCCTCACCCCCGCTCGAGTCCGCCGCGACTTCCGGCACATCCGCCCGAGCGCCACCTGCCCGGCCGGTGCACCGAAGCCCACCCGCCCCGGCCCCGGAAGACCCCCGGCCGGAAGAACACCCGGCCCACACACCGCCACGACGGGCACACAGTCCGCAAAAAACCTAGCGTCGGGCGGCGGGGCGCGGGGCGCCGGCCTTCGCCGGGGCTGCGGCAGGAGCGCTCTGGGGCTGCCTGCCGCGCGATGCCCGGATGGCGGGCGGGGAGTCGAGGGAGGACCAGGCCGCCGGGTGGTCGTTGAAGGCGGTGCGCGGGTCGGTGGACCAGCTCACGATCGGGCCGATGTCCTCGTGCAGGAGGCTGATCACCTCGACGCCCTCCTTGTGTAGGACGTACCCCCACTGCATGTCCTGCTCGTCGGCGGTCGTGTCGGTGACCGACATGCGTACCGGGGGTGAGCCGTCCGGGGTGATCAGGTGGTCGAGGGTTCGGCTGGGCCAGTGCTCGCCGCCCGTCAGCGCGCTCACGAGTGCGGGCGGGGCGTCGTCGAGGAGATCGGTGCCGAGTTCGTCCCAGCCGACGGCGACGTCGTCGATGAGGTGCCGGGACATGGCCTCGATGTTGCGTCCGAACTTGTACTGGTAGGCGGCCAGGAGCAAGGGGAGGTGGTGGCTGGGTACGCCGTCGAGCTGGACGTGGATGCCCGTGTATCCCGTACTGCGGGTGGGGCGGGCGATGAAGGAGCGTGTGGACAGGTGTTCTCCGGAGCGAGCGGGGTGCGGGGGAGGTTCGGCGGCCGTCAGCGCGTGGGTGCGTCTACGCGCGGTCGGACCAGGACGGGACCGGAGGGCCGGAGGCGTCGGTACGCGCGCAGGTGTAGCCGATCAGGCGGGAGGGCTCGGCCTTCGCGGGGACGGTGGCGGCGTCGTTGCACACGAACGTGTAGCGGATGGAGGTGCGGGGCACGTCATGGAGCCAGGCCCGGTCGTCCTTGCCGGGGTTGATCTGCAGGCCGGAGTGCGCGACGGCGTCGGTCTGGGTGTGCGTGTGGGAGAAGAGGATCAGCGCGCCGCCATCGGTGGTCTTGAGGGCGTAGGCGTCCGTGTAGCGGTTGGCGGCGCCGGCGAAGACGGTGGTGCCCTGGGCCCCGAAGCGGGTGCCGGTCTTGTCGTGGACTTCGATCTGCCGCTTGCTCGCCTTGGTCGGTGTGAAGACCTTCGTCCCCGTGTTCGTGCCTCCGGTGGCGAAGTTGTCGAGGACCGCGGTGCGTAGCAGCTTGGCGTCGGCAGCGAGGTGCTTGTTGCCGTCGGCAGTGACGGCCGTTGCGTATCCGTCGTGGTCGAGGGCGATGTCCGCCAGGTCCGGGCTGTCGAGGTCGACGACGGAGACCATCTCCCAGCGCTTGTGCTGGGGGCGTTCGGCGAACACGGCCAACCGCGAGGGGGCCTTGCCCTTCTGGTCCGAGAGCGCGGCGGCGAACCAGCGGTTCTGTCCGGCTCCTAGGCGCGGGATGTACAGCTTGGCGTCCGCGGAGTCGTAGGACCACGGCTTGTACGGCTTGCGGTCTGCCGCGGGGAGCCCTTCGGTCTCGGTGTAGTCCGAGATGGACATCGCGTACAGCGGGCCGTCCTCGACCGTGTCGAGCAGTCGACGGTCGCGGTCGGTGTTGGCCTCGTTGTTGATCTTCGAATAGCGGGTGATGACGTCGCGGGCCTGGGCGGCGCTGAGAGCGGGCACGGGCTTCGGGGCGGTGCTGGCGCGGGGCGTCTGCCGGGCATGGGCGGGGCCGTCTTCGCCGGCGCAGCCGGTGAGGGCCAGGGCGAGGCAGGCGGCGCCGACGAACATCGGCAGGGTACGGCGAGCGGTGCGGATAGGGGGCTCCAAGGGTCTGCTGGGCGGATGGGGATGAGCGGGCACGACTGGTCGTGGGTGCTGTCTTCGGCGATGCCGGCGGAAGGCCGCGCTGGTCGTGGGCGCCGAGTGGCGGAGGTTCACACTGATGCCCTTGGCCGTGAGCTGCTGGACCACGCCGTGGACGCGAAGTGCGCGACCTCTGTCCCCGTAGGCGGTGGGAAGGGGAGGGCGGCGGCGGTGCGGCGTCAGCGCGTGTGCCGCGGCGGAGCTGACGGGAGGGCTCGCGGCGGAAGGGACGGTGCACGAGCCGGGGTGGAGGGCAGCCGCGGTGCGGGTGCGAGCGGGGTGAGGGCCCGCATCCGGTCCTCGGCCACGTGCAGGACCTCTCCGAGGCTGCGGATCTCGGCAGCGGCGTCGGCGAGGTCGTAGGACAGGTCGAAGCCGTCGTCCTCCTTGGCTTCCTTGGCTTTCTCGCCGGCTGCTTCGAAGAACTCGCCGAGCTGTGCCAGCAGGCCGTCGGTGGGTTCAAGGATCTGATGCAAAAGGGCAGCGCCATCCGCGTGCGACTCGGCTGCGTTGAGCCGGTCGGTCAGATCGCGCAGCGCGTCGCCGTAGACGTAGGTGGGGCCGCGGTCTGGTGCGCCGGGGGTGTCCCGGGACGGGGGCGTCGGTTGGGCCGGGTGCACGTGGGGGCTTTCGTGGGGCAGAACGAGGTGCGGTAGCAGTCCGAGCTGGGCGAGGCGGAGGTCGATCGCCTCAATCAGGGGTTGGGCGCTGCCGCCGTGGCGGGCTTCGGGCCGTCGGCGAGCGTCGGGGTCGTCGGAGGGGGCAGAGTCGTAGAGGACCTCGAACAGCGTCTGGTCGTCGGGGTGCTCGCGGGTCGCGATCCAGCCCTCGGGGTCTCCGGGCGGGCGGTCGGAGGACGGTTCCTGCGGCGGACTGATGATCAGGTAGCTGTCGTCGGGGAGCGAGACGCGCACGATGTAGGCGCTGAGGCCGAACTCGATGTCACATGGAAGTCCGCGCGCTCGCAGCGGCGTGGTGATGTGCGCATGGCGGCGCCACAGTTCCTGCCACCACGGCATGTTCACGTCGCGGTAGTCGGGAAGCGGCGCGATCGGAGCCGCGCGGGCGTCCGTAGCGTTCGCCTCGTCAGCGGCCACGGATTCTCCTGCGGGACGCCGGTCGGTGTGACGGAGGCGTTCGGCGAGCGAGGTCGGCTTCTGGCTTCGGAACCGGACTGGAGTCGAGTTCGTACTCGTCGTAGGCGGTGATCAGGTCGTGTTCCAGCTGGGCTTCACGTCCGGCGACCTGCGCCATGAGGTCGCCGTGCTCGGCCTGGCACTGCTGGTATTCGGCCCAGTCGGCGTCGCTGAAATGAGCGGGGCGGTTCAGAGCATTCCTTGGGATGTGGGTGGATCGGGCTTCAGGGCAGGCGCGGTCAGCGGTGGCGATCGCCCGGCCTGGGTGGCCGAGGTGCCGGCGGGACTTCCTGACGGGTGAGCGTCGCGAGGAAGCGTTGGAAGCCGAGGTGGTCGTCGAGTTCCTTGGCCGCGTCACGAAGGGATTCCGAGGTGCGCCGCAGGAAGGCGCGGGCTGAGGCGTGGTCGATGACCATGCGATTCGCGAGGTAGTGCCGGTCGGTCGGGTTGGCAGACCGGGGCAGGGCCAGGGCACACTCCGCAGACTCGGTGAAGTGCGGGGCTGCGTGGCTCGACATGGTCGCCGCCGTGCCGAGATGCTTCAAAACGGTGCCGCCGGCGCGGGTGGTGTGGTGTGGGCTCCGGGCGAAGTCAGCAGTGAGCCGGAGGACATCGCGGGAGAGGTCCTGTGCGTCGGTGGCGTGCTGGAGCAGCGCGGTGTAGGAAGGCGTGGCCGGTACGTGTCCGTTCTCGTCCAGCAGCTCCCACTGCTTGGCAGCGTTGAGCAGTTCGTCCTTCATCGCATTGAGCGCGCCGATAAGCTGGAGCACCTCGTCGTTCGGTATCAAGTCGCGTTGGAAGTCGGGCTTCACGGGCCTCTTGGTCCTCAGTGCATACGGGCGTCGGTGTCGAAGAGCGCCAGTTCGTGGCTGTGCAGGAGGTGCTGAACAATGAAGCTCCGACCTGCGACTTTCCACAGGCCACGCCCTCGGTTGAGGTGCGCGATGGCGTCCATCTCGACGGAGGTCAGGCCGAGCAGGGAGACCGCGGCGTGGAGCTGGTCGGTCTCCTGGCGGTAGATGATCCGGGTGCTGCAGTCGGCGAGGAGGCCCTCGGCCAGGGCGCGGCCCTGTGATCCGGCGTCGCCGGCGGTGAGCAGGTCGGACAGCCGGTGGATCACCATGAGGTTGGCGATGCCGAGGCCGCGGCTGAGTTTCCACTGGGCCTGCATGCGCTGGAGCAGGCCGACGTGCCGCATCAGGCGCCATGCCTCGTCGTACACGATCCAGCGCCGGCCGCCGCTGGGATCGGAGAGGGCGGATTCCATCCAGGCGCTCGCGCAGGTCATCGCCAGGACGAGGGCGGTGTCGTCCCCGGAGCCGCCGAGGCGGGACAGGTCGATGGTGAGCATCGGCGCGTTCGGATCGAAGGCGACGGTGGAGGGTGCGTCGAACATGCCGGCCAGGTCGCCGTGGACCAGGCGCCGCATGGCGTGGGCCAGGTCGCGGGCGGCGTCGCCGAGTTGGCCCGACATCATCCCGGCGGCCTCGTCGAGCTTGTGGGGGTTGTTGAGGGCGGCGGCGACGTCGCCGAGGAGCGGGGTGCGGTGCGTGTCGGCGGCGCGGGTGACGACGGCGTCGAGGGCGACGTCCAGGGCGGTGTGCTCCATGGGCATCAGGTCCCGGCCCAGGATGGTGCGGGCGAGGGAGCCGAGCAGGAGCAGGCGCCGCTTGCGGATTTCGCCGACCCAGTCGGCCTCGGCCACGCTCTCCGGGCGCGGGGCCGCGTCCAGAGGGTTCAGGCGTCCGGGCAGTCCGGGCCCGAGGGCGACGGACCGGCCGCCGAGGGCTTCGGCCACCGGAGTCCACTCGCCCTTCGGGTCGCACGGGACGTAGACGCGGTATCCGAAGGCGACCGACCGCAGCGCGAAGGACTTGGCGAGGGCGCTCTTGCCCTGGCCGATCACGCCGGCGAGCAACAGGTTGGGGTTGGTGAATCCCTCGACTTTGCCGTACAGAGCGAACGGGTCGAAGACGAATGATGCTTCGGCGTGGACGTCGCGGCCGATGTAGATGCCCTCGGCGCCGAGTCCGCCTTCAGCGAGGAAGGGATAGGCGCCAGCCGCGACCGCGGTGGTCATGCGGTGGGCGGGCAGCTTCAGCCGGTTCCCGCGAGAGGAGGCGGGCCCGGGGCGTCCGCTCGGTGGGTAGAGCGGGGCGGGCAGCTGGTGCTCGGCGGGCGTGCTTTCGCTCTGGTGGGCGCTGGCTTCGGCGCGGGCTTTGGCGGTGGCCTCGGCGAGCTGGCGGCGGGCGGCCTTGCGGCTGGCGCGGTCGGTGCCGTGGGGGGTGAACAGCGGGCTGGCGGACGCGCGGCGGGCGCGACGGGCGGGCCGGTGGCTCATCGGGGGCCCTCGATTCTGCGGGTGGTGCTCATCGCACGCAGGCCGTGGTGTGCGGGCGGAGGTCGGTGGGGGTGGTTTTGCGGCGGACTACGTGTCCGGCGGTGAGGTGGCGTTGGCAGATCGTCAGCACGGGCGGGCCCTCGGGGAGCCGTTCTGGATGGCAGGCGCTTGTCTCGGCGTCGGCCTGGGGTGTGCCGGGCAGCAGGTGGAAGGCGGCGTGGACTTCGCTGGTGGCCTGCCAGAGCCTGGTGTGGGCGGTTGCCAGGTGACGTCCGGCGGCCGGGTGAGGGGGCCGGATGTTGTCGGCGAGCCGGTCCAGAAGCTGGAGCAGAGCGGTGAGGTGGGCGTGCAGCACGTCAAGGTGCAGACGATCTCCGGGCTTGGGCGGGTCCGCGTCCGACGGCGCTAGGGTCCGTGCGTGGTGGCGGATGCCGGCGCTCGCGGCGCGGAGGTAGGGGTGCGCGTCGTCGGGGCGCGTAGGAGAGGTCAAAGGTGGTGGTCCTTCCTGCCGGTAGGCAGGGCAGTGAGGGGCGCCCCGTCGCGGGTGATCCGGAGTGCGGTGGGTCGGGTTGCGCACGGGCGCCGTTGGTTCACAGGGCGGTGCGGGCGAGCGGGAGCGCGGTGAGGGCGAAGGCGTCGGGCTGCTGGTAGTTGAGCCGTCGGAGGTCGACGCCGGAGGTGACGGCGTGGGTCTCGATCTGTGCGCAGGCGGCGTCCAGGAGGGCGTCGGTCTCGGCGGTGACGGTGACCAGGCCGGTCAGTGCGACGTCCGCGTGTCCGGCGATGAGCTGGCGTTCGCGGGTTTTGACGTCGGCGTACTCGACGGAGTCCTCTTCGGAGTCGACCTGTCCGCGGCGTGCGCGCTCGTTGGCGTCGGCAATGATCGCGGCCTTCTTGCGCTGGACGTCCCGCAGTGCGGACTCGAGTCCCTGCGGCACGTATATAAGGGAGAGGCTGCGGCGCACGCCGGCCGTGAACATCAGCCCGTGCAGGAACCCGGCCCCCATCTCGGTCCTCGGCCAGTTCTCCACCCAGTACGTCGCGTGTCGTGCGCTGTCGGTGGCGAGGCGGTCGTACTCCTCGAACTGCACGACGGGACCGGCGGCTGCGGGGTCGGCTTCGGCGCGGCCGGTCTCGGACCACTGCTGGAGCGCGGCGAGGGCCTTCGGGTCGTAGGCGGTGCGAATGACGGCGGCGATTTCCCGCGCGCTCAGCCAGCCGGTGACTTGGAGCCCTGCGGTGCGGGCGGCCTGCGCGATGGACGCGGTGGTCTGCTTCATGACGGTGAACGCCCCGGGCAGCCCTCCGCCGGCCTGGTTGATCAGGCGCCGGGCGGCCTTGAGGTCGAGGGAGATGGCGAGGTAGGTCTCGTGCGGGGCGGCGGCAGGGCCGGCAGAGGAGACCAGCTCGGAGTAGATCTGTCCGGCGACGGGGGTCTGGGGCTGCCCGTTGTGGGTCCAGTGGCGGGTGAGGGTGTCGCCCGAGTCGGGGACGGTGCGTTCCAGCACCTGCACGGTGGCGACGTGCCCGGTGCGGGCGATGCCCGCGAGCGCGCGTCCCCAACTGCTCACGTTGTGGTTCTGGGTGGCAGGGTCGAGGAGGGCGAAGGCGCGGCTGGTGACGCGGGCGATGGCGGTCAGGGTCTGCTGGTGCGGGTCGTGGACGGCTGCGGCGCCGTTGGCGGAGTCGCCGGGGGTGACCACCTTGAGGGAAGCGGCGGTGCCCGGCAGATGGAGGACGCCGTCCTGCCGGGGACGGGTGACGGGCCGAGCGAGCCAGAGGGTCTGGCCGGTGCGGCGACGGTGCGCATACCGGGTGACGATCGGCGCCCAGTCGATCAGGGAGCGGCCATGCCGGCGGATCGCGACGAGTGCCCCGGATGCCGCCCATAGCGGTGCCAGGGCGACGGCGCCGAGCAGCCCGGTGGAGATCACCGTCATCAGCAGCAGGGCCAGCATGCAGGAGACGAGTACGAGTTGGGGCAGGGAGAGGCCGAGGAGGATGCCGCGGCGGCTCCGGTGCGGGAACTTCACCGTGACCGGGGCGACGGAGAGATCAGTCAAGGGGCGGGTCCTGGAGGCGCGGGTGGAACCCGGGGGCGGGAGGGCGCGTGCACATCCCGCCCCCGGGGATCGGTCAGGGAATCAGAGGCCGGTCGGAGGCGGCGGGGGTCCGCTCGCCCCGCTCGACGGGGCATTCTGCGTGCCGGAGGACGGGGGTGCGCCCTGCGGCGGCGGTGTCGTCGTCGGCGGAGTGGACTGCCATCCGCCGCTCTGCCCAGACGCGGCACTCGCACCGGATCCGCCAGGCCCCGGGCTGCCGCCCACCTGGCCGCTGGTGTCGTCGGACACGCCCGTCGGCGCGGGCTGGACGGCCTTCTCCAAGCCGGACTTGACCGCGTCGCCGCCGGGCGAGGCACCCGTTCCGCCGCTCTGCGATCCCTCCTTGCCCTCGCCGCCTCCGCCGGTCGGGTCGGCGGCGATGTCGCCAGGGAAACCGCCTCCGGCAGCAGCCTCACTGCCCAGCGCTGCGGCGCCTGCTCCGGCGGCAGCGCCACCGGTTCCGGCGGTGGCCGCAGCGGCGGCGGTCTTACGGGCGGCCTTCTCGGCGTGAGCCTTGGCCATCTGGGCCCCAGCGCCACCGGCCCGGTGGATGGACTCGCCGTCGGTGCCTTCGGCTGCCCAGTGCACGAACTTGAAGACGGCGTACGGGCACAGCAACACCAGAATCATGATCACGATGCCGGACATCACGTCGGCCAGAGCGGCGATACCATCGCCGGCCTCGGTCTTGCCCATGGCGGCGATACCGAGCACGAAGATCACGGTCATCAGCAGCTTGGAGACGACGAGCGTGGCGGTGGCTTCGATCCAGCCCCGGCGCCAGCGGCGCGCGACCTCCCAGCCACCGCCGGCGGACGCGAAGACGGCCAGGGTGACCATGACGAGGATGCCGACCTTGCGGACCATCATCACGCACCAGTAGAGGAACGCGCCGATGGCGGCGCCGAGACCGGCGACTGCCGCCACGAGCCAGCCCAGTGCGGACAGACCCGGAATCTGGCCGACCTTCACGATGCGGCGCACAGCCGACTCGATGTTCAGGTTCGCTGTCTTGAACAGGCCGGCGGACAGGGCGTCGACCACTTCGACGGCGACCGTGGTCAGGGCGATGGCGCAGAAGGCGAACAGGACGCCCGACATGGTGCCGGTGAACGCTTGTGTCAGAGCTTGTCCGTCGCGCCTGACGGCGGCTCGGACCAGCTGCGCGCAGAACGTCGCGACCAGCAGAACCAGGCCAAGCGGCAGCAACATCTCGTAGTTGTCCCGGAACCACCCGGCGTTCAGATCGACCTTGGTGGTGGTGTTGACTGCCACGGCCGCCAGCTCGGCTGCGGCGGCTGCCAGTTCACCGGCGGACTTCGCCATCCAGTCGCCCATGGCCTTGGCGGGGTCCGAGGCGAAGTCGACCGCGTCACCGACGGCGCACAGCTTGTCTGCCAGGGGGAAATCACAGAAACCCACGGGGAGTTACTCCTCCATTCTTATGTCAGGCGCGGGTCACTGCGTGACGCTCGGTGCGATGGCGGCCAGGGTGCAGTCGTGGTTCGGGCGGCACTGGACGGCGAGTGTCACGGCCCGTTCCTCGGCCCCTCCGCCACCCTTCTTCCAGCTGAGCGTCTGCTTGCCGTTGACGGTGACGACGTAGATGTACGCCTCGGTGATCGCGGACGGGTCGTCGGCCAGGGCCGCCTTGAAGGCGGACGGGTAGTGGCCCTCGGTGACGCTGGCGGTCGCGCGCTGGTCCTGGTCGGCCATCCGCGACCACAGCACTGGATCGGGAACCTGGCCGGAGACAGAGGCCCAGTCGGCGTACTTGGGCTCCGTGGTCATCCAGGCGCGCATGCCGGCGAGCTGCTGGTCGCGGCTGGTGTCGCGGGTGTCGTACGACCACAGCATCCGGGCCGCCGCCTTGGCGTAGGTGACCGGTTCGGCGATCTGCGGGGGCTTGGGAACTGACCCGGATCCGGAGGACGGCTTCGGGGCGGCCTCGGTGGGGACCGGGCTGTCAGCCGGGGCAGGCCGGGCAGCGTCCGGGGCCGGGTGGCTGTTCCCACCGCCGATCAGCAGCGCGACGATCCCGGCGATGGCGAGCAGGACGGCGACTACGCAGGTGACGATCGCGATGCGCCGGTTGGCTGACCAGCCCGCGCCGTACGAGGACAGCGAAAAGGAGGGGAATCGTTTCCGCATCAATGGACCTGCGACCCCAGGCCGGAGAAGAAGGCCACGATTCCGTTCGCGGCACCCAACCCGAGGGCAGCGCCGGCGGCCACGACCGCGCCCTTCTTACCGTTGGCTTCGGCCTGATGACCACCGGTGTGGTGACCCCAGGCCCATACGCCGAGCGAGACGGCGAGGGCACCGACGACGGCGATGATCCCGAACATGTTGATCGAGTTGACGACGTTCTTCAGCACACTCAGCCCGGGCAGTCCGCCGCCTTTGGGTGAGATTCCTGGGTCGTAGGCAAGCTGGATGACGCGGTCTGCGAGAGGGACGGACATAGGTGTGGCAGGGCTCCTTGCATACGCGGGCCAGGCGAGGGCCGGCGGGAAAGGGAGAAAGCGGAGGGGGAGGTGCGCTCGGAGCGCGGAAGTGGCCGCGGCGGCGCCCCGCCCGGACCGGCGTCAGGCAGAGGCGGGGAGAGGCCACTCCTCGGGCCGGGGCGCGGCTTCGAAGCCGCATTTTCGGCTCGGAGCCAGGGAGGGCTGCCGGGGCGTTCTACTTCGGGATCGACGGCTTCGGCGCCGGGTTCGACTCGTACGGGTTGGCGCAGTCGTAGATCATGTATCCGCGGATCTTCTTGCCGTCGGACTTCCGGGTCACCGCGCCGCGGGTGTACCAGGTCTTCTCTGCGCGCTTGTACGCGAACTGGTCATAGGCGACCTTGTCGTGCCGGTAGGCAATGCCCACGACGGCAGACTTCTTCGAAGGATCCTTGCGGACCTTGACTGCCTTGCACGAGATCGTCGTGTGGCCGGTGTCGGACGCCTGGGCTGTGGAGGCGCTGGCTAGGCCGCCGGCCGCAACTGCGAGGCCGATCGAGCTGGCCGCGAGGGCGCGCCGGACGCGGGAGTGGATTGTCACGTGGATGCTCCGGGGTGTTGGGGGATAGGAGGGGGCCGTCGGCTCGTCCTGCTGGGCGGCCGTCGGGCGAAGCGATCGAGAGAGATGGGGAATTGGCCACCGAGCCCAGCTATCGGGCAGACCACCGGCGAGGTCCTGGTGACGGCGGCTCGCGGGCCTGCGGGCTGACCGGGATCAGATGACGCGGCGGGCGGCGAGGATCGTCCAGTCCTTGATCGGGGTGATCCGGACCGGCTTGGTGGTGCGCGGCGCCTCAATCACGAGGCCCTCGCCCATGTACATGCCGACATGCTCGGGCCGTGCGGCGGTGCCCCGGCTGAAAATCAGGTCCCCGGGCTCAAGTTGGGAGAGCGAAACCGCCTTGCCCTCGTTGACCTGCGTGTACGTGGTGCGGGTGAGCGTGACGCCGACATGCGCATACGCCTGCTGCATCAGGCTGGAGCAGTCGCAGCGGCCCATGGGGTCAGTACCATGCGAGTTCGTACAGGAGCCGCCCCACTGGTAGAGCGTGCCGAGCTGCTGCATCGCCCACGTGATGGCCTTGCGCGCCTTCGGATCGGCGTCCTTGGGGATCGAGTAACCCTTCGGGACGCTCCCCTCGGGGATGCGGCCGAACCCGGAACCGTCCTGGCCCGGCGCGCAGCCGGTCGTGGCCGACTGCTTTTCCTGGTCCGTATCCTTGCCGTCCGCGTCACCGCCACCGGGGAAGGTCTTGGCGATGGCAGCCTGCAGCGCGGTGGACAGCTTCTCCCACTGCGCGTAGGCGTCCGGCAGGCCGGACTTCTGCACGGCTTGGGCGGCCTGTGTGACGGTCATCTGCTGCCACCCGCTCACCTTGAGCAAGCGCTTGTAGAACTGCTCGCTCGCGTAGGTGGGGTCGCGGATCTGCTCGGCGCTGCCCCAGCCCTGGGAAGGGCGCTGCTGGAAGAGGCCGAGGGAGTCGCGGTCGCCGTAGGCGAGGTTGCGCAGTCGGCTCTCCTGCATCGCCGTGGCGAGCGCGATGATCTGTCCCTTCTTGGGGACGTCGAGGGAGAGGCCGGCGGCCACGATCGTCTGGGCGTTGGGGACCTGCTCGGCGGGCAGGTCCAGGCCCTCGACGTGCACGTCCTTGCCGGAGGCGCCGTCGAGGATCTTGGTGACCTGTTCGGCGACCTTGTCGCTGTCGATGTCGCTCAGGCAGCTGCTGAAGGAGCCGCTGCTCTGCACGGCGTCGGCCGAGGAGGCCAGCATCATGCCGGTGCCGGCGATCAGGATCGGGGAGAGGAAGACGACGCCGATGCCGGCGGCGAGCCCCTTCAATCCGAGCGGACCGCTCGCCGGTCAGCGGTTTCGGGCATGGGTGGGTAGCGAGACGTCATGAACGTGTCCTTGGGGGTGCGGGGTCCGGCGTACCGCGTGCGCGAGGCGTCTCGGAAGGGCGCGGCAGCCGGGGTGGGCGATCGGGACGGGCCGGTGCGGGGCGAGTTGCCGCTCGCTCCGCGTGGCCGGACCGTGAGCTAGGTGTGCCGGGGCAAGGGGTACCTCCGTGAGGTGTGGCAAGGGAGTGGCCAGCGGCGGTGTGCGCCGGGCGGTTCAAAAACAGTAGGCGCGGATCGGCGGTTGACCAAAAAGTCGGCGTGAGGTGCCGGAAACCGATACCTCGACAGGGCACTTCTTGGGCGTCGGCGGTTTCGCCTCTAGAGTTTTTGGACTCCCCCTCGCCCTCCTCGGTCTGCGGCCCTGGGCTTCTGCATGCCCACTTCCGGCCCGCGAGGACTCCTGCGCGAGGGGGCTATTTCCCTCCGCGTTTCCGCAACCCGAATCGGGGTTCCTCTTTGCCTTTTTCCCTTCACCAGGGCGACGCTCTGGCCGTTCTCTCCGGCCTTCCGGACGGCTGCGTCGACTCCGTCATCACCGACCCGCCGTACAACAGCGGAGGGCGGACCGCGAAGGAGCGCACCACGCGCTCCGCGAAGCAGAAGTACACCTCGGCCGGCGCCAAGAACGAACTCGCCGACTTCACCGGCGAGAACATGGACCAGAGGTCCTACTCGTTCTGGCTGACGCAGATCATGACCGAGGCCCACCGCCTCACCAAGACCGGCGGGACGGCCCTGTTGTTCACCGACTGGCGCCAGCTCCCGACGACGACGGACGCGATCCAGGCGGCCGGATGGCTGTGGCGCGGTGTCCTGGCCTGGCACAAGCCGCAGGCCAGGCCCCAGAAGGGCCGGTTCACCCAGAACTGCGAGTTCATCGTCTGGGCCAGCAAGGGGCCGATCGACGGCTCCCGCAACCCCGTCTATCTGCCTGGCATGTACTCGGCTTCGCAGCCCTCTGGCGCGAAGCGCCAGCACATCACGCAGAAGCCGGTCGAGGTGATGCGCGAGCTGGTCAAGATCAGCCCCGAGGGCGGCACGGTCCTCGACTTCTGCGCCGGCTCCGGTTCCACGGGCGTGGCCGCCCTGTTGGAAGGCCGGGACTTCATCGGCGTGGAGAAGACCGAGCACTACGCGTCGATCGCGGCCGACCGGCTCACCGAGACGATCCGCGCAACCCTCACGCAGGACGACGTGGTTCTCACCGCCTGAGCCGCGTCCTTGCCCGTCGCCAAGGCGACCATCTCCCACCGCTGCCGTTGGCGAAATACCGCCGGAGGAACGTGCAATCGGTTGGCGACGCCGCGCGAGGGCGCCCCCGCACTTCCCTCATTCCGCGTCTCGTAGGAGGCCGAACTTCTCAATGCCCGAATCCGCAAAACCTGCAGACGATGGAGATTTGGAGCCGATTCGTATTCCGGATCCGCAGCTGGAGGGAATCGAGGCGAGCGTGCGGCGGCTCATGGAGCAGTCGGCGCAACAGGCTCAGCAGCTCGACCACCTCGCGTCCGCCCCGTCGCCGAGTGGATCACCGTTTGCCGCATTCGGCATGCCGGGACTCGGCAGCCCGCAGGCCGCCGCTCCACCGGAGCCCCGCCCGATCCTGGAACTGGACGGAGAGGAACGCGAGGACGAACTCGACGCCCTGTCCGACTGGGTCGACGACTTCTTCCTCCCGGTCTACGGGGCGGAGGTCACCACCGCGGCGCCCTGGTGCCTGCAGTGGCAGGAGCACGACGACGTCGTGGCCTGGCTCCATGCCTTGTGGCTCGCCTACCAGCAGCACAAGGACCCCGAAGCCGGGCTCTCCGGTCTGTTCGTGTGGCACCGGGACTTCCTCTCCCACGCCGTCGCGGCGATCCGCGCACCGGGCGGCCCGCTGTCGGCCTGCATGACCTCTCCCGACCGGCCCGCACACCGTCTCCTGCCCGGCCCGCCGCCGTCCGTACGGACGGAGACGGCGGCCACGGCGGAGGCCATTGACCAGGACGAGCCGGCGTCGTGACCGCGGGACAGGGACAGCCCGCCTTCGGACTGAGCTTCGATCCGCGCGCGCTGACCGATCTTCTCCAGGCCCCCAGCGACATACGCGACCTCACCCTTGCCTACCTGCAGGAAGTCGTGAACGCGCAGCGCTTCGGGCTGCGCCTCGACGGTGACCTGGAGGGCTGTCGAAAGCTGTTCGTGGACTCCCGCAAGGACTGGCGCGTCGTCTACGCCGTTCGCCCGGCGCCCGCGGAGTCTGCCCACCACAAGGAGATCCACGTCGTCGCGATCCGGCCGCGCGCGGGCAACGATGTCTACGACGAGGTCGGCCGCCGTCTGGGCATGACTCGCCGTCCGCTGAGCGCCCGCACCCACGCGGCACGCTCCCGTTCCCCGCAACTGGCCGCCCGCGCGCCCGTGCCCCGGCCCGGTCCGCCGCCCACTGCGCCACCGGGTCTGCCCCGTCCCGCACCGAACCCCGCGCACAATCCCACCCGCTGAACGCACGGAGCGTCGCCTATGCCCCTGACCCCGCGCCGGCACCCTCCCGGCGTGCGGTCTCCCCGCTCGACCATCGCCTCGAAGCCGCCACCGGGCACGACATCGACACCCTGTGGGCCTACCGCGACCGCGGCGTCCTCGACGAGCAGCACGCCCAACTGGTGGACCGGCACCGGAAGCTGGCCAAGACCCAGACTGGCGTCATCTTCCACCTGCGCCTCCTCAACCGCCTGTCCAGCGGCGAGTTCGACGTCGACGGCGCTCTGTTCACGCGTATCGACCGCACCGTGGAGCAGTTGCAAGAGGCTGCCGACGCGCGGGACGCCGCTGCCCGGGATGTGCTCGCCGCCCTGGAGCCCATCGAAGCCGCAGCAGCGTCCGTCGCGCCCGACGCACAGCAGCTCTCGACTGACGACCCGGCGGCGCTGCTCGCCATCGCCGGCGGCCCAAGCTCTACGAACACCTGCTGACCGGCCGGATGTCCGTCACAGCCGCCTCCGGCACCCGCATCCCCCACACCAAGCTACGGCGGCTGGAGGACGCCGGACTGGTCGTCCGGGACACCGGCCACCCCGTACGCGCAGGCCAGCCGGTCGCGCTCACCGACGCCGGAGAGCCGCGCTGTTCGTCGCCCGCCGGACCCCCACGACGCAGGCGCCGAAGGTCCCAGCTCGACCCGACACATCGCCGTCCACCCCGGCACAGCGGCGCTGAACTCCACCGAAAGGCCCCTTGTTGTCTCCCACCGAACCGGCGCCGGTCCGGAAGTCCATCCCTCAAGTCGACTTCGATCTGGACGACCTCGACGCCGACGAGGAGAGGTACCTCGACTTCTACCGCAAGGTCGGCGTCCACGAGGACATGCTCGTCCCCCTCGCCGAACATCACGACGGTCCGCACAGCTACTACGTCCTGTTCGACCGCACCGCGACCTGGGGACACCCCGGCATGCCCCAGGTGCTCGCCGTGCATCTGCAACGAGACCACGAGAAGCGGACGTTCAGCTTCGAGAAGGCCCCGCTGCCGCTGCCCGCGATGGCGCAGTCCTGGCTCATCCACCGCGGCTGCCCGCACGATGCCATCGGCCTCGACCCCGAGCTGGGCCCGCCGCCGGCTGACGAGGCCACGCGAGCACTGGAGCGACGCCTCGTCGGCGACGGCGACCAATACGCCATGGGCTACTCCTACACCAGCGACGACCCGGACGACATGGTCGTCGTCGTGGCACTGCGTGCCCTGGACGAATGCGCCCCGTCGCCGTTCCGCGTTGTGGTCGAAGAGGTCGACACCGACACGTGGACGCACACCCTGCGCGAGGGCGGCTTCGACACGGTCGACGGGGCCCTGCAGTGGTGTGACGACCGGCTCACCGGCGAGGCTGGCCCTCTCCCGCCGGTCCGCCCGGCAGCCGCAGCTCGTCGACCGGCCGCTGTGGCGAAGGCCCCGGCTCCGCGCCCGCCCGGCCGTTCGCGCTGAGCGCCGGGCCGTGGGGGCGGCGGAACATAGCCGACGATCGCCGGTTAGCCAAACCGGCGTTTCTCCGGACTCTTATACAGCCGCCGGGACAACTCCCGCGGCGCCCTTCCACACATTCCCCACGCCTTCACGGAGGCTTCTTCCGCATGCGCTCCACCCGAATTGCCATATCCGCGGCGATGCTCGGCGCACTCGCGTTGCCGGTGCTGTCTGCCACCACCAGCGCCGCGACCGTACCCACCGCAGCAACCGTCGCCCCCGCCGTCAGCTGCCACAACCTGCCGCCGCTCCCGTACGCGGTGCACGCCAAGGCCGTGACCATCCGGTCCAAGGCCAGCTCAAAGTCCGCGGCACTCGGCGTGCTCTACAAGAGCCACAAGTTCACCGTCTCCAAGAAGAGCGGCAACTGGGTCTACATCACAGACAAGACAACCGGCGTCAAGGGCTGGGTCTCCGGCACGTACGTCTACCGCGACGTCCGTATGTGCCTGGACTGACCGGGCTTCAGCACGTCCCGGCAAGCGGCTGATCCGCCGAGTACGGGGCCCCTCACATTCCTACGCATCGGCCTATCCAGAACAGGAGATCCCCTTGTCCGACGGCATATCCGAGGATTCTGCGGATGTCGTGGGCGTGCTCACCGAACGGATCGAAGCGCGCTTCGACATGGGCATGGACCAGTTGAAGGCCGCGGTCGCCGCCGCGCCGACCGCGAATCCCGATGCCACCGACATCGTCAAGTGGCACACCCTTCTCGTCGAGGCTCAGTCCGTGCTGGAGCGCGCGGAGGACGACCTCCTCGCTGCACTGCAGACCCAGCCCAGCGAGGTCGACGACCCGACGATGGGCCTCGCCCACCGGGTGAACGCGGCCGTCACCGCCCGCGACGGCCGTGCCCTGGTCGTGCGATGGCTCCTCGACCCGAACGCCCCGGGGAAGAAGGATCTTGCCGCAGAGCGCCTCGCCCGCCTTCGACCCCGCACCGGCCCGGCGGTGCAGACCAGCGCCCCCAACCGGCCCGCGGGTTCAACCGCACCGGCGACGGCTTGGCGGTCGGCAAGGGCCGCCCGATGAGCCGGGACAAGGCCAGCACCATGGACGCCGACCTGCAGAAGGTCTTCGGGAACCCGGTACCCGAGCTGTACGAGGCGGCTGCCCGCCACGATGCCTCGCCCGCGCTCGCCCGTGCCCTGGAGCTGCGGTCCTTCCTGGCGCTCACCGAGGAGCAGGTCGCCCGCGTCCGCGACCGCCTACACGCCGACATGGATCCGGACCGCGACATGGGCGAACTGTCGGCGGACAAGCTCCGCTTCGACGCGCAGTGGCTGGACGCGGCACTGAAGGCCCGCGACGGCTACCGCGCCGCCCTCGGCGAGCTGCTGCGCACCATGCCCCCGCCCGCCCAGCAGGCCCGGCCCGTACGAACGGCTCAGCTCAGGGCCACCGCAACCCTGCCCTCGTCTGCCGCCCCGGCACCCCAGCGTGCCGGGGCGGCCCGGGCCCGCCGACCGTGAAAGCCCCCGATTGCCCCACCCCACGTCCACCGACATAGCTGGACGGATCGAGGACCTGTACGGCGCACCGCTCGCCGACCTCGAAGCCCACGCCCAGGACCAGCCGCCCGGCATGCTCTGCGCCCTGCTCGGCATGCACGGCGACCTTGCCCTGGCCGAGCGCAGCATCGACTTCCACCGCGACCACCTCGCCCGGCTCATCCACCCCGAACGGCAGATCGGCCCGCACGAGGTCTCCCACCTCCTCGACGGGACCCGCCGGCTCGCCGAAGCTGTCGCCGTCCGCGAGGTCCAGGCCAAATCGGTCGCCGCCGTCCTGCAAAGCCTGGCCCGCATCCCGGCCCCGACGCCTGCCCCGCCGACTCCCTCGCCGCCTGCTCCGGCTCCGCCTCTTCCGACCCCGAGTCCGGCGCACAGCCGCTGACCCCCAGGCGATCCCCTTGCATTCACCCAGGAGTTCCTCCCTTGGCCATCACCGCTCTGCCCCCCGATGCCGACGCCGACATCGCCCGGGTCACCGAGGCCCTCGCCATGATCACCCCGCGCTGGAGCGTGAGGATCCTCTTGGCCCTCTCCGGCCCGCCGCTGCGCTACAGCGAGCTGGCGGCCAAGGTGTCCTGGCTGCAGAACGGCCAGCTCCACCCCAAACTCAAGGCGCTGTGCGACGCCGGACTCGTCGAACGCACCGAACACACCGCACGGCACGTGACCTACGGCCACACCGAACGCGGAGCCGCCCTGCTGCCGATCCTGCCGATGATCGTCACCTGGGCCGAGGAACACCTGGAGAAGGCGGACTGCCCGCTGCCCGCGATCGAGCAGATCGAGGACAGCCTCACCCTGCTCACCCGGCGCCATGCCGCCGCCATCCTGTGGGTGCTGAAGTCCCGTGAGGAAGTCAGCGGCCGGGCTCTGGCCCGAATCGTGATGCCCAGCAGCGACTGGACCAATATCTATCCGCCTCTGCGGCAGCTCGTCTTCGACGGCCTGGTTGACACCGACGGCATGGGCCGGCCCTACCGGCTGTCCGCGGCCGGCGATGGCCTGGGCCCCGTGCTTGGCACCCTGTCCGCGTGGGCCGCCGGGCAGCCCCTCGACCAGGCGGCCCAGCACCCGGTCTGGGGGCACCCGCAGGCGAAGCCCGCGCCGAGGCCGTGGATCAGCAGCCAGTCTCGGCCGGCCCTCACGGCGCTCCCACCCGCTCGGATACCCCAGTCCCCTCCGGCCTGGCACAACGGGGATCTCTTCTCGCACGCTGCGACCGCCCGCCCGAAGGCAGCCGTCCCGGCGGGAGGCCCGCGCCGATGAGTACCCCCTTTACCTCTGCCGAAGCGCAGTGCGCTGTCGAACTGCTCGCCTCGCGGCCCTTGGTCCGCCTGGTCACCGAGATCGACGACAACGGCGCCATACCGCCGCGACGGCTGGCTGGCACCCTGCCCGACCTCTCCACGCACCAACTGCGCAGCGCATCCGACACGGCCCGCGCCCACGGTCTCATCCGTATCGCGCCCGGCACTGGTCTGGAACTGACCGAGGCTGGGATGGAGTTGGCCGGCCTGTACGACGCGATGGCCCGCTGGGCCAGGCGTCACGCCTTCCCGGCTCCCGTCTGCGAGTTCAGCAGCCGCATTCGGCACGTCCTTGCCCTGTTGGCACCCTCGCTCATCACCGAGCGCGCCGACGGAGCGGAGGCGGGCGTGGCCCGTCTCCGCACGCTCCTGATCCAGTGGCTGGCCGACAACCTCCAGGTGGCCAGGGTGTCCGAACCTGAGCCGGTCGCGTGAGCGAAGCGGTCACACCCCGGCACGCACGCCACACCGGCGGGCTGATGCGCAGCATCTACCTGCCGCGCACGGCGGACGCGTTGGCGTTCGCGATGTCCACCTACGGCACCCCGCTGCTCGTCCTGGCCACGACGCGCTCCGCCGCGCTGACGGGCGCAGCCTTCGCTCTGGAGTGGATCCCGCGGCTGGCTGCGTTCGGGTGGGCAGGATCGGTTGTCGACCGGCGCGGTGCTGCCGTGGTCTTCCACCTGGCCTCCTTGGGCCGGGCGCTTGTCCTTGCCGTCGGCGCGGTCCTGCTCCACTTCCACCCGTCCGGCACCGTGGCGGGCGCGACCGTAATGCTGTTGGCAGCGACGACCGGCGTGCTCACCGAGTTCAGCTATATCGCGGCCGAGACCGCGGGCGCTGCCGCCAGCCGCCGAGCAGGACGGCGGGCCCACCGTGTCCAGGCCGTCCTGCTCGGCATCGACCAGACGGCGACCCTGGCCGGTCCGGCGCTCGCCGGGGTGCTCCTGCTTGCCGGTCCGCCGTTGATGCTCGCGGTGATCACCGTGCTCTCGTTGCTTGCCGCGCTGCTTGCCCTGCGCACTCCGCACTCGCCCGTGGCACCGGCCCGTGCGCCGAAGGGGAGGGCCGGGGCCGGACTGCTCACCGGGTGGCGCACCATCCGCTCGCTTCCCGCGCTCGGCTGGCTCGTGACCGGGCTGACCCTGTCCAACCTGGCCACCGGCCTTCTTCAAGCGGCCGGTCCCGTGATCGTCGTCAAGCACTTCGGGCAGTCCACCACCGCAGTCGGCCTCGTTTGGTCCGCCGCTGCCGCAGCGACGCTCCTCAGCGTCACGCTCTGCCGGTTCGCGCTCGACCGCCTCGGCCTGTGGCCGGTCGGCGCCGCCTGCGCCGCCTTCGCCTCGCTCGGCTGTCTCGCCGCTGCCCAGGCCCCCGACTACCGGTCCTACCTGGTCCTGGTCGCGGTCCTCATGGCGGGCGAAGGCGGCATGACGGTCGTCCTGCGCACCCTGCGCTCCCGCCTGATCCCTCCGGAGAAGTTCGGCAGCACCCTGTCGGCGACCATCCTCATCCTCCTGCTGCCCTTCCCCGTCGCCGGCGTGCTCACCGCGCTCACTCCGCCCGACGCGCTGGGCCACGTCATCACCGTCTGTGCCGCGCTGCAGGCCCTCGGTCTGTTCTGCGCCTTCGCTCGCCTGCGAACCGATCCCGCCCTGCGCACCTGACCCTGCTGCGCCCCAGCCTGTGGCGAACTTCATGTCCATTGCCGCCCTTGGATCGCACCGCGCGACTGGTCGCACCATCACCGAGCAGTGCCGCGCCTTCGACGCCCACAACCCGCACGTCTACGAGGCCCTGGAACGCATGGCCGCTCGCCGCCTGGCCGCCGGTGCAACCCGGGTCAGCTTGAAGGACTTGTTCGAGGACCTGCGCCGCCAGATCCCTCAGCGGTCGCCGGGCTGAACAACAACTACACCGCCCTCTACGCCCGCCGCCTGGTCAGCGAACACCCTCACTGGGCTGCGGCGTTCGAGCTGCGCCGCCCCCGTGCCGCCTGAGAGACCCCTCTCTTCCCTCGTCCCGCCCTCCACCGATACGGAGAATCCCTTCTTGCCCGCTCGTCCTCTCGTGCTCGTCGTTTCTCCCGGCGACGAGACCTACCGCGGCTACTGCCTGGAACAGGTGGCCGCCGCGTACGACGTCGTCCTGCTCACCGGCACCGAGCCGTCGTGGGAGAAGCCATTCATCGTCGACCACACCGTGGTCGATCTGAGCGACCCCGCAGCGCTGCTCGCCGGCGGCCGGGCGCTGGCCGAGCGCCACGACCTTGCCGGCGTGGTCACCTGGGACGAGTGGCACCTCGTCCCCACCGCCCGTCTCGCCCGCGCGCTCGGTCTGTCCTCGATGTCCGTCGAGGTGATGCGGGCCTGTCGCAACAAGGCCACCACCCGGGCTCTGTTCGCCCGCCATGGCGTGCCCTCGGCCGCCTCGATAAGGGCGCGGACTCTACTGGAGGCCGGCCTGGCGACGATGACCCTCGGTCTGCCGGCGGTCATCAAGCCCGCGGCCTTCGCGGGCAGCATCGGCGTGATCCGCGTCGACCGGCCCGAAGAACTGCCCGCCGCGTTCGCGTTCGCCTCGGCCAGTGCGAGCCGCAGTCGCGAGAACACCGGCGTCCTGGTCGAGGAGTACCTCGACGGGCCGGAATTCTCGGTCGAATGCGTCACCCACCGCGGAGCGACCACGGCGGTCGCCGTGACCCGCAAGCACCTGGGCCCCGCGCCGTACTTCGACGAGACCGGGCACACAGTCGATGCCACCGACCCGCTCCTGGCCCAGGTCGCCCCGGCCGCCGCTGCTGCGGTCAAGGCCATGGGGATCACCGACGGAGTGCAGCACGTCGAGCTGCGCCTGGTGGACGGTCGGCCGCGGTTGATCGAGGTCAATGCCAGGATCGGCGGCGACATGATCGGCCACCTTGTCCGCCTGGCCACCGGCATCGACCTGCCCCGGGCCGCCGCCGACCTCGCCTGCGGCCGAGCGCCGGACCTCACCCCGACCCGCAGCGGGGCCGCGGGCATCCGCATGCTCTACCCGGATACCTCCGGCACCCTGACCGCCCGGCACATCAACCAGCCCTTCGCCGCCCACACCCCCTGGCTGCACCAGGTGCAGTGGATCCGCGAGATCGGCGACGAGCTCGTCCTGTCGCCCGACGGCGACCTGTTCACCGCCCGGGCCGGGTTCTACATCGTCACCGGCCGCACCACCGCCGAGGTCACCGAACGCCTCGACACCGCCGCCGACGAGATCACCGTCACCACGAGGGCAGACCGATGAACCCACAGCCCGATTCGCACCACGAGATCGACGGCGACGTCTACGTCTCCCCGCGCCACCTCGCCTCCACCACCGGAACCGGCGACCCCGCCCTCGCCCCGCTGCTCGACCTCGACTGGGACCTGCGGTACGACGAGGACTCCAACGTGTACGTGAGCGCTCCCGACCGGCGCGTGCGCCTCGGCTACCTGCCCGAAGGCGAGGACGACGGGCTCTGGCGCATCAACGCCTACAAGGACTCCTTCGGACCGCCCGCGTGGGGCGTCTGCTTCAACGACCGCGTCCCCACTGAGTTTGTCCAGGCGTTCACCACGGTCCTGGCCACGGCGTACGAGCGGGGACCGGATGCTTACCTTGCCCGGCCGATCTCCGGCAATGACGAGCACGATCCCTTCCTCGCGGTCGTGCCGCTTCTGAAGCAGGGCTGGGAGATCGACCGTCCGCGCTGGGGCGTCTTCGCGGTCCAGGCCCCGGACGGGCTCGCCGGCATGGAGTTCACCACCGGTGACCTCGATCCGGAAACCGAACTGACCACGCTCGACGCGCGCTGGCAGCTGTGGGCGGGCAAGTCCATCGACCGGCCCGTCTGGTACGCCACGGCCAGCGCCGACACCCCGGTCACCCTGCTCACCGCCGTCACCGAGTGCGTCGCCGATCCGGCTCCCCTGCCCCGGTGGCGAGAGGTGACCTCCAGCTACATCAAGGGGATGGCCCAGCTCACCCCGATCCTCCCGCCGGGCCCGCCGGCTCCCACTCCGCTCGACGTGCAGCGGGCCGTCTCCTCCCGCCGTCCGGCTGCGCTGCCCGCGGCCAGCGTCCCGCGCTGGAGCACCACCAGCCGACCGGCCCTGCCCGGTCGCCGGTAGCACGCTCCTGACCCGACCGGAGATCCTCCTTGTCCCTGCAAGCCCCTGAGTTCTTCGCCGAACTCCGCCTCCCCTTTCACGACAGCACCGTCGTGGGCAACACCTACCTCGCCGTGCCGACTCCAGGCACGCACCTTCGGTTCCGAATCGACTTCACCCGCACCATCTACGCGGACACTTACGGCGGTCTACGCCTTGCGGTCGTCCACCCGGACCACGGCGAGATCGATGCGGTCAGCCTCAGCTTCCTGGACCACGGCACCTTCCACCGCCGCGACGTGGCAAGCAACAGGCCCCTGAACAATTCCACTCACGGCACCTTCAATAAGTACCACCGCGCCGGTCAACCACCGTGGGAGGGAGCTGAGTTCACCGGGCTTCGCGAAGCCATCGAGCAATACACCGCTGTCTGGTTCCCGGGGGCATGGGCGGCGTCCGCGCCGAACCGCGCCGCCAGCAGGAGCGCGTGCACGGCTCCCGCCCCGCCGACCGCGCGCGGCGGCGCTCGCACTCGCTGAGCCGCGCCCTTCCAACTCGGCAGTCCGTACTTTCTCCGCAGGAGCCCTGCCCGTGCTCACCCACCCCCTTGACCCCCTTGAGAACCTCGACCCGGCCCAGAGCGTGCAGGTCCTGCCTCGTCACCTCGCTGGCCCCGGCGCCGTTGACCCTCGCGCCGCGTGGGCCTTCCCCTTCGAGGAGGGCTGGCCGTCCGCCCAGACCGAAGCACGCACGGCCGCCGTGTTCAGCCCGTGCCGACCAGGACGTCATCGTCACCCCCGGCACCGCCACCCGGCTGACGATCACCGACCCCGTTCAAGGCCGCCAAGGTCCTCCTGCAGGCCAAAGACGACAAGACCGGCAAGCTCCTGCCCGGCGCGACCGTGAACAGCGGCACCGGCACGTCGACGCTGCTCACCCTGACCACGGGCGCCAAGGGCACGGCCTCCGGAGAACTGCCCGTGTCGAGCCGCAGGACTCAGTTCTGGGTCAAGGAAATCAAGGCCCCAGCCGGCTACGACCTCTACAAGCCGACGAAGACGTTCACTGCGGGCCCCGGCGCGCCCCGGCGCCCCGGTGACCATGACCGTCACCAACGCCAGGACAGCCACCGACCCGAAGCTCGACCCCTCAGACAAGCCGACGCACAAGCCCACCTACTCCCCGTCCAGCCCGGGCAAGCCGAGCGGTACCGGAGGAGCCACGCCCTCCGCCTCGGGCAGCGACACACCGGATCCTGACTCCTCGCCCGTGGCCGCGACCCCGGTCGGGGACTCCACGCCGACGCCGACGGGCTCCCTCGCCCACACCAGAGCCGACGCCACACCGTGGCTGATCGGCGGCGCGGCCGTGCTAATCGCAGCGGGCGGAGGCGTTCTCCTACTGGCACGCCGCAGCCGCACGGACAGTCCCACCGACGACTCCACCGAGAGCTGACCCGCCCTACACACCTCTCCACGACAGAGCCCTCGGATTCCACCGCCTGGAATCCGAGGGCTCTGTCGTCCACGAGCGCGCGTGGGCCTCGTTACGCTGTGGCAGTCATCGACCCCTCTTCGCTCTCGGCGATCCCTCCGAACTGCACCTGGGCACTTCCTACGGCGGCGTCACGTCCAGCCCCAGCGAGCCGTGGCACCCTCTTCTCCGAAGTGGTGGCATGCCCTCCGCACGGACTCGGACCTCGATTGGGTCTCCAGCAGCAGAGACCTGGTCCTGACCACCCTCGAGTACGCGCTCGCAAGCCGGGAAGTCGAACCGGGCAAACTGATTCACCATGCGGACCACGGCTGCCAATACACATCCGCGAAGCAGACAACTCGAGTCCTGCGAGCGGGAGTTGCCGCCCCCAAGGGTTCGGTCGGGGACAGTTACGACAAGGCCCTTGCGGAGAACCCGTGGTTGATCGTCAAGGCAGAGTGCATCCGCAGCCGCGTCTTCACCACCACGGCCGAGGCGAATCTCGCACTGTTCGAGTACATCGACGGCTTCTACAACTCCCGGCGCGTCCAGAAGCGGCTCGGCTACCTCAGCCCGATCGAGTTCGAGGAGAAGCACTACGCCGACCCGGCAACGGCCGAACGAACTCAACTCCGTTTGTTTCATTGACATCTCACTCAGAAGGCCTACGGTTGGGAGCGCTCCCATGACAGCCTTGCAACTGGAAGGAGTCCCCCCACATGCCCAAACAGAGTCCGTTAGCCGGGCGTTCGCGGTCGTCCCTCCGCCGGCCTCTCCAGGCGCTCGTCATGCTGTTCGCCGTGGTTGTCGGCGCACTCACCTGGTCGGCCCCCGCCCAGGCTCACGGCACCGTCGTCGGCCCCGCCTCCCGCGCGTACCAGTGCTGGAAGACGTGGGGCAGCAACCACACGAACCCGGCCATGCAGACCGAAGACCCCATGTGTTGGCAGGCCTTCCAGGCCAACGCCGACACCATGTGGAACTGGATGAGCGCGCTCCGCGACGGCCTCGGTGGCCAGTTCCAGGCGCGGACCCCCGACGGGACGCTCTGCAGCAACAACCTCTCGAGGAACGCCAGCCTGGACAAGCCCGGGCAGTGGAAGACCACCACCGTCGGCAACAACTTCTCGGTCCACCTGTACGACCAGGCGTCCCACGGTGCCGACTACTTCAAGGTCTACGTGAGCAAGCAGGGCTTCAACCCCAAGGCCCAGACCCTGGGCTGGGGCAACCTCGACTTCATCACGCAGACCGGCCGCTTCGCCCCGGCGAAGGACATCACGTTCCCCGTCCAGACCTCCGGCTACACCGGACACCACATCGTGTTCGTGATCTGGCAGGCCTCGCACCTCGACCAGGCCTACATGTGGTGCAGCGACGTGAACTTCGGCTGAGCCGGGGAGCGCCGCACACGGCACCGGCCCCTGCCGGGCGCCGGTAACCCGCCGTCCGGCTGACCGAGCTCCGTCGGGCCAGGGGACCCATTTGGTCACCTTGCCCCGACGGGGCTTCCTCCGCTCCTAACGAGCTCGTGCATGGTTGGCGGTGAGACGTCGAGGACTTCGGTGGGGCCCGGAGTTCACATCTGCTGAGCCGATGTCAGGTCTGCGGTCTGCTGGTGGGACAGCAGGCCGGCGATGGCTTGCACCGTGTCGCTCATATGCTCGCGGCGGCCGAGGTGGCGGGCCAGTGCCCGCCAGTTTTTAAGATGTGCAATGCCGTGCTCGACCCGGATACGGCGCGAGGAATGCTCCTTGCGCTGGCGCTCGTACATCTCCTCGTACCAGTCCGGGGCGTTCTTCTTGAACTTGCGGTGCGGTGGCGTCACTACACGTCCGCCGGTCTGCGCGCCGAGCCCCTGGTAACCGGCATCGGCGAGGATCTCGACCGCAGGTCCACCGGCCAGGATCCCGACCAGCCCCAACTGGCGTGCGTGGGTGATGTCCGCGCACCTCCCGGGCTTGGTCGGGCTGCACCACAGCACGCGTCCTTCGCCGTCCGTGACCACCATGGACTTGACGGGGTTCTGCTTGTTCTTCCCGGAGATGAACTTGTCCCGGTCCTTGCGCCCTTGGGCCGGACGCCGGACCCGGATCTCGGTGCCGTCGATGATGCCGGTCTTTCCGGTCCCGCCGAGATGGTCGATGACTTCGGTCAGAGTCCGCAGCCGTACGTCCGGGCTGATGGTGCACCCTCGCTCGGCGAGCAGGGGCCGCACCTCGTTGACGGCCCGGGTGATGGTCGAGCGGTCCACGCCAAACCAGCAGGCCAGCACGTCGTGGGTGGCTCCGTGACGGAGATGGACGAGAGTGGCCAACAGCCGGTCGACGAACACCAGCCGATGCTTCGCGCCGGCGCCTATGGCCCGCTTCCGCTGCCGGGAGGCAAGCCTGGTCTGGTGGCGTTGATGCCACAACGGGCCGACCTCGGCGACGAGTTCAGCGATCACATCGGCCGTCAGGCCCGTGATCCGCCGGTTGCTGATGACCAGTGCACGAGTCGAGTTCCCCACCACGCGACCATGATCAACGATCAAGAGCTCGACGTCTCACCGCCAACCATGCACGAGCTCGTAAGAGTTGTCCCGCAAATGGTCGGTGGAGCGGCGACACCAGGTTCTGAGCGGATACTCGCGAGACTCCGACGTGGCAGCTGTGGCAGCCTGCGGACAGAGCTGCGCGTTCATGCAGGCAGCCACTACGCCATCCAGTTCCACTACGCCTTGTCGGACGACGCCTGGTGCGTGGAACTGAGCGAGGCCGTCGCGGCGCCGGCCGCATGGGCTGAGATTCCCAACGCTGAGGCCCACCTGCCTGGAGCTGGCTTCTTGGTGGCGGTGATACCCGACGAGGACCCGAGCCTGGAGCCCACCGTCCCGATCCACAGCCACGACGAGCACGTCATCCTCTACGAGATCATGCGCTGGTTCATGGAGCAGGTGGCCGAGCAGGTTGAACGCTACCGCCTCGCGCTTGAGCAGGGAGCACCTGAAGCGGTGGAATGATCATGTAGTGACTGGTGTGATCACGGCGTCCGGGCCGTCCTGGATAGCCCCGTTCAGCGCACTGAGCCCGCGACAGTTCGGCAAGCTGATCACGGCGTCACGACGCGAGGGCGCGGACCCCGTTCGTAAGGGCCGACCGTGGAGCCTGCCGCTGGAGGACCGGGTCCTGCTGGTCGCTGCGTACTGGCGCACCAACCTCACGCTGCGGCAACTGGCACCGCTGCTCGGAGTATCGAAGTCGGCTGCCGATCGCATCATCGACCACCTCGGCCCCTCGCTCGCGCTCCAGCAGCGCAAGCGGTTCCGCAAGGACACTGTGCTGATCGTGGACGGCACCCTGGTGCCCACTCACGATCACACCATCGCCGAGCAGTAGAAAACTACCGATACTCGACCAACCACCAGGTCGTCATCGACGCTGACACCCGCCTGGTCGTCGCCGTCGGCCGACCGCTACCCGGCAACCGCGATGACTGCAAGGCATGGGAACTGTCCGGGGCGAAAGCCGCCGTCGGTACGACCACCGTCATCGCGGACGGCGGCTACCGAGGCACCGGGCTGGTCATCCCACACCGTCGAGAGAAAGGCCAGAGCGAACTACCGGCCTGGAAAGAGGAACACAACGCCTCTCACCGCAAGGTCCGCTGTCTCGTCGAGCACGTCTTCGCCCGCATGAAGACCTGGAAGGATCCTGCGCGACTGCCGCCTCAAGGGCGACGGTGCCCACCACGCCATGCTGGGCATCGCCCACCTGCACAACCTCGCCCTCGCCAGGTGACCGGGAAGGCGAGCTTGTCAGCCAGCACGTCGTAGATCATTCACGGGACAAGGCTTAGCCGTCCACACGACATGGCACCTCGAGGTACGGGGCAGCACTCTCCACCACCGGCATCCGTCCCCCCAACGTGATTACCTCTCCGAGTAGATTCACCGTCAGAAAGGCTGCAGCGACTGGGTTCGCTGTCAAACGCCTCGATTGGATGACGAAGGACACAGTTCGCCGGGGGCAGACAGGAAAGATCGCGGAAAGACTGGCCAACGGGCGCGAGGGCATGTCAACGTAGACGACCTTGCAAGAAACCCCAGGTCAGAGAGGTGATTGCCCGTGACCGTAGCCCCTGCGGGCCCCGGTTTCTCCACCACCGTCGAAGCCCTGCGACCGCGGGAGTGGCAGCTCGGCCCCGGTGAGCCGACCCTGGTCATGGACCAGTTCTCCGCCGAGGACTTCCACCTGATCGTCGATGATCGCGCGGACGTGCACGTCAGCTCCAAGGACGGCCGGTTCTACCTCGGATGGTTCCCGCTCGGCCGCCCCGGCACGGACGGCGAGGGATGGAAGATTGCCGTCACCGGCACCGCCAAGGTCCGCGGCTACCACCTGTCGTTCGATACCGAGACGCCGGCCGACATCGTCGCCGCGACCGTAGCGCGCGTGCTGGAGACCTCACGCTGCCTCTGACAGCGCGGACACCGACACGTAGTGCCCGCCCTGTGAGCGCTGGCCGTACCGAAGGCCGGCCCGTCCCGTTCCACTGCCCTGCTTTCCCCGCACCCCCAGGAGGTTGTCCGTGACGTCCCCGGAGATGACCGTCGGCGATCTCATCGACCTGTTGTCCGGCTGCGACCGGAGTGCTCCGGTCCGCCAGGCCATGAACCCCTTCGCCCCGATGGCGCACCGCTTGGCGCAGGTCCTGCAGTCGGTCGACGAGACCGGCCTGACCGTCGTCTACCTCGCCGAAGGACCGGACCCGGACGCACAGCTCGGCCACCTTCCGCCGGAGGTCGCCATCGAGCTGACGTGGCAGGGCCCCGTCCAGGCGCCCCCGCGCCGCCCCCGCCGCCGCGCCGGCGGCAACTAGATCCGCACCGAGCCCTTGGAGGCGCCCCTGTACCCCGACTTGCCGCCCGACTCGTCCACCCCGCGCGGCGGCCAACCCGCGTTCTGGGTCGGCCCCCGGCACCTGGCCGGTGACGATGGACGCCTCTACGACGTCGTCGCCGATGCGCTCGCCGGCCTGGGTTGGGCGAGCCTAACGATCGTCCGCGGACGGCACGAGCCGGACGAGGCGCCGGAGGACCGCCAGGTCCTGCGCAGCACCGTCCTGCACATCAGCCCCGACGCCTTGCGCTGGGCCCAGTGGGGCCTGGCGGACGAGCCGTTTCACCTGGGCGAGCTGCCGATCGCCTGGCAGATCTCCGCCCGAGCCGAGGCGAGCAGCCCGCTCGCCCAGTGGTCGGCCTACTTCACCCGTGACGTCCCCGGCGAGGCGGTGGTCGACTTCCTCGTCGCGCTCGACGCAAGCGACCAGCCTGCCGTGCCGCTCGCCGGATCCGAGCTGGTCCTTGACGCTGTCGCCGCCCACGGATGGTTCCGCGACATCGACCAACCCGAGGCGGCGGCGACGGACCCGACGTTCACCTCGCACATCAGCCTCGGCGAGGTCCCGCCCCTCATCCAGGACGCTGACCCGCGGGCCCTGTCCGCCGAGGACGACGAGACGGGACCGGCCGGATGGCAGGCGTGGGCCGAGCCCGCGCTCGGCGCACCGTGTCTGTGGGCGGCATCGTTCGCCGCCAGCGTCCCGCACGATCTCGTCGCCGCCTTCGCCGCCTCCCTCAGCTCGACCGCACCGGTTCTGCGGCGGGTACTGCCCGAGGCCACCCAGGAGCGCCTCCTGCGCGCGCCGGCCATCTAACGTTCCGCGTACAACTCTCGACGATCGCAGTCCGGCACCCTCCCAGTTGGGGGTGCCGGACTTTCTTGCTTCTCGGGTGAAGTGGCCGGTCGGTCCTCGACGCCCAGGAAGAACTGCCGCCCGTTGATGGAACGATGCAGGATGCGGCAAGGCACCCCAGTCCCGGCGCCTTTATGGTCATCGCTCTCATCGTCGCCGTGACGAGCGCGTTGTCGGTCCGTTCACGCCGCAAGCGCACGGCTGCCTTCGCGGCGCAGTGGCAGGCATTTCAGCAGCACCGAAGCTCCGGGCAGGGGCAACTCCTACAGGTGACGCGGGTCTACCAGCACGGCCGCCGTGGCTTTATAGCTGTCGCGATTTGGTGCGACACCGGGCGGCAGCAGGACGCCTGGTCTGGAACTGGCACGTTCCCGCAGGCGCGTACCTGCTCGTGAACGCCTCCAGCGGCTATGGGCCTCATAGTCATAACCCGAACGTGCTCTACGTCCTGCCCGGCCAGGTCCGAGCCTGGGTACCAGGCCAAGCCGCTCGCGCCGCTCAAGGCGTCAGCCAGTAACGCACTGCTGCCCCCGACCTGCGGTGGTCGGAGGCAGCAGCGTGACGTGCACGCAAGTCAGCTCGTTTCCGTGGCCTTGTCGAGGGCCTTGTCGAGGTGGCGGTCGACGAGGGCCGGGGAGCCGGAGACGACCAGCAGCAGGTTGCCGTCGCGGATCGCGGTCTGCTTGACCACGGTGCTCCGTCCCCCGGCGATGAACGTCAGGAGCTGGCTCCACTGCTCGTCACCGCCGACGTGGGGTGCGGGCAGCTTCTGCGAGGTCACGTCGACTGGGGTGCCACCCGCGACGACCAGATAGGTCGGCAGCCTGTCATGGCGTCGAAGATCCGGTCGATGCCGTCGGACAGCTTCTTCGCGCTGTCGCTGTACAGCTCCTCGGAGATCTCCGAGGAGCTGCCGCCGTAGGTGAAGTCCGCCTTCGCCTTGTGCGGGAAGGCGAGCGTGCCGCCAGTCGCCGCGTCGCCGCCCAGCTCGCTCAGGGCCGGGCAGCCGATGACGGTGACGTCGTCGTGCTGGGCTGGACGCTCCGGCTTGGGAAGGTAGCCGCTGCCGAGGTCGCGCGGGTCGAGCAGGCGGGACTCGAGCGCGGCCGGCTTCTGGACGGCGTCGGCCGGCTTTCCCGTACGGGAGGAGGGGGTCTGGCGCTTGGACCCGGTGGTGTCGGTGGAGCAGGCGGGCACGGCGAGGAGGGCGGCGGTGATGCCGAGTGCGGTGGTGGCGACGCGAACGCGCATGACGGAACTGACCCCTTGGTGATAGGCGACGGGTGGTCAGTGCGGGCCCGCGGGCCCGGTGGGGTCGTAGGAGTGGTGGTCAGTGCCCGAGGTGGCGCAGGCAGTCCTCGAACGTGGCGTGCGTCGCGTCCGCCGGCCCGGAGTGCCGGTTGTACCAGGCGGTGTCGATGCGGGTCTCCTGCTGCTGGTGTCCGGCCCTGCAGCGCAGCCAGATCCCACCGCGGGTGGAGAGGATGAGCCAATCCCGGTATGCGCCGCACTCGGTGCAGGCGGCCATCTCGCCGTTGAGGACGAGGGGCTGCTTCCACGGCATCATCTTGCCTTCGACCTGGTCGTGGCTCGGCACCCGCAGTTCCGGCGGGAGCAGGTCGTCCACGATGGCGGCTGGCTCGGCGGACTCCGGCTCAGGCGCCGGCACTCCGAAGCCGGGCGGGACCTGGCCCTGCAGCTGCGCGTACAGCTCAGCGAACTGCCTCTGAGCTTCGCTCGGCTCCTTGGCCCTGCGGCGTATCCGGTGAAACACCCTGGCGTCCTCCTCTACCTCGTCACCTCGTCCTGCGCGCTTCATGATCGTGCCCCACGCCCGCGGCGGTTTCAATTCACGAAGTTCACAGTTACGTTGCGCGAGGTCACTAGCCTCAACAGCGGGATCTTTCGAGATGGGGACGTGACATGGACGCTGCGGTAGTCGGACTCGTCGGGGCGATCGGCGCGGCAGCCCTTGGTGCCGTCGGAGGCTGGGGCGCGGCGCGCATAGCCGTCAAAGGGGCTACGTACCAGGCGGACAAGCAGGCATCGAGCACCTGCGAACTGTGGCTTCAACAGGTGCGACGCGATGTCTACCACGCCTTTCTGCATCCGGCTCGCGCCCTAGCGGATGAAATGGGTGCGTTCGCGTTGCGCGGCTGCACAGATACGTCGGTAACTGACGAGGAGCGATGGGAAGCCAGAGAGCGCTTCATGAACGGGATTCAGCACCTTGAGAGGAAGAGCCTGGACATGGCGGTGGAGGGAGCATCCGACGTAACTGCCGTTGCCCAGAGTGTGGTGGCCGACATGAAGGCACTGAGTAGAGTGCTCACGAGCACGATGGCTCGGGGAGGGAACGGGTTTCCGGAGGCGACGAGGCTGTATCAGCGACTCGACGCACTGACCGAGAAGGCCGGCCACATCCAAGGAGACGCTTCCCTCCGGTAATCCGGCCCTACCGTTTGCGTTAGAGACGCCTTTCTCGTACGTCCGCTACGACTGGGATGTCCCGCGAGGCAAGCGGGTTACGATCCGCAGGCGGCAGCATCCTGCTCTCGACGATGGCCACCACTCACAGTGTGTTACCCGATGCTGCCCCGTCTCGTGGGTTCTTAGGCGAGGTGGACCGGGGTGCTGGCCGGGCGGCCTCGGATGGGCTTATTGTGACGCGGCTCCGGGGCACGCCAGCGGCATCGGCGGGCAGGTCTGCTATGCGCCGCAGCCGCCACACGAGCACATCGCTGACGGAGTCCGCGGTGCCGAGTTCGCGGCGGCCGGCAACGTCGGACAGAAGGACGGCCGCGTCGTGGCCGGCGGCTTCGGCTTCCGCGATGGTCGCCGCCAGGGCGTACCAGCCGGGCTCGGCGAGGATCTGCTCGGCCAGCTCCGGCAGCGACTCGCGCAGCAGCACGGTCTGCCGCTGGAGCATCGGCCGGCTCAGACGCCGGCCACGCTGGTAGAGCACGCCTAGGGGCTGGGCGGCGGCGGCCTGATAGGCGGCGCGCAGGTGCGCGGCGGCCCGGGTAGCGGCCTCGGCCTGCTGGGCGTGTCCCTTCCTGGCGTGCCAGTGCGCGGCGGCGGTGATGAGGAAGAAAAGCATGTCGATCGCCATAGCCGTAGTGGCGCCGTCCTCGCCGCGGCCGAGGGCCGGGCCGCCCTGGACAAGGTCGCGGGCGGCATGCCGCAGGGCTCGATCGTGCCCGCGCACGGCGCGGACGTGAGAGCGCGAGGCCCGTTCGAAAGCCGTTGCAGCGTCGCGCAGTTCGCGGCGGGTGTGGGCGGCGGAGGTATTCGCGAGGGCATCCAGGACCTCGCCAGCTGCTGCGATGTGGGCGGCGGCGACCGCGTCCTCGCCGTGCTCGACGACGAGCACGGCCTGCCACACGGCCGAGGCCGTCCCGCGGCGTGCGGCGGCCGGACTGCCCGGCCCCGTACGGATCGCATCCTCCTGCCGGGCAGCCGGAACGTCCTGCGCGTCACCGGCCCAGCGCTCGCGGATGCGGGGCAGCGACAGGTCGGGGGCCAGGCGCGCGCCGGGGTAGAACACCGGCTCGCCGTCCTTGTTCAGGTCATCGGGCAGGGCGACCTTGTATCCGAGCAGATCGCCAGAGGGAGCGGCACGCTTGCGGATCAGGAGGCCGGCGGCGGCGAGCCGGTCGAAGAACTCCTCGTCGCTCCTCGCGCCGGCCACCGCCCGTCGTACGGTTTCGCGCAGTTCCTCGCGGGCGGTGCTCTGGCGACCCTGCCGCTTGGCTTTGTGGCGTTCGGCGCTGGTGGGTCGTTGGGCTGCGGTGCCGTCTCCGGGTGCGACCTGGCGTAGGCCGAGTTCCTTCTCGATGAGCCGGGCTTCTGCCTGGGCGCGGGCGCCGGAGCGGAAGTCGTCGGGGCGGTGACCGTCCTCGGTTACGAGGGTGGCGACGATATGGATGTGGTCGTCGGCGTGGCGTACGGCGGCCCAGCGGCAGCCGGGCTGTCCGTCGCCGGGGTCGATACCGGTGGCGGCGACGATGCGGCGGGCGATGCCGGCCCACTCCTCATCGGACAGGATCCGGTCGCCGGGGTCGGCGCGTACGGAGGTGTGCCACACGTGCTTGGCCGGGCGGGCGTGCTTAGCGAGGGCCATCACGGGTTGGTCGAGGAGCTGTTGGAGGTCCTTGAGGGTGGCGTTCGGGTCGCGGCCGGGGTCGGGGGACATGCCGTCGAAGGAGGCGACGAGATGGGGGTCGGTGTGGTCCTCGTACTTGCCGGTCTCATAGAGGTAGTAGAGGAGACCTCTGGTGTCTGACCCGGACGGGTTGACGCTGGGGATCATGAGCCGTGGTGCTCGATCAGCCGTGTGGCGGCTTCGTGGGCGGTGTCGGCGGCACGCCGTACGGCGGCGACGGCCGCTTCGAGCTGAGGAACGTCTGCACCGGAGTTGAGCGCCTTGACTGCCTGGTTGAGATTGCTGCCGGCCCAGCCGAGCCGGCGTCGGCTGTCGAACAGGGCTGTGATGACTTCGCGTTCGTCGGCGATCTCGGCGCTGGTGCGGTTGAGGTCGCGGGCGGCGGCGATGGCGGAGCGGGCGAGGAACCCGGCGACGGACAGATTGCACTGGGCGGCGGCGGACTTGATCAGGGCGAACTCATCATCATTGAAACGTGTGTTGGGCTGGTGTAGGCGCTTCTTCTCGGGCGACTGGCGCGGACGCTGGCGGGCGCGAGGAGCGCGCTGTCGGCGTACACGCGGTTCAGTCTGCTTCTCCTCCTGCCTTGGCTTCGATCCGCCCCCGGTCGAAGCCTCAAGGACCTGCGCCCCCCGGTGCAGGTCCTCTCCCGCCCCCGAGGGGGCGGGTTCGGCGGAAGCTACGCTTCCGCCCCAACTTGCTCGCCGCGCGAACGAGTTGGAGTCGGGATCAGGTTCCGGGGTGGTGCCGTTCTTGCGTGCGTTCGTCATCGGGATTCGGGCCTCGTGGAGTGGGTGCGCTGCTGGATGGTTGCGGCCAGCGCGAGGACATCGGCTGGGCTGGCAAGGACGCCGACCGGTCCGTCGGGGCGGTCCTGGACGAGCCACTGCCCGGTCGGCGTGAGGACGACGGCGTGTAGGAGTTGCCTGCGGACCAAGACGTCCGCCCAGGCATCGGCCTCGGCGGTGGTGGGCTCGGAAGAACGGGGTGGACGCGGAATCACGGCGTACCTCCTAAGCGGGGCGGTGGCCCGGCGTGGAGCCGAGCCACCTTTACAGGTACGGGTTTTGAACTGGGGTTTTGCCGGTTCAGCCGCACTCGGGGCAGCGCCCGACGTGGCTGTTGAGCGCGCGGGCCATCCGCTGTTTCGCCGAGGTAGCTTGCTTCGCGCTGGACTTCGCCGCCGGCCTGCCCGCGTGCCGCTCAGAGTGAGCGAGCATGAATCCGATCTCTCGCTCGTACTCCGCGCGGACGGTGTCGAACTGGTGGCAGGTCTTCATCGGGCGGTGCTCCTCGTCGTGATGTCCTCGTTCCGCAGCTCCTGGAGGACGAGGCCGAGTCGGTCGTTCCCCACACCCGTCAGGCCCTGGCGGCGGATGATTTCGCGCAGCTGCACCCGGGTGATCGCTCCGTTGCCGTCCCGTTCGAGCAGGGCGGGAACATGGGGGCGTACCTCGTGGACAAGCTGGCGCTCGGACTCGCCCAGCTCGCGTGCCGGGCGCGCAGTCTGCGGAGAGCGGGACTGGGCACGCTTCTCCTTGGTCTTCGTCCGGGACTTCCTGGCCGGCTTCTGACGGAGTGGGACCTTGTGTCCTCGGTCCTGGGTGGTCTCGGTCCCGGACTCGGTGGCGGTCGGTTCTCGGTCCTGGGTGGTCTCGGTCCCGGACTCGGTGGCGGTCGGTTCTCGGTCCTGGGTGCTCTCGGTCCCCGACTTCGCGAGGCTCGGTCCCCGATGAGAATCTGGGTCCTGAGCTGCTACTTCTCGCGCGTTGCGGTCGGTCCTCGTGGCCGCTGTGTCCCGCGCTGCGGCTTCTGGATCGGCGGTCCCCGCGCCGACCTTGGCTTCAGGGTCCGCCTCCTCGGGGACCGGTCCCCGAGGATCCATCGGTCCACGGTCCGGGACCGGCTCGTCGGAACCGTCGGGACCGGGGGCGGGGACCGGCACATTCGATGTCGGCTGTGCGGGGACCGTGGCCGCCGATGCGCTGCTGTGCGCCGGGGACCAGGGAGAAGGGAGCGGGACCGTGGCGAGCCCGAGCGCGTGTCGCCGGGCGGCGAGCTGGTCGAGCAGCTGTGCTCGCTGGAGCGGGTCGGTGCCGACCGAAGCCCTGCCGACCGCCTTCGACAGGCGTCGGGTCAGCCGCCGGCCTCGACGGCTCCGCTGCTGCTCGGGTGTGCGCTCGGCGAGGCGGGCGGCGAGGGTGACCGCACGGGCGGTGGCCCGGTCCCGGGTGATCTGTGCGGCGTCGCGGTCTCGCGCGGCGATGCCGAGGCGGGACAGGAGACGCTCGCGTGCCTCCCGGCCCAGGACCGCGATCAGTCCCCTTGAGGCGGCGCCGGGCGTGCGCAGGCGCAGTTCGATGCCCATGGCCAGGTGCCACAGCATCGCCGCCATGACTGGTCCGACGAAGGCGCGGACCGTGCCGCCGATGGGGCCGCTCTCTGCGTAGGCGGGGATCACCTGCACCGTGGTGATCACCCAGACCAGCGTGCCCGGCAGGCCGGGGGCGCCCTGGACGGCGAGGTTCTGCCGTGCCATCAGCGCGGTGGCGAACAGGGCGAGTTCGGCGGCGGCGAACATGCCGGCGCGCTCGGCGGCGCCGGCCATGTCGAGGTAGTCGGCGGCGAACCGCCACGAGGTGTCGGCGCTGTAAGCGGTGCAGCCGAGGGCGGCGACGGCGGCGACCTTGACCGCCGGGCCGCCGAGACGTTTCTGCGAGCGAGATCCCCGGCGCCGGATGGTCCAGGCGGTCAGCACGAGCGCGAGGGTGGCGGGCACGACGGCGGCGAGGAGGAGAGGGAGGTCCGAAGTAGCACCGAAGGCGAGGACGGGGTGGGTCATGCTGCCTTTCCGAAAGGGGCGTGCGTCGGGGGCGACGCTGCCGGGCGGCCTGCCGGCTGCTGCCTGCCGGGAGCTGCGGGCGCGGGGGTGCCCTTGGTCTTGGAGGTCTTCTTCCGCTTCTTCTTGGGGCCGGGTACGCCGTAGTTACGGTCGCGGTCGAGGACCTTGTTGGCGGCTTGCCGGAGCAGGTCTCGGGCGTGCTTGTGGCTGATCTGCAGGGCGGCGGCGAGCCGGTCGGGCTGCCAGCCCCGGACGTAGGCGTGGTCGATGACGACCTGCCGCTCGGCCTCGGTCAGGTGCACGTCGCGTCCCTGGAAGAAGGCGGTCACGCGCCGGTAGTCCAGGCGCTGGTGCAGTCCGTCGTGCAGCGGGCGCCGCTCGGCTTCGGTGAGGCCGCCCCAGACGCCCTCCTTGAGGACGTTCTCCAGGGCGAAGTCCAGGCACTCGCGGCGTACGGGGCACCACCCGCACAGCTCCTTCGCCTCCGCGATCTCCTCGTGGTCCCGGGGCCCGGGGAAGAACACGGCGTCGGCGTCTTCGACGTCCATGCCGTGGCACGCTGCGCGGGCGTGCCAGCTGGTGTCTGCGATGCCGCGCAGGCCGGTGGCCGGCGCGTCGTGATTGGTGATGTGGCGCAAGGCGGGTCTCCGATGTGCTGCCGCGGCGGCCCGCTAGGGCGGTGCTCAGCGGGTGCGGCGTCGGGTGCCGGCTGCGACGCGGGGCGTGCGTCGCAGCCGGTGCGGGACGTGTCGGGTGGCGGTGCAGCGGACGGGGGTGCACGCGCCGGGTGCGCCGGTCAGGCCAGGGCGGGCTGCTGGGCCTGCTCGGTGTGCTGGGCTTGCTGGGCGGTGGCGAGGTCGAGGCGGCCGGGGTGCGGGGTGACGCGCGGGGCGATTCCGCGGGCTCCGCCGTCGGGGCCGATCCTTCGGCGGCGGCATGGTTCGCCGGGCTGGGCCAGGCACCACTCGCACCGCATGCTCAGGGCATCGGGCAGCCCCTGCGCGACAGCGGCGTCACGGGCTGCGCGGGCGGGTCGGTAGGGCGCGAGGGCTGCTCGGGCGGCGGGCGGTATGCAGGAGCCGATCTCCCGCAGCCGCGCCTCCAGCTTCGGGTCGACTCCGTTACGACCGCTCGTGATTGCTCGGGCCTGCGCGGGCTGGGCGGTGCCGGCGGCGACGGCGCGGCGGGTGCCGGCCAGCTCTGCGGTCCAGGCGGCCTGGTCGTCCGGGTCGACGGACGGCGTGGGATCGGAGTGCCTCGCCAGGCGGTCGCGCCGGTAGCTCTCCCAGGGGCGGGCCACGTCCGCGGGCAGGATCTGGTACGGCGAGGTGCGGATGTGCTGGCGGGCGGCGACGCGGACGTCCCAGCCGTGCGGGGTGGCCATCGGCACGTCGCCCAGCAGCTCGTGCCACTGGGCGAGTTGGTCGCGCGCCTCGCCTTGGTCGGTGCGGATGGTGCGGGGGTCGAGTCGGCCGATGTAGGCCAGCAGGGCTGCGATTTCGCGGCGGTCCACGGTCAGCCCTCCGTTCCGGTCGGCTCGCCGAGGGCGGCAAGCAGGGCGGCGGTGTGGGCCTCCGTCCGCGTCATGCCCCCCGGTACGGCGGTGTTCTTGCCGGGCACGGCGTAGAGATTCGTTCGGCTGGGAGCGTGCTCCCGGGCGACCCAGGAGCGCCAGTCGGCAGCCCAGGCTTCCGCCGCCCTCGGACCATGGCCCGCCCGGTGTGCACGCCACTTCGCGTCGGCGGCCCGCAGGCCCTGCTCGCCGAGGCGATCGAGGTGTCCCTGCTGGCGGGCCCAGGTGTGGGTGGCGGAGTCGACCTGCCACTCGGCAGCCGGGAGGAGGGCAGCACCACTACTGCTGTACCTCCGGTTCAAATCAGGTTCACTACGGTTCTGTGTGCCGGTAGCCGGTACATCGCTGTGCCGGTGGCCGGTACGTCGCTGTGCCGGTTTCCGCCTCGACCTGCCGGTTTCCGGTACTGCCGGATTCCGGACCCTCGCGGGGGATTCCGGCACTTCACGCGGGCGGATTCCGTACCGCCGCAGAGCCGAGAGCCGGAGCTTCGCGGGGCCGACGGGCTCGTCTGCCGCCGCCGTGTCGCTGTCCTCCTGCTCCTGCTCCTGCTGGGTCTGGGCGACCGCTTCGGCGGCGAGAGGCATCCGGTAGACCGTGCTGCGCTGCGGGCCGACGAGGTCATCGAGCAGTTCCAGCTCGCCGGCCAGGAGCAGGCGCTCGACGGCTTCGCGCACCGTGGAGACCGAGGCGCGGGTGCGCTTGGCCAGGCTGGACAGCGAGGCCCAGGAGATGCACTGCTCGTCGGCCACCCGGTCGGCGATCGACAGCAGGACCAGGCGCGCGGCCCCTCGGCTGGAGCTGTGCTCCCACACCCACTCGCGGGCTTCGCTGCTCATCGGCCGCTCCAGACGAGCGGGCGGGTCCGGCTGCTCGCCGGGGCCAGGGTGGTGCGGTCCGGCTCGGGGCGCTGAGGCGCCGAGGCGGTGGTGGCTGCCGCGCAGGCCAGGCGGAAGGGCCTTTTGCGCAGGGCAGGAGGCATGCGATACTCCCCTTTGCAGTGTTGCCACGCTGACGCGCCCCTCGGAAGGACTCAGCGTGGTGATGGTGGGCAATCTCCGCCCTTGCCGGGGCGGGTATGCCGCTTAGCGTTCGGCGTCCGTGAGTTACCGCTCTCGGGCGCCGTCGCTGTTTGCGGACCTTCGCGGTCCGGTCCGTGCTCGCGGTCTCCTCACGTTCGTCGCCGCAGGCGGGCTGCCCGGGGACGACGAACATACGCACGGACCGGTGTCAAGATCCAGACTTGGTTCTTAAACTCTGTACTGGTTGCAGAGAGTTGCCGAACAGTCGTGTGCCGCAGCCGTCCGCACAGGGCCTGGCGGGGTCCGTCCTCGCGTCGAAGCGCACCGTTGCCGCGGTTGCCCCGTACGCCGAGAGCGTGCCATTGTGTCCGAATTGGAGCGGGAGTCTGCTATTCCCCGCAGCGGAAATGCGATGTGGGTGAGGTGTTTCCACGGTCGCCTCCGCGCTTTCCGATCGAAGATCAAATACGGCCTGCCAGACGTGACTTATGTCGCTGGGTGAATGTGGCTTGCGCCACGTCGCCCGGCGTACTCCTGTCGGCAGAAACGGACAGGTCGGCCTGAAACAGGCGGTACGCGCCACACGGAAACGTGCTGGTGGGGAAGAACTTTCCATACGTGTGATCGGCGCGTCAAACTGGTGTTTATGGCGGGGTAGGGTGGCTGAAGTTGCGAGGAAGCCCGCCCTGGAAAGGATCATGAAAGAGTGGCCGAAGGTCAGGTGAGCCCCAAGGGGCTCATGGATCGCCTAAACCGCCTGTTCGACACTGTGCACCCGCCCGATCGCGGCCCTTACAGCAACGCTGAAGTGGCCGAACTGATGGAGAAGCGTGGGCTGGGCAAGCTGTCGGGGCAGTACCTGTGGCTCTTGCGGACCGGGCAGCGCGACAACCCGACGAAGCGTCATCTCGAAGCGCTCGCAGGGTTCTTCGGCGTGGATCCCGCCTATTGGTTCGACGATGCTGTCGCCGAAAAGACCGTGCAGGAACTTGAGTTGCTCGCGCTGCTTCGCGATGCGAAGGTCAAGAACGTTCTTCTTCGCCTATCCGACGTCTCCGCAGACGGAAAGGATGCCGTCCTGGGGGTCGTTGAGAGCGTGCGAAAATCCGAGGGGTTGCCGCCCTCAACTGGCGCGTAAACGGCCGCAGTTCAGTAAATGATCAAGGAAAGCAATGTGGTCTGCACGTAGGCTGCGCCGGCCTGACCTCTTGGCCGAGTTGAAGCTCCCGCACGTCACCAATATCCGCGACCTCAGCGACGAGGTCTCTCGCCGCACGGGACGGACGGTGGTCCTAGAGCCCCGGGAGCAGGCGCCCTCGGTGTGCGGGGCATGTGCCGTTACAGAGAGTGCCGTCCACGTTTTCTACGACCCGTGGACCAGCGTCCTGCACCAGGACCACATCATCGCCCACGAGTTCAGCCACCTACTGCTCGGCCACCACGAGAACCGACCGGTCTCCGCGCTGGCTCCGGCCTTCATCACCAGCGTGGACCCGGCCACCGTGCAGCTGATGCTGGGGCGCACCAAGTACGACGAGGACGAGGAGCGAGACACCGAACTCCTCGCATCGCTGCTCCAGCGCCGGATCATCGACCGGTGGCTGCGCAGCGACGAGTCCTCCGGTGACGAAGTGCAGGATCGGGTGATGCACACACTGCTGCGCCGACGGGAGGCCCGGACGTGAAGGACCTGCTCCATCCGATCAGCCTTGCCGTCGCCGCGCTCGGCTTCCTCTGCCTGCTACGGGACGTGCCGACCCGACGCCGGGACCCCGCCTCCACCGCGCTGGCCGCCGTCTTCCTTCTGTCAGGGTTGTCGTTCCTGTTCTCCATCACGCCGATGTGGAACTACCTCGACCGCGTGCTCGGCACCGTCAACCTCTCCGTGCCCCTCGCGCAGGGCTGCGTGGTCGCGCTCCTGGCCTGCCAGCAAGTGGTCCTCACCTACTGGGGGTCCCCACCAGAGATCGCCCGCCGCCGGAGTCGCCGGTGGCTCGGGGTCGGCTTCGCGGTGATCGCAGGGCTCCTGGTGCTGTTCGCCCTGCTGACGCCCAACGCGCCGCACCCAATCGACTTCACGCTCTACTACGCGCACGACGACTGGTACGCCGCGTACCTCACTCTGTACGTCACGGCCTACACCATCGGCGAGGTCTTCCTCGCCCGCGCCTGCTGGCGCCTGGCCCGCCGCAGCACTCGCGGGTCCGTCCGGGTCGGCCTGTGCATCGTCACCCTCGGCGCGACCGTCACCCTCGGATACAGCGCCGTCCGCATTGGCAACGTGATCGCCGGCGCCTTCGACACCTCCCTCGCGGATTGGGAGGGCTTTGCCTGGACCTGCGGCGATGTCGGCGCCATGCTCACGCTGATCGGCTGGCTCGTGCCCACCATCAGCGACCAGGCCCAGAGCGTCCGGTACCGGATCAAGCAGTACCGCAGCTACTACGGCCTGCGCCCCCTGTGGCTGGCCTTCTACAGCGAGGCACCCGAGATCGAGCTGCCGATCGACAGGGTTGACCCGGCCCAGAGGCGCCACTTCCGCCGCATCTCGATCCGGCTCTACCGCCGAGCAGTCGAGATCCGAGACGGCCGGTTCGTGATCCGCCAGTACCTCGATGCCGCCGTCCGCGAGGCCAGCGAAGCCCGTCACCGGGCTCGAGGGCTTCACGGAAAGGATCTGTCCGCGGCCGTCACGGCGGACCAGATCCTCGCCGGAATCGCCGCCCGGGCTGAAGGCACCCGGCTGGCGCCCGACCAGCTCACCGAGTTCGCCGACTCCGAACGCCAGACCAGCGGGCCCATGGACGACATCGACGCTCTCCTCGACGTCGCGCGCCACCTGCCCCGCCAGCCCGCACGAGCCCCCCACCTTGAGCGAGTCTCCGCATGACGACCGACCTCACCCACCAGCCCGCCTGCGTCCAGCTCCAGGCCCTGGACTGCGGCGAGATCTCCAGCCGCGAACTGCTCGACCTGCATCTCGCCCAGATAGACGCCAGCCAGATCAACGCCGTCGTCACGCGAGACGACGGCGCGGCCCGAGCCGCCGCGTACGCAGCCGACGAACGCCGCGCCCGCAACGAGAGCACCGGCGTCCTCAACGGCCTTCCTCTCACGATTAAGGACAGCTTCGAGACGGCCGGCCTGCGCACTACCAGCGGCGCCGAAGACCTCGCCGACCACGTCCCCACACGCGACGCCGACGCGGTCGCCCGGCTCCGCCACCAAGGTGCCGTCATCATGGGCAAGACCAACACTCCGGCGTACTGCCAGGACCTGCACACCGACAACGCCCTGTTCGGCCCCACGCTCAACCCGCACGACCCCAAGCACACCACCGGCGGCTCCTCCGGAGGCCCCGCCGCAGCAGTCGCCGCACACCTGACCCCCGCCGACCTCGGCAGCGACCTCGCCGGCTCCCTGCGGCTCCCCGCCCACTACTGCGGCGTCTACGGCCTGCGCCCCACTCATGGACTCGTCCCAGCCCGCGGCCACATCCCCCGCCCGCCGGGATGGATCACCAGCAGCGACATGGTCACTCCCGGCCCTCTGGCCCGTCACCCCCGCGACCTCGACCTGCTCCTCGCCGCACTGACGACACCGTCACCCGACGAGAGCAACCCCTGGAGCGTCACGCTGCCCACTGCGCAGCGCCCGATCGGCCAGCTCCGCGTGGCGGTGTGGGCCGACGACGCGAGCTGCCCCGTTGACCGCAACATCGCCGATGCTGTCGCCGCCCTCGAAGGGACACTCGCCTCCGCCGGCGCCAGTGTCCACCGCACTGCGGGGTCGGTCGGCTTCGCCGAATCCCTCCGTCTCTTCGAGCAGCTCCTCCATGCCACCACGACGGCCGCCACCGACGATGCCGCCGGCGCGGCCGAACTCGCCGCCGCCCGTGACCTGCACACGGACGACCTGAGCCCACGGGCCGCCATCCTCCGCCACCGCACGCAGACACACCGCGCCTGGCTCCGCGCCAACGAGGAGCGCCTCCGGCTACAGCAGACGTGGCACCGGTTCTTCGCCGACGGTCAGTACGACGTCCTCATTACGCCCGCCGCTCCCACCGCGGCGATCCCGGCCGGGAGCCGTTCTCTCACGGTCGACGGCGTCGAACGGAGCTTCTTCGACCAGACCGGCTGGGCCAACCTCACCAGCCACGTCGGTCTGCCCAGCCTGATCATGCCTATTGCGCACGGCGTCGACGGCCTCCCGATCGGTGTGCAGTTCGTAGGACCGGCCTACTCGGACCGGACCCTGCTCGTGATGGCCGAGCACATCGCGCCTCTGCTCGGAGGGGCGGCCGAGGGCGTCATCGCACCATGGAGCGGATGACCTCTACGTCACCGTTGTAGCTGACTGCGTCTTCATCGGCGGTAGGCGGTTCGAACCGAGCGAAGAAGTCGTCCAAGGCTTCGGGAGTGAGGGTCAAGGCATTGGCGTCTCGACGCTGGTTGCGTGCGGCGAGGCGCCGCAGGAGGGCCTCCTTGGACGCTGGCAGGTAGACGAGCAGTGGGCGTCCTCCCACGGCCCGGACGGTCTTCTTCCACTCGTCGCGATCGGAACGACGCCAGAGGCCGTGGTCGAGGACGATGGACCGGCCGGCGCGCAGCAGCTCTGTAAGCTGCGCTCGTGCGATTTCGACCGCGGGTGCCTCGCGCTCGAAATATTCGTGCTCGGGGTAGTCGACGCCGTACCGGCCGTGGAGGCGGTGAACCTCCTCGTCAACGCTGAGACGGACAACGCCCCTCGCGGAGAGGGCCTGTGCAAGGTGCGTCTTGCCGGAGCCGGTGATCCCGATGAGCAGAACGGCGGTCGACGCGCTCACGATGTCGTGCTCCCTCGTGGTGCTCGTACCGGTGGGGGCGTCGGTGAGGACCCCGGCCCGGTTCCACCGCCAGAAGAACTCGTAAACCGTCTCCCAGGGCGGGAAATCCGCAGGCAGAGCCCGCCTTATGTGGAATCGAGCCGGGCTAGTAGTGCGGCCGATTGCAGAGGAAGCAGCCGTCCCAGAGCGGGAGCGCGCTGAGGACGCGGTGGCGCACGCACGAGGCCATCGCGGCCTCGTCCAGGCCGGGGAAGCCGCGTGCGGCGCTGCTGTCGGCGGGCGGGGTGCAGGACTCCACCATGGTCGTGAAGCGGTGCAGGTAGTCATGCACGCGGGGCGGGTGGTAGCCCAGCTCGCTCCAGCGATGTCCGCTTGCCGCGAGTGCTGTGGCACGCAGCACGAAGTCCTTCGCGCGGGCGCGTTCCCGCTCCGTCGCACCCCAGTCGAACTCCGCCAGGTCGAACCCGACGGCACCGCGCCCCATGACGTTCTGGTCCTGCAGGGTCAGCAGCGCCGCGAAGCGGAAGTCCCAGTCCTCGGAGGCGAGATCGGACACGGCCAGCATCAGCACGTCGATGAACACCGCGGCGGCGCCATTGGACAGGTCCAGGTCGTGGCTACCGCCGGAGAAGATGTTGCTCACCGACCTATGATGCGATCCGGCCCTCCACCTGCTTGGAGAAGACGCATGACAGATGCGAGCACCGGCAAAGTGGTCGTGAACAGGGTGATGTCCCTCGATGGGTTCATCGCCGGTCCCGGCCACACGATGGACTGGATCTTCGAGCACATGACATCGGCGACGTTCCCGGAGGTCATGGCGGCCACGGGCGCCATGCTCATCGGCCGGGGCACGTACGAGGTCGGCAAGCGCATGTCCGACGAGAACACCGACTACGACGGCGGGGCGCAGTTCGTCCTCACCCACCGCCCGCCCGACGAGCCGGACCCCAACGTCACCTTCCTCACCTGCGACATCGAGGAAGCCGTGGCCACGGCACGCCACGCCGCCGGCGACAAGAACCTGGAGATCCTCGGCGCCGACGTGGCCGCACAGAGCCTGCAGCGCGGCCTCGTCGACGAGATCCTGGTGTACGTGCTGCCGGTGCTGCTCGGCGACGGCGTCCGCTTCGCGCCGCCGGGCCTCGACCGGATCGATCTGGAACCGTTCAGCAACGTCCAGTCGGGCGGAGTCACCATGCTGCGCTTCCACGTGCGCAAGTAGGCACGGTCGCAACTAGGAGCTGCGCCTGGGCCTCGACGAGCGCCTCCAGGCACCCGTCGCCCTGGCTCCGCTGATCGATCCCAACCAGCACTCCTGCGGCACCGTCTACCCCCACGGCCACCGCGAGCTCACCCACTCCAGGTCGGTCACGAGCCGCAGCAGCCGCCCGCCGGGACCTGCTCGGCAGCCGCCCCGACCGCGGCGGGGCGCCGAGCTGGGACGGGCTGCGGCGCGGGTGCTTAGCAGCCGCCACTGTCGGCCTGAGCGGCGTTGGGGGTGTCGAACAAGCCGACGCCGCCGCAGACTCCCGAACAGGGTGTCGTCGGCATGAAGTCCTATGGTCGCGCCCCGATGTTCCTGGCGATGACCGGATACGAGCAGGTCCGCTCCGTCGCCGCGGCGATCTCCGGCGACCTCGAGTCCGCCGACCGCGTGGAACTGACCCTTCCGGAGACCGTGGGCATCTGCGCGCGCGGGCCGCGACCGGAACGTGGGACCGGTCGCGGCCCGCGCATCGTCATGACCGTCGGCTCTGTGCTCTGTAGGGCTTCCGGCTCGACGCTGCATGCGGCGATGATCCGATGAGCTTGCCGATGGCCGCGATTGTGGCGCCCCTACGCCTGGGAGATCGTATCAGTGTCTGACCTGCCTGCCCCGAGCTCGACGGGTGTCCGCATCGCTGGTGACCGCTACCAGTGGCTGGCTGCGTGGCAGGCGTGTGTCGCCGCGATGAGAGATGCGGCGCTGCGCGCGCCCAACCCGGTGGTGGCGGTCGGAGTCGAGGTCGACGATGCGGGGAACCTGGATGACGTCGTCCTGTACCGGCAGATGCCACCGCACACCTACATACAGGTCAAGTACGCCGCGGACAGCTCCACTCCGGTCAACGAGGACTACCTTCTCAAGCTCAGCGATCGCGGCGGCCCCTCGATCCTGCAGAAGATGGCGCAGGCCTGGCAGCAACTCACCAAGGGCGGCACTCAGGTCGACCTTGCGTTGCTGAGCAACCGGTCCCCGGACGCCGAAGACCCGCTGGTCTCACTGCGGGATTCCCGCACCCAGCTCCTGCTCCCGAAAGCGGCGCAGCAGGGCTCGCGGTCGAAGAAGGGACAGGCGCGCAGGCGTTGGGCCGACGCCGCAGGGCTGACCGAGGAGAGGCTGCTGGACCTGCTGAAGGTGCTGCGCTTTGACCTTGCACGCGACGTGATGCACCTGCACGAGCACTTGCAGATGCTGATGTTCGCCGCAGGACTGTGGTTCAGCGAGGAGGCCATGCACTCCGGCGCCGACTGGGTGGCCCGCCAAGTCGCCGACGGGCAGCGCCGGTTGTCCCTGGCGGACATCAGGGAAGCCATCCGGGTTCTGCACCTGGAAGCCGGCTCATCGCGTCCGGTGCTGTCCATCGCCACCCTGAAACCGGATCCCATGGCCGAGGACGCCGACTACGCATTGGACTGGGTGGACCGCTTCGAGGGAGCCTCACAATACGTGAAGCGGCGCCCGCTGGCCCCGGCAACCTGGGCGCAGCTGCAGGCGGACATCGAGGCCGCTCCGTATCGGATGCCGCCGGGCACCACCACCGTTGCCGTCACCGGCAGCCTGCGTCTGGCGCCCGCGTTCGTGGTCGGCGCCGCCTTCCGCATGGTGGCCGGCTCGGACCTCGCCGTGGCTCAACGTGACCAGCTGTGGTCATCCAGCGCACAGTACGAGACCCCGCTGACACCAGCTGTCGACGAGCATGCGCTCTATTTCGGACCGGATCTCGCCGTAGCCCTTGCGGTCGCCACCGACCCCACACAGGACGTGCTGGACTTCCTGCGCGAGCATCAAGTGCCCGTCTCCCGGCTGCTGGTCCTGCGCCCGCCCGGCGGGGCGAAGGACAACTCCATCCCGGACGCAGCGACGGCCAGCGCCCTGGCCGTCGGTATCCGGGACCTGCTGCGCCGTGCCTGCCGCGCTCACCCCGCGATCCACCTCTTTCAGGCTGCCCCCATCGGCCTGGCCCTGCTGCTGGGCAACCGGTGGAACCGGCTGCGCCCCACCACCGTGTACGAGGACGTCAACGCCCAGCAGGTGTACGAAAAGGCCTTTGTCATCGACGCATGAGGGCCCGGCAAGCCCTGGTTACGACCCCGGCGCCGCAGGCGGCGTCGTGCCGCGCGCCAGGCGTAGGTCGTGGTGGACCAGAGTGAGGCGGTCGCGGGCCGTCAGCCAGCCCAGCGCGACGGCGACCGGCAACGGGCCGTGGAAGAACAACAGCCCCTCCACCGCAGTGGTCCCGCCCAGACGCTGCGCCCACTCCTGCCGTGCTGTCTGCCAGCACTCCGACACGTAGGTGGTCACCGCGGCATAGAGAGCGGAATCGTCAGGCAGGTAGGCGTTGCCGGTGTCGACGACCACGTAGGCGCCGCACGGACCGTTCGCACGGACCGGCCCCGGCAACTGGTAGCCGGTGTGGTGTTCTGGCCCGTAGGCGACCTGACCGGTTGCCGCCACGTAACGGGCGTCGTCGACCATGGAGCCGGCCGACGCCAGACGTACGATCAGCGCGATCCGGTGACGCTGCTGTCCGGCCGCAGCGGATACCTCCACGAGCTGCGGACGGCCGTGCATGGGGGACGCCAGGAGCTCGGTGACCCGCGTGCGCTGCCGGCGAGCGAGCGCAGCCCGCAGGGAGCTCCCGAGATCGACCCCAGGGACACGGAGCGCCCGGCCTGCTGCGACAGATGCATCACGGCCAGCGACAGCTGTGCATCGTCTGCCAGGCGTCGGCCCAGAAGGAACCCGTCCTGCAGATGGGCAAGCACATACAGCGCAACCTCGGGCTCCGCTCTGCCAACGGCCCGCAGCTCCTCGATCTGTGCGTCGATGGGCCTGGCCACGAAGTCGGCCACACCTCAACGGTCCTGCGCAGAGTGCTCGCCGGGCCACAGGACTGCGCGATCGACGACCAGCGTCGTGCTGTGCGCGGCGCGGGAAGCACTCTTGAGCGCCGACACCCGCGAGGCTTGCGTGCGCTCCGCCGGATAAAGGCTGATCACCACGCCCCGAGCCCACGGGGGCGCTGCAGTACCCACCCGACCAGCACCAGGACGAGAGCGCCGGCGAAGACCACGACAAACACCCACTGCCGCGTGGTCCACTGCTCCAGAATGCTCGGCACAACACCGAGCGCGACGGCCGTGGAGACCGCCATCAGGACGGTGCCGCCGACCTCCCGGGAGAGCAGCAGCCGTCTCAGCTGCCCATGCCACCTCACACGTGCCTCCGGTCTCCAGCCGATGTCTCCTTCGCTGTATGCCCGCTGGAGATACGAGGAGCGCGTCTTTTCTCTGGTCGGCAGTGTCGTCCTCCTGCCGTCGGTCAAGGCCCGCATCGGGCCTGGCGGGCGGGCCCTTGATATGAGGCAACAGCTCGGACGGTGCCTTTCACCTGCATAAAGTACGCGGCTGCGATGCGGATGGGCGCTGCCGCAAATGATCATCTAGTCCTGGTGCAGGAGGGTTTGTCAGTGGTGGGTCTTACTGTGGTGAACGAGCAGCCATCGATGCCTGTTTGTGGCCGCCGTGCCCCGGCTGGGAGGCGGCGGCCCCGACGTGCACCCGGGCTGGACGACGCGCCCGAGGAGGCACACCGCATGGGAATCGACGACGCATTCGACGTCTTCCAGAAGACGGTCAACGAAGACATAGACAAGACCAGACTGGCCCGCGAGCGCAGAGACCTGTTCAAAAGCGCGCTGCTGAGCGAACCGGACATCCTGGAGACGTTCGGCTCAGGCTCCCTGAGCCGTAGCACGCAGCTCAGGCCCATCCACGACGTCGACGTCGTGATCGTCTACGACCCGGACGAGCACCCCGAATGGGGAAACGACGGCCCGAGCGCCCAGGACGCCCTCGAACACATCCGCACCCAGGTCAACCGGCTGCTGAGCCAGACCAACGGCACCCACGCCAACGAGGTCCGGCACACTCTCCTGCGCAATCACGCAGTCAAGTGCTTCCTGGACGACCCCGAGGACCCGGAGGCCTTCACCGTCGACGTCATGGCCGCCCTGCGCCAGGAGGACGGCTCGCTGCTCATCCCCGAAAAGCTGAACACCCGGTGGGTACCGGCCAACCCGGAGTACCTCATCGACCAAGTCGCCGACCACCAGCGGGACTGGCCGCACTTCCGGCCCCTGGTCAGAGCCCTCAAACAGTGGCGGCTCACCGCCCCGGTCGAGGGGCGCACCAAGTCTCTCGTCATGGAGGTCCTCGCCCTCGACTGTATGCCCAGGTCCGGCAACCGCTCCCAGGCACTGAAGACGTTCTTCACCGCCGCCGCGGTCCGCGTCCATGAGGGCGTGTGGGACCCGGCGGGTCTGTGCGGTCAGATCCAGCCGGACCTGGACCATGCAGGTCTGTCCGATGCCTTCGCCGACGCAGCAGACCTCGCGGAGCGGGCCTGCGTTGCTGCCGCCGAGGGAGACACCGACAGCGCGCTGCGGCTGTGGCAGAAGATCTTCGGCAACGACTTCCCGGCCCCCGCCGCACCGGCCAAGCCAGCTTCACTGATCACCGGGACACCCGCGCTCATCACCCCGCGGCCCATCAAGGACGCGCCCCAGGGATGACCACCGCACACACGCCCAACGGCCGCATGCACCAGACCTGGTGGGCGTGCGAACCGCGCCGACTGCACCGTGACCACGCGGAGATCACCGCTCAGTTCCCCGGCCTCGTCTGGAACGAGGCCGGAGCAGGGAGTTGGGAAGGCAGGCTGCCCCGCTGGCCTTTCGAGCGGCCTGAGCCCGAGCATCTCACCACCTGGATCGGCGAGGAAGGGCTCCTTCTGCGCCTGGAGTACAGCCAGGCCTATCCCATGGTGGCGCCCCGGCTCGTCCCCATGGATCCGCCGCCCGAACCGCTTGAATGGACCCAGCACCGTTGGCACGTCAACGGCGACGCCAGCCTGTGTCTCCTGCGCGATGACGTATGGACGGGCCGCGAGTCCGTTGTCGATCTGTTGCTGAAGGCCGCCGGCTGGCGGATCGAGTACGCGTTGATGAAACACCAGACGATCGAGCAGATGACCGGCAGCGGCATCGTCACCGACCATCACCTCGACCACTTTCTGGCCCAGCCCCCGCCACCCGAGGACACTACTGACCACCCTGAGCCGGACACCGGCGGACAGGACGATCCCGCGTGCTGATCCTCATCCCACAGGGCGCCGCGACCACACTCCGCGCCTCGGGCGCGTGGGGCCGACTGTCGTTGCGTATCAGCCAGCCGGACGACCTAGCTGTGGTGGGCGGCATCTCCGAGGGCGGCGGTTCCATCATTTCGGTCGACCCGCCGCCCCCCGCCCCCCGCCTGCTCGCTGGCTGCGACTCCCGTCCTACTGGCTACTGGTACCAGGCCAAGAGTGAACTGCACGCGCTCTGGTACCTCCTGCGGGCACGGCGGGGCACGTCCATGAAGCTGGACGCGTTCAAGGACGCCGTGCCCAGCGGCTTCAAGACGCCGGGCGACGGTGGCTATGTGGCCATCACCCACGCCCCCGGCGTGAAGGACGCCTTTCCCGAAAGCGGTCTGCCCGACCTTGTCGCCTGGTACGTCACCCGCGCGGGCTTCCAACCCATCGAGGCGTCGGCCGAGCCCGAAACCACCGGGATTCGGCAACTCGGCGGTCACTGGCCCGTGAAGGAACTACAGAACGCCCGCATCATGCTGGTCGGGGCGGGGAGCATCGGCTCGGCCACCGCCCATGCTCTGGCCGGTTACGGCGTCGGCCATCTCACCCTCATCGACCCCGACCGGCTCGACTGGCACAACCTCGTCCGGCACACCAGCGCCCGCCGACACATCGGCCGACACAAAGTCACCGCCCTCGCCGAGGAACTCGCCGCACTGCGCCCCGACACCACCGTCAGCCCTATGGCCCTGGACGTCATCGAGCACGCCGACCACATCCGGGCCCTCCTCGCGGACACCCACCTCGTCGTGTGCACGGCAGACGGAGTGGCCCCACGCCGCGTCACCGGCCACCTGGCCCGCCGCGCCGGCCTCACTGCAGTGCTCGCGTGCGTCCTGCAGGACGGCGCCCTCGGCGAAATCCTGCGCCTGCACCCCTGGCCCCAGCACGGCTGCCTCACCTGCAGACGCCGGAGCCTCGCCGAGGCAGGCGGCCTCGACCCCGAGCCCGCTTTGGACGCCGGGTACGGCACCGGCACCCGTCACCGGCCGATGACCGCCGTCGGCTCCGACCTTCACCTGGTGGCTCAGCTCGCGGCCAAAACCGCCGTCGCCACAGTCCTGCAACGTGCCGGACACCCCGACCAGCGACTGCCGGGGGAGCATGCGCTGCTCAGCCTTCGTCGCCAACCCGACTGGGCGCCGCCCTTCAACCTCGGCCACACCGCCGAGCTGCGCTGGCTCCCCGCCACACCACCGAGATCCGGCTGTCCCACCTGCGAAGCACCATGACCCAGCAGCCCGTCACCGCCGTGCACCTCACCGCCCCTGCCACCCGAATCGTCACCACTGAACTGCGCACGGCCGACCACACCACGGAGACCGGAGGCATCCTGCTGGGACACCACACCCACAACACCGTCACCGTCCACCACGCCGGAACCCCGGGACCGGCCGCCGTGCGCACCCCCACCTACTTCCTCCGCGGCCTGGCACACGCCCGGGCACTGGCCGAGGAGGCGTTTGCGAGCGACGGCAGCGTCTGGATCGGCGAGTGGCACACCCACCCCACCAGCCGCCCCATCCCCAGCGCTCGCGACGCCGCCACCTACAGGCAACTCCTCAACGATCCGGAGCTGGGCTTCCACAGCGTCATCGCGGTGATCTTTGCTCCCCATGCGGACGGCTGGGAGGGTGCCGTATGGGCATGCCGCCTCGGCCACATTGAGCCCGTGCACATGCAGCTCTCCAGTTCTACCGGCTAGGACACCGAAAACGGGCGGGCAGAGCAGCGACAGAGCACGTCGTCACCCTTCACCATGGCTGGCAAGCCGCGCGGCGGGGCGGCGCACAGCTGCGCGGAGTCGGTCATGGCCTGGCCGTGGGCGTTGTCGAGGAAGTTCTGCCAGTCCCGCACGTACCAGCCGGTGCGCACCAGGCGTGCCCCGCCGTTGATGATGCCGCGCACCGAGCCGGTGGCGGTCTGGAGGGCGAAGACGGCGCCGCCGCCGACCGCCAGGCTAATCCGCCCGGAGGCCAGGAGCCACAGCAGCGCCGCCCACACCGCGGTCGAGGCGATCCCGCCGGCCACTGCTCCGGCCAGCCCCATCCAGGCACCGGTGTTCGCGGCCTTCCGTTCGGCCGCGTTGACCGAGGCGGCCAGCCGCCGGTACCGGCCGATCAGGAAGGGGCCGGCCAGGCAGCCGCGCATCTCCTCACTGGACTCCTGATAGGCCATGTGCCAGCGCAGCTTGCCCAGCATCCTGCGCCGCCCGGAGGTCTCCAGCCCAGCGAGGTAGATCACGCGTGCGGAGCGCACGTAGGCGGCGGCCTGCGGCAGGCAGGCGAGGAAGAGCAGAGGCAGGAGCAGCGGGTGCAGGACGGCCAGGACGGTGGCGCCGGCCGTGAGCGTGGCGGTCGCCGCGAGAACGTCCTGCGCTTCTTCGACGAGGTCGGGGGTGACCTGGGCGCCGCGGTCGGCGATGTCGTAGGCGTCGTTGTAGCCGGGCTTGTTGTTGGCGGCCAGTTCCGCGCCGAGCGCGGCCTCGATCATCGTCAGCTCCGCGGCCCGGCCGAGCACCGGGCGCAGACGGCCGGTCAGCCAGACGACGGTGATGCCCAGCAGCGCGCGCAGGCCGGTGACGGTGGTGATCACGGCCAGCTGCGGGGCGGCGTCCCACAGCCGCTCGGTGATGTCGCCCGAGGAGACCAGCGCGGTGATCGTGCCCGTGACGGCCAGGAGGCCGAGGGCCGCGAGGACGCCGGTCCCGATCTGGCATACCAGCAGGCCGATGGTCGCGCCGCGGTCCACGCGCCAGGCCATCTGCACCGAGCGCCGCACGAGCGAGGGCAGGCGCCGCGCCATGGTGCGGGAGGTCAGCAGGGAGCCGGCCTGGAGCCTCGACTCGTCGCGGTAGAGGTATTCCTCCTCTCGAACACCGGCCTCCTGTGGTTCGTCGTCCGGCGCGGTCCCTTTCGGCGGTTGCGGCGGCTGGTCCTGCGTAATGGCCGAGGTCATCGTTCCCCCTAGGACGGTCGCTGCGGCAGAGTCGTGAGGTCTAACGACACGGCTGCGATATCGAACACACGTCATTCGGTCGTGCTGCGGAGCCTGCTATTTCCTGCATCAGGGAACCCCGCGGGCGAGGGATCCCTGGTCTTGCTTGGAGCGGCTGCGGGCAGGAAATGGCCGAAACGCCGACACCGCCAAACAGCGTGGGCAGCCTGGCGGGTCATCCCGGTCGTTGCCGGCGCGCCGCGGGTCGGCGACCGTCGCGACGCCCCCTACTAGCCGGGATCTGGTTCGGCCTGCAGCAGCCTTTCCAGCTCTGTCTCGGCGTGGCCGACCGCGCCCGTCAGAGCCTCATGGTGGTGTGCGGACAGGACGCCGGATCCCAGTCCGGCCGCGGCGATCACCGCGTTGAGCGCGTCTGCCGCCCCGTCGTCCAGGGCAGACGCGGCGACGGGGTGGTGCAGTGCGTCTCGTGCGGCGTAGGCGTCGAGTCGGGCGACGCTGACGAGGGAGTCGAGTACGCGGGCGGCATGTCGTCCGGTGCGGTCCAGTTCGAGGGCTGACAGGCCCGTCCGGGTTTGGAAAGTGGCGGTCGGTGGATCGGGGTGGGCAAGGAGCTGGACGGCTTCATCAAGGGTGCGGTCGAGGTCGGGTTCAGGGACGAGGGCGTCTGCGGGCCGGCAGTGGGCGTGGAGGAGGAGAGCGATGGCTCTCTCCCAAGGCTCCGTGAGCTGGCTGGTGTCGATCAGGTCGCGGGCCTGCTGGTCCAAGCCCTGCTCCATCAGGGCCATGATCTTGATCTGACGGCCGTCGAGAAGGCGGTTGCCAATGCCGCGGTGCTGGGCCATGGCGTCGGCGGCCTCGGTCCACCGGCCGATCCTGGCGAGCGCGCGGGCGCCGTCCACGAGCAGGGTGACGTACAGCTCCTGGCACGCCGTGCGGTGGTCCTCGTCCGTGCCGGTCAGAGCAGACAGGTCGACGGTGCGGCCGTCGATGTCGGTCTTGTTCCGATGTCGGGCAGCGTCGTTGAGGCTGTACAACAATCCGTAGGCGAGTTCGCCGTGGCCGGCGCGAGTCTGCAATCGGGAGAGGTTCACGAGCGGCATCAGCGACATGACGGCGACCCGTCCGCTGAGGCGTCCGGCGTTGGCGAAGACCTGGTGCTGGCGCCAGCACAGATCCTCGGCCAGGTCGGGCAGGCCGACATCGGAGGCGATGAGCGCGGCGTAGTTGAGGACCCCACAGGCGCGGGCCACCAGGTCATGGTGGCCCGCACCTGCGGGCGCGACGGTCAGCCCCGTGAGGTGGTTGATGCGCTCCTCCAAGGGAAGCGCGGGAGCCTTGGTGCGGCGGACCAGGGGAATGCGGCTGGCTATCGCGGGGATCACCGGCTCAGCCCGTGCGCGCCCAGTCGACGACGAGTCGGCTGTAGGGCTTGTCGACGACGAAGCGGGCGTCGTCCGTCGTCAGCCGGTCACGGGAGTCGGCGACGGCCATCCGGAAGCCCGGTTCGGGGGCGTCGTTGCCGCCGGTCGCGTCCCAGGCGCGGATCTCGCTCACGACGCGCTCGGCGAGGCCGGCGCCGCCCTCACCGTGGCCGATCACGCCGACCTCCCAGTACCGGCCCTGCTCGTCCTCGCCCTCACGGATGGTCAGGTACGCGAGCGACCCGGCGTCGAGGACGGCCATGGAGCCCCACCCGAAGTGCGGGGTGAACCCGGGGCGCTGGCCCGGCAGCCGGGATAGGCCGTTGGGCAGCACGCAGGCCAGGTACAGATACAGCCACTCCCACGCCGATCCCTGCCGGAACTTCACCCCGGTGTAGATCTTGGTCTGCCGCTGGTCGAGGACGTAGCGCAGCGCGTCGCGGTCGACGTCCTGCTCACTGAACGTCTCCAGGCGGACATTGCCCTCGCCGGCCATCGGCACCAGCGTGTACACGTCGTCGCAGACGCCCTTGCGCAGCGGGATGAAGGTGGCCATCTCGCAAGAGACGGTCCTCCACGTGTCCCCGTCGCGTTCGAAGGCGAAGCTGCGGGAGATGCTGCCGCGGATGCGCATCGGCAGGACCAGGCGCCCGCCGGGGGCGAGCTGGTCGAGGATCTTCACGGGGACGTCGCCGGCACCGACGGTGAAGATGATCCGGTCGTAGGGGGCGTGCTCGGGCAGCCCGGCCGCGCCATCGGCCATCACCGCGGTGGCATTGTCGACGCCGGCCTCGGCGAGGTGCTGGCTCGCGCCGGCGACGAGGTCCTGGTCGACGTCGAGGGTCCACACCTGCCCGGGGGAGACGATCTTGCCGAGGAGAGCGGCGTTGTATCCGGTGGCGGCTCCGGCTTCCAGGATCTTGTGACCGGGCTGGGCGCCGAGCTGTTCGAGCTGGGTGGCGACGATGGACGGCGCGGAGATGCAGGAGATCATCTCCCCGTGCTCGTCGTGCTTGATCGGGACCGCGTCCTCCTTGTACGCGCTCTCCAGGTCGACGCCGGGCAGGAAGGCGTGCCGGTCGGTGGTGCGGAAGGCGTCGATGGCCGCCTTGCTGCGCAGGTGGCCGCTGTCGACGAGCCGCTGGGCGAGGGACTCGCGCAGCTGGTGGGGGTCGGTTACGGGTGTCACGGTGGTCTCCATTCGAGGGAGGCTAGGGTCCGCAGATACGGACTTGCGGGTAGACACGTCAGCGCCTTCTCCGGTGGAGAAAGCGACGTGACGGCCGAGCCACGCGGTGGCGGCCTGCGCGTCGGCAGGCACGCCCGCGCGGTTGAACGCGAAGATCGCGTGATGGGCGATGACGCCCCGGATTCCGCGTATCAGTCGGCCGTCAGCGGCAAGCCGGCGCAGGCGGCGGCCGGCGTCCTCGAACGCGGCGACGAGCTGGACCCAGCCCGCTTCTGCGCCCGGGCGCAGAGCGGCGTCGGCGTTCATCAGCCGCCGCATCGAGGAGACGGCCCTCTCCAGCGCAGGCCCATGGGGAGGGGCGACGGGGGGCCGCAGGGCAGCCCACCGGGCCCACACGTCTCCGGCTTCGAACGGGTCCAGTCCGGCCCCGCGGATCATGGCGGACAGCAGCATCACGCTGCGCTCGCGGGCGTGGGGGTTGCCGGTCTCGGCGAGCGCGGCCGGGCTGTCGGCACAGAACACGTCGTGGGCGACGTCCATGCCCTCGGGCCCGCCGAAGGCGTGCGTCTCCGGCTCGTAGATCCCGCCGACCCAACCGGTGATGGCCTTCTTGGCGACGAGCTGGTCGAGCCGGTCGGTAACGGGCTGTTCGGTTCGCAGGCGCACGCCGGCGTCCTTGCGGAGGAAGTGGAAGCGGCGTCCGACCAGAGCGGTCGCCAGGGCGCGGGCGGCGTCGTGGCTCTGATCGGGGAAGGCCACGGAAGCGTGCCACCAGGACCTGTCCGCAGGGATCGGCAGGTTCTCGTCGTCGAAAGTCATGGGATGGAACTCCTTGCGATGCAGGGGCGGGGTCAGGTGATGAGGAGGGCGCGAGTCCAGCCGGTGGTGTCGGTGGCGTTCAGGGCGAGTTGGGCTCCGGCTCGGCCTTCCATGAATCCGGGTTTGGGAAGGTGCTCCCAGTCGGCGGACAGGCGCCGGTGCAGGTCCTGGATGATGGGGGCGAAGCGTTCGGGGCTGGCGCTGTCGGAGGCGACCGCGCGGGTCAGGGTCAGCAGGCCGGCCCAGCCGTGGCACAGGGTCGAGTCGGTGATCCGGGCGAGCCGCAGTGGGTCGGTCAGGATGGCCTCGACGGTGTCTTCGGCCGCTTGGCGCCGTGCAGGGTCGCCGAGGGCGAGCGCGGCGAGTTGTTGGGCGCGGGCGATGCCGGGTTGGCCGTAGCACCAGGACGGGCGGGCCGGTTCCGCCTTGGGAGGCTGGTCAGCGTCCAGATGCGTTGCGGTGGACCAGTAGTGGGTGCCGTGCCGGTCGAGCCAGGTCGCGAACGTGCCGACCGCCTCCAGTTGTCCGGGGACGCTGACTCCGGCGCGGAGGGCGTGGGAGAGCACGGCCAGGGGACCCGCGATGCCGTGGGCCATGCCGTTGTTGCCGTGTCCGCCGGCCATTTCCTTTCCGTCGGGGCCGACCGGCGACCACCACCCGGGCACGACCCGGCCTTCACCGCGGGCGGGGTGTGCGAGCGCAACGAGACAGGCGAGCACGTCGGGCAGGCGGGCCGCGAGCGGGCGGCGGGACAGCAGCAGGGCGGCGAGTCCGGTCAGGCCCCGGATGAGGTCCCATTCGGCGAGGTGGGGCAGCCCGCCGGTCGTCTGACGGTGGTGGGTTGCGGCGAGCTGGGCGTCCACGACGCGGTCGACGGCCGCGCGGACGTGGTCGTCAGCTCCGTGGGCGCGGGCCAGGACGAACTCCAGGGCGGGGGCGCCGTGGAACAGGCTGGCGTTGCTGCCCGTGCTCACGCCCTGGGCGGTGGCCTGGGTGAGGTGGCGCCGGGCGGTGGGCAGGTCACCGCGCTCGATGTCGAGCAGGGCCGTCCCCAGGGCGCTCTCGGACAGGTCCTGCGTGCGGGGCACGGTGGTGGTCATGGGCGCCTGGCCAGGGGAAGGACGATGCTGTGGGCCCGGCCGTCGATCCACCCGTCGGCGTCCGGAGGGGGCGCGTCGTGCAGTGTGGCGATGCCGAAGGGGCTGGCGTCCAGGTGCGCGCGCAGCAGGTCCAGGTCGACGTCGCGGGTGAGGTCGAGGGGCAGCTGCTGGTCGTCCTCGGCGAGCAGTACCCGTTCCGGCACCCGGAACCGGACTCGCCAGGCGTGGAGTTGGTCCGCCCAGTGCTGGAGTGTGGCGGTGCGGGCAGGCAGGGTACGGCTGCGGATCTTCCACCGGGCGGCGGTGAGTATGGTGCGCCGGTAGGTGAGGGCCGGGGTGAAGGGCAGGGCCCAGGCGGCGCCCCAGTCGAACCAGGTCACCTGCGGGGACGCGGCCCGGCTGATCTCGCCGAGGAAGCGGGCCATCGGCGGGGTGTAGTTGTTCCACAGGAAGTTGATCGCGGTGGGGGCCAACAGCTCCAGTCGCTTTCCCGTGGAGGATTCCACCAGTTGGGGGCGGCCGTCGGCGACGGTGACCGACAGGTCGCGGGGGAACAGGACGTTGGGGCCGGGGTGGCGGAATTCGCCGACGCTGACGATGCGGGGCAGCGCCTGTGGCGAGCGGGTGAGCAGGTCGGCCGGCACACGCCCGGCGTGGAACGAGAGCTGCGCGAGTTCCGCCTGGGGATCGACGGTGGGCAGCTGGGCGTACGTCACCTCGGTGCCGGGGAGGAGGTGCCAAAACCGTCCAGTCATCGATCCGGCCGAGCGGGAGACGGTCAGAACGCGCAGCCGGAAGTGTCCTCGGTCCAGGGCCTGAATGGAGGACGCGTGGACCTGTGCGGCCAGTTCAAGGTGGGGCGCCAAGTCTTGAGGCTTGTCTCCGGTCGCTGCTTCGAGTTCCTCGATCATCACGCCGGTCAGCGCGACGGTGCGGTCGCCTTCTGCGGCTGCGGTGCCGGCCAGCTCCAGCAGCAGGCGGTCGCGCCGGGACATCGGCCGGGGCGGTTCGCTCGCCGTGACGAACCCTGTCGGGAAACCCACGCCTAGGTCGGGGTCGGTGGCCACCTCCACCGGCACGGCGGTGTTCTCGCCGTAGTGCTCGGTGAACTGCTCGATCCACCGGCGCCAGGTCGGCGTTCCGTTCGGATGAGTGGCCAGGCGCGCAAGGAGGGTCGCCGCGGTCTCCGCCTCGGTCAGCACCTGCTCGGGCAGTCGCACGTCGGCGTCCAGCCGCAGGTCGTACGCTGCCCGCAGGGCGACTGCCTTGGTGCGCGTCGCAGGCGGTAAGACGTCGGTGGGGTCGGCGATGGTGGCGGGCGCGCGCAGCGAGGAGCGCAGCAGCTGCACCCGCAGCAGTTCGCCCAGGAGCCGGTGGCATGCCGTGTCGCTCACGGCGGGGAACTCCGCGGCCAGCTTGTCAGCCAACTGGTGATAGGTGATGGGGGATCGGGCCAGGTCAATCACGAGACGCAGCGCGGGGCTGAGGGCGAGGCGGAACTCGGCGTCGCCCTCGGACGGCACGTGGATGTGCTGGTCGCGCTGCCGGATCAGCGTGTTGACGCACACCTCCGTATCGGCCATGCGCGCGGTGTCCTTTTCCAAGACACCGAGCATCTCGTCGAGACGGACCGGGTCGGGGCGAGTGACGGCTTGGTGCTCCTCGCCGAAGCGCACGGCTGTTGCCTGGTCGAAGCTGAGCGGGGCGACGCCGGCGAACAGGCCATAGGGGGTGGAGCGGCGGGCATAGCGGATCGCGTAACGGGCCGTGGCCAGCGCCGCCCGTCGCATCCGACGCACCTTCGGCGTCCGGCCGTTGATGATGGCCTGCACCTGATCGGCCAGGTGAGGGCTCGCCTCCGACGCGGTCCGGCGAAAGTCGGTGTCGGACCACACCGCGCTCAGCCACGCGCGCCACTGCTCCACGGGCCCTGTGGACGCCGGCCAGGGCGGCATGGCGGGCTCGGTCGCGTGCACCGCGGCACGCAGTATGGCCTGTCCCGCGCCCTCGTACAGGCTAGGCCGTTGCCGTGTCATCAGCGCTCTCCCTTCTTGTTGTGGGACGGGCGGGGCGGGCCGGACGGGGAGAGCCCCCGTCCGGCCCGCGCTGCCGGGATGGCCCGGCTTACGAGGTGGTGCAGGCGCTGGGGCAGGAACTGCCGCAGGTGTCGCCCGTGCTGCACATCAGGGCCGTCTCGGTCGCCGGCGTGCCCTCGATGAAGGTGATGTCGAGCCCGAACGGGTCGTCATCGGTCTTCACGAGGTCCGCCTGCGCGGGAGCGGCCGGCCTCTCGGCCTGGATGGCGGTCATGCATGCCTCCTAGGAGTGGTGGTGCAGGATTCCGGCGCCCGGTCGGACTCCGGAGTCTGCTGCCAGACGCGATGGCCGGGCGAAGTCGCCTGCCCTGAGGCGTCTGGAGGTCGGTGTGTGGTGCCATCAGACTGCTGCGGGCTGGGCCTGCGGATGGTTCTTCGCGGCCTGGTCCAGGACCCTGGTGAAGTGCTCGGCGCGCTCGTCGCCCTCGGCCTCTTCGGCGCGGAGGTCGCCGAACCGGTTCCAGTACCGGCGGCAGACGTCGCTTTCCATCAGCTTCGACGCGTACCACGGCAGATGCCCGGCACGAACGAAGCCGAGACGATCGCGCAGGCTGAGCATGCAGATGAGCTGGTTGGCGTTCAGCAGCTGCATGTACTCCTCGACGTCCATGTCCTCCGGCGTCCAGAGCTTCGCGACGTCGGGGTTGGTGGACATCTGTGCCAGCCAGTCCAGCTGGTTCCGAGCGAGGACTGCATCGTTCCGCTCGGCCTGGTGCCGCGCGTCCTGCCTGAACCGGGCGGCTCCCACCACGGCGGTGGTGAGGGAGAGGGCAGCACCGGCGGCGAGGACGGCGGTGGTGAGCTTCATGGGTGAACGGTCCTTTCATAGGGCGGGGTTGTGTCCGAGCGTCCGGCTGGTGATGAGGCCAGGGCTCCGTTCAAGCGGCCTCCGCGAGCACGACGGCCAGGGCGTCTTCGGCGCGGTGACCTGGGGCGTATCGGCGACGCACCGTTTCCAGGGCAACGGCGATGGGCGGCAGCCCGACGGTGGCCCTTCGCTCGTCCAACGATTCCGGCGCGCGCAGCGGGCAAAGTTTGATGCCGTCGGCATGGAGGAGGAGTTGGGTTCCGTACTCCTGGTCCTGACCCTTGTTGATCAGAGCGCGGTCGTGCAGGTGAGCCCAGTGCTGGATGAGCGCATCGTCGGCCCTGACCACACGCTCCAGCAGGGTGGTGGCGGCGCGCTGGAAGTCGGGATCGTCGTCGCTGTGAAGGGCGATGCTCCAAGCGGCGCGGGCGGCGGCAGGGCCGACGAGACGGTGACCGGGCCAGTCGTGCTCGGCCAGAATGCGGCGCAGGACCTTGGTGTTGGCGTGATCGGCGTGACGTCCCTGGCCGAGTTGGACGGCATCGAGCTGGTTGCGCAGTCGTTTGGCCCGGTGCGCGGCCGACTCCGTCGCGCGGGCGATCAGCTCGCGGGCGATGTCGGGCCGCTGTGGTCCGGCGGTCGTCATGCGCTGCCCCGATCATCCGGGGCGGCCTGTGGCTGGTGGACGCGGCAGCCGATCAGCGCGCTCAACCCGGACCGGGACTCGGCGGCCAGTTCGAGACGGGCGACTCGGTCACCCCCTCGTCCTGGGTCGGATCCTTGTACATCCCAGGCCATGTCGGTGAGCCGACGCAGGAGCGCGGCGATGGGCTCGGCTTCCAGGGCGTGTCGGGCCAGGGTCTCGGTCCGTACGAGCGGGAGGTCGAGCCGGGCGGCGAAGTCGGATGCCCAGAGGGTGATCAGCCGGAGGATGTCGTCGGGCTGGCCGGGCAGGGTGTGGACGCAGCCCAGGAAGAGGCACGGGCCCTCGCCCCATCCGAGGCCGGGGTCGCGCTCGGGGATCATGCAGGCCAGCAGCTTCCCGTCCTCGAAGAGGCCGGCTGGCCTCGTCTGCGGGTCGAGGAAGAGAGCCGGGATGTCGGCTTGGGCGGGCACCGGGAGACTGCGCATGGTGAGCCAGTGCTGGCGGTCCTGCACGAGGGCGGCAGCTTCCTCGCGCTCGGCGTCCGTGTGTAGCGTGCGCACCATGTATATGGCGACCAGGGGCGCCGGTGCGAATGGTGCCGCAGCCGGTCGCTCCGCGCAGTCCGTGGGAGTCGGGGGCCTACTCATTGGCTCGCTCCGGTCCGTGTCGCGTGGGCCTGTTCGGTCGTCAGCAGCTTCCAGCCGTGGGCCAGAATCACCAGCTGGGTGGTGTCTTGTGCGCCTGTGTCGGCGAGGAGTTGGTCGAGCGCGGCGCGCAGGTCAGCCGGGGCGATCTTGGCGGCGACGGCGATGTCGCGGGCATCGCTGTGTTCAGCGACGGCTCGGAGCAGCAGCAGCTGCTCTGGGCTGAGCTCCGGTGCTGGCCTGTCTGCCGTGGGAGAGGCCACCTGCTGGGCGGTGAACAGGCGGTGCACGATCACCGAAGGCTTGCAGCGGGGCGGGCAGTGGAGGTTCTCGCGGATATCGCGGACGTACTGGCGGACGGTAACGGCCGACAGTCCGGTCTTTATTGCGATCTCTTGAGGTGTGAGGCCGTGCGCGAGGTGCTGGGCGACGCGCTTCAGGGTCGGCGTCAGGGGTGTGATCGGTGCGCTGGTCGTCACGGGCGGAGTCACGGTGTCTCTTTCTCGACTGGGATGGACAGTCACCGGGGGAGATGCCGCCGGCCCCCGCGGGGGACTGGGGCCGGCGGCAAGGGCCCGTGCGCGGCAATCTGGATTCACGGGTGCCGCGCACGGGGGCTCATGCGGCGGTGGGGTCGGGGCGGGCCCAGGCGGCTTCGGCGGCGAGGCGTTCGGACCACTCGATGTGGCCTTCGTCGAAGGCGGCATCGGCGAGGCGTATGCGCTGGACTTCGCCGGTTCCGGCCGGTGGGTAGGTGTGCTGGATGTCGCGCCACAGGCGTTGGAGGACGTAGTCGCGGTCGAGGGCGTGGGCACCGTGCAGTTCCATGGCGTCTTGGGTGGACTGCACGGCCCACTGGTGGCCGAGGTATTTGGCGTTGATCAGATCGGCGTCGCAGGGCAGGCCCTGGTCCAGGAGGTGCACGGACTGATAGGCCAGGATTCGTCCGGCGCGCAGGCGGGCCTCCATGTCGCCGATGCGGTCCCGCAGGACCGGCAGTTCGGACAGGGTGCCTCGGTAGCGGGGACGGGTCTTGAGACGAGCAGTCGTGGTGGCCACGACCGCTTCGTGGATGCCGAGGCTGACTGCGGCCAGGTTGGGGCGGCCGTACAGGATGCTGCTGCTCTGGGCCACGCTCAGCCCCTGGCCGATATCTCCGATCACGTTGTCCTCGGGGACGCGGACGTGGTCGAGGTCGAGGCGGCCGGCGGAGAAGCCGTGCAGGCCGAGGCCGGGGCGGTGGTCGGAGACGGAGAGCCCGGGGCGGTCGGCTTCGACCATGAACGCGGTCAGTGCCTGGGAGGTGCTCATTCCCGCCTGATCGGTTCGGGCGACGACGAGGTGGGCTCCTGCGAGGTGGCTGTTGCCGATGTGGATCTTGCTGCCGGTGATCAGCCACTGGTTGCCGGCGCGTTCGGCGGTGGTTTCGATGCCGCCGATGTGTCCGCCTGCCCGCGGTTCGGTCACGGCGATCGACAGCAGCAGTGAACCGTCCGCGACACGGGGCAGCCAGCGGCCCTTCTGCTCGTAGGTGGCGAAGTGCAGCAGGGCACCGACGGGGATCAGCGTGGCCTGGAGGATGGCCGCGGCAGCCGCTGAGACGCAGGCGATGCGGTGGACCAGGATCGTCTTGGCCACGTGTCCGACGCCCAGCCCGCCGAAGGCGGACGGGACGGTGACGGCGAACCAGCCCCGTGCGGCCATCAGGTCGGCGACCTTGCGTTCCACCCTGCCCGGGGCGGCCTCCATGCGTGCGGCGCGTGGCGCGATGTGCTCGGTCGCGAAGGTGTCCGCCTCGTCCCACAGCAGTTCATGGCGGGTGGTGAGGTAGGGGCGCAGCGCCGGTGGCGGTGTGGTGGGTGTGGCGGGCATGGTCGTCTCCCTCTCCCTGGGTGAAGGTCGCACGGTGGAGCGGCCGGGGATCGCCTGCGGCTTCCGGGCGGGGGTGGTGGAACGGCCTAGCGGACGGGCGCGCGGGCGATGTGCTCCATCACCTGGGCGCCGGCGTCGATGACGATGTCCCTGAGCCGTCGGGCCTGGCTCAGGGGTCGCTTCTCGGGGTCGATGACGCACACCGTGCCCAGCACGGTGCCGCTGTCGTGGATGAGCGGTGCGCCGAAGTAGGAGCGGATCCCGACCGCGTCGACCACGTGGTTGCCGCTGAAGCGCGGGCTGGCGTGCACGTCGTGCAGCGGGAGGGCCTTCTTGCGGGCCATGACCTCCGGGCACCAGCCGTGGTCGCGGCTCATGGTGCGGCCGACGATGACGTACCCGCTGTCCGCGGGCGGCTGATGCAGCCCGACGAAGGTCTGCTCCTCCAGGAAGAGATTGACGAACCCGTACAGGAACCCGGCCTGCGTGGCCATGTCGCGTGCCAGCTCGTCGAAGTCCTCGCTCGCCACGGTGGAAACGCCCAGGCGTTCCAGCAGCTCGTACCGCTGCGCCAGCTCGGTCGCCTGCTGGGCCTGCAGTCCGGTGACGGCGGCGCTGGCCGGGACGGACGGCCCGCGGGCGGCGTCCCGCAGGTTGCGGCGCGGCAAGGACAGTGCGGGTGGGGTGGTCGACGGTGCGAGGTAGGGGTCGCTGGGGTGCTGTGACATCAGGCGTCCTGGAGAGTGGTAGGGGGCGCGTGGCGAACGCGGCTCGCGGATGCGTGCTTCACGGCGTGGTCGACGAGGGTCAGCAGGACGCCGGCGACGTGGTTCGGGTCGCGGGCGTCACAGGTGACCACCGGTACTGAGGTGGGGAGTTCGAGGGCGGTACGGACCTGTTTGGGCAGGTAACGGTGCGCTCCGTCGAACTGGTTGATGGCAACGACGAAGGGCAGGCCGATGTCTTCGAAGAAGCTGACGGGAGTGAAGCTGCTTTCCAGACGGCGGGTGTCGACCAGGACGACAGCGCCGACAGCTCCCCGGGAGAGGTCGTACCAGAGGTCGACGAACCGGTCCTGGCCGGGCGTGCCGAACAGGAACAGCTCCAGGGGCACGGGCGCGTCCGGCAGGCTGAGCCGGCCGAAGTCGAAGGCGACCGTAGTGGTCTTCTTCGCCTCGATGCCCGCCAGGCTGTCCACGTCCGCGCTCGCCTCGGTCAGGTACTCCTCCGTGCTCAGCGGCGTGATCTCGCTGACAGCACCCACGGCGGTCGTCTTGCCCGCACCGAAGCCCCCGGCGATCACGATCTTCAACACGGTCGGTGCACCGGCCTGCGGGCGCGACGGAGTCCGCAGCACCACGGCCGGGTCATCCTGCCTGGGGGTAGGCGATGGCATCGGGCCACTTCCTCTTCAGGCCCGCTGAGAGGGCCGCCAGCAGTTGTGGGGTTGGGCCGTCATCCGCGTCCGGGTCGTATGCGGCGTAGGGGGAGGTGACGGGGACGACCAGGGCGTCGGCTTCCAGGAGGTCCGAGATGAGGATCTTGACGGCGGTGACGGGGCGACGGAGTCGGCCCGCCAGCTCGGTCACCGAACGCCGGCGCTCTCGGCACAGGGCGAGGATCTCCTCGCATTCCTCGGCCTGCGCCGGGCCGGGCCGCCCCGGCCCGGCGTCAAGCACGGTGTCCAGAGCGAGCAGGTGCCGCGGCTTGGTGCGCCCGCGCGTCAAGGTGTAGGTCCGCACGAACGTCGACTCGTCGGCCGCGCGGCCGTGTGTGCTCACCGGACCTCTCCGCCCGTGCCGACGCGAACGGGGATCAGCATGTAGGGGGCGAACTTCTGCACGAGGCGGCCCATCTCGAACCCGACGGTGCCCGCGTCGGCGTCCGTGGTGGCGATGACAGCGAGGATCGCGTCCACCTCACCGCGTTCGTTGCCGGGGTGGTTGTCGAAGGCCGCGCTGCGCCCGGCGCTCTGGACGAAGACCAGGCAGTCGTCTCGCTCGATGATGACCTGCCGGGCCGGCCTCTTCTTGTGGGTGGGGCCGGTGATGTTCGCCGCGAGGGAGGCAACTCCGCTGAGGGCGGCCGACAGTTCGTCCGCCCAGTCCTTGTCGACGTCGCTGTCCACCAGCCGCAGTCCGTCGCGCGACAGCAGGACGGCGTGCGTGATGCCCGGCGTCTCGGAGGCGAACTGACGCAACAGCCAGGCCATGTTGTCCCGCTGTCCGCTGGCAGTCGTCTCGGATGCGGGCGCGTCGCCGGTCACGTTGTTCCTCGCGGGGTGGGTGCTCATGGGGATCGCTCCAAAGGGGAAAGGGCCAGCGGATGTAACGGGCCACCGGGAACAGGAAGGACGGGCGAGGCTCAGGGCATGGGCTGATCAGCCGAAGAGGGGGGAGAATCGGCTTTCCCGCCAGCCTGGATGCCGTTACGGAAGGCGGCTGCAAGCCCGGGCGTCGCCCCGATCACGGGGGCCTGCTCCCGCTCGCGCGGTGGACGGAACGAGCCGGCCTGGCGTCTACGGGTGGGAAGAGCAGGCGCATCAGCAGAGTGACCTGCCCCTGCGGCTCCCGCCGCCCCTGCGGTGCCGGAGTGTGTGACCTGGCCTGCCGTCGGGGTAGTGGGAGGCGCGGCAACCTGCCGCGGCGCCGATGCTGAAGGGCGGGCTTCCTTGGGCAGCGTGCCCGCGTCGTCGACCGAGGGAATCGCTACCAGGAGCCGTGCCGGAATGACGACCAGGGCGGTGGTGCCTCCCGTCACGTTCTCCTGCAGGAGAACGGACAGCCCGTGCGACTGGGCGATCTTCGCGGCGACCAGCAAGCCGAGCTGGCCGGCGCGGACCTGCCCGCTGACGTCGACCTCGTCGGGGGCTTTGAGGAGCCGATTCATCTGTGCCCGCGTCTGCGGATGCATGGGGATGGCCCGGTCCTCGACCTCGATCGCCAGCCCGTTCGCCACCCGCTGCGCCCGCACCATCACCTTCGTCGCCGGATCGGAACATTCACAGGCGTTCTCGATCAGCTCGGCCAGCAGGTGCGTCAGGTCCGGACCCACATGGCCGGGAAGACCCAGCTCGGCGCCCACCGACCCGGCCGCGACGGCCACACGCGGATACTGCACGACCTCGGAGATCGCGCCGCGCAGCGCGGTCGTGACCGGAACCGGCCGGCGCCCGCTGCGCAGGGACTGCCCGCCCAGCACCGCCGTGCTCTCGACTTGGCGACGCATCCGCGTCACGAGATGATCGATCTCGAAGATCTTGGCCAGTAGCTCCGGGTCGTCGGTCAGCATCTCCAGCTGGCTCAGTGCCTGAAGCGCCTTCCCCACCAGGGCGTGCTCGCGCATGGCCAGACGGCGCAGCACTTCCAGAAGGACGACGGACTGGGACTCGTCGTGCACGCGTATCAGCGACGCGACGGCCTGCACCTGGAGTGCGCCCAGCGCCCTGTTGATCTCGGCGTTCGGACTGGTCGGCTGCGGCGTCTGCATGTCCGGCAGTGCTGGGCGTCCCCCGCGGCAGAGCTCGTCCGCCGACCAGTGCACCGACTTCTCGACGGCTGCCGCTGCCCCGGTGACCGCTGTCAGCGTCGCTGCCCGGGCTTCCTCCACGACTGCCTGCACGGCTCCTGCGGCCGTTCGCGCTCCACGGTCCGCCACCAGCGCGATTCCAGCCAGCCCGCAGGCGAGGCCGAGCAGGAGCCAGCCGGAACCGAAACCGGACATCGACCAGACGGTGAAGGCGGCTCCCAGCAGCGCGGCAAGCAGCAGCAGGGGCTGTGCCACGGCGCGGCGGACATGATGCAGGGTAAGCGCGTCGATCCGTGGAGGCCGGCGTCTGCGGTGGCCGGCTGAGACCGGTCGTAGGGGGAACGCACTGTCAGGCATGGGGAACCTCGTCAGTGGGGGAGGGGCGGCTAGAAGGAGCTGCGACCCTGGGTCATGTCCGGGGCACCGACGCGGTCAGACGTGGACGGCGGGACAGGCCAGTAGGCCGTCGGTGAGGAGGACATCAGACGGTTTCGTTGGTCTTGGGAAGGCAGATGCCGACGGAGTCCGGTGCGAAGCCCTCTGGCATGGGGGTGCGCGGTTCTCCGAGGGCCCTGAGGCACAGGCGATTGCCGGAGAAGCGGGTACGGGCGTGCAGCCAGCGATGGTTGTCCACGAGGTATCCCTGGCCCGGTTGGAGGCGGAGTCGGCGTTGGCAGCCCGCGACCGCCCGACGGAGGGAAGGTAGATACGAGTGGACGACCGGACTCCATCTGGCCAGGCCGTCCTGCCGCAGCCGAACCGACACCCGGCCGTCGGCGTGGACCGTGAAGACCTGGGCGGGGTGCCCTGCGCCGGCACCGAAGTACGCGGTTCTCGGCTTGGAGAGCATGACGGGTGCTTCGCGGCTGTCGGCGGACAGGCTAGCGAGGACGTCGTGCCCGTCGGCCAACAGAACATCCCCGCCTTCGGCAGCGGGGCGCAGGCAGACGAGGAGCATGAGACGAGGCGGGTTAGGGACACCAGAACGCTCGGTGTGCGCTTCCAAGTCACCGTGCCCGAGCCCGGCGAAGCCCGCGCGGTGGGCGTGGACACCGGTGTCGTGAATGGCGGTCAGCCCGTCCGGGTCGCCGTGGGGGTGTGGCGTGATGCGCATCAACCCGGTGGCGAAGCCCAAGACCGCGGCGCGGGACGTCAGCCCGTCGATGGTCACCAGGCCGGTGTCCTGCAACTGGGCGGCGACTGAACTGGCAGCGTGCGGTGCGCGAATGTCGATGTAGTGGGATGCGAAGAGCGTCGCCGGGCGAGTGAGGGCATCGCGCATCGCCGTGCTCCTTTGAATGAGGTCGGTGCAGTCAGGGTGCGAAGCCGTAGCGGGGCCGGTAAAGCGACAGATTGTCGACTCGGTCAATTCGCCCAGTCGGGCGGGAGGTTGTCCGCCACGTGCTACGTTCCGGAGACCGGGACCGCACAGCGCAGGACGAGGACCGTGATGAGCTATACGCCGCCCCTTTGGCCGGTTTCCGTGAAGGGCGTCGCCCTCGACGCACACAACCGGGTGCTCCTTCTGAAGAACGAGCGTGACGAGTGGGAGCTGCCCGGAGGGCGCCTGGAGGTGGGGAGCCCGGACGGGGCCGTACCGACCGATGACAGCCCCGAAGCGGCTCTGGAGCGGGAGATCCTGGAGGAGACCGGATGGGAAGTGAAGGCCGGGCCCCTGATCGATGGTGGTGTCTGGATCTACGAGCCGATTCCCCGCCGCAAGGTCCTGATCGTCACCTACGGCTGCACTGTCCTCACTCCCGACCGAGCCCCCGTCGTCAGCCACGAACACAAACAGCTCGGCATGTTCACCGCGGATCAAGTGCCGGCCTTGCACATGCCGGACGGTTACAAGCAGGCAGTGGCCACTTGGTACGGCCGGAAGGCTGCGGACCTGGACGACTACGAGCGGATGTAGCTGGCCATGGCCGAGCGGAAGGCTCCGGAGAACCGAAATGAATACCGCCCTGCTGTTCGGCCGTCGGCACGCCATGCGCAGTGGCACTGGGCGACGCCGCAAGCCGAAGTCATCCTGGGAGCAGGAGACCTCGCGGGCATCTTGCGCTTCTACCGCCGTGTGCACGGGCTGAACCAGACCGAACTCGGCGAACTCCTCGGATACGACAAGACCTACATCTCCGCGCTTGAACTCGGAAAGCGCAACCTCGACGACGTCGGGTCCCGTCGCCGCGTCTGTGAGTGCCTGCGGCTGCCACCGCACATCCTTGGCGTCACGGACGTGGCCGACACAGACCACCGCGCCATGCTGCAGTTCGGCGAATCCACCGTCCGGCTCGCCGAGATCGCCCGGCAGTCCGGTCATGCAGCGGAAGCAGTTTCCGAACTGTGGCCACTGGTTGCCCGCCTGGAGGCTCGCGTGGAGGACGGACATACCGAGCGCGAAGTCCTGCACCTGCTCGCCCGCGCCCGTGTGGGGCTTGGCGTAGCCCTGGGGAACGTTCTTCCAGAAGAGCGGCTGAGCACCGCAGCACACTGGACGGCCAAGAGCCTGGAGCTCGCCGAATACTTCGAAGACCCGGCGATGACTTCGTACGCGCTGCGGATGCACGGAAACGAGCTGCGGAAAGCCCGACTGCGAGGCGCGGCCGTGGAACGCCTGCGCCGCGCTGTTGCGCTTGCGCCGGACAAAGACGCACGCGCTGCCGGCCTCCCGCTCCTGGCCCGAGCGGCTGGTGCGCTGGGCAACGGGGCTCTGTTCGACCAGGTACTGCAGGAGACAGACGACCTCCTGTCCACGGTGGAGCACACCAGCCTGTTCAATCCGTTCTCTTTGCACGAGATCCGGCTGCGCGGGCTGATCGCAACTGGACGGACTCATGAGGCCATACGGCTGGTTGAGCACAGCCCGACCCCCACCACCACTGTTGCGCCACAGTGGCGGGTGATTGAGCTGGTCACTGTCGGACATGTCCAGCTGCTGGCCGACGACCGTAACGGTGCGGCGGAGTCCCTCGACATTGCTGTCCGTGAAGCGGTCGCGCAGCGGCTGCCGCACCAGCTCCAGCGCGTCATGCGAGCGTCTGCAGGCCGGCTGTCGGCGGCATACCACGCTGCGGCCCAGGCGCTGCACCGCATGCGCGGCGAGATGGCGGCCTAGCCCCATGTCGCGCCACGGGGCACCAGTTCGTGAGACCAACACCGTCAGGGTCCTTCGTCGTGTGGGGTGTGGGCTTACACAAAAGCGACCCAATTCGTGTGTCACCAGAGCAGATTTGATGCGCAGGTGATGCATCCATGTGGCATCGACGGGCATGACCTGGGTGTCTGCACCATGTGAGACGTTGAAGGGATTTTGGGGGTCCAAGTAATGGCACGCAGACGGCAGCGCCTTGCCGATCGACGGCGAGCCGTCGGCCTCACGCAGGAAGCCCTGGCTGAGAAGTTGGGTGTGGACCGCTCCACGGTTGTCCGCTGGGAGATGGGTGCCGCCTCGCCTCAGCCGTGGATGCGCCCACGTCTCGCTGATGCCCTCCAGGTCTCCGTCGCGGTGCTCGTCGACCTCTTGGGGGATGAGAACGAAGTAACGAGCGGTCGGCAAAGGGGCCATAACGCCGTCCCTTCTGACACTGTCAGAGCGGACCTGACGACGGCAGCTGACCTGCGGCACGCCTTCGACGAGCTTGCGGCCCGATACGACCAGGCGCCGTCGGCAAGCCTGCTGGCGAAGGGCGGAGAGCACCTCAGCCAGATCACCTACATGGCGCGCAGAGCCCCATATGGGCGAGTGGAGCGAGAGCTCCTGGGGCTCCAGGCTGACGCCCTCACGCTCATGGGCCAACTCGTCTGGGACGCCTCACAGCGACGGGACCACACGACGGCGCGTGGCTACTACGACGAGAGCGTCCAAGTCGCCCGGCGACTGCGTGATCACACGCTCGAAGGACGAGCCCTCCTGAGAACCTGCTACGTGGCGCTCTACGGAGCTCAGGACCCCCGGAGCGGTTTGGCCTTGGCCCTCCAAGCCGCGGACACTGCGCGATCCACCAGCCCAGCCGTGACGGGCCTCGCACTGCTGCACGCCGGTGAAGCGCACGCCATGCTCGGTGAGGCGAATGATTGTGAGAGGACCCTCGCCGAAGCACAGCGGCAGCTGGACAGAACAGATGGGATGGACGCTGCCGCCGACCTGGTGTCCTCAACTCAGTTCGGTCGCCTGGCAGGATCGTGCTATCTGTCCCTTGGGCAGCACCGACGCGCGCAAGAGGTCCTGGAGACGACGGCCGCCGAACTGCAAGATCGACGAAAGTCACGCGCGATCGTGCTTGGAAACCTTACTCTCGCCTACATCCGCCAGAGAGAGATCGACGCCGCCGTGGCTACGCTGACCGAGGCCATCACGGAGCTGGAGGACACGCGAGGAGGGGGAGGGCTGAACTTGGTTTTCCGCGCGGCGCGTGAGTTGAGATCCTGGCGTCAGGAACAGATCGTCGCCGACGTCCATGATCGGCTCTTCGCCCTCATGGCAACGACGTAAGTGTGAGGAGAACCTGGGTGCCGACGAAGCACGACGCCGCCAAGCAGCTTGTACGAACCCAGGTCTGGGATGCTCTCGACGCGGCCGGTGCGGTCTACGACGACACCGCGCACGGCCGCATCCCTAACTTCAAGGGCTCGGATCTGGCCGCTGCTCGTCTGGCGGCACTGGACGCGTGGAAGAAGTCCAGGGTCATCAAGGCCGTGCCGGACAAGGCACAGCTTCCTGTGCGGGCACGCGCTCTTGAGGAGGGCAAGCTCGTGTACATGGCGGTGCCGAAGCTGGCCACGCTCAAGCCGTTCTATCTGCTCGATCCTGCCGCGCTGGACGTCCCGCCACTTGAAGCTGCGGCGAGCCGCGTCGCGGCAACGGTCGCCCCCACCGTCGAAGTCGATGCCTTGAGGCCGGTGGATGTCGTGGTCCTGGGGAGTGTGGCGGTCAACCGCGATGGCGCTCGAATCGGTAAGGGGGCTGGTTATTCAGATCTCGAGTTTGCGCTTCTGACGGAGGCTGGACTCGTGGGTCCGAGCACGCTTGTCGTCACTACGGTCCATTCGCTCCAGGTGATCGACTCTCCGATTCCGGTCACCGACCACGACGTGAACGTCGACCTGATCATCACGCCCGAAGCAGTGATCGAGTGCACTTCACCGCGTCGCCCCAAGGGGATCTTCTGGGACCGCCTCGACGCTTCCAAGATCGCTGCCATCCCTGCTTTGCAGGCGAGGGCGAACCGCTAAGCGGGTGGATCCGAGGCTTGAGGGCCACGGCACTCGTTCGCTGCCCAGCACGCAGCAAGCAACCCCGAGTTGGACGGGACAGGCTCAGCGCGTAGATCGCGATCCCTTCGTAGTGCGGGTCTGCCGGGGCGGCGGCAGCGGCTGGCTTGGGCTTGGTGGCTGCGGCGGGCCGGCGCGTGGGGTGCCCGGTTGATCGCGATGCCACAGGAGTTCGCATACAGCCGTCGACTTGTACCCCGCGAGCTGGCTCGCCACGGCGGAAATGGTAAAAGAGGCTTGGCCAGTGCGGCGCTGCGCGCGCAACGAGTGTCATGGACTGGTCGACTCGTTCGGGGGAGCTGAGAGTCCCGAAGGGCGGGCAACATAGCCGACGATCGCCGGTTAGCCAAACCGGTGATTCTCTGGATGCTTCGTGTGTCGGTTGGGCCGGTTGCGGTCCTCAGCGGAAGCACGACGTCGGAGCAGGAAGTACTAGCGATGGACGTAAGGAACGCCAGCCCTCGGATCAGAGGAGATCAGACCTGGCAGCGGAAGGCGGCATGCGCCGTGGCGGTCGAAGTGGCGAGGGACCCTGATCTCTTCTTCCCCGAGATGGCCGCGGATGAGGAACGGATTGCTCAGGCAAAGAGGATCTGCTCGACATGCCAGGTCAGGAGGATTTGCCTGGACGCCTCTCTTGAGCAGGGTGATACGTACGGTGTGCGAGGTGGGATGACGGAGGCGGAGCGGAAGGTCGCCCGACACCGCTTTGAGCTTCGGTGTGATCCGGCAAGGGTCGCGGCTGCTCTTTTGGGGCGGGACGTGTTTCTCACCAGGGCCGAACGGCTGGCACTGATCCGGCGGGCTGCTAGGTCAGGGACCTCCACTCTACGAGTTGCCAGTGTCCTGAAGGTGTCAGAAGCGCATGCCAAGAAGCTCCTCCGCGTGGAACGACGCACGGTCGAGACGGACGGTCCTCGCCCATCCGTCACCGCACAGAACGCGCCTGAGGTCTCCAGGACATGAGCCAAACGGAGTTGGAGCACAGTGCGCGCAGGGCAGAAGTCAGGCGGTATGTTGGAGTCGATGAAGCCGCGAAGTTCCTTGGTGTGAGTCGGAGCTGGATGTATCGGGAATCCAAGCGTCATGGGGTGCCTCGCTACCACTTCGGCGGGAAGCTCAGGTTTCAGGTCACGGAACTAGCGAAGTGGGCGCAGCAGCAGCGAGTCTCCTAACAGGGGGGCCGGGACCATCCCGGCCCCCTGTTCGTTTTAGAGACCCTGGCTGATGAGCTTGGCCGCGCGACCGATCGACGCAGGCATCAGATGGCGATAGATCTTGAAGGTCATGGTGATGCTCCTGTGCCCCATCCATTCTGCGACATCTGTGATGGGGATCCCTCTGCTGAGGCAATTGGAGGCGAAGAAGTGGCGCAGGGAGTACGTGGTTAGTCTCCTGTTGATGCCCGCGCGCTTCTTGGCGGCGTTCCACTGATATTCAAGCGTCGTATGAGCCCAGTGCGGAGAGCGCTGGGTTCGAAGGAGATACCCGTCGGCGTCAGCACCGTGTACTTTCTCGTATCGCAGAAGTGACTCGCGAACGGTCCACGGCATGGGTGTCTCGCGGAACTCGCCGGGCTTACGGTGCTTGAGCGGGGCTCGCTCGCGCGTCTTTCCTTCGATCTGTTCGGTGATGCGATACACGTCGTCCGCGACCATGCGTTCCAGGTTGGCGGCATATGCCTCTCCGTTGCGGTGGCCGCATCCGGCCATGAGGTCGATGACGAGGCGGAGCCCATCACTGCCGACGGCCTTGAGGGCGTGTATCTCGTCGATTGTCGGAATGGTGATCTTGCGAGGAATGTACTCGGGCGGGATGACGCCCTTGAACGGATCCTCGCTGATTCCGCCCCGACGACGCGCATCCAGAAGTATCTTCTTCAGGGTGTCGAAGGCATTTTGCTGGGCAGCCAGGCCGACAGACCGTTCCTCCATCGACATGATGAAGTCTTCGACGACCGTCGACGTGAATGTGTTGATCCGACGTGACTCCAGGACGGGGAGGATCTGGCTGCCGAGGACCTGGTTGACCGTGCGAACGCTGCCTGCTGTGTAATGGCGCTGCCGGGTAAGCCAGGTGGCGGCGTACGTCCCAAGACTTTGCTTACCGATCTCACGCTTGAGATCAGCCTGCTGGCGCGGAGTACTGCGCTTCTCGTTGTATACCTGGTTTAGCCGATCGAGTGCCGAGTCTCGTGTCGAGTACCCGGTCTCCTCGCGCTGGCGGCCAGTGGCATCGCGATAGCGAATGGCGTAGGGGTGGGGGCAACGGGTCTGCCGAGCGCAGGCGCAACTCTTGAAGAAACTGCCCATCCCGCGTATGAGCTGGGTCGCCAACGTCCACGTCTCCTGACACTTGCTGGGAACTTGCTGACCTGAGGTTCCTCAGCATGGGCGTGACCTGCGGCCGCGCCAAACTACGCGACGTTGATCAGCATCTTCACTGGTATCTCCTAAAGGGATGAGCAGGTCGGTCCACGGCCCGCGTCTTCGCTGGTCAGAGGTGATGCCTTCGGTTGTCGATCTAGGTGACGGAAGTGATCGCGAGCGTGGGTGACGGTGTGTCAGGTGGCGTGCACCTCATGTCAGCAGTATCGACCTTGCGGATCCGGAGGTCACGTCGGGCCGCGCCCGGCCCCGCCGGGACCGCGCGGACTGACTGGCCGAAGCATGACAACCAGGCCGCCGCGCGGGCCGTGCGCACGGGCCGGTCGCCCTCCGGCCGCGGCGCCGGAGGGCGACATGCGCATGGTCTCCCTCAGCCGGCGCCCGCGGCCTGCGCGGCGACCAGCGTCTCGACCCGGCTGCGGTACGCCCCGGCCGGCTCGCCGCCGTACGCGGAGTGGACCGCCTCGGCACCGTCGCCGATCGACCACAGCACCTCGTCGGCCCGGCGCTGAAAGTCCGTCACCGCATGAGCGGCGCGCGGGTACAGCAGGTCCGGTCCACGCTGGTCGCCGCGGACTGAAGCTGCCGGGCCGTGCCCCCGCCGAGATCAAGCGGCTGTGGATCCGTCCCGACAGTCGGAGAAGCGGCTCAGCCCGCGCCCGGACCGGACCGGTGCACGGGGGCCGCTTGAGGGACCAGCGGCGCGCCCTCACCACCCGGTGCGCAGCAGGTGGTTGAGCAGCAGCGCGAGCAGTGCCTGCGCGACGAGCCAGACGCGGGGGCGGGGGAGGAACGCGCAGGCCGGGAGCAGCCACAGCGCGAAGGGCAGCCAGATGCGTTCCGTCTCCGCCTTGCTCATGCCGGACAGGTCCGCCACCAGCACGGCGAGGAGGGCGGCCGACACCAGGACGGCCAGGCGCGTCGCCGCGCTGCAGGGCCTGCCGGGCGCCGCGCGGCGGCGCCCGCCCCGGTGGCGGACCAGTACGGCGGCCGTGCGCCGCAGACCCGCCGCCGTCGCCAGGCCCGTGACGAGCACCGTGCACGCCAGGTTGGCCCACACCCAGTAGCCGTACGGGCGGACGCCGCCCGCGCCCTGGTGGTAGCGCGTCACCAGCAACCGGTAGCCCTCCCACCAGTCGAACCCGGCGGCGGTGAACGCCGCGGGGGCCACGGCGAGTCCGGCGAGCAGCGCCAGCAACAGGAGGGGACGCCGGCGGATCCCGGGCCGGCCGAGCACGAGGACCGCGGCCCCGACCAGCGCGACGAGTGTGAGGCCGTACGAGAGATAGCAGGTCAGCCCGAACAGCAACCCGGACACCCCCGCCCACCACGCGGACCGCCCGGTGACCGCCAGCGCCAGCAGCGCCACCGCCCAGGCCGCGACGGCCGCGAACCAGGCGTCGGCCGAGGTGCCCATCCACACCGCCGCCGGGGCCAGGACGAGGAAGGGGGCCGCCCGCCGGGCGAGTGCCTCGCTCGCCAGGGCCCGGACCGCGACCAGCACGGCCACACAGGCCGTCGCCCCGACGACCACGCACCACGTCCCGGCCCAGCCCCCGCCCCGCAGCCCGATCCGGTCGAGCAGCACGAAGGTGAGCGTCGCGGCCGGGGGGTGACCGACCACGTGGGCGGGCCAGTGGTCGGGGGAGTCGAGCAGGATGTGCCCGGTGAAGCCCCGCAGGGCGGCGGGGATGTCGTGGAAGCGGTCGACGACCTGGAGGTACTCGTAGCGCGTGGTGAGCCGGACGGCGACGCCCCGGTGCCAGCCGTCGATCAGGGCGAGAGAGAAGATCCACGCCGTCGACGCGGCCCAGACCAGCGGCAGCAGGGCCCGCCAGGGCAGCCGGGCCGCGAGGGAGGGGCCGTAGGACACCGCGGCGACGGCCATCAGGACGGCAGCCGGGGTGCCGGGGCCCAGATGAGGGCCCCAGGACGCCAGCAACGGCGGCCAGTCGACGAACAGGGTGCGGCTTCTTCCCTCGATGCGGCGGCCGACCAGTACCGCCGCCACCACGAGCAGCACGGCGGCTGCGGCGGCGTACAGGTCCCGGCGCGGGCCGCGGGACGGGGCGGGGGAGGGCGGGGTGCCGGCCGGGGCGGGGGAGGGCGGGGTGCGGATCACACCGGAACGCTAGGCCGCGCGGCCGGTCACCCGCCGCCGTCCGGGCCCGATGTCAGCGTTTCGTCATGGGCGCGGCACCCTGTCGGAGGCTCCTGCCGTCCTACCGTCGGCTCATGCGAGACGACCCACGCGATCCACTCCTCCCCACCTCCCCCGGCTTCTGGCGCAGCCCCCTGCGCGGCCCCTGGTTCACGTCGGTGCTGGGCCTCGTCCTGCTCGCCGGGATCACCGTGCTGTTCGTGACGGGCCTGGTCTCGTACGCGGCCTACAACCCGGACCTGTCGCCGGTGAACGACAAGACCCCCGACAAGGGGATCCTCGGCTTCTACCTCTTCGCCTGGCCGACGGACCCGCACTGGCTGTACCGGCTCACCCAGGGCGTCCACGTCACCCTGGGGGTCACGCTGATCCCCGTGCTGCTCGCCAAGCTGTGGTCGGTGGTGCCGAGGCTGTTCACGCTGCCGCCGGCCCGTTCCCTCACGCACGCGCTGGAGCGGCTGTCGCTGCTGCTGCTGGTCGGCGGCGGACTGTTCGAGTTCGTGACCGGTGTCCTCAACGTCCAGCTCGACTACGTCTTCCCGGGCTCCTTCTACCCCTTGCACTTCTACGGCGCCTGGGTGTTCTTCGCCGCGTTCGTCGCGCACGCGGTGCTGAAGACCCCCGCCGCCCTGCGCACCCTGCGGCAGCGGCGCGAGGAGCCCGGCGACCTGGTGTCCCCGCGACCCGACCGGCCGACCGTCTCCCGCCGGGGCGCCCTGTGGTTCGTCGGGGGCGGCTCGCTGCTGCTGTTCGCGACCACCGTGGGGCAGAACTTCGGCGGGGCGCTGCGCCGCACCGCCCTCCTGGCCCCGCACGGCGGCGGCGACCCCGGCAGCGGCCCGAACGGCTTCCAGATCAACAAGACCGCCGCCCACGCCGGGATCGTCCCGGCCGAGACCGGCCCGGACACCTGGCGGCTGGTGCTGACCGGCCGCACCGGAACCGTCCGCCTCAGCCGCGCCCAGCTCGCCGAACTGCCGCAGCACAGCGCCGCGTTGCCGATCGCCTGCGTGGAGGGCTGGTCCACCCCCGACCAGGGGTGGCGCGGGGTGCGGCTGCGCGACCTCGCGGCGCTCGTCGGCCACGACGACCCGACGGACCTGTTCGTCGAGTCGCTCCAGCGGCACGGCGCCTTCCGCAAGGCCGCCCTGCGCGCCAACCAGGTGTCCGACCCGCGTTCCCTGCTCGCCCTGTCCGTCAACGGCGAGGAGCTGTCCCCCGACCACGGCCACCCGGCCCGGATCATCGTCCCCGCGGCGCCCGGCGTGCTGAACACCAAGTGGGTGGCCCGGATGACCTTCGGAGACCTCTGATGCGCCGGCCCCGGATCCCCCTCGGAAGCCCGTTCCAGCTCCTGCTGCTCGTCTGCTCGTTCGCCCTCGCCGCCTACGCGGGCGTGCGCCTGCTGGCCGGCGACTGGTTCGGCGTCGCGCTGTGGGTGGTGGGCGCGGCCCTGCTGCACGACCTCGTGCTGCTGCCGCTGTACGCGGTGGCCGACCGAGCCGTCGTACGCGCTCTCGACGCGGTCGGCCACCGGGACCTGACGCTGTACGCGCGCGTCCCGGCGGCCCTGTCCGGCCTGCTGCTCCTGGTGTGGTTCCCGCTGATCAGCGGCATGGTCGAGGAACGCTACCGGTCCGCCACCGCTCTGCCCGCCGACGTGTTCCTCGGCCGCTGGCTGCTGATCACCGCGGTCCTCTTCGGCGGCTCGGCGCTGCTCGTGGCGCCGCGGCTGCGCAGGGCCGCGAACCGCCGTCCGCCGGCCGTCCACTGACCGGCCCGCTCCCAGCCCCGGGCGTGCCGCAGCAGGGCGCGGGTGCCGAGCCGCGCCCAGGGGAAGGGGGCGCCGGCGGTGGCCCGGGCGTCGGTGATGCGGACGCGCACGCGTTCGTCGACGTCGGCCGGGGCGGTCTCCGCGATCAGCAGGCCGCCCGGGCGCAGCAACCGGGCGACCCGCGCCAGCAGCGTGTGCGGATCGCCGCCGATGCCGAGGTTGCCGTCCATGAGCAGCACGGTGTCCCAGCGGCCCTCTCCGGGCAGCGGCTCGAAGACCGACCGCCGCAGCGCCCGGCCACCGAGCCGCACGGTGTGCTCGACGGCGGCCTCGCTGACGTCGATGCCCAGCACGGGCCTGCCCCGCGCGGCGAGTTCCGCCACCAGCCGCCCGGGTCCGCACCCCACGTCCAGCACCGTCCCCTCGCAGCGGTCCAGGACGTCCCGGTCGACCGCGTCGGCGCGGGCGCACCAGCGTTCCACCTCAAGCGGCAGCAGCCAGCCGTCGGCGCGCCGCAGGAACAGCGGGCCGTGACCGGCGCGCAGGGCCGCGTCGTAGGGGTCGGCTCCCGCCCACGGGGAGACGGGAACCGCGGGGGTGATCCCCGGGAGCCGGCCCGGCGCGGACGCGCCGGGCTGGGCGCTCATCGGGCGGCGCCCGGACCGGCGGCGGGCGGCGCGGCCACGCAGCCGGCCAGCCGCGCCGCGAAACGGCCGCCGGGCACGAGGGCCGCGACCGCGTGCGCGTCGGCCGCCGTGTCGACGTCCCGCAGACGCGGCAGATCGCGCACCCGCAGGCCGGCTTCGACCAGCCGCCGCCGCTGCACGGCCCCCGTCACGGCCGTGGACATGGGCACGCCCCGCAGCAGACCGGGGTCGGGCTCGGCCAGACCGAGGGCCCAGAAGCCGCCGTCCTCCGCCGGGCCGAACCAGGCGTCGACGCCGCCGAAGTCCACGGTGAGCAGCTCCGGCGTCACCTGCGGGGTGTCCATGCCGACGAGCAGGGCCGGGCCGGTGCAGCGCGCGAAGGCGTCCGCCAGCCGTTCGTCGAGACCGCCCGCGCACTGCGGGACGACGTCGAACCCGGGCGGCAGCCAGTCACCCGGCCGGCCGTCGAGGACGAGCAGCCGCCGCACGGCGGGAGCGGCGGCCACGGCGCGCAGGGTGTCCGCCAGGGCGGCCTCGGCCAGCTCGGCCGCCTGCCGCGGCGTGAACGGCGGGGTGAGCCGGGTCTTGACGCGGCCCGGGCGCGGTTCCTTGGCGATGACGAGCAGGGTGGTCAACGGACGGTTCCCCCTTCCCGCGCGGGCGGCTCCGCCAGCACGCGGCTCATGTCCCGGACGGCCTGCCACGTCCCGCGCCAGGTGCCCGTCACCTTGGAGGCGCCGGTGCGCGGCAGGTACGGCACGTCGTGCTCGGCGATCCGCCAGCCGGCGTCGGCCGCGCGGACGACCATCTGGAGCGGATAGCCGCTGCGCCGGTCGGTGAGACCGAGGGCGAGCAGCGGCTCGCGCCGGGCGGCCCGCAGCGGACCGAGGTCGTGCAGGCGCAGCCCGGTACGGCGGCGCAGCATCCGCGCGAGAGCGAGGTTCCCGGCACGGGCGTGCGCGGGCCACGCGCCACGGCTCCGCGGCCGCCGCCGCCCGAGCACCAGGTCGGCCCCGCCCTCGCGCACTTCGCGCACGAAGGGGACCAGGAGCGCCGGGTCGAGCGAGGCGTCGCAGTCGCAGAAGCACACCACCTCGGCGGTGGCGGCGGTCAGCCCCGCGTGGCAGGCGGCGCCGAAGCCGCGGCGGGGCTCGCACACGACGGTCGCGCCGAGCGCGCGGGCGACCTCCGCCGAGCCGTCGGTGGAACCGTTGTCGACGACGAGTGCGCGCCAGCCCGGCGGGATCCGGCCGAGCACCCAGGGCAGGGCCTCGGCCTCGTTCAGGCAGGGCAGCACCACGTCGACGTCCGAAGGTGTCGTCGTCACGGTCTCACCCTACGAACGCGAATCGGGCATAACGGACCATCGCTCCTTACGAAACCCGGACGTCACGGGCCGCGGGGCCCACCGGCACCCCACCGGCGGCGGCGCGGTGCCAGGCTGGAGGCATGCAACAGCCCTACGAGCCCGTGAGGGCGGACGAGGAGTCCCTGCGGATCCTCGTCGTGGACGACGACCCGACCGTCGCCGAGGTCGTCGCCGGATACCTGGACCGCGCCGGCTACGCCGTCGACCGCGCCGACGACGGCCCGACCGCCCTCAGCCGGGCCGCAGCGCACCGGCCGGACCTGGTCGTGCTCGACCTGATGCTGCCGGGCATGGACGGCCTGGAGGTGTGCCGGCGGATCCGCGGGCAGGGCTCCGTGCCGGTCATCATGCTCACCGCGCGCGGCGACGAGGACGACCGCATCCTGGGCCTGGAGGTCGGCGCCGACGACTACGTCACCAAGCCCTTCAGCCCCCGCGAACTCGTCCTGCGCGTGGAGTCGGTCCTGCGCCGCAGCAGGCCCGCCACCCCCGGGCAGCGGCTCGCGGCGGGCGGTCTGACCGTGGACCCCGGGGCCCGCCGCGCCGCCAAGAACGGCGCCGAACTCGCCCTCACCCTCAGGGAGTTCGACCTGCTGTCCTTCTTCCTGCGGCACCCGGGGCGGGCGTTCGGCCGCGAGGACCTGATGCGTGAGGTGTGGGGCTGGGACTTCGGCGACCTGTCGACCGTCACGGTCCACGTCCGCCGCCTGCGCGGCAAGGTCGAGGACGACCCCGCCCGGCCCCGCCTGATCCAGACCGTGTGGGGCGTCGGCTACCGCTTCGACCCGGCGGGCGGGGAGGACCGGCCATGAGCGACACGCTGCTGATCGCCCTGTACGCCTTCGCCGGCGCCGCCGTCACCGGGCTGGCCGGAGCGGGCGTGCTGCGCCTGATCCGGCGCCGCTCGCTGACCGCCTCGCTCGGTGTGGTCGCGGCGGTCGGGGTCGTCGCCATGCTCGCCGGCACGCTCGCCGTCGCCTGGGCGATGTTCCTCTCCCCGCACGACCTGACCGTCGTCACGACCGTGGTCGCGATGGCGGCCGTCGTCTCCCTGGCCACCGCGCTGCTGCTGGGCCGCTGGGTCGTCGCCCGCAGCCGCGCCCTGGCCGTGGCCGCCCGCTCCTTCGGCGACGGCGGCGACTTCACCGCGCCCGACGGCCCGGCCACCGCCGAACTGGAGTCGCTGAGCCGTGAACTGGCCGCCACCAGCGCCCGGCTCGCCGAGTCCCGGCGGCGGGAGCGCGCGCTGGAGACCTCGCGCCGCGAACTCGTCGCCTGGATCTCCCACGACCTGCGCACCCCGCTGGCCGGGCTGCGCGCCATGTCGGAGGCCCTGGAGGACGGCGTCGCCGCCGACCCCGACCGCTATCTGAAGCAGATGCGCACCGAGGTCGAACGCCTCAACGACATGGTCGGCGACCTCTTCGAGCTCTCCCGCATCCACGCCGGCACACTGCCCCTCAGCCCCACCCGCATGTCGCTGTACGACCTGGTCGGCGACGCGCTGGCCGGGGCCGACCCGCTCGCCCGGGAGCACGGGGTGCGGCTGGTCGGAGGCCGGATCGAACCGGTGCCGGTGGAGGTGGACGGCAAGGAGATGAGCCGCGTGCTGGGCAACCTGCTGGTCAACGCCATCCGCCGGACCCCGGCCGACGGCACGGTCGCGATCACCGCCGAGCGTTCCGCCGACGGCGTGGTGCTGTCGGTGACCGACGGCTGCGGCGGCATCCCCGAGGAGGACCTGCCGCGCGTCTTCGACACCGGCTGGCGCGGCACCCACGCCCGCACGCCCCCCGCGGGCGCCGGCCTCGGCCTGGCCATCGTCCGGGGGATCGTGGAGGCGCACCAGGGCCGGGCCACCGTGCGCAACATCCCCGGCGGCTGCCGCTTCGAGGTGGTGCTGCCCACCGCCGCTTCCTGATGCGGGCAGCACCCCACCGGTCTCTACGCCCCCCGCATCCCGGCCCGCGCGAACTCCGCCATGCCCGCCGCGAACCCGACCTCCGGCCGCCACCCGAGTTCCCGCCGCAGCCGCGAGGAGTCCGCGGTGATGTGCCGTACGTCGCCGAGCCGGAACTCGCCGGTGACGGCCGGCTCGGGCCCGCCGTGGGCGGCGGCCAGGGCCCGTGCCATCTCGCCCACGGTGTGCGGGTCGCCGCTGCCGGTGTTGTACGCCGTGAGCACGCCCGGGGCGGCCCGGGCCCGGAGCGCCACCGCGTTGGCCGCCGCCACGTCCCGGACGTGCACGAAGTCCCGCCGCTGCCGGCCGTCCTCGAAGACGCGCGGCGCCTCGCCCCGGGCGAGCGACGAGCGGAAGAAGGAGGCGACTCCGGCGTACGGGGTGTCGCGGGGCATCCTCGGCCCGTACACGTTGTGGTAGCGCAGCGACACGGCCGAACCGCCGGTGCTGCGCGCCCACGCGGCGGCCAGGTGCTCCTGGGTGAGCTTGGTCGTGGCGTACACGTTCCGGGGGTCGGCCGGGGCGTCCTCGCCGACCAGCCCGGGGGAGAGGCCCTCCCCGCACACCGGGCAGCCGGGCTCGAACCGCCCCGCCTCCAGGTCGGCGACGTCCCGCGGCCCGGGCCGTACGTCCCCGTGGCGCGGGCAGGTGTACCGCCCCTCGCCGTAGACCACCATCGACCCGGCCAGTACCAGGTGGGCGACGCCGGTCTCCGCCATGGCGGCGAGCAGCACGGCCGTTCCCAGGTCGTTGTGCGAGACGTACTCGGCCGCGTCGGCCACCCCGGCGCCGAGCCCGACCATCGCGGCCTGATGACACACGGCGTCCACCCCGGCGAGGGCCTCGCGCACGGCCCGCGGGTCCCGCACATCGGCGCCGGGGTCCTCCCGCACGTCGAACACGACCGCCTCGTCCCCCCGCTCCCGCAGGGCGTCGACCACATGGGACCCGATGAACCCGGCACCGCCGGTGACCAGTACACGCATACGGCCACGCTAGGGCGGCGCCGCCCTAGCGCCACGGGACCGCGCCCGCACGTCACGACTCCGTAAGACGGCGGCGGTCACGGCTCCGCGGGACGGCGGCGAGGACCCGGCCCCGCCGTCCCGCCGCGCGGGACCGGAGGTAAGGATTTCGTCATCCGCCGAACGGCCCGGTGCGCCCGTCCGGCCCGTTGAATGGGGCCCGATGACGGACTCTCAGGAGGTGGGCGGCATGGGACGGGTGTGGAGCACGCTGGTCAGGCCGTGGGCGATCGGGGTGCTGGCCGTGGCGGTCGCCGGGGCGGGCTTCGGCCTGTACTGGTTCCAGCCGTGGAAGCTCTGGCAGGACGAGACCGTGCAGGAGGCGCTGCCCGCCGACGCCGCCCGGCCGCCGGCGACGGCACCGCCGTCCGGAGCGTCCCCGGCCCCGGCCCCGGCCGGGCCCAAGACGCTGGCGAGCGGCGAGCTGATCAGCCACGAGCACACGACGTCCGGCACCGTGACGCTCCTGCGGCTTGCCGACGGCAGCCACGTCGTGCGCCTGACACGGCTCGACACCAGCAACGGCCCCGACCTGCGCGTGTGGCTGGCCGACGCGCCGGTGCGCGAAGGACGTGCCGGCTGGCACGTGTTCGACGACGGCGAGTACGTCAGCCTCGGCAGGCTCAAGGGCAACAAGGGCAGCCAGAACTACGCCGTGCCCGAGGGCGTCGACGTGAGCCGCTTCCGCAGCGTCAGCATCTGGTGCGACCGCTTCGACGTGTCGTTCGGGGCGGCGCCCCTCGCCCGCGCCTGACGCGGAGGCCGGGCCGGCGCAGCGGCCTCGGCGGTCCGCGCCGGCGCTTGCTACCCCAGCAGCGCCTGGGCCGCCGCGCCCCCGAGGAAGGCGGCGGCCAGTCCGGCCACGACGCTCACGACGACGTTGGCCGCGGCGTGCAGCCTCGCGCCCGTCTCGGCCAGGCGGACGGTCTCGAAGGAGAACGTGGAGTAGGTGCTCAGCGTCGCGCACAGCCCGGGCCCGACGAGGTGCTGCAGAGCGGACGGCACGGTCGTGGCGGTGGCGGCGCCGGTGAGGAAGCCGAGCACGGTACAGGCGGCGACGTTGACGGTGAGGGTCCCCCAGGGCAGCAGGCCGGTGTGCCGGGCCTGCACGGCGCGGTCGGTCAGGTAGCGCAGGGGCGCCCCGATGACGGCGCCGATCACGACCATCAGCCAGTTCACGCGCCGGTCCCCGTCCTCGCGGCCCGCGGCAGGGCGAGCCACCGGGTGACCCCCGCACCGGCCCAGACGGCGAACAGCGCGGCCGTGAGCGTGACGGCGAGATAGAGCAGCGCGGTCGCGGCGCGGTGGTCGACGAGGAGGCCGCGCGCGTCGACGGCGTAGGTGGAGAACGTGGTGTAGCCGCCGAGGACGCCCGTGCCGAGGAAGGGCCGGACGAGCGGGTGGGCCGTGGTGCGCTCGGTGATCAGCACCATCAGCACGCCCATGGCCGCGCTGCCGGTGACGTTGGTCCAGAACGTGGTCCACGGGAAGGCACCCGGCTCGGTCGGCCAGAGCAGGGTCGCCCCGTAGCGGGCGCAGGCGCCGATGGCGCCGCCGGCCATGACGACGGCGAGGATCTCGGCCTGGCGCCGCCGGGGACCGGGGGCCGTGCGCGGGGGCCAGGGGTCGACGGCCGTGTCGGGATCGACGGGCTCGGCCTGCCAGCCGGTCGGCGGCGTGGTGGGTTCGGGGCGGTCGGGATGCACGGCGTTCAGGCTCCTACCTGATCGGCTCGGACCGCGTGCGGGCACGCGGAAGGGTCAGGTAGGGACCGTTGGCGGCCGGCACGGCCGCGGTTGGGTACGGCGGGCCCCACCGCCGTACTGCCACCCGGCGCGGGGCGGCAGTGCGTCCAGACTACCGGCCGCCCCGAAACGCCCGGCGGGCGGCCTCCCCGCCGGTGCCCGGGGTCGCCGGAACAGCCGGCTCGGCCGTCTCGGCGTTGCGTACGGCCCGGCTCGCCTCCCGGGCGCGACGGCCGCACCCGCCCGGCTGTCTCGGCGTGTGTGTACGGCGCGCTCGGCTGCCTCGGCGTGTGCGTACGGCCCGCTCGGCCGTCCCCGCGTGCGCACACGTCCCGTGACCGTCGCCGTCCGGTTCACCGGCCGTCGGGGCCGACCAGGGTGTCGTCGCTCGTGCGGCCGGCGATGTGGTCCTCGACGTTGCGCGCGGTGGTCTCGGCGATCTGGCCGACCGCGTCCCGGGTGAAGTACGCCTGGTGGGAGGTGACCAGCACGTTGGGGAAGGTCATCAGCCGGGCCAGCCGTTCGTCGGTCATCACCTCCAGCGACTTGTCCAGGAAGAACACCCCGGCCTCCTCCTCGTACACGTCCAGGCCGACACCGGCGAGCCGGCCGGAGCGCAGGGTGGCCAGCAGGGCGTCCGTGTCGACCAGCCCGCCGCGGCTGGAGTTGACCAGGACGGAGTCGTCCTTCATCAGGGCCAGCATCGAGGCGTCCACCAGGTGATGCGTGTCCGTCACCAGCGGCACGTGCAGGCTCACCAGGTCGGACTCGGCGAAGAGCCGCTCGCGCGGGACGTACTCCATGCCGAGCGCCAGGCACTCGGGGTTCTCGGCGACGTCCCAGCCCAGCAGGCGCATGCCGAAGCCGTGCGCGATACGGGTGAACGCGGTGCCGATCTTGCCCGTCCCCACCACGCCCACGGTCCGGCCGTGCAGGTCGCGGCCCAGCAGCCCGTCCAGGCGGAAGTCGAACTCACGCGTGCGGTGCGCCGCCCGGACGACGCGGCGGCCCACGGCCAGGGCCAGCGCCCAGGCGAACTCGGCGACCGAGTACGGCGAGTAGGAGGACACCCGCGCGACGGTGAGGCCGAGTTCGCGGGCCGCGGCCAGGTCGATGTTGTTGTAGCCGGTGGCCCGCTGGGCGATCATCTCGACGCCCGCCTTGGACAGGCTCCGCAGCACCTCGGCGTCCAGGATGTCGTTCACGCTGCTGAGCACGATCCGGTGCCCCGCCGCCGTGGGGGCGGTGTCCCGGTCGAGGAACGGCTCCAGGCAGCGCAGCTCGTGCCGGTCGCCGAACCGCCGGTCGAAGGCCGCCCGCAGCAGGGGCCGCTCGTCGTGGAGGACTCCGTACGCGATGATCTTCACGTCATTCCGCTCCCGCCTCGGTGGCTCGTCCAGCAGCGACCCTAGGCGGGTTCCGGCGTTCCCGCCCGGGCCGGCCGGCCCCGGCCGCGAGGGCCGACCGTCCCGGGCGGCCCGGACAGCACCTGCCGCGAGCTGCGGACACGGATCGACGCGGGCGTGCGACGCCCGGGGACCGGGTGGTGAGGCGTGTGCGCTGGCGGGCCGTCGACGTCGGCGAGAGGCTGCTGGGGTGGGCCGGGACGGACTCCGGTGCCGGGACGTCCCGGTGCCGGGCCCGGGCGGTGCGGCCACGCGCGTGACCGGAGCCGGGCGTGAGGCGTCCCCGTCACCGTGCGCCCTGCCCGCACCGGCGGCCCGCCCGGAACGAGCGCCGTAGCGCCGGAGCGCCGGAGCGCCGGAGCGCCGGAGCGCCGGAGCGCCGGAGCGGCGGGGCTGCGGGCCGTGCGGCGCGCCAGGAAGGATGAGGACGATGGACCTGCCGATCGTCGTGGGCGTCGACGGCTCCGAGTCGAGCCTGCGGGCCGTGGACTGGGCGGCCGACGAGGCCGCGCTGCGCGAGGTCCCGCTGCACGTGCTGTACGCGTCCCTGTGGGAGCGCTACGAACAGGCCGTCTTCCCCACGGCTCCCGAGCGCTCCGAGCGGCTGCTCACCGACGTCCTCGTCGTGGCCGCGGCCAAACGCGCCCGCGAGCGGGTGCCCGGCGTGAAGGTCACCACCGAGGTCGTGCCGGCCGGGCCGGTGCCCGTACTGCGCCGGGCGGCGGGCAAGGCCTCGGCGCTCGTCGTCGGCAACCGCGGCCGCGGGGGCGCCGGCGAACTGCTGCTGGGGTCGGTCGGACTGGCCGTGGCCGGGCGCGCCGACGGCCCGGTGATCGTGGTGCGCGGCGACGCGGACGGGCAGGGCGGGGCCCGGCCGGTCGTCGTCGGAGTTCCGGACGAGGCGGCCGATGCGCGGGCGGTGCGTTTCGCCTTCCGGGAGGCCGCCCGGCGCCGGGTGCCGCTGGTGGCCGTGCGGGCCTGGCACCGGCCCGCTCCCGAAGCCACCGACATCCCCCTGCTCACGGGCGAGCCCACCGCCGCCTACCGGCAGCGCGCCGACCGGGAGCTGGAGGCCGGACTGCGCGGGCCGTCCGGGGAGCACCCGGGCGTCGAGGTGCACCGGCAGACCGTCGAGGGCCACGCCCGCACCGCGCTGCTCGACGCCTCGGCGGGCGCCGCTCTCCTCGTCATCGGCGCCCGCCATCCCCACGGACGCTTCGGCCTCCACATCGGCCGGGTCACCCACGGCGTCCTGCACCACGCGGCCTGCCCGGTGGCGGTGGTCCCCGAGCCGTGTGACCGCACCCGGCCTGTGTGACCGCGCCCGGCCGGTGTGACCCTACCGAGGCGGTGGGTCCATGCCGCTGCTGTGCGACCGCACCGGGCCGGTCCGTCCGTACCGGCCCGGTCCGTCCGTACCGGGCCGGTCCGTCCGTGCCGGGCCGGTGTGACCGTCCCCGTGCGGCCCCGGGCCCTCCCGCACCCGATCCGGCATCACGGCGAGCGCGGAACGCACCACCCCGGGCGGTGCGTTTCCGCGCTCGCGGTCACGCGGTGGTGCCGACCCGTCCCATGCGGAGCGCGGAGACCAGGAAGAAGACCCCGCCGAGGAAGGCGTAGCCCGCCAGGGCCCCCAGCGAGGCACCGTCCTGGCCGGCCTGCACGATGAAGGAACCTCCGGCCAGGGTGGACAGACCGCCGGAGGCGATCATCGGCCACTGCCCCCGCAGCCCGCGCCGCAGGACACCCACGACCAGCTGCACGAGCCCCGCCGTGATCGCCCAGGCGCCCCAGACGCGCAGCACGGCCGGGATGCCGGAGAGGGACGCGGCGACCAGCGCGGCGGCCGTGACGGTGCTGAGCACGATGTTGGCCTGCAGACCGCGCGAGGGCGCTCCGTTCGCCCGGGCGGACCTCAGGTCGGCGACGGCGCACCCCACGTCGAACAAGGGGTAGATCACCAGCAGGGCGGCGCTGAACGGCCCCAGGGTGTCCGCGGTGGTGAAGAGCAGGACGGCCCACACCGCGGCGAACGCGAAGCGCAGGAGGTACAGACGGCGCAGCGCCGCGGACGCGGCGGCGAGAGACGTGGATGCGGGGGCGGGAGCGAGGACGGTACGGGGCATGGCAGGACCTCTTCCTGTCGGTGTGGCTGCGCAGGGCTTCGGGAACGGCGGACCGGCTCCATGAGGGAGAACGTTCGGTCTCTTCTTGTATCCAAAGGGCTGCCCGCTCCGCTGTCAAGACCGAACGTTCTCCCTCATCCGCTGGTACCGTGGCGCCATGAGCGCGCGCACAACAGGCGGGAGCAGGTCCGAAGCCAGGTCACGGCTGCTCGACACGGCGACCCGGATCTTCTACGCCGAGGGCATTCATTCCGTCGGCGTGGACCGGATCATCGCGGAAGCCGAGGTCACGCGCGCGACCCTGTACCGGCACTTCAAGGGCAAGGACGAGCTGATCCTCGCCTACCTGGAGCGAGCCGACCAGGGCATCCGGGGACAGGTCGACGCCGTCCGGGCCCAGGGGCTGCCCGCGGCGGACACGGTCCGCGCCGTCGGCCGGTCGATCACCGAGGGCATCCGGTCGACCGGGTTCCGTGGCTGTGCCTTCCTGAACGCGGCGGCCGAGTACCCCGACCCGGCGCACCCGGTCCACCGGGCCGTGCTGGCTCACCGGCAGTGGTTCCTGGAGACCGTCACGGAGTTGCTGGCGCAGGCCGGCTGCACGCCTCCGGACGCGGCGGGCCGGCACTTCGTCATGCTGCGGGACGGCGCCATGGCGGCCGGCTGCCTGTTCGACCCCGACCTGATCTCCGAGACGTTCCTGAAGGGTGTCGAGGAGCTCCTGCGCGCGCGGTCGTGACCTCGCCCGCGGTCGCGGCCTGAGGCGGATCGGAGGCGACGCCCTCAGACGGCCTTGCCCTCGCCTGCGGTCTGCGCGCCGCCCGCGGTCTGCGCGCCGCCCGCGGTCACCGGTACGCCGGGCAGGACCTCGAAGACCCCGGTCAGGCCGGTGTGCCGGAACACGCGCCGCAGGAAGGCCCCGACGCCCACCAGGCGCAGCCGTCCGCTGCGCGCGAGCACGCGGTTCCGGGTCCGGCACAGGACGCTCAGCCCCGCGCAGTCGATGAAGGACACGGCACGCAGATCCAGCACCAGGTCGGGGCAGGGTTCGGCGGTCAGCGCGTCGAGCCGTTCCCGCAGGGCCGGCGCCGTGAGCAGGTCGATCTCGCCGTGCACCGTCACGACGCGTTCCGCGCTCCGCGCCGGCCGGGGTGCGCACCTGCCGGTGATCTCGGACATGGCCCTGAGCAAAGCGTGCCGGGCGGGGCGCGCGGTAGGGCCGATCGGCCCATGTCCGCCAGGGCCGGAAGAACCCCGTGCGGCAGGAGCGGCCCGGCCGCCGGCCGCACGAGGCCCGTCGGTCCGTGCCAGGGCCGTCCGGCCCAAGCGCGTCCCGCCGATCCGCGCGAAGCTGGAACTGCGGCAGAACCGGGCAGATCGCCCGCGCCACCGAGACGGCACCGCCGCCCAAGGCCCTGAAGGCCCCGAAGGCTCCGAAGCCACCGGGCGACCCAGCCACCGAAGTCATCGAAGCCACCGAAGTCACCGAAGCCACCGAAGCCACGCAGTCACCGAACCACCGCAGTCACTGCAGCCAGGACCGCCATGAACGCCGGAAACGGCACGAGCGGCAGGAAACGCCAGGAACGGCAGGAAGGTGGGAACGCCATGAAGGGCCACGTCTTCCACGGCCCCGGACAGTCCGCCTGGCAGGACGTCCCGGACCCGGGCATCAAGGAGGCGACCGACGCGATCGTACGGGTCGACGCGGTCACCATCTGCGGAACGGACCTGCACATCCTCAAGGGCGGTGTCCCCGAGGTGCGTCCCGGCACGGTGCTGGGCCACGAGGCGGTCGGCGAGATCGTGGACGTCGGCGATGACGTGCGCACGGTACGGCCGGGGGACCGGGTGCTGGTCTCCTGCATCACCGCCTGCGGCCGCTGCCGTTTCTGCCGCGAGGGCATGTACGGCCAGTGCCGGGGCGGCGGTGGCTGGATCCTCGGCCACCTGATCGACGGCACCCAGGCCGAGTACGTCCGCGTGCCGTACGCCGACCTCTCCCTGCACGCGCTGCCCGCCTCCCTCGACAGCAGGGACGCCGTGCTGCTGGCCGACATCTTCCCGACCGCCTACGAGGTCGGCGTGCTCAACGGGCACGTACGGCCCGGCGACACCGTCGCCGTCGTCGGGGCCGGCCCCGTCGGTCTCGCGGCCGTCGCCACGGCCCGGCTGTTCTCGCCCGAGCGGATCGTCGCCGTCGACCTGGCCGCCCCCCGGCTGGAGGCGGCCCGCCGGCTCGGCGCGGACGCGGTGGCGGACGCCCGGGAGGAACCCGAGCAGCTGATCGCGGACCTCACCGACGGGCTCGGCGCGGACGTGACCGTCGAGGCGGTCGGCGTCCCCGAGACCTTCGAGCTCTGCACGCGCATGGTGCGGCCCGGCGGGCACGTCGCCAACGTCGGCGTCCACGGCAGGCCCGCGACCCTGCACCTGGAAGACCTGTGGATCAGGAACGTCACCCTCACCACCGGCCTGGTGGACACCTACTCCACCCCCACCCTGCTCCGGATGGCGGCCGCGGGCCGGCTGCCCACCGGGCAGCTGGTCACGCACGACTTCCCCCTGGCCCGCATGGAGGAGGCGTACGACGTCTTCGCCCGGGCCGCCGACACCGGCGCGCTCAAGGTGGTGCTGGGCGAGGAGCGGCACGAGGACGTCGTCCCCTACCGGGCGGCCTGACGAGAGACACGACGAGAGAGAGGTGGCGGGCATGAACGAACGGGCCTCGTCGCATCCGGTGGGAAGCCGTACCCGGGGCGATCTCGGGCGGCGGATCACCCATCGGCGCACGGAACTCGGCCTGTCCCGCGAGGAGACGGCCACCCGCGCGGGCATGGCCCCGGCCTACCTCCAGTACCTGGAGGAGAGGCCGACGGCGGACCCCGGCGCGGGCACCCTGCTGCGGCTGGCAGGGGCACTGAGGACCACGGTGTGGCACCTGACCGGCGGCGACACCGAGCTGCCGCCCGGCCTCGGCCACGCCGCCCGGACCCCCGAGTTCACGGAGCTGACCGAGGCGGAATGCCGCTCCTTGCTCGCCACCCACGGAGTGGGGCGCCTCGCCGTACCGGCGGACACCGGGCCGCTCATCGTGCCGGTCAACTACCAGGTCGTCGAGGGCGCGATCGTCTTCCGCACCGCGCCCGGCACGACGCCCGCCGAGGCGGACGGCCACCAGGTCGCCTTCGAGGTGGACCGTATCGACGAGGCGTTCAGCGAGGGCTGGAGCGTGCTGGTGCGCGGCCCCGCGAGGGCGGTGACGGACCGGGAGGAGGCGGCCCGGCTCGACGAGCAGGCGCACACCACGCCCTGGGCGGGCGGCCCGCGCGACCTGTGGCTGCGCATCGAGCCGGTCGCCGTCACCGGGCGCCGGATCACGGTCTGAAGGACGTCCGTCCCGGCCTTTCACGGCAGGCCGAGCCCCACGGCAGGCACCGTCCGGCCGGGGCGGCGCAGACTGGAACCACGCCCGTGAGGGGGAAGCGCGATGACGCAGACGCCGGACAGGACCGCGACCCGGGTGCGGCTGTGGCGGTGGCGGAGCAACCCGCTGCGCCGGCGCAGCGACCGCGCCGAGGGCTGGATCCTGCTGGTCGGACGGCTACTCGCCGTGCTGTGCGCGGTGATCGCGGCTCTGCCGGCGGCCGGGGCCGTGGACGACACCCTCGCCGCGCAGCGCGCGCAGGCGCGGGAGGTGCCCGCCGTGCTGACCGAGCGGGCCCCGAGAACCCCGCCGGTGACGACCGACGGCTCGGGCGGCGACACGGTGTGGGCCCGGGTGCGCTGGACGGCACCGGACGGCTCTGCGCGCACCGGACGGACCGAGGTCCCACCCGACGCCGCGGCGGGAACACGGGTGACGGTGTGGACGGACGGCGCCGGCAGGCTGGTCGGGACGCCTCCCGGCCCGGCGGAGTCGCTGTTCCAGGCGGTCGGCACGGGCGTCCTCGCGGGCGCCGTCGCCGGGGCGGCCGTCTGGGGTTGCGGACGGCTCGCGCGCCTGCGGCTGGACCGGCTGCGACTGGACCGGTGGGACGCGGAGTGGGCCCGGGTCGGACCGCAGTGGACGAGACGGATCACCGGCTGAACGGGGACGCCCCACCGGGGACAGCTGGTTCGTCACCCCCGCGGAGGGCCGGGTCATGACGCGCGCGTCCTGCGCGAGCGTGGCGTTCGCGTGCACCGTGACGGCCGGGGCGCTCACCCGCTCCTGGTCCGTCATGCCGCCGGCCTCGGCCAGGTCCGCCGGGGCAGCCGCTCGGTGCGATCCGGGGCGGTGTCGCGCGAAACCGGCCCACGCCGGGCGGCGGGACGGCGTTCACAGCCGGTTCCGACGCCCCGCCGTGCCGAGCGGCGAGCGCGTGGTGCGCCCACGGCCTCCCCGTACCCCGGAGGCCGGGCCGCTGACTTCAGCCTGGGCCCGGCGCCCGCCGCACACCACGGGCCGAACGGCCCCCGTGGGGGACCGACCGCCCCTCGCGCGCCGCGGCCCGGGGGTGCGACGGTGGGAGAGGATCCGGAAACCTGGATCCGGGACCTGCCCGAGTGCGAGGCGGTGGGAACGATGACGACGGAACTGCCCTTTGTCGTGGGCGTCGACGGTTCGGACGGGAGCCTGCCGGCGGTCGACTGGGCGGTGGACGAGGCCGCCCGGCACGGTCTGCCGCTGCGGCTCGTCCACGGCTCCCTGTGGGAGCGGTACGAGGGAATCGCCCCGTCGCTCGGCCTGGCCCGCCCCTCGGGCCGGATGATGGCGGACCACATCGTCGCCTCCGCGGCGGAGCGCGCCGGGCGGCGCAACCCCGACGTGAAGGTCACCACGGACGTGCACCTCGCCGACGCGGCGGACGCCCTCCTGCACGAGGGCAACAACGCCACCGCCCTGGTCACCGGGTCGCGGGGCCGCGGCGAGCTGACGGGACTGCTGCTGGGCTCCGTCGGGCTGGCCGTCGCGGCCCGCGCGCACTGCCCGGTGATCGTGGTGCGCGGCGACCGCGCCGGCCTGGCCGGCAGCCACGAGCGGCTCCTGCTCGGCGCCGGGGACCCCGCCACCGGTGCGGAAGCGGTGCGCTTCGCCTTCCACGAGGCCGAGGCCCGCGGCTGCGTCCTGGACGCCGTACGGACCTGGCGCTGCCCCGCCCGTGAAGGGGGCGACGAGGCCGTGCTCGCCGAGGCGCCCGGGCGGGACCACGAGGAGCGGGCCCGCGCCGAACTCGACGCGCTGCTGCGCGAGGCCACCGCCGAGCACCCCGGCGTCCGGGTGCGCCGCACGACGGTCGAGGGCCCGGCGGGCAAGGTGCTCGTGCTCCGTTCGGCCGCGGCCGACCTGGTGATCGTCGGAGCCCGGCGCCGGCAGGGCCACTTCGGACTCCAGCTCGGCAGGGTGGCCCACACGCTGCTGCACCACGCCGAGTGCCCGGTGGCCGTCGTTCCGCAGCGCGTCTAGGAGGATACGGCCCGTGACGGACCGGATCTGGCAGTACGAGGGCTACCTGCCCGCCGAGGAGCGGCTGCGGGAGTCGCTGTGCACCCTGGGCAACGGCTGCTTCGCCACCCGCGGCGCGCTGCCCGAGTCCGCGGCCGACGACGTCCACTACCCGGGCACCTACGCGGCCGGCTGCTACAACCGGCTGGTCTCCGAGGTCGCCGGGCGCCGCGTCGAGAACGAGGACCTGGTCAACCTGCCCAACTGGCTGCCGCTGCGCTTCCGGCTCCCGGGCGGGCCGTGGCTCACCCCGGACACGGCGGCCGTCCTGGACCACCGCCAGACCCTCCACCTCGACGACGGCCTGCTGGAGCGCCGCACCCGGTACGCCCTCGGCGCGCACGGGGTGCTCACGGTGCGGCAGCAACGGCTGGTGCACATGGCCGATCCGCACCTCGCGGCGCTGCGCACCGAGTTCACCGCCGAGGGCCTCACCGGTGAGCTGGAGGTCGAGGCCGCGCTCGACGGCACGGTGACCAACGCGGGGGTGCCGCGCTACCGGGACCTGGACGGCCGCCACCTGACCCATGTGCACACCGGGAACGCCGGGCCGGACACGGTGTGGCTGCGCTGCCGGACCCGCACCTCGGACATCCGGATCGGCATGGCCGCCCGGCTCACCGCCGCGGAGCCCGTCGCCACGCCCGAGGAGCCCGCGCGCGCCGTGCAGCGCCTGACGCTGCCGCTGACCCCCGGCCGCACGGTCACCGTCGACAAGACCGTCGCCCTGCACACCTCGCGCGACCCGGCGATCAGCGACCCGCTGCGGGCCGCTCTGGACCGGGTGGGCGCGGCACCGGAGTTCGACCGCCTGCTCGTCTCCCACCGCATCGCCTGGGCCCAGCTGTGGCGCCGGGCCGAGATCGACGTGCCGGGGGAGCCCGGCCACATCCTGCGCCTGCACCTCTTCCACGTCCTGCAGACGCTCTCCCCGCACACCGCCGACCTGGACGTGGGCGTACCGGCCCGGGGGCTGCACGGCGAGGCCTACCGCGGCCACGTCTTCTGGGACGAGCTGTTCGTCCTGCCGTACCTCAACCTGCACTTCCCCGAGGTGTCCCGCGCCCTGCTGCGCTACCGCCACCGGCGTCTGGAGCGGGCCTGCGCGGCGGCCCGGGCCATCGGCCGGCGCGGCGCGCTGTACCCCTGGCAGAGCGGCAGCGACGGCCGCGAGGAGACCCAGCAGCTGCACCTCAACCCCCGCTCGGGCCGCTGGCTGCCCGACCACACCCATCTCCAGCACCACGTCGGCTCGGCGATCGCGTACAACGTGTGGCAGTACTGCGAGGCCGGCGGGGACGCCGAGTTCCTGCACACCAAGGGCGCCGAGATGCTGGTGCAGATCGCGCGTTTCTGGGCCGACTCGGCGACCTGGGACGCCGCCCTGGGACGGCACCGCATCCGCGGGGTCGTCGGCCCCGACGAGTACCACGAGGCCTATCCGGACGCCGAGCGCCCCGGCCTGGACGACAACGCCTACACCAACGTGATGGCGGCCTGGGTGCTCACCCGCGCCCTGGAGGTCCTGCGCACCCTGCCCGAACCCCGCCGCCGCGAACTCGTCGAGCGCATCGCCCTGGAGGCCGGCGAACCGGAGCGCTGGGAGGACGTCTCCCGCACCCTGCACGTGCCCTTCCACGACGGGGTCATCAGCCAGTTCGAGGGCTACGGCGACCTCGCGGAACTCGACTGGGAGGACTACCGCGAGCGCTACGGCGACATCCGCCGCCTGGACCGGATCCTGGAGGCCGAGGGCGACACCGTCAACCGCTACAAGGCCTCCAAGCAGGCCGACGTGCTGATGCTCGGCTACCTCTTCTCCCCGGCCGAGCTGCAGAAGCTGTTCGGGCGGCTGGGGTACGGGCTGGAGGAGGCGACCTGGCGGCGCACCGTCGACCACTACCTGGCCCGCACCAGCCACGGCTCCACCCTCAGCGGCCTGGTGCACGGCTGGGTCCTGGCCCGGTGCCGGCGGGCCGAGGCGTGGACGTTCTGCCAGGAGGCCCTGCGCGGTGACATCGCCGACCTCCAGGGCGGCACCACCGGCGAGGGCATCCACCTGGGCGCCATGGCCGGCACCCTCGACCTCGTCCAGCGCGGACTGACCGGCCTGGAGACCAGGTCCGGCGCCCTGTGGCTGGACCCGGTGCCGCTGCCGGAGCTGTCGTCGTACCGATTCTCCATCGCCTACCAGGGCCACTGGGGCATCCGCCTGCGGCTGACGAGCGGACAGCTGGAGGTCGCCGTACCACCGTCCGACCTCCCCCCGATCGACGTGGAACTCCCCGACCGGGCCATCGGCGTACAGGCGGGGGAGACGGCCCGCCTCCTGCTGACGGACGGGCACGAGGAGCAGCGCGCCGAAGGCGACGTTCCCCAGCAGTGAGGTGACGTCGTCAGAGCGCGGTGCCGGTCTCCTCGGCCAGCGTGCGCAGCAGCCGGTCCTGGAAGGCCTGGTCGTGCACCGCGGCGTGCGGCTGCCGCCGTTCGCCGTGGTACCAGTAGCCGCCGGTCGTCAGGGCCCCGGGCTCGTCGCTCACCGCCAGCCACTCCTGGGTGCGGTGACCGAGTTCGAGGTCGTCGGGCGCGCCCGGCCCGCCCATCTTCGTCGGCACCCAGCCGGGATCCACCGCGTTGCTCGGCACGCCGGGGCGCAGGCGGGCCACGGCGGCCGCGAGGGCCGTGACGAACAGCTTGCTGTCGGCGTACGAACCCGCGCTCCCGCCCCGCCAGTCCACCCCGTCCAGGACCGGACGCCCGCCGTAGTGCGAGCCGCTGCTCAGGTACACCTGCCGGCCCACCCCGCGCAGCAGCGCCGTGAGCAGGTAGGGGGCGATGACGTTCACCGGCATGACGGCCGGCCCCCGCCACACGCCGGCGTTGTGGACGACCGCGTCGAGCGGTGGCTCCTCGCCGAGCTCGGCGGCGATGCTCCGCACGGCTTCCCGGTCGGTGAAGTCGCCGACGACGAGCCGCGCCCCGCGCTCCACGAGCGCGTCGAGTTCCTGCGCGCGCTGCCGGTTCCGGGCGTGCACCACCACGTCGTGCCCGGCGCTCAGCAGCGTGCCGGCCGCCGCCCGTCCCAGCCCGTCTGCGGAACCGGTCACCAGGATCCGCCTCACGATCGCACCGTCCCTTCGACGTCCGGAGTCCCACTGTGCACCACCACCGGACGCGGCCGGTCAGCGGGTGAGCACCCCGGCCAGGGAGCTCACCCCGGCACCGCAGGCGAGGACCGCGCAGGCGGCCGCGGCGTGCCGGCGCAGCAGGACGCGCCGGAGGGTGGCGTAGCGGTCCTCGTACTCCTCGCGCAGCTGCTCGGCCCTGCGGACCGTGCCCAGCAGCAGCTGACGGGTGACGTCGAGACGCAGACGGACGTAGTGGCCGGTGAGCTCCTCGGCCTGAGCCGTGGTCAGCCACGGCAGCCGCGCCAGGAGTTCGTCGGCCTCGCGCCTGATCCGCTCGTGGTGGGCGTGCGCGAGCAGATAGCCCTCGGCCTCGGCGGCCAGCACGCCGGGCCGCTCCCCGTCCAGCGCGTCGTGGCCGCCGCGGGTCACGACCGGTCGCCCTTGTGTCCCTCGGCCTCCACCACGTCCCGCCGCCCGGTGTTCTCCGCCTGGTCCAGGCTGGCCACGTCCGGATGGCGCAGGTCGAACGCGGGGGACTCGGAGCGGATCTTGGGCAGGGTCAGGAAGTTGTGGCGCGGCGGCGGACAGGAGGTCGCCCACTCCAATGAACGCCCGTACCCCCAGGGGTCGTCGACCTCGACCCGCTCGCCCTGCTGCGCGGTGCGCCACACGTTGTACAGGAAGGGCAGCGTCGACAGGCCCAGGAGGAAGGCGCCGATCGAGGAGACGGTGTTGAGGGCCGTGAAGCCGTCGGCGGCCAGGTAGTCCGCGTAGCGGCGGGGCATGCCCTCGGCGCCCAGCCAGTGCTGCACCAGGAACGTGGTGTGGAAGCCGGCGAACAGCGTCCAGAAGTGCACTTTCTCCAGGCGCTCGTTCAGCATGGTGCCGGTCATCTTCGGCCACCAGAAGCTGAATCCGCCGAACATCGCGAAGACGATCGTGCCGAAGAGCACGTAGTGGAAGTGGGCGACCACGAAGTAGCTGTCCGTGACGTGCCAGTCCAGCGGCGGCGAGCCGAGGATGACGCCGGTCAGGCCGCCGAACAGGAAGGTGACCAGGAAGCCGGCCGCCCACAGCATGGGTGGCTCGAACGACAGCGAGCCCTTCCACATGGTGCCGATCCAGTTGAAGAACTTCACGCCCGTCGGCACGGCGATCAGGTACGTCATGAAGGCGAAGAACGGCAGCAGCACCGCCCCCGTGGCGAACATGTGGTGCGCCCACACCGTCACCGACAGACCGGCGATGGCGATGGTGGCGCCGATCAGGCCGGTGTAGCCGAAGATCGGCTTGCGGGCGAAGACGGGGATGATCTCGCTGATCACACCGAAGAACGGCAGCGCCAGGATGTAGACCTCGGGGTGGCCGAAGAACCAGAACAGGTGCTGCCACAGGACCGCACCGCCGTTCTCGGGGTTGAACACCTGGGCGCCGAAGCGCCGGTCCGCCTCCAGCACCAGCAGCGCGGCGGCCAGCACCGGGAAGGCCAGCAGCACCAGCACCGAGGTGAGCAGGACGTTCCAGGTGAAGATCGGCATCCGGAACATCGTCATGCCCGGGGCGCGCATGCAGATGATGGTGGTGATGAAGTTGACCGAGCCGAGGATGGTGCCGAAGCCGGACAGCGCCAGCCCCATGATCCACAGGTCGCCGCCGATGTGGGTGGTGCGCTCACCGCCGCTGAGCGGGGTGTACGCGGTCCAGCCGAAGTCCGCGGCGCCCTGCGGGGTGAGGAAGCTCGCGAGCACGATCACGCCGCCGAAGAGGAACAGCCAGTACGAGAGCATGTTCAGCCGCGGGAACGCCACGTCGGGGGAGCCGATCTGCAGCGGCATGACGGCGTTGGCGAAGCCCGCGAAGGTGGGCGTCGCGAACAGCAGCAGCATGATCGTGCCGTGCATCGTGAACGCCTGGTTGTACTGCTCGTTGGACAGGATCTGGATGCCCGGCCGGGCCAGCTCCGCCCGGATCGCCATCGCCAGCGCACCGGCGATCAGGAAGAACAGGAACGACGTGATCAGGTAGAGGTGCCCGATCTTCTTGTGGTCGGTGGTCGTCATCCAGGAGACGATCACCTTGCCCCGGCCGCGGCGTTCCACCGCGGGGACCGGTGCAACCGGTTCAGTATGTGTCGCCATCAGTTCCTCGATCGGCAGCGGTGTGGTGACGGGCGGACGGGGAGTCCCCCGGCGCGGAGGAACCTAGCCGTGCGGCCTCGGGCGATCACCGTGCGTCGCGGCCCGCTGAGCCGAATGACCCCTTGAATCACCCGTACGTGCGATGTCGGCCCTGTCGTGGTTTGCTCTGAGGAGGGTTGCGGCACTCGGTACCCCCACGGGTGTGACCCGCGGCCTGCGGGCCGGGCGGAACAGAGGGTGATCGATGACGACCATCGGCGTGGAAGAGGAGTATCTGCTGCTCGACCCGGTCACGGGCCTGCCGGTGCCGCATGCGGACAAGGTCCGCGCCGCCGCCGGCCTGGGACGGCTCGTGACGGACCAGGAGGTGCAGTACGAGCTGCTCCAGGCGCAGGTCGAGGTGGCCACCCCGGTGTGCGCCACGCTGGAGGAGGCCGGCGGACACCTGCTGCGCCTGCGGCACGCGGTCGGCGTGGCGGCCGAGGAGTACGGCTGCCGGATCGCGGTCTGCGGCACCCCGCCGGTACGGCACGGCCGTCCCGTGGCCGTGACGGACCAGGCCCGCTACCGGGCCATGGTCACGCAGGCGCCGCAGCTGGTGGCGGAGCAACTGGTCAACGGCACGCACGTGCACGTGGCGGTGCCGGACCGGGAGGCGGGCGTGCAGGTCCTGAACCGGCTGCGTCCCTGGTTGCCGACGCTGACGGCCATGGCGGCGAACTCACCGCTGTGGGACGGCCACGACACCGGGTTCGCCAGCTGGCGCACCGTGATCTTCAGCCGCTGGCCGATCAGCGGGATCCCGCCCTTCTTCCGTGACGCCGAGGACTACGACCGGCGCGTGGCACGTCTGCAGGAAGCGGGCCTGATCTCCGACAGCGGCCAGCTCTACTGGCAGGCCCGCCTGTCGTCCACCTACCCCACCGTCGAGATCCGCTGCCCGGACGTCCAGCTGCGGGCCGACGAGGCGGTCCTGCTGGCCGCCGTCGTCCGGTCCCTGGTGGAGACCGCCCTGGCGGAGACCGCGGACGGGGTGCCCGCCCCCGAACCCGCCCCGGAGCTGCTCCAGGCCGCCATGTGGCACGCCGCCCGGCACGGTCTGGAGGACACCCTGATCGCGCCCGACGGCACACCGCAACGCGCCGGCGACATGCTGTACGCGCTCCTGCGGTACGTCGCGCCCGTCCTGGACGCCTCCGGGGACACCCGTCAGGTGACGTCCCTGGTGCACCGGCTGCTGCAGGACGGGACCGGTGCCGACCGGCAGCGCGCCGCCCTCGCCCACGGCGGTCTGCGCGCGGTCACTGAACTGATCAGCGCCCAGAGCACGATGCCGTGACGGAACGCCCCCGGGGCCCGCTCACGCCGCGGCGGCGTACGCGGCGGCCACGGCGGTGTCGGTACGGGCGTGGATGACCAGACGGGTGCCGGCGGTGTCGGCGTTCGCCTCCAGCAGGCGGCGGGTGGGCGCGCTGCCGGTGGCGACCGACATCAGCATGCCCAGCCGGCTGCACAGACGGTGGACGCGCAGCACGACGCTGACGGCGGCGCCCTGCGCGGCCGGCTCGTCCAGGACGACCACCACGGGAGCGGGCCGGTAGGCCTCGACCAGAGCGCTGATCTGCGTCAGAAGCGTGGCGCGGCCCCCGATCCCGGGGTCTTGGTGGACCGTGATGACGAGTACTCCGTGGTCGAGCGAATGCGACAGCAACACGGCCCTCGCGCCTCCGTTTCCTCCCTTGGCGGGTCGTTCCACCATGGAAGTACCCGGAGTCGGCCCCCTGAAGCCTTTTCACAGCGACGCACCTCGGCCGACTGCCGCCGGGGGCCCGGCCCGTGCCACCCGCCGTTTCGCGGGTAGCCGGTAGTGCGGCGGAACGGAGGTGAACGGTGATGGACCGGAGCGGTGCGAGCGGGCCGAGGGGCGAGGCCGGGCTGAGAGGCGAGGGTGGGCAGAGGGACGCAGGCGGGCCGAGAGGTGAGGGCGGGCGGCGCATGCTCGCCGGGCTGCTGGAGGCCAGCCACCTCATGCCGGTCGAGCTGCTGCCGGCCAAGGTGAACGCCTGGGCCCCGGCCGCCTCCCTCCGGGAGGTGCTGATCTACCTGGCCGATCTGCGGCGCCAGACCCTGTGGCTGCTGCCGTGGGACGGGGCGGACGAGAGGCACGAGAAGGAGGTGCACGTCGAGGGCACGGTGCCCGGGCGGGCGTTCCAGCACAGCGGCGTGCTGCCCGCCGCGCACGCCGGCGGTGAGGGGTTCGAGTGGTGGGTGCCGCTGCTGGACGGCACGGAACGCATCGGCCTGCTGCGGGTGACCAGCGAGCACGACGACGCCCAGGCCCGCGCGGACATGGAGTCCCCGGCCGCACTCGTGGCGCTGATCATCGTCAGCAAGCGCAGCACCAGCGACGCGGTGGCCAAGCTGACCCGCGCGCGGCCGATGAGCGTGGCCGCCGAGATGCAGTGGAACCTCCTGCCGCCGCGCACCTACGCGGACGGGCGGGTGACCATCTCCGCGGCGCTGGAACCGGCCTACGACATCAGCGGCGACGTCTTCGAGTACGCCGTCGACGGACCCGTCGTCCATCTGACGATCTTCGACGCCATGGGCCACGACACCGCCGCCGGCCTGTCCGGAGCGCTCGCCCTCGGCGCCTGCCGCAACGCCCGCCGCCAAGGCGCCGGTCTCCTCGCCAAGGCGGAGGCCGTGGAGGCCGCCCTGGTCGAGCAGTACGGCCACCGCCGCTATGTCACCGGTGTCCTGGCGACCCTCGACACCCGCACCGGCACCCTGCGGTGGGTCAACCGCGGCCACCATCCGCCGATCCTCATCCGGGGCAACCGCTGGACCACCCGTCTGAAGTGCCGCCCGGCCCACCCCATGGGCACCGAACTCGGCCTGCCCGGCACCGTCTGCCAGGAGCAGCTCCAGCCCGGCGACCGCGTCGTGCTGTACACCGACGGCATCACCGAGGCGCGCCGCGCCGGCGACCGCGAGTTCGGCCTGGACCGCTTCACCGACTTCCTCATCCGCCACCACGCCGACGGCCTGCCCGTCCCCGAGACCCTGCGCCGTCTGATCCAGGCCGTCCTCGACTACCACGACGGGCAGCTCCAGGACGACGCCACGGTCCTGATGTGCGAGTGGATCGGCCCCCAGCTGGAGCCGGCCCGGACGGCGGCGGAGCTGACCGGTCTCGCGTCCGACGGGACCGGCGGCGCATCTCAGCCCCGGCCGGCCGGCTCGTAGGCGGTGATGTCGTAGCGGGCCTCGTCGTCGACGGCGTTGTCGTCCTCGTCCAGGACGATCCGCAGCGGATGGCCGTCCGCCGCGTACCACGCCTCGGCCGTGGCCGCGCCGCCCCGGCGCACCCGTTCCAGCTCGGCGAGGAGCTGCCCGAGGGTCGGCACCGCGTCGGGCTGGGAGGCGGCCACGCCCCGGGCCGTGTCGTCGAGCCCCACCGCACCGGCCACGGCGCCGTCGCGGACCGTTATCCGGAAGGTGCCGAGCAGGGCCCGCTCGCCTCCGCTCGACCGCAGCGTGTAGGTGTACGCGGCGGGTTCCCGCCACGCCGTCCGGCCGGAGGCCCCCGTGCCCTGCGCGTTCGCCGCCTGCCCCGTACCACCGCCGCAGGCGGCGAGCGCGCAGAGCAGTCCCGCCACCAGGGCGGTGGTCGCGGCAGGGGCGGTACGCGGTGCGGGTGTCATGGCGGCTGTTCCCTTCGACGACGGCCACTGCTGTGACGCCCGCCGCCCGGGAAACGTTCGAAGAGCCACGCGCACGTGCGGGGAGCGGCTCAGACCGGCAGGACGAACGGGGGATGGGAGCCGTTGAGGAAGTAGTCCCCGACGTCCCGCAGCCGGTGCGTCACGGGCTCGTACAGCGTGTGGGTCCGGGCGTTGCGCCAGAAGCGGTCGAAGCCCAGCCGCGCGGACGCCGAGCGGACGCCGATGATGTCGAGGGCGCGGGCGGTGGACTCCTGGACGGCCCTGGACGCGGCGGCCTCGGCCATGGCGACGAGGACGGAGATCTCCGCGTACTCCTCGTAGGAGAGGTCCTCACCGCGCGTCAGCCCGGCCTGCACCGCGTCCCGCGCCTGGCCGGCCAGGGCGGACGCCGAGCGGGTCAGCACGGTGAGTTCCCCGTAGGCGGTCAGCACCTGCGGATCCCGGGGCGAGCCGGCCGGCCAGTCCGGGTGCCAGGGGGTGCGGCCGGCCCTGCTGTACTCGCGGGCCTCGGCGAGCACCCCCTCCGCCATGCCGAGCCGGATCTGCACCGACAGCAGCCGGCCCACCGGCGAGACCAGGCCGGCCGGCGGCGCCAGGACGTCGTCGTCCGCCGCCAGGGATCCCAGGACGTCGGCCGTGGCGACCGGGACGGCGTCGAACTCCACGCTGCCGCCGGCCGCGAGCCGCTGGCCGAAGGGGTCGGCGTCCCCGTCGACCACCACACCCGGCCCGTTCGGGTCGACCACCACGGCGAACGGCTCACCGGTGTCCGCCCGCACGGCCCGCACGACGAGCCGGTCGGCTACCAGCACGCCCGCCGCGTAGCTCTGACGGCCGTTCAGCACCTTGCCGTGCGCGGTCCTGGCGAGGGTCAGCGCGGGTTCCTGGCGCGCCAGGCCACCGCCCCAGCACCACTGCTCCGCCGCGGTCCGCCGTGCCAGCCGGGCGGCGTGAGCGGGCTCGGCGAAGAATCCGGCGCTCCACGACATGAAGTAGTGACAGCCGAGCAGCTGGCCGATCGCGCCGTCGGCCGCCGCGACCTCCCGGACCACGGCGTAGGCGGTCGGCCAGTCCGCGCCACCGCCGTCGAGCCCGGCCGGTACGAGCAGCGCCAGCAGACCCGACTCGCGGAGCCGGGCCACCTCGTCGAAGGGGGGTTTGCCCGCCTGGTCCCGGGCCACCGCGTCGGTGGCCAGGTCCTCCGCCGTCTCGCGGGCCACCCGCAGCCAGTGCGCCGGACCGGGCCCGGCCGGAACGGACTCCGCGTCGGGTCCGGGCAGCACGGGGGCAGCGCCCATGGCGGGGGTCTCCTCAACTTCGGTGACACGGTGGGGGGTCGGGGCTCACCGGCGGCGCGTCCATCGGAAAGATGTGCGGGCCATGCGCATCATCCTGCGCAGTGCCGTCAGGCGCCGTCAATACTTTCCTAGTAATTCGATAGGGAACATAGGGAAAGGCGGTGCCCCGGCCGACCCGCCGCCAACCACCGCACGGCAGGCGGCCGCAGGACCGGACACGGCACCGTGGCCCGGCCGCGCGCGTCGCGGTCAGTACCTGACCGCAAGGCCTGGGACGGTGAGCACGCAGGCGGCCGCCACCGCACCCCGGTGACGGGGCGGCGCACGAAACGAAAGCACAGGTGTGTTGATGACCGTTCTCGACGCCCGGGCGCTCAACCGCGCCACCGTCGCCCGGCAGTTGCTCCTCGACCGCGCCGAGCTGCCGGTCCTCGACGCCGTCGCCCGTCTCGGCGGGCTCCAGGCGCAGGAACCGCAGGAGCCGTTCGCCGGACTCTGGTCCAGGCTGCGGGCGTTCGACCCGAGGGCCCTGTCGGACCTGCTGACCGGGCGGCGCGTGGTGCGGGCCCACCTCATGCGCCGCACCGTCCATCTCGTCACCGCCGGCGACCTCCTGGCCTGGCGGGCCCGGCACGGCGACATGCTGCGCCGCCGGGTCCTCGGGGTGTACCGCCGGGAGTTCGAGGGGGTCGACCTCGCCGCCCTCGAAGCGGCCGGCCGCGAGGTCATGGCCGACGGCGAGCCCCGCTCGATGTCCGGCCTGGCCCGGGCCGTCGCCGACCGCTGGCCGGCGGTGGCCCCGCGGCCGCTGGGCGAGATGCTGGCCGCCGGCCTCCTGCCGACGGTGCAGCTGCCGCCGCGCGGCGTGTGGCGGACCAGGGCGGGTGCCCGGTACGCGCTGGTCTCCGCGTGGCTGGGACGCGACATCGACCCGCCGGACCCGGACGCCTCCGACCCCGTGGGGCAGACGCTGCTGCGGCGCTACCTCGCCGCGTACGGCCCCGCCGCCTCGGCCGACCTGCGGGCCTGGTGCGGACTGACCGGGCTCCCGGCCGCTATCTCCGCACTGCGCGGGGAACTGGTCCGCTTCCGCGACGAACGCGGCCGGGAACTGCTCGACCTGCCCGGCGCCCCGCGCCCCGACCCGGACGTCCCCGCCCCGGTGCGCTTCCTGCCCGCGTTCGACAACGCCGTCCTCGGCTACCACGACCGCGGCCGGATCATCGACGACGCCCACCGCGGCCTGTCCGTCGCCGGGGCCCGCTTCGTCCTGGTCGACGGCCGTGTCGCCGCGACCTGGACCGTCGAGGCGGACACCCTCCTGGTCACCCCGCTGCGCCGCCTGGCACGGGCCGACCGGGCCGCCGTCACACAGGAGGGAACAGCCCTGGCGTCCTTCCTCTCCGACGGCGACAGCGACCGGGTGCGCGTCGCCGCCTGTCCCGAGTGAGGCCGGCGCCGGTCACCGGCTGATACGCGGGCGGAGCCGCGGGTACCCAGAGGGCGCCGCGGGCGCGACATCGGGACGCGACCGCACGGAACAGCGAGGAGCCCCGGATGGGACGCGAGGAGCCGCGGTCGGGCCGCGCCGGACGCCTGCGGGAGACCGCCGCCGAGGTGTTCGGCTGGGACACCCTCCTGCCGGAGCAGCTCACCGCCATGGAATGGGTGCTCGACGGCGAGGACACCCTCGTCGTCATGCCCACCGGCTCCGGCAAGTCCGCCGTGTACCAGGTGCCCGCGGCGCTGCTCGCCCGGCCGGTCGTGGTCGTGTCGCCGCTGCTGGCCCTCCAGCGCGACCAGATCGCGGGCCTGCCCGACGGCGACCGCGCGCCCGGTGCCGTCGCGGTCAACTCCGACCTGGGTGCCACCGCGACCGAGGAGGCCTGGGACGCGGTGCGCCGCGGCGACGCCCGGCTCCTGTACCTGTCGCCCGAGCAACTGGCCAAGGACGAGGTGCTGGAGCGGCTGGCCGAGATCCGCCCCGCCCTGTTCGTCGTCGACGAGGCCCAGTGCGTGTCCTCCTGGGGCCACGACTTCCGCCCCGACTACCTGCGCCTGGAGCAGGCCGTCCGGCGCGTGGGCGGCCCGCCCGTCCTGGCCCTGACCGCCACCGCCGCCGCGCCCGTGCGCCGGGAGATCGCCGAACGCCTGGGGATGCGCAGGCCGCGGCTGCTGGTGACCGGTTTCGACCGGCCGAACATCAGCCTGCGGGTGCGCCGCTTCCTGGACGAGGACGAGCGGCGCCTGGCGGTGGTCGAACGGGCCGCCGCCGAGCCCAAACCGGGCATCGTCTACGCCGGGACCCGCAAGGACAGCGAGCACTACGCCCGGGAACTGGCCGCCCTCGGCCTGTCCGCCGAGGCCTACCACGCCGGACTGCGCGCCGCCGAACGCGAGCGGGTCCACGACGCCTTCCTCTCCGGCGCGGCCGACGTCGTGGTGGCGACCTCGGCGTTCGGCATGGGCATCGACAAGGAGGACGTACGGTTCGTGCTGCACGCGTCGCTGCCGGGTTCCCTCGACGCCTACTACCAGGAGATCGGGCGCTGCGGCCGGGACGGCCGGCCGGCCCTCGCCGTGCTGCACTACCGGTCCGAGGACACCGGCATGCGGTCGTTCTTCGCGGGCCGCGCCCCCGGCCACGAGGCCCTGTCGGACGTGGCGCACGCCGTGCACGAGCACCGCGGGGACCCCGCGGACCTCGACGAACTGCGCGAGGACACCGGCCTGTCCAGGAACCGGGTCACCGCGGCCGTGAACCTGCTGGAGGAAGCCGACGCCGTCGCCACGGGCGAGGAGGGCGAGGTGCGCCCCGCCTCGGGGATGTCCCCGGAGCAGGCCGCGGAGGAGGCCGCGCGTACGGCCCGGGCCCACCGCAGGACCGAGCGCACCCGGGTCGAGATGGCCCGGGCCTACGCCGAGACCACCGGCTGCCGCAGACGCTTCCTGCTCGGCTACTTCGGCGAGGACCACCCCGGCCGGTGCGGCAACTGCGACGTGTGCGAGGAGCAGCGCGACGGCCGGGCTCCCGAGGAGCGCCCCGCCCACCCGGCCGCGGCCGCCTACCCCGTGGGCACCGAGGTACGTCACGAGCAGTGGGGTGACGGCACCGTGCTCAGCGAGGACCAGGACCGCATCACCGTCTTCTTCGGGCAGGCCGGCTACCGCACGCTGGCCCTGGAGGCGGTCGCCGGCCAGGACGACCTGCTGAGCGTGCTGCGCAGGCCCGGCGAGGACCGGTGGGCCGGCTGACCCGTCGCCGTCGGCGCCGAGCGCTGCCGGCAGGCCCGGGCGGTGGGGGCGGAGCACACTGGAAGGGTGGTGCCGGTGCTCACGAGGGGGTGTCGGCCATGAAGGCGTCCGGGCGCACGACCGTGCGGTGGTGGCGGTGGCGGCGCAACGCCCTGAAACGCCGCGTCGACGTCGTCGAGGCGTGGCTCGTGCTCGCGGGGTGGGTGTGCGCGCTGCTCGCCGGAGCGGCCGGCGGGCTGCTGGCGGCGGACGCGGTCGAACGGGCCGTCGCACGGCAGCGGGCGCAGAGCCGTCCGGTCTCCGCGGTCCTCGTCGAGGACGCTCCCGGCCCCTCTCCCGCCCGGGCGGCGAGCGATCACCGGGTGTGGGGCACGGTCCGCTGGACCGCGCCGGACGGCTCGGAACGCCGGGACGAGGCGCGTGTCCCGCCGAGGGCTCCCGCCGGAACCCTCCTGCCCGTGTGGATGGACCGCGGCGGTGACCTCACCACGGCGCCGGTGTCGCACGGAGAGGCCCGGCTGCACACCGCCCTGGGCGGCGCCCTGGCCGGTTCCTGCGCGGCCGGGACCGTGCTGGGAGCCGCCTGGCTGGCCCGGCTCCACCTCGACCGCCGCCGGATGGCCGCGTGGGACGCGGACTGGGAGCGGCTCGACACCCCGCGCGGGTGGAGGACCGGCTGAACCGGAGAGCCGCGGCGACGGGCGCCTGACCGGCGCACGTCGCCGCGCGTCCGTCCTGCGCACGTGCTCCGCAACCGTCCGGCGCACGTGCCTCGCGACCGCCCGGCGCTCCTGCTTCGCGTTCGTCCTGCGCACGTGGCGCACCTGCCGCGCGTCCGCCCGGCGGCCGGGCCGACCGAAGGCCGGGTCGGCGACGTGGCGGCTGGCTCCGGCGGTGCGGTGCGGACCTCGCGAGGATCCGAGGACGGCGAGCCCCGTGCGCTCTGCGGCGACGGGGCTCGCCGACCGGCCTGGCGGCGGAGTCCCGCGTGGTCCTCTCGCCGCGACAGCCCGGCCGCCGGGCCTGGCGGCGGATCCCGCGTGGTCCTGTCGCTACGACAGTCCGGCCGCCGGGTCCGGCGGCGGATTCCGTCGCCGTGACAGCCCGGTCGCCGGGCCCGGTGGCGGAGTCCCGCGCGGTCCTCTCGCCGTGACGACCCGGCCGCCGAAAGCCGGCCGCCGGTCCGGCGGCGCGGTGCGCGGGGAGGTGTCCGCCGCCTCGTGACGGGTGGTCGTGCCGTGCGTCCAGGAGGGCAGCCGGCGCCCGCCCTCACGCACGTCCGGCCGCGTCCCGGCCCTCGATCGTCTCGTGGCCGCCGGGCGGCACCGGTGGCGTCGGCCCGGTCGCCCCACGGCGTGAGCGGAACCCGGTCAGGCGCATCGCCAGGGGCTCGGTCCAGCGGGCGGTCAGCGGGCCGAGGAGGACCAGGATGAGGACGTAGGCCGTGGTGAGGGGGCCGAGGGAGGGCTCGATCCCGGCCGCGACGGCGAGACCGGCGATGACGATGGAGAACTCGCCCCGCGCGACGAGCGTGCCCCCGGCGCGCCAGCGGCCCCGGGGCCCGATTCCGGCCCGGCGCGCCGCCCAGTAGCCGGTGGCGATCTTCGTCGCGGTGGTGACGGCGGCCAGGGCGAGAGCGGGCAGCAGGACGGGCGGGATGCTCGCCGGGTCGGTGTGCAGGCCGAAGAAGACGAAGAACACCGCGGCGAACAGGTCCCGCAGCGGCGCCAGCAGGCTCGCCGCCCCCTCGGCCACCTCCCCGGACAGCGCGATGCCCACCAGGAACGCCCCCACCGCCGCGGACACCTGCAGTTCCTGGGCGACCCCGGCGACCACCAGGGTCACGCCGAGCACGACCAGCAGCAGCTTCTCGGGATCGTCGCTGGAGACGAAGCGGGAGACATGGCGGCCGAAACGCACCGCGAGGACGAGCACCAGCGCGGTCACCCCCAGGGCCACGGCCAGGGTGAGACCGCCCGCGGCCAGGCCCACCCCGGCCAGCAGGGCGGTGACGATGGGCAGGTACACCGCCATGGAGAGGTCCTCCAGGACCAGGATGCTCAGGACGGCCGGTGTCTCGCGGTTGCCGAGCCGCCCCAGCTCTGCCAGCACCTTGGCGATGACGCCGGAGGAGGACACCCAGGTCACACCCGCCAGCACCACCGCGGCGACCGGGCCCCAGCCGAGCAGCAGGGCCAGGGCCGCGCCCGGCAGGGCGTTGAGGACCGCGTCGAGCAGCCCGGCGGGATAGTGGGTGCGCAGGTTCGAGACGAGGTCGGTGGCCGTGTACTCCAGCCCCAGCATGAGCAGCAGCAGGATGACGCCGATCTCGGCGCCGACGGCGACGAAGTCCTCACTCGCGCCCAGCGGCAGCAGGCCGCCCTCACCGAAGGCCAGCCCCGCCAGCAGGTAGAGGGGGATGGGGGAGAAGCGGAAGCGCCCGGCGAGACGGCCGAGCAGCCCGAGCCCGAGGATGAGGCAGCCGAACTCGATCAGGAAGAGCGCGGAGTCGTGCATGGCCGCTCACTCCCGACCGAGTATCGCGGCGGCCGCCTCCACGCCCTCTCGGGTCCCGATCACGATGAGGACGTCGCCGCCGGCGAGCCGGAAGTCCGGGGCGGGGGAGGGGATCGCGTCGGCCCGGCGCAGCACCGCCACGACGGAGGCGCCGGTGTCCGTGCGGATCCGCGACTCGCCCAGCAGCCGCCCGTTCCAGTGCGAGGAGCCGGGCAGCTCGATCCGCTCGGCGACGAGACCCAGGTCGGTGGTGGACAGCAGGTTCGGTGTGTGGTGGGCGGGCATCAGCGCGTCGATGAGCGTGGCCGCCTCCTCCGCCGTGAGCCGCACGGAGAGGTCACAGGCGTCCGGGTCGTCCTCGCGGTAGGCGCTGATCGTCCGGTGCCCGTCGCGGTGGGCGATCACCGACAGGCGGCGGTGGTCCCGGGTCGTCAGGTCGTAGCGGACGCCGATGCCCGGCAACGGTGTACTGCTGAGGCGGGGCGCGCTCATGACTGTCCCCCTTCGGTCGGCGTGCGCGTACCGGTGGGCTCGTCGGCGGGGGGCCGCGTCCGACGTGGCGTCCGGATCGGGCCCGTGGGCTCATCGTAGGCGGCCGCGCGGAAGGGGTCTCGTCCGTGTGTGCTATCTGGAGTGCTGCGGGGAAGGGGAACCGGACGGGAGGGGCGTGGGCGTCGGCAGCGGTACGGTCGCGCCTTCGACCTGCCGCACGGCCGGGTCGCCCGGCCGGTCGCCGGCGCCGGTGGTCAGCTGGGACCAGGCGCCGAGGGCCAGCGCCACGGCGGCGGCGGTGGCGACGACGCGTGCCACGCGCCGGGTCCTGGCCCGGCGGTCCAGGTCCCTCCAGGCCACCCGGACCCACAGGTCCTCCGGCTGCCACAGGTCACCGACGGTGTGGGCGGGTTGGGGCTGCCGTCCGGCCGCCCGCTCCCGGGCGGAGGGTTCCCTGGGGGCGGAGGCGCGTATGGCGGACTCGCTGTCCGTGAGGAACCGCAGCCACACCTCGTCCGGGACGGAGGGGACACCGTCCGGCTCACCGGGCGTCGCCCGCCCGCCTGTTCCTCCGGTGGTCACGTCCCGTCATCCCCTCTCCGGCCCTCGGAAACCGCTCCCGCGCCGCGCAAGATCAGTATGCCGTCCGGACCGCGGGGCCGCATGAGGTGCCCGGGGACGGAGGCGGGCCGTGCGGCCCACCCGCCCCCGGGGAGATCAGGCCGTCGCCGGCAGCACGTGGTCGCCGGTCCGGTCGGTGCTCAGGCACAGCGAGCAGACGACCGCGTCGTGCGCGGGGCAGGCTGCCACGTCCGGCCGTTCGAAGTACTGCCGGCACACGTGGCACGCGTAGCCGACGGCGCTGGGGTTGCCCTCCCCGTCCAGCATCGGTTCGGCGATGCCGTCGTCGGAGCGGCGCAGGTAGTAGCGGCCCTTGGTGAGCACGGCCATCAGTGGCGTGAGGACGAAGGCGATGACGGCCGCGGCGACCGGTGAGTACGGCTGGAGCGTGTCGCCCAGCGCGTGGAAGTACAGGGCGATGGAGAGGCCCGACGCGGCGACGAAGGCCACGACTCCGACCGGGTTGACGGCGTACAGCATGCCCCGGCGGAACTCGGGGGCGTGCGGGGACAGTTTCAGCACGTACTTGTTGATCCCGATGTCGGTGGCCACGGTGACCACCCAGGCGATCGCGCAGTTCGCGTAGAAGCCCAGGATGCCGTTGAGGAAGCTGAACATGTCCGCCTCCATCAGGGCCAGCGCGAAGCCCAGGTTGACCAGGACGAACACCATCCGGCCCGGGTAGCGCCGGGTGACCCGGGTGAAGGAGTTGGTCCAGGCGAGGGAGCCGGAGTACGCGTTCGTCACATTGATCTTGATCTGGCTGATGACGACGAGCACCACGGCCAGCGGGACGACGAGCCAGGACGGCATCATCGCGTCGAACGCGCCCTTGAACTGCTGGATCGGTTCGGGCGCGGCCCCCGCACCGACCTCGGCGATGATGTACACCGCGAGGAAGACGCCGATGGCCTGCTTCAGCGCGCCCAGCACCACCCAGCCGGGCCCGGCCAGCACGACGGCGGTCCACCAGGCGCGCTTGTTCGCCTCGGTCCTGGGCGGCATGAACCGCAGGTAGTCGATCTGCTCGCCGATCTGCGCGATCAGCGACAGGCACACGCCCGCGCCCAGCAGCACGGAGGCGGTGTTCACCCCGCCGTCGCCGTCGGTGCCCGCGTAGGCCAGGAAGCGGTCGACGGTCCCGGGGTCGGTGGCGACCAGGTAGACCAGCGGGCCGACCATCAGCAGCAGCCAGATCGGCGTGGTCCACACCTGGAGCCTGCTCAGGGCGGTCATGCCGTAGACGACCAGCGGTATCACCATCAGTGTGGAGACCAGGTAGCCCAGCCACAGCGGAAGCCCGAGGCCCAGCTTCAGGCCCTGGGCCATGATCGAGCCTTCGAGGGCGAAGAAGATGAAGGTGAAGCTGGCGAAGATGACGCTGGTGAGCACCGAGCCGAAGTAGCCGAAGCCCGAGCCGCGCGTGATCAGGTCCAGGTCGATGTTGTACCGGGCGCCGTAGTAGGCGAGCGGGAAGCCGGTCACGAAGATGACGACCGCGGCGACGGCGATCGCCAGCAGCGCGTTGCCGGTGCCGTGGGCCAGTCCGATGCCGGCGCCGATGGAGAAGTCGGCCATGTAGGCGATGCCGCCGAGCGCGGTCGTCGCCACGACCATCGGGGACCAGCGCCGGTAACTGCGCGGCGCGAAGCGGAGGGTGTAGTCCTCCAGGGTCTCCTTGACGGCCTGGTCCGGGCCCCGCGCCGCCTGCTGCGCGGGTTCCGGTACGACGACGTCCGCGAGTCGTGGCTCGGTGCTCAAGACTGTCTCCCTGCTGCGGGGTGGGGGGCCGACAGGCAGGCACCGTAGGCAGCAGGCGTTACCCCCCGGTGCTCCGCGCGTGAAGGGGGTGTTTCGGGGCAGCGCGGGGGGCAGGGGCGACGGGCCTTACGGCACCCCGAGTTCGAACAGCACGTACCCCGCGTACGAGCCGGAGGCCAGTGCGGCCGTGCCGAGCACCGCGGCCAGGGACGGCCATCGCAGACGGCGCATCGCGAGCGCCAGCGGGATGAAAAGCGGGAAGAGCGGCAGCAGATAGCGCGAGACGTTGCCGAAGATCTGCTGGGTCGTCATCACCATCAGATACGACAGCACGGTGTAGACGACGAGCACGGCGGGCGGCCGCAGCCGCAGCAGCAGCACCGTCAGCACCGGCACGGTCAGCACCACGCCCACCCCGATGACGTCCTCGAAGGGCATGGCGAAGAGGTAGTCGAAGCGCCCGACGGGGATGGACGTCAGGACGTGGTGGGTGTGGACGCCCCAGTCGAACTTGTGGGCCCAGGCGCCGTCCTGGAGCCTGGAGTAGCCGTTGAGGTCGCCCATGCGGTAGTTGACCCAGGCGAGATAGCCGAACAGGCCGAGCGGGGCGATCGCCACGGCGGCCAGCGGACGGCGCACCCCGTCCCGCCGCCGGCGCAGGGACAGCACGGCCGCGAGGGCCAGCGCGGCGACCAGTGCGACGGCGGTGGGCCGGCAGAGCCCCGCCGCGAAGGTCAGCAGGCCCGCCGTCAGCCAGCGGCGGTTCATGACGGCGTGACAGGTCCAGGCGGCGAGAGCCGTGTAGAGGGACTCCGAATAACCCGACCACTCCGTGCCCGAGCCCGGCCAGACCGCCCACAGCCCGGCGGCCACCAGACCGGCCCGGTGCCCGCCCAGGCTGCTCGCCACGGCGTGGATGCCGAGCGCGGCGACGAACGAGGCCAGCACGGAGACCGTCATGCCGGCGCCGTACAGGCCGAGTCCGGTGCACTCCGACACCAGGCGCATCAGGGCCGGGTACAACGGGAAGAACGCCGCCGAGTTGCCTTCGAGGGTGATCAGGCCCTTCGCGCCCGGGACCGGTTCGAGAGCGGGGTCGTACCCGTGCGCGGCGATCTGCTGGTACCACCAGCCGTCCCAGCTGGCCAGGACGTCCCAGGGGTGTTCGCCGCCGCCGAACCGCGGGTTCTTCCCGCGGAAGTCGCCCGTGGAGTCCAGCAGGTACATGAAGACGCCGAAGCCGGCCAGCTTCAGCGCGCCGTACGCCAGCAGCACCGGCCCGAGGCGCACCACGGCCCGGCGCAGCCGTGCGCGGAACTCGTCCCGGCGGGGCGGGACTTCGGGGGACTCGGGGCCGGACGGCGCCCGGCGCAGCTCGATGGTGCTCATGCGGGTCCTGTCGTGCGGCGGGCGGGACGGCCGGGGAACACCCACGCCCGGAACAGGAGGAAGCGCAGCAGCGTCGCGGCCAGGTTGGCGGCGATCAGCGTGGCGAGCTCGACCCGGTGGCCGGCCCCCGGCGCGCCGTGGTGGAGGGCGGCCAGCGCACCACTGGTCAGGGACAGCCCGACCAGGAACGCCACGAGCCCTTTGAGGTGGTGGCGCAGCACCCCGCCGCGGCCCCGGACCCCGAAGGTCAGCCGCCGGTTGGCGGCGGTGTTGGCGACCGCGCTGATCAGCAGCGCGAGCGCGTTGGCCGGCTGCGCTCCCGTCGCCGGTCTGAACGCCGAGTACAGCAGGAGGTGGAAGAGCGTGCTGGCCGCGCCCACCGCGGCGAACCGGACCACCTGCCGGGCCAGGCCCGCGGGCACCTGCCCGGCGAGTGCGGCGTCACTGCGGTGCAGCGCGGTCAGCGGCAGCCGGCCGCGGGCCAGGGCCCGGCCCAGCCGGGCCATGCCGCGCAGATCGGCCAGCGCCGTGGACAGCAGGTGCACCCGGCTGTCGGGGTCGTCCACCCAGTCCACCGGCACCTCGTGGATCCGCAGCCCGGCGCGCTCGGCGATGACCAGCAACTCGGTGTCGAAGAACCACTCGCGGTCCTCCACCAGCGGCAGCAGCCGTTCGGCGACGTCCCGCCGCACCGCCTTGAACCCGCACTGCGCGTCGCTGAACCCCACGGCGAGCGTGGAGCGCAGCAGCCCGTTGTAGCAACGCGAGATGATCTCCCGCTTCGGTCCGCGCACCACCCGCGCGCCCCGCGCCAGCCGGGTGCCTATGGCGATGTCCGAGTGACCCGATATCAGCGGCGCGACCAGCGGCAGCAGCGCCGCGAGGTCGGTGGACAGGTCCACGTCCAGATACGCCAGCACGGGCGCCCGGGAGCGCGACCAGGCGGCGTGCAGCGCACGGCCGCGGCCCTTCTCGGCCAGCCGCAGCCATCGGGTGCCGGGCAGTTCGGCGGCCAGCCGCGCGGCGATCTGCGGCGTCCGGTCGGTGCTGGCGTTGTCGGCGACGGTGATCCGGAACGTGTACGGGAAGGTCTCGGCGAGGTGCGCGTGCAGGCGCCGCACGCACGGCTCCAGGTCGTCCTCCTCGTTGTACACGGGGACCACCACGTCGAGGACCGGGTCCGGGTGGTGCGCGGCCAGGGGCGCGCGGCGCGGCAGCGCGGCCGGAGCGCTCGGTGTCGGGCGGTCCGTCAGCGGCGACCGCCGTACGGTGCTCATGGCTGTCTCACGGTCTCTTTCTGGCACGGGGCAGGGGAGGTCGGACGCCGGCCGGGCATGCCGAAGGCGCCCGTGGCAGTGGTACGGGGACGGGTTGGCCGGCGGCCCGGGTCGCCCTGACGGCGGCGCGGGCCGCTCAGGCGGCTACTCGGTGGAGGCCGACGCGGAAGGCTCCTCCGACTCCGGGACGGACGGCGGCACCGTCGTGGGCGTGGGGGAGGACGAGGGCGTCGGCGGCGCGGTGGTGCTCCGCCGCGTGGAGGGTGTGGCATCGGGCGTGGGGCCGCTCGGCGGGCTCGTCGCGCTCGTGGTCGCGGAGGGTGCCACCGTGCCGCCGGTGGGCGCGGGCGCCGTCGACTCCGGCCGCGTCGGGGTGGGACTCGGCTCCGGCGCGTCGGTGGTGGGGGTGGTGTCGACGGAGGAGGGCGCGCTCGTCGACGGCTGCGGTCCGTGGTCGGCGGGGGGCTGGGCGCGGGTGAGCATGCCGGGCAGCAGGGCGAGCCCGACACTGATCCCCGCCACCGCCACGGCCGAGCCGCCGGCCTTCCAGAGCATCCGGGCCCGGCGCCGGGCCCGGATGCCCGCGTGCAGCCGCTGCCGGTGCGCGGCCTCGAAGGGGGTGTGCTGCTGGGTGTCGCGCATCAGGCGCGACAGGTCCCGCTCGAAGTCGTCCATCGCTTCTCCCTTCACCCCACGGGCCTGACGGCGTCGGACAGGAGCCGGCGGAGCCGGGCGACTCCGCGTGAGGCGTGGGACCGTGCCGTGCCCACCGGGCAGCCCAGCGCCTGGGCGACCTGGGCCTCGGGCAGGTCCTCGTAGTAGCGCAGCACCACCGCGGCCCGCTGCTTGGGCGACAGCAGCGCCAGGGCCGCCTCCAGCCGCGAGCGTTCCGCGACGGCGGACGACAGGTCGCCCGGGCCCGCCCGGTCGGGCAGCTGCTCCACCGGCCGCTCGCCCCACCAGCGGCGCCGCGCGGAGCGGGCCGCCAGCCGCACGAGCACGGTGCGCACATAGGCCTCCGGGGCCTGCTCGGCCACCTTCGGCCAGGCGAACCACAGCTTGACCAGGGCCTCCTGCACCAGATCCTCGGCCCGCTGCCGGTCGCCCCCCGTGAGCAGCCGCGCGACATGGAGCAGCGCCGACCAACGGGCGGCCGCGAACTCGTCGAAGCCGTCCGCCCCCCGAACCTGCTCCATCCTCACCGTCCTGCGTCTCAGTGGCCTCCTACACCTCTCGAAAGACGCTGGACCCCCCACCACGCTGCACCCTAAATGTGTGATCCACCTCACTCCCATCTGGACCGGGCACGGCAAAGGGCCCGTGCACAGGCACGGGCCCTTTCGCGGCGGGCTTCCCGGGGGTGGCCACGGCCTCCCTAGGTGCGGTCGGCCTTCGGCTTGGCCGGCTGGTCCGGCGTGCCGTGCGGCGGAGCGCTGTGCGGCTGGGGCGACGTCGCGGGCGACACACGCGAGCCTCCCCGGCTGCCGTGGCCGGACTCCGGACGCAGGGCGTGCGGGTCGCCGGACGTCGGCTCGGCGCCCGCGCGCAACTGGTCCAGCCGGGCGCCGAGCAGCTCGGTCACCGGCAGCCGGTCGGCGTGCGACCGCTCGTACGCCAGCAGTTCCTCGACCTCGTCCGCGGACAGCGACCGCACACGGCTTTCCAGGCCGCCGATCGGCAGATGGTCGTAGTCCGGCAGCGGCAGGGTGTTGCGGGCGGGATCGGCCATGGTTCTCACTTCCCTGTGTACGACGTGATGTACGACCGGGGGCGGTGCGGGTGGTCGCGGGTGGCTCAGCGGGCGCCCGGACCGCCGCTGCCGAACCCGCCGCTGCCGCCCTCGTTCCAGCGCGGGCGCTCCTGCGAGGCGCTCGTCCGGTCGCTCTGCCGGCCGTTGGTCTTCAGCTCGTGCGGCGTCAGACGGTGATCGCTTCTCGGCATCTCGTCGGGTTCCCGGCGCTCCAGCGTCTCGCGGACCGGCCCGTCGGCGGGCATCCGCGGCTGTTCCTCCGGTCGCGGCGTGGGCGGTTCCTTGCGCTTGGTGCGAAAGCCGAGGACGAAGGCCCCCAGCAGCAGGGCCACGACCACCACGCCCGCCACACCCAGCCCGATGCCGAGGGCGCCTCGGCCCGCGGCCAGCTCCATCCATGCGGTATTCATGGCACGCGAGTACCCCTGGACCTCGTCGTGAACCGGCTCACCTCGATCGCGACGAACCGGACGGGGTCCGGGCCGAGCGGGTCCGGGAGCGGTTCTCCTTGCGGACCGCGTCCAGCAGCTCCGCCTTCGACATCCGTGAACGCCCCTCGACGCCCGGCCGCCGCGCGAGGTCGTAGAGGCGCGCCTTCGAGGCCCGCTCGTCGACGCCCTCGCCGCTGCGCCCGCCCTGCCGCCCGGGGCGGGCCGACCGCGGGTCCGAGGGCCCCTTGCGGCCCCCCTCCTTGCGCTCCCAGTGGTCGCCGACCTTCTCGTACGTGTGCTTCAGCGCGCCGAACGCCGTGCGGTGCGCGCGCTCGCCCCGGGCGGGCCGGGTGCCCGGCGCGCCGGGCCGGAAAACCGGCCGGAACCCGTGCCGGGACCGGGTTTGACCGGTATCGACCGGGGCTACCCGCGCGGTGTGACTTCGACGACATCCCAGCAGGAGCTGTTCCGGTTCCTGGAGGACCGTTTCGCCTGTGCCCAGGCGTGCACCGAGTGCGCCCGGGCGTGCGCGTTGCGCGCGAGCCTCGTGGATCCCGACGGCACCGAGAACCAGGAACTCGTACGGCGCAAGGGCATCATGTGCGCGGAGGTCTGCGACGCGACCTGCCGTGTGCTGTCCGAGCAGAACCAGGTGGACGAGAACAGCATCCGCGTCCAGGTGGAGTGGTGCCGGACCGTCTGCCTGGAGGCCGCGCACGTCTTCGACCGGCAACCGGGGGCGGAGGACTCGGCGGCGGCCTGCCGCGCCTGCGCGCGGGCCTGCACGGACTTCCTCGCGACACTGAACTGACGACCTCGACCGCACGCGGACCGCTTCGACCGCGCGCCGGCGCACTGACCGCAGCGGGAGATCATCTCGTGGCTCAGGCTCGGGCTCGGGCTCGGGCTGGGGATGCCGCGGGTGGGGCGCTGAGCCGGTGATCCCGCAGTGGCGACGGGGTCCTTCGTCACCGGTCCATGGGCCGATGGGCCCTGTCCCGGTCCTGCCGCCCGCCGCAGGATGAGATCACGAGCACGGCGGCACCGGGTGAAGGACGAGACGGCAGATGGACGCCAACGACGGATTTCGTGAGCTGGGCCGGCAGGAGTGCCTGCGGCTCATGGCCGAGGTGCCCGTGGGACGGATCGTGTTCACCCGACGGGCCCTGCCCGCGGTGCGGCCCGTCAACTTCACGCTGGACGAGGACGGTTCGGTCCTGCTGCGCACCTCGGTGACGTCGGAGCTGGTGGGCGCCATCGCCGGGGCGGTGGTCGCCTTCGAGGCCGACGCGTTCGACACGCGCACCCAGGCCGGCTGGAGTGTGGTGATCACCGGCACCGCCACCCTGGTCACCGACCCGGCCGAGCACACACGGCTGCTGCGGGAGGGCCCGCGGTCCTGGGCCCCCGCCCCGCACGAGGTCTTCGTCCGCGTCGCACCGGAACTCGTCACCGGCCGCGAACTCACCGGCGGACGCACCCTCTACGGAGTGGAAGTCTCCTCCTGATCCCGGGGCCCCGGACGCCGGAACCGGAGCACCGGCGCAGCGCGCACGCCTGGCCGGCCTCGGCCCCGGTGCCGTGTACCCGCGGACCGGGCCGCGCCGGCGGAGTACATGGAGAAGGTGCGCCCCGAACCGGCCGCCGGGTCCGCGGCACGCGAGGCGGACGACTTCCTGCTCCGCCCTCCGACGCACCCGCTCCTCGTACCGGCGCGCGCACCGCTGTGGCGGCGCGTGGCACATCTGGCGTACGCCGCTCTGCCGCCGTACGCCCACGAGCCGTACGGCGGAGCGGCCCCCCGGCCCGCCACCGTCACCCGGCTGCTGCGCCTCACGGGCCTCCTGCTGCGCCGCTTTCCCGCACGTGTGCGGTGGCAACTCCCTCCCGGACGCATCCCGCGCGCCGTGGCGCGGCCCGGCCCCGACGCCCGTCCGGCCCCGTACAAACTGGGACGGCGGGCCGCCATACTGGGTGGGCCGAGGGGGCGGGCGGACAGCTACCGGGGGGAGCGTCGCGCGAGATGGGGGACAGCAGGCTCATCCATGGCCGTTACCGGCTGCTCGACCTGATCGGGCGCGGGGGCATGGGCGAGGTGTGGCGGGCCCGGGACGAGTCCCTGGGCCGGCACGTCGCCGTCAAGTGCCTCAAGCCACTGGGCCCGAACCACGATCACGCCTTCACCCGCGTCCTGCGGGAGCGGTTCCGCCGCGAGGCCCGGGTCGCCGCCGCGCTGCAGCACCGCGGCATCACCGTCGTGCACGACTTCGGCGAGTCCGACGGCGTCCTCCACCTCGTCATGGAGCTGCTCGACGGCCGCAACCTCAGCCAGCTCCTGGAGGACAACAAGCAGCACCCGCTGCCGGTCGCCGACGTCGTGGAGATCGCCGAGCAGGTCGCCGCCGCGCTCGCCTACTGCCACGAACAGGCCATCGTGCACCGGGACCTGAAGCCCGCCAACATCGTGCGGCTCGGCGACGGCACGGTGAAGATCTGCGACTTCGGCATCGCCCGCCTCGGCCACGACATCGGCTTCACCTCCCGGCTGACCGGCACCGGCGTCGCCATGGGCACCCCGCACTACATGTCCCCGGAGCAGATCAGCGGCACCGAGGTCGACCAGCGCAGCGACCTCTACTCCTTCGGCTGCGTCCTGTACGAGATCGCCACCGGCGTCCCGCCGTTCGACCTCGGCGACGCCTGGGCGATCCTGGTCGGCCACCGCGACACCCCGCCCCGGCCGCCGCGCGAGCACCGGCCCGAACTGCCCGGGTACCTGGAGCGGGTCATCCTCGACCTGCTCGCCAAGGAACCGGCGCAGCGGCCCGGCGACGCCCGCGAGCTGGCGCGCAGAATCAGCGCCCACCGGGCCGCGCCGGTGTACGTGCCGGCCTTCGTGGCGCCCCGGTCCGCCCCCGACGCGCTGACCGGCGCGGCCCGGCTGCCCTCCTGGACCCACGGCATGACCACCGGCCGCAAGGCGGCCGGCACCTCGCTGCGCACCGCGCCGGCGGACCCGGCGGCCGGGCTGTCCGGCGAGTGGATCGCGCGGCCCGCCTCCGGCCCGGTCGGCGAACCCGTCGCCGAGGAGCGCCCGACCCCGTCCCCGGAGGTCCTCACCGCCCTCGCCGGCCGGCACAACGCCGGCCTGAGCCTCGGCCGGCTCGGCCGCTGGACGGACGCCGGGGAGGTGCACCGGGCGGTCGCCGCCGAACGCGAGCACCTCCTCGGGCCCGACCACCCCGACACCCTCGCCAGCCGCTACGAGGTCGCCTTCACTCTCAGCCGCACCGGCCGCGCCCCGGACGCCCTGCGTGAGTACAAGCACGTCACCGAGGCCAGGATCCGCACGCTCGGCGCCGACCACCCCGACACCCTCGCCGCCCGCCAGGAGATGGCCTACGTGCTCGGGCAGCTGGGCCGTCCCTTCGACGCCCACCGGGTCTACACCTCGGTCCTCGCCGCACGTGAGCGCACCATGGGGCCCGACCATCCCGACACGCTGCGCTGCCGGCACAACCTCGCCTTCAACCTCAGCCGCCTGGGCCGTCTGGAGGACTCTCACCGGATGGCCCGCGAGGTGGCCGCCGCCCGCGCCCGGGTGCTCGGCCCGGACCACCCCGACACCCTGGTCACCCGTTACGAAGTGGCGTACGCGCTCGGTCAGTTGGGCCGCTGGACGGAGGCCCTGGAGACCTACCGCGAGGTCGCCGAGGCCCGCGGCCGGGCCCTCGGACCCGACCACCCCGACACGCTCGCCGCCCGCCACGAGACCGGCATCAGCCTGGGCCGCCTCGGCCGCAGCGCGGAGGCCCTCGACCTCTACACCGCCCTGGCCGAGGACCGCGGCCGGGTCCAGGGCCCCACCCACCCGGAGACGTTGCGCGCCCGGCACGGGCGGTGCGTCAACCTCGGGCGGCTCGGACGCTGGGAGGAGGCCCTCGACGAGTCCCGCGAGGTGAGCGAGATCCGGGAACGGGTCCTCGGCCCCGATCACCCGGACACCCTGGTCAGCCGCCGCGAGGTGGCCGTGGGCCTGGGCTGGCTGGGCCGTTGGACCGACGCCCTCACCGAGTACCGGCGGGTGGCCGCCGCCCGCGCCCGCGTCCTCGGCGCCGACCACCCCGACACCCTCGCCAGCCGCAACGACGAGGCGCACTGCCTCCAGCGGCTGGGCCACGCCACCGAGGCCGCCGAGCTGTACCGCACGGTGGCCGCCCTGCGCGCACAGCGCACGTCCGCCGGCCGCCGGACCTCCTGAGCCCACCGCGGAGCCCCGGGCCCGGCCGGGTGAGCTCTGGCCGACCCCGATCGCCCCGTGTTACGAAGAACCATGACCGCACCCCTGGGATCCCGCGCACACCGGACGTACGACGCCGTCATCGTCGGCGGTGGACACAACGGCCTGGTCGCCGCCGCCTACCTGGCCCGGGCCGGCCGGTCGGTGCTGGTGCTGGAGCGGCTGGACCACACCGGCGGCGCGGCGGTGTCCACCCGGCCCTTCGCCGGTGTCGACGCCCGGCTGTCGCGCTACTCCTACCTGGTCAGCCTGCTGCCCAGGAAGATCGTCCGGGACCTCGGCCTGGACTTCCGGGTGCGCACCCGCACCGTCTCCTCCTACACCCCGACCGAACGCGACGGCCGGCCCACCGGTCTCCTCGTCGGCGGCGGCGAACGGCGGACCGGACAGGCCTTCGCCCGGCTCACCGGCTCCGAGAACGAGTACCGGGCCTGGCGGGAGTTCTACGGCATGACCGGCCGCGCGGCGCAGCGGATCTTCCCGACCCTCACCGAGCCGCTGCCCACGCGCGAGGAGCTGCGCGGCCGCCTCGACGACGACGAGGCCTGGCGGATGCTGTTCGAGGAGCCGATCGGCGTCGCCGTCGAGGACCGCTTCGCCGACGACCTGGTGCGCGGCGTCGTCCTCACGGACGCGCTCATCGGCACCTTCGCCGACGCCCACGACCCGTCCCTGAAGCAGAACCGCTGCTTCCTCTACCACGTGATCGGCGGCGGCACCGGGGACTGGGACGTGCCGGTCGGCGGCATGGGCGCCCTCACGGACGCGCTCGCCGACGCCGCCCGCGCGGCCGGGGCCGTCCTCGCCACCGGCCACGAGGCCGTGCGCGTCGCCACCGACGGCCGCACCGCCGAGGTCACCTACCGCACGGCCGACGGCGAGGGCACGGTCGCCGCCCGGCACGTCCTGGTGAACGCCTCGCCGCGGGCCCTGGCCGATCTCACGGGCGACACCCCGCCCGCCCCCGCCGAGGGCGCCCAGCTCAAGGTCAACATGCTGCTCACGAGGCTGCCCCGGCTCCGCGACGGCTCCGTCGACCCGCGTGAGGCCTTCGCCGGCACCTTCCACATCGCCGAGGGCTACGAGCAGCTGGCCACCGCCCACGCCCAGGCCGCGGCGGGCCGGCCGCCCGCCGCGCCGCCCTCCGAGATCTACTGCCATTCGCTCACCGACCCCACGATCCTCGGCCCCGAACTGGCGGAGCGGGGCTACCAGACGCTCACCCTGTTCGGCCTGCACACCCCGGCCCGCCTGTTCGCGCGGGACAACGACGCCGTGCGCGAGGACCTGCTGAAGTCGACGCTCGCCCAGCTCGACGCCCACCTGGCCGAACCCCTCGCCGACTGCCTGGCCACCGACGCGGACGGCCGCCCCTGCATCGAGGCGAAGACCCCGCTGGACCTGGAGCGCGACCTGGGCCTGCCCGGCGGCAACATCTTCCACCGGGAGCTGAGCTGGCCGTACGCCCAGGACGGCACCGGCCGCTGGGGTGTGGAGACCCGGCACGCGAACGTCCTGCTGTGCGGGGCGGGCGCGGTGCGCGGGGGCGGCGTGAGCGGGGTGCCGGGGCACAACGCGGCGATGGCGGTACTGGAAAGCGGGAACGGCTGAATCGCACGCCGATCGCGGGGCACTCCGACAGGACGAAGGAGATCCGTACCAGCCGGCCGCCCCGCGCGGACGGTCGTACCACCCCCGGGAGGCCCTCATGGCAGAGCTCAGCCCGACCGATCTGCAGAAGGCCCTCAAGGGCGCGGACTACCCCACGGACAAGCAGCACCTGGTGGAGCGTGCCCGCAGCAACCACGCCGACGAGAAGGTCGTCAGCACCCTCGACGGCCTGAAGGAGAACCGTTTCGACGGCCCGAACGAGGTGCAGAAGGCCGTCTTCAACCAGTGACCCGCAGTCCGTGAACCGACGGTCTCAGTCGGCCGACGGCGTCCATCCCACCGCTTCGATCCGCGACGCGTCCGCCGGGCGCGCCTCGTCGAACAGGACGCCGTCGGCCGTCGCCACGCGCAGCCCGTCGACGTAGCAGCCGCGGCCCGCGTACAGCCGGTCCGTGGCGTACCGCCAGCGCAGTGTGAGGGACCGGGCGGCGGGGACGTCGGCGGTGAGCCGGTGCCAGATGCGGCCGGACCAGCCGGTGACCGAGCCCGACGCGTGGACCGCGGGGTCCGCGCCGCTGCGCGACGTCGTGAAGGGCACCGGCTGCCACGTCGCGGCGCCGTCGGTGGCGGCCTCCAGCACCAGGACGTCGGCCTTCGGCTCGGTGTCCCACCACAGTGCGCAGGTCAGTCGCGCGTCGCCGGAGGAGGTGTCGAGCGCGGGGAGGGTGAGCGTCGCCGTCGAGGCGACCGCCATGCCCGAGAACCAGGCCGTACGGCCGCGCGCGGGACGGACCGGCACGGCCCGTGCCAGGTGGTTCGCGGCGGCCACCCGGGGCGCCGAGCCGGAACGCCAGCTCCGCACCGGGTGCACGGAGTTGCCGAGCACGACGAGGAACGAGTCGGTCGTCGGATCGAGCACCAGCGAGGTGCCCGTGAAGCCGGTGTGCCCAGCGCTGCGCGGCGTGGCCATCGCGCCCATGTACCAGTGCTGGTAGAGCTCGAACCCCAGGCCGTGCTCGTCCCCCGGGAAGGCCGTGTTGAAGTCGGTGAACATCAGCTCCACCGACTCCGGCGCCAGGATCCGGGCCCGGCCGTAGACACCGCCGTTGAGCAGCGTGCGAGCGAGGACCGCGAGGTCCCACGCGTCGGAGAACACACCGGCGTGGCCCGCGACCCCGCCCAGGGCGAAGGCGTTCTCGTCGTGCACCTCGCCCCACACCAGGCCCCGGTCCAGGCCGGACCACGGCGGACGGGCGTCCTCCGTCGCCGCGATGCGTGGACGCCAGGAGGCGGGTGGGTTGTAGCGGGTGCGGCGCAGGCCGAGCGGACCGGTGATCTCGTCCCGCAGCAGGGCGTCCAGGGCGCGGCCGGTGATCCGTTCCAGCACGAGCTGGAGCGAGATGAGGTTCAGGTCCGAGTAGAGGTAGGCCGTGCCCGGCGCGCTGACGGGCTTCTCGTCCCAGATGCGTTGGAGCTTCTCCTCGTACGTCGGCGCGGTGTACAGCGGGATCCAGGCACGGAACCCGGAGGTGTGGGTGAGCAGTTGACGGACGGTGATGTCCTGTTTGCCGGCGCGAGCGAAGTCCGGCAGGTACGAGGCGACCGTCGCCTCCAGGTCCAGCGCGCCCCGCTCGATCTGCTGCACGGCGAGGAGCGAGGTGAACAGCTTCGACACCGACGCCAGGTCGAAGACGGTGTCCTCGGCCATCGGGATCTGCTCGTCGGGCGGGAACTCCACGCCGCTGTCCGTCGTCTCGTCGTAGGCCCGGTAGCGCACCGCCGTGCCGATGGGCCGGTGCAGCGCGACGGTGCCGCCGCGTCCGGCGAGGAGGACGGCGCCCGCGTACCAGGGGTGCGTGGGGGAGGGCCGGAGGAACGTCTCGGCGTCGGTGACCAGGCGGCGCAGGTGGGAGGCGAGCAGTCCGGCGCGTGCGGCGGAGCCGTGCCGCAGGGTGGGCCGCCGGCCCGGAGCCGCCGCCGGGGCGGCTCCGGCCGGCCCGGCCGGCAGCGGGGCGAGGGCGAGCGCACCGCCCAGGGCCAGTCCCGTCCGCCCGAGTTGACGCCGGGTCAGTTCGCCGTTCGCCGGTCTGTCGGTCACCGCACACCCCTTCGCCTCAGCCGTCTCGCGCGTCCCTCGGAGTATGTCCGCCGCACACCGCCACGAACCGGCCGGGACGCACCCCGGTGTCACATCTGACGGAACATCAGGAGACGACGGAGCATCAGAGCGACGGGTGCGCGCGCCGTACCGGGAGGGGCTGAGCCGCCGGGTGTGAGACGCCGGGGTGCCTTGACCCGCCACGGCGGTGGGCCGAGGATCATGTGTCATGACGACGCCCGGACACGGCAGCACGGTCGACGGAGTCCTGCGGCGCAGCGCCCGGCGCACCCCGGCGCGCGTCGCGGTCGAGTACGCCGACCGCACCTGGACCTACGACGAACTCGACTCCGCCGTCTCCCGGGCGGCGAGCGTCCTCCTGGGCGAGGGACTGTCGCCCGGGGACCGCGTCGGCGCCTACGGCCACAACTCCGACGCCTACCTGATCGCCTTCCTGGCCTGCGCCCGGGCTGGCCTGGTCCACGTCCCGGTCAACCAGAACCTCACCGGCGACGACCTCGCCTACCTCGTCGGCCAGTCGGGCAGCTCCCTGGTCCTCGCCGACCCGGACCTGGCCGGCCGGCTCCCCGGCGGCGTACGCACCCTGCCCCTGCGCGACGCCGGCGGCTCACTGCTCGCCCGGCTGGACGGGGCACCCGCGTACGACGGGCCCGAGCCGCGCACCGAGGACCTCGCGCAGCTGCTGTACACGTCCGGGACGACCGCCCTGCCCAAGGGCGCGATGATGACGCACCGGGCCCTGGTGCACGAGTACCTGAGCGCGATCACCGCCCTCGACCTCAGCGCCGGCGACCGCCCCGCGCACGCGCTGCCCCTGTACCACTCGGCGCAGATGCACGTCTTCCTGCTGCCCTACCTCGCCGTCGGCGCGACCAACATCATCCTGGACGCCCCCGACGGCGACCGGCTCCTCGACCTCGTCGAAGCGGGCCGCGTCGACAGCCTGTTCGCCCCGCCCACCGTCTGGATCGCCCTGTCCCAGCGCCCCGACTTCGCCACCCGCGACCTCGGCGGCCTGCGCAAGGCCTACTACGGGGCGTCGATCATGCCGGTCCCGGTCCTCGAACGGCTGCGGGAGCGCCTGCCGGGACTCGCCTTCTACAACTGCTTCGGCCAGAGCGAGATCGGCCCCCTGGCCACGGTCCTCGCACCCGACGAGCACAAGGGCCGCATGGACTCCTGCGGCCGGCCCGTGCTGTTCGTCGACGCCCGGGTGGTCGACGAGGAGGGCAGGGACGTCCCCGACGGCACCCCGGGCGAGATCGTCTACCGCTCCCCGCAACTGTGCGAGGGCTACTGGGACAAGCCCGAGGAGACCGCCGCCGCCTTCCGCGACGGCTGGTTCCGCTCCGGCGACCTCGCGGTGCGCGACGCGCACGGCTACTACACGATCGTCGACCGCGTGAAGGACGTCATCAACTCCGGCGGCGTCGTCATCGCCTCCCGCCAGGTCGAGGACGCCCTGTACACCCACCCCGCCGTCGCCGAGGCGGCCGTCGTGGGCCTGCCCGACGAGCGCTGGATCGAGGCCGTGACGGCGATCGTCGTCCCGCGCTCGGACGTCACGGAGGCGGAGCTGATCGAGCATGTCCGCGAGCGGCTGACCCCCTTCAAGGCCCCGAAGCGCGTGCTGTTCGTGGACGAACTCCCACGCAACGCCAGCGGCAAGATCCTCAAGCGCCGGCTCAGGGACACGTTCGGGAAGGACTAGCCCGGCCGGAGATCCCGGTTGTGCCGGACCGTCAGGGCCGCGGGCCGTACGCCGTCATGAAACGGTCGCGGAACTTGTCCATGCCCCAACGCGGGGCGTTCGCGGCCGGCTTGAGGCCGTCCGTCCAGCCCCAGTCGGCCACCCGGTCCAGGACCTTCTCGTCCTTGGCGACGATGCTGATCGGCACGTCCTTGCCGGTGTCCCCGGCCGTGACGGTCGGCACCGGCTGGTGGTCGCCGAGGAAGACCAGCACCGTGTCCTCGTCGCCGTAGCGCTCCATCCACTCGGTGAGGCTGCGGATCGAGTACTCGATGGCCTTGCGGTACTCGGCGCGCACCTTCTCCGGGTCCTTCCACACCTCCGCCGGGTCGGTGCCCTCCTCCTTGATGCGGTGGAACACCGAGCCGTCGCCGAGGTCCTCCCAGTCGATCATGCGGGCGATGGGCGACCACGGGTTGTGGCTGGAGGCCAGGATGATCTCCGCCATGATCGGCTCACGGTCCTTCCTGCCGTGCTCCAGGCGCTGGAAGGCCTCCATGCTGAACTGGTCGGGCACGGGCGTCCAGCTGAAGTACGGCCCGTGGTACCCGAGATGCTCGGAGTCGTAGATGTGGTCCAGGCCGAAGAACCGGCCCTCCGGCCAGGCCCGCCGCACGCCCGGCACGATGCCGACGGTCCGCCAGGCACCCGTCCTGCCGAAGTACTTGGTCAGCGTCATGCGGTCGCTCGTGGTCAGACTGCGGTACCGCTGCTGGTTCTTGATCCACAGTCCGGACAGGAACGTGGAGTGGGCGAGCCAGCTGCCCGCGCCCGTCACCGGCGACTGCAGCCAGCCGCTGCGCGACGCGAACCCGGCCGCCTCCAGCCTTCCGGTGCTCTCCTTGAGCACGGCGTCGGTCTGCGCCGCCATCGCCGGGTCGTCGATCGCGACCCGGCCGTAACTCTCGACGAAGGTGAACAGCACGTCCTTGCCGCGCAGTCCGGTCAGCAACCGGTCGGGCGGCGTCTTCGCGAACGCGTCCACGGCGGCCTGCTTCTCGAAGACGCGGGCGTCCTCCAGTCCCGCGCGGACCTGCTCCACCCGGTTGCCGATGAACTCGGCGTTGCCCTTGGTGGCGATCGGCACGGTGCCGAGCTGCACGCCCAGCGTCATGCAGGTGATCCACGCGGTGCCGAGGATCAGCGTCGTACGGGCGGCGACGGGACGGTGCCGCACCATGAGGTTCGTCAGCCGCACCACCGCGAGCGTCGTCAGCACGAGCACGGCGACGAACAGGACGATCACACCGATCACGGCCAGCACCTGGCCGGTACGGCCGAAGGTCTCCCGGAGGAAGTCGGTGGCGTGCCCGATGAGGATCCAGTCCAGGACCAGGTCGAAGGGCCGGGCCAGCACCTGGTAGAAGCCCATGTCGACGAACTTCAGGATCGTGACCAGCCCGAGGAACGCGCCCGTCACGACCGCCGTGATCCGCCGGGGCCGTGCCGGCAGCGCGAGCAGCAGGCCCGCGAGCAGCACCCCTTCGGCCGGGATCCGCAGGAACGAGGCGAACTCGATCCGTTCGACCCGGTTGGGCACGAGCAGCGCGAACACCACGAGCGCCCCGGCCAGCACGGTGATCCCCACGGAGACGCCCCGCGCGGCCCGCGGGTAACGGCGCCGCCGGCCGAACCAGCCCGGCGCGCCCGCGCCGTCCGCTGTGGCGCTCCGCGGCGCATCGGCCTCCCGCCGTGCGGCGGCGCCCGTCCCGTCCGCCGCGGCGGACCGCGACTCGCCCTCCTCGTGTCCGGTGACGTCCCCGGCCGAACCGGTGTCCGTCCCGCGGACCGTGCCGCGCTCGCCGCCGGCCCCGTCCTCCGGCTCCGCCGCCCCCGTCCCGTCCTCCGGCTCCGCCGCCCCGGCCCCGCCCCCGCGGCGTGCCTCCGCCCCGGAGACGCCGCCTCCGGCCGTCGCACCCGCGTCTTCGCCCGGGGCGAGCCCGCCGGGATCCGCGTCCCCGTCCCTCACCTGCGCACCCTCGCCCGCGTCCGTGTCGTCGTCCCGGCCGGGGGACGCCGGAACCCCGTCGCGGTCGACGGTGGCCGAGCCGTCGTTCGCCCGGGGTTCCCCGCCCGGCCCGGCCGCCCCCGTGCCGTCGTCCGGTTCCGCCCCGCCGCCCTCGGTCCTGTCCGGCTGCTGGTGCGGGCGAGTGAAGAGCGACACCCGGTGGTCCTTCCGTGCGGTTGTGCGATGGCATGGCAAACAGAGCCCAAGGGCCGAGCCTGCCACCACCAGTACGTCCGTACGTCACCTCGGGTTCAATTCCCGGGCCGGGAAGTCACCCGTCCGCAGCCGTCGCGACCTCCCGCGCCCACCGGAGGTCCGCCTTGCCGCTCGGCGACCGCCGCACCGCGGTACACCTTCTCGCCACCGGTGTTGATGCAGGGCGAGCCCCGGCCCAGGACGGTGACCACGCCGTCCTCGTCGACGGTGCCCACGTCGCCGAGCAGCACCCACCACTCCGCTTCGCCGAGGCGGCCCTCCAGGGGCGCGGACACGCCTGCGGCGGGGGATCGCAGTGCTTCGCCATGTGGCTCGTGGGAGCACGGCCGCCGGACTCGTGAAAGGTCCCGCTCACGTGCCCTGTCGGCCGTGGGGCACGATCGCTAGGCTGGCCGCGGACGACGCAATCGGGAGGAGCACGGACGTGGCCGAGACCACCACCCAGCAGCGACCGCTCATGGGCTGGGACAAGCCGGATCTGGACCTCAGCAAGGCACAGTGGCAGTCCAGCAGCCGTGGCCTGGGGGATGTGCAGATCGCCTTCGTTGAGGGCTTCATCGCCATGCGGAACAGCCGCCGCCCCGAGAGCCCTTCCCTGATCTTCACGCCCGCCGAGTGGGGCGCGTTCGTCTCGGGAGCGCGCGAAGGCGAGTTCGACCTCACCTGACGGCAGGGAGCGCACCACCCGGGGCGGCCGTCCTGCCGACGGCCGATCCGGGGGTGTCCGTCCGCCTTTTCCGGACACGCGACCCGAGGCAGCCTCCTTCGGCCGGCCCCTGCGTCAGGCTGGCACCGGGGAGGGGACGGTCGTCACCCGGAAGTGAGGAACCCCCATGAGCACCCTGCCGGTCGTCGCGGCGGTCGACGGTTCGGACGACAGTCTGCGCGCCCTGGAGTGGGCCGTCGACGCGGCCCGGCGGCGCTCGGCACCGCTGCGCGTGGCGCACGTGCGCCAGTACCCCCACTGGGCCCAGCCCGAGCTCCTCGCCGCAGGGCCCTCCGACCCGCGAGAGGACCCCGTCCTCGACCGCGTCCGCCGCCACCTGCGGGGTCGCTCCGGCCTGCCGGACACGGAGTACGTCGGCCTGGAGGGCGCGACCGGCGTGGTCCTTCCCGAACTGGGCTCCACCGCCGGGCTGCTGGTGCTCGGCTCCCGGGGCCGCGGCGGCTTCGCGAGCCTGCTGCTCGGCTCGACCAGCCTGGCCGCCGCCCGCGACGCCGAGTGCCCCGTCGTCGTGGTGCCCCCGCCCGGCCGCGCGGTCCACGGCGCGCCACCGGCCGGGCCCGCCCCGCGCGTGGTCGTCGGGCTGAAGGTCGACGGGCCCGACGAGGCCACCCTGGAGTTCGCCTTCGCCGAGGCCGCCCGGCGCGGGGCCCGTCTCCAGGCGGTCGCCGCCTACCCCTGGCCCGCGCAGCCCTGGATGCTGCCCGGCGAGATGCCCCCGCCGGTCGTCGACCAGGATGTCGTCCGGGACGAGGCCCGGGTCCTCGCCGAGGGCTTCCTCGCCCCCCACCGCGAGCGGCACCCCGGCGTCGGCGTCGACCTCCTCCCGGCCGCGGGTGACGCGGCCGGGCACCTCGTCGCGGCCTCCCGGGACGCCGACCTCGTCGTCGTGGGCCGCCACCGGCGGCACCTGCTGGCACCCGCCCGCATGATGGGCTCGGTCACCCAGGCCGTGCTGCTGCACGCCGCGAGCCCCGTCGCGGTGATCCCTCCGGCACCCCCGGAGGACTGACCCGGGGGAGGGACGCCCCCGCCCAGTACCGGCAGCATGCGGGAACCGCCCAGCTGGGACGCCCGGCTCGCCCTCGCCCGCACGCTGCGCACGACGGTGACTGCGGTGTCGCCGCTGGCACGCACCGCGCGGCGTGCGCTGCTTCCTCAAGGACCATCCCCACCACCAGTGGTGCAGCCGTCCCGCGGCACCGCGCCCAGGTGGCCCGCCACCACCGACGGCACGGCGCGACGGTCCGGCGCCCCGAGCAGCACCGGCACGTTCCGGCGACCTGATCCGGACGACGGCCCCGGTCCCGCCGACGCGTCGCCCGCCCGACACTTCGCAGGCCCGGGCACGTACCATGGCGGCATGTCGTTCCTCCGCCGCCGCAGCGCCACTCCCGCCGGGCCCGACTTCGACGTACTGGCCATGGACCCGGGCGACTGGCCCGGCAATCTCGGTGCGGGTCTGCTGCCCGCGCCCGACGGCACGTGCCAGGGCGTCTTCCTGCGCTACGACCTGTTCGGCGGCCGCGGCCCCGCCATGATCATCGGCAATCTGCCGGAGGGCTCCCCGGCCCGTGAGGTCGCCGAGGGCGAGGTCCCCTTCGAGGTGGCCCAGCTCCTCCTGGCGCTGGAGAACGACGAGGAGGTCACCGTCGTCGGCACCGAGGACGTGCCGGTGATGCAGGGCGACAACCTCCTGATCGTGCGCCGGGTCAAGCTCTCCGAGAGCCGGATCTCCTGCGTGCAGTTCGACCGCAGCGACAACGTCCTGGTGACCATCGCCGCCTGGGACCGCCCCATCACGGACGACCTCTACGCCCTCCTCAAGCCGCTGCCGGCGGAGCTGTTCCAGCAGGGCTGACCCGACGCGGCGGCACGCCCGCACACACCAAGCGGCCGCTGTGCGCCCGGCCGGGGGCACCCCCGCCCCGTGGTGCCCCGCACCGCGTGCCCACCCCCGCGCGCACCGCCCCCCGGGCCCACAGGC
>NZ_JBNCNM010000025.1:0-139517 GCF_049846985.1 Streptomyces sp. DT190 | reverse complement strand
TCACCGGGGGGGGGGGGGGGGGGCTCGGCCCTAACCCCCCCGGGGGGGGGGGCTCCGCCTGGGGGCCGGGCCGCGGGGCGCGGCGCCGCCACCGCCGCACGGGGCGTGACCGGCACACGGTGCGGCCGGGCTCAGCTCACCGTGCCCGGCCGGGCTCAGCCACCGTGCGGGCCGGGCTCAGCCAGCGTGCGGGTCGGGCTCAGCCCACTGTGCGGGCTGGGCTCCGACCCTCTGTGCGGGCCGGGCTCAGCTCAGGGTGCAGGCCGCGCCGTTCAGGGTGAACGCCGTCGGCTCGGGGTTCGCCGCACCGCGGGTCGCCGTGAACCCGAGGGTGACCGAGCCGGCGGCGGGCACGGTCGCCGTGTACGGGGCCGCCGCGACACTGACGTCGGAGCCGCTCTGCGTCGCCGTCCCGCCCCACAGGTTGGTGATCCGCTGGCCGTCCGGGAACGTCCAGCGCAGCGTCCAGCCGTTGATCGCCGACGCGCCGGTGTTGCGCAGGGTGATCTCGCCCTGGAAGCCGCCGGGCCAGCTGCCCGTCACCCGGTAGCCGACACCGCACGCCGACGGGGTGCTGCCCGGCGAGGTCGTCACCGTCACCGTGCCCGAGCGGGGCGAACGGTTGCCGGCGGCGTCACGGGCGTAGACGGCGAAGGTGTGGGCGGTCGCGGGGGCCAGGCCGGTCAGCGTCGCGGTGGTGCCGGCCGTGCTGGTCGCGACCGTCTCGGTGCCGCCGGAGACCCGGACGACGTCGTAGCCGGTGACGCCCGTCGCGTCGGTGGCGGCGCCCCAGGCCAGGGTCACGGACGAGGACGTCACGCCCGAGGCGGTCGGGGTGCCGGGGGCCGTCGGGGGAGTGGTGTCGCCGCCGGAGGAGGAGTAGATCGCGGCCTCCTCGGCGGTGGCGGCGATGCCGTCCGCGCCGTTGAACAGCCTCTGGCCCCAGCCGGTGAGCCGGTCGGGGTCGAAGTTCGTGACCATGTCCAGGTACTCGACGCCGCCGCCGTTGCCGCTCCAGGACCAGCCGAGGTACCCCAGACGGAGCTGCCGGGTGGCGGCCAGGATGGTGTCCTCGTCGGGGTTGCCGTCCGAGTGGTCGTGGCCGAACTCACCCACTACGATGGGGAGTTTCGCGGTGACGAAGCGGTTCAGGTAGTCGTTGATCTCGGCGGCCGTGTCGAAGACGCCGTACATGTGGATCGAGAAGACGGTGTTGGCGTCCGGGTCTGCGGCGAAGACCGAGGCGGCGTTGTCGCGCATGGTGAACGCCCAGTCCTGACCCCAGTTGGGCGCGTCCACCATGATCGTGTGGTCGAAGCCGGCGGTGCGCAGCTTCTGGATCGCCGCCTTGGTGTCGGCCGTCCACGCCGAGTAACCGGTGTTGCCGTGCGGCTCGTTGCCGATGTTGACGATGACGTAGTCCTCCTGGCCGGTCAGCGCGCTCTGCACGCTGATCCAGTAGTCGGCGGCGCGGGACAGCGTGACGGCCCCGCTCTGCTCGCCGTAGCCGGTGGTGTCGTGCACCTCCAGGACGCAGATCAGCCGGTTCTGCTTGCACTGCGCGACCACGTTCGCCACGTCGGCGGTGTCGTTGCGGGTCCAGCGGTCACCGCTGGAGAGAACCACGCGGACGGTGTTGGCGCCCTTGGCCTTGATGTGGGCGAGGGAGCTGATCCGGTCCGGATACCAGGTGTGCGCGTGGTTGACGCCGCGCATCACGAAGTCGTTCCCGGAGGCCTCCAGGAGCCGGCCGTTCTCTACGCGGAAGCCGGTGGGCGCGGCATGGGCCGGGGTGGTGAGAGTGAGGAAGGAGAGGAGCAGGCCGAGCAGGACGGCGGCGACGGTGGCCGGCCGCGGGACGGCGGCCGGGGCTTGGGTACTCATGGCGGCTCCGAGGGGGTCGGGTCGGATGGGGCCTGTCGTGAGGTGGCCGGGGGCGGACCCCGGCCGGGTTGTCGTGGAGTGGGGCGGGTGGTGCGGGGTGCGCTGTGTGGTGCGGTTGTGCGGGCGTGCGGTGGTGCCGTGCGGCTCGCGGTGCCCGCGCCCGGCGCTTCCGTGGTGCCGGCGTCGGGCGGGGCGGGGTGCAGTGGGACCGGGGGCGGTGTGCAGGGTGCTGGATGCCGATGCGGGGTGCCGACGGTCGTGGCGGTGCCGTGGTGCCGACGGTCGTGGCGGTGCCGGCCGTCCCGGGTCCCGGCGGTTCCGGCGGTCCCGGCGGTGACGGCTGTCCCGACCGTCCCGGCGGCCGTCCCGGCAGGGCTCAGGACGCGGCGGTCCGCACCGTGCACGTGACGGTCGCCGCCGGCGCGCCCGCGGTTGCCGGGGCGGTGGCGACGAAACCGAACGTGGCACTCGCGCCCGGGGCCAGCGCGCCGTTCCAGCCCGCGTCCGAGACGCCGGCCGTACCGTCCGCCGCCGTGCCGAGGGTGCCGTTCCACACCTGGGACAGCCGCGCGCCGCCCGCCGGAACGACCGTCGCGGTCCAGCCCGAGGCGGCGGAGGCGGAGCTGTTGGTCACCGTCACCTCGCCCTGGTAACCGCCCTGCCAGGAGGAGACGGCCCGGAAGCGGGCGGTGCAGGCGGCGGGGTCACCGGGACCGCCCGGGTCCTGCGGGACGCCCGCGTCCAGGACCGCCGCCAGGGCCGGGTACCAGCGAGCGGCGATCTTCGCGTCGCCGGAGGCGTTGGGGTGCACGCCGTCGTAGGTGTCGCCGGCCGTGCTGAAGCCCGTCCACTGGTCGACCACGGTGACCGGCGAACGGTCGGTGCTCGTCGCCCGCGCCCACGCGGGGATCCGCGCGTTGAGGTCGACGACGCGCTGCGCGCAGGCGGCACAACTGCTCGGGTTCATCGGAATGAGCTGGGCCACGAGGATCCGCATGTCCGGGTCGGAGGCCCGCATCTGCCCGACGAGCCGGGTGTAGGCGGCGAGGATGCGGTCGGGGGCGATGCCGCTCCACACGTCGTTCGTGCCGAAGTGCATGACAACGATGTCCGGGTCGGTGGCGGCGAGCCGGCCGGGCAGCAGGTTCCGGTCGGCCACGGCGGTGACCAACTCGCCGCCGTGGCCCTCGTTGTCGCCGTCGTGCGCCTGCCCGCAGCCCTGCGGCGGCAAGGTGCCGACGAAGTCGATGCCGGTGTGTCCGCTGCTCACCAGCCGGTTCCACAGCACCGCCCGCCAGCAGCCCGGCGAACCGGTGATCGAGTCGCCGAGCGGCATGATCCGGACGGGGTCGGCGGCGGGGGCGGCCGCCGCGCGTGGCGCCGGGGCCGGGCCGAGCGTGAGGAGCAGGGCGGCCAGCAGGCCGAGGAGCGGGACGAGCACCGGCCGAGAGGACGGGCCGGGCGGCAGGAGTGGGGAGGTGCGGGGGGTGCTGCGCATGGTGGTCCCTTCCCTGGAGGAGGTGGGAGCGCTCCCACGACATCAAGCCACCGTTGTCATGGGAGCGTCAAGGGGTCAGCGTCGATCCGGTGAACCGAGTGGCGACCACCGGCGCCGGGACCTGCGAACCGAGTAGCTTGAGGGCGACGGCGCGAACGGGAAGACGCCCGCGTACACACGCTCCGCCCGACCCGGCGGCCGCCCCGGAGGGAGATCACCATGGAGGACACCGGCCGGCGGGGCCCCGGGCCCGGACACGGGACGATCCGGCGGATGGACAACATCGCCGTCGTCGTCGACGATCTCGCGGCCGCCACGGCGTTCTTCGCCGCGCTCGGGCTGGAGCTGGAGGGCGAGGCGACCGTCGAGGGCGACGCGGTGGACCGCCTCCTCGGACTGGAGGGAGTCCGCTCGGACCTGGCGATGATGCGGACCCCGGACGGCCACGGACGGCTCGAACTGACCCGGTACCGGACGCCGTCGAGCCGTGAGGGCGACCCGCGGGCCCCGGCGAACACGCTGGGCATGCACCGTGTGATGTTCGCCGTCGACGACATCGACGCGGTCGTGGACCGCCTGCGCCCGCACGGGGCCGAACTCGTCGGCGAGATGGTGCAGTACGAGGACAGCTACCGGCTCTGCTACCTGCGCGGCCCCGCGGGCATCATGGTCGCGCTGGCCGAACAGATCGCCTGACGGACCCCGGCCGACCGCTCCTCGCTGAACGCCCGTACGGACCGGCGGCTGTCCGCGTGGGCCGTCGCCACCGGCACCCACATCCTCGGTCACCGCTCGGTCACCGCTCGGTCACCGCTCGGCCACCCTGTTCCGGACGCCGGACGCCGGACGCCGGACGCCGGACGCCGGACGCCGGACGAACGGCGACCCGTACGCCCGGCGTTCAGGGCCGCGCGTACGGGTCGCCGGGACCGGCGAGGTGGAGATCCGCTTCCCGGACGGCACCCGGGAGCGGGTGCCGGGGTGACCGGCTCAGGCCGCGGCCCGGCCCCGTGTCACCGCCCTGCGCAGCAACGGCCAGGCCAGCAGCACCACGATCACCGCGTAGACGGTCACCGCGAACGGCGTGTTCACCAGCCCCGTGACGCTGCCGTCGCTGATCTGCAGGGCGCGCCGCAGCTGCTGTTCGGCGTTCGGGCCGAGGATCACGCCGATGACGGCGGGCAGCACCGGCAGCCCGTAGCGCCGCATACCGAAACCGATCAGGCCGATGACCAGCAGGATCACCAGGTCGATCACCTCGCCGCCGACCGCGTACGCGCCGACCGCCGCGAAGAACAGGATCCCGGCGTACAGGTACGGCCGCGGGATGCGCAGCAGCTTCGCCCACACCGGCGCCAGCGGCAGGTTGAGCGCGAGCAGCAGCACCATGCCGACGAACAGCGAGGCGATCAGGCCCCACACCAGGTCGGGTTCGCGCTCGAAGAGGAGCGGGCCGGGCTGGATGCCGTACTGCTGGAAGGCGGCCAGCATCACGGCCGCGACCGCCGTGGTCGGCAGGCCCAGGGTCAGCATCGACACCAGCGTGCCCGCGGCCGACGCCGACGCCGCCGACTCCGGCCCCGCCACGCCCTCGATGGCGCCCTTGCCCCACTCGTCCTGGTGCTTCGACAGGCGCTTCTCCGTCACGTACGACAGGAAGGTCGGGATCTCCGCGCCGCCCGCCGGGATCGCGCCGAACGGGAAGCCGATGAACGGGCCGCGCAGCCACGACTTCCAGGTACGGCGCACATCGCCGCGCCCCAGCCACGGCCGCCCCACCGGGATGGGCTCGGGCGGCCTGCGCCGCAGGTGCGCCGCGACCCACAGGGCCTCGCCGATGGCGAAGAGACCGACCGCGACGATGACGACGTCGACGCCGTCGGCGAGTTGCAGCGAGCCGAAGGTCAGGCGCTGCTGGCCGGTCATCTGGTCCAGGCCCACCAGGCCGAGGGTGAGGCCGATGAGCAGGGAGGCCATGCCCCGGACCCGGGACGAGCCCAGCACCGACGTCACCGCGATGAACGCCAGCACCATGATGGCGAAGTAGTCCGGCGCGCCGATGTCCACGGCCAGGTCGGCCACCGTCGGCGCGAGCGCCACCAGCAGCAGCGTGCCGACCATGCCGCCCGCGAAGTGCCCGATCGCGGCGGCCGCCAGGGCCTGCGCGCCGCGCCCCGACTTGGCCATGGGGTTGCCCTCCATGGCCGCCACCACCGCCGCGCTCTCGCCGGGGGTGTTGAGCAGGATGGAGGTCGTGGAGCCGCCGAACATCGCGCCGTAGTAGATGCCGGCGAACATGATGAACGCGCCGGTCGGGTCGAGCCCGTACGTCACCGGCAGCAGCAGCGCGACCGCCATGGCCGGGCCGATGCCGGGCAGCACCCCGATGGCCGTGCCGAGCAGGACGCCGATCGCGGCCCACAGCAGGTTGATCGGCGTGAGGGCCGTACCGAAGCCGTCCAGCAGGGAGTTGAGGGCGTTCATGTCACAGCACTCCCATCAGCGGACCGCCGGGCAGGGGCACTCCGAGCAGGTTGTTGAAGACGGTGTAGGTGACCAGGGAGAGCCCGGCCGCGATGAGCGGATCCCGGTCGGTCCGCCGGCTGCCCAGCGCGAACGCCGCACCCCAGAACAGCAGCGCGCCCGCGATGGGGAAGCCCAGCGGCTCGATCAGCACGGCCGACCCCAGGAACACCCCCGCGAGCAGCAGCACGGTGCGCCAGTCGGCCGGCTCGGACAGGTCGATGTCCTCACCGCCCTCGGCCTCGCCCCGCCCGCCGCGCAGCACGTCCACGGCGAGCAGCGCCGCGATCACGAGAAGACCCGCCCCGACCACGATCGGCACGGTCCGCGGGCCGACCGGGCCGCGCTGGGCGATGTCGACGTCCATGGTGAGCGCGTCCGTCAGGACGAGCGCACCCAGCGCCAGCAGCAGAGCGCACACGCCGAGTTCGGAGTGCTCCTTCAGCCACGAGCGCCCGGCGCTCTCCCGCGCGGGGGCGGTGTCGGTGGTCCGCGTCGTCACAGTCCCAGCTCCTTCAGCACCGAAACCACGCGCTTGTCCTCGGCGTCGAGGAACGCGCCGAACTCCTCGCCCGTGAGGAAGGCGTCGTCCCAGCCGTTCTGCTCCAGGGCCTCGCGCCACTCGTCGGAGTCGTGCAGTTCCTCGATCAGCCGCACCAGCTTGCCGCGTTCGCCGTCCGTCAGACCGGGCGGGGCGACGATGCCGCGCCAGTTGGTGAAGCTCACCTCGTACCCCGCCTCCCGCAGCGTGGGCGCGTCCAGCCCCGCCACGCGCTCGGGACCGGTGACGGCGAGCAGGCGCAGCTCGCCGGCCTCGATCTGGTCGAGGTACTCGCCGACGCCGGAGACGCCGAAGGCGACCTTGCTGCCGAGGATGGAGGCGAGCAGTTCGCCACCGCCGTCGAAGGGGATGTAGTTGACCTGCTTCGGGGGGATGCCGGCGGCCCGGGCCATCAGCATCGGCGCGAGGTGGTCGGGTCCGCCGGGGGAGGAGCCCCCGCCCACCGGCAGCTTGCCCGGATTCTCCTTCCAGGCGCCGATCAGGTCGTCGATCGTCTTGTACGGCGAGTCCTTCGCGACCACGACGACGTCCTGCTCCTCGGTGAGCCGGGCGATCGGCGTGGTGTCGCCGAGTGTCTTGGGGGCGTCGTTGGAGCGGACGGCGCCCACCACCCCGAGGCCCATGGACATGGCGAGCTTGCCGTTGCCGTGTTCGCTCACCAGCCGGCTCAGGCCCACGGTGCCGCCGGCGCCGGGCAGGTTGAACACCTCGATGTTGTGGGTCAGTCCGGCGTCCTCGGCGTTCTTCGCGGCCGTGCGGGCCGTGATGTCGTAGCCGCCGCCCGGCGTGTTGGGGACCATGAAACGCAGGCCCGGGATCTGTGTGCCGGTCTCGGAGCCGCTGCCGGTGGTCAGCAGCGGCGGTCCGACGAGCACGAGCACGGCGGCCCCGAGCAGGGCGAGGGGAGTGCGCAGGCGCACGAGTGCCACCACCTGTCGGTACGTCGTTGCGGGTAGGTCGATGCCCTGTGGGGGAGGGTGACGTGGGCCACATGGTGCCCGGACACCGCCGAGGTGTCTCGCTTGCGGAAGCAACGGAGGTTGTGGTCATTGCGGTCACGGCGCGGTGACCGCCGCTTTCGCCGCCCGAACGGCGACGGAGCCCCGGCGCGCACGCGTCGGGGCTCCGTCACTCGGTGCCTGCTAGTCCTGGTGGACCTCCAGGGCGGCGCGCACGGCGGACTCCAGCGCCCCCTCGATCCACGCCGGCTTGACCGACGTGTGGTCGCCGGCGAAGTGCAACGGCCCCTCGGCCGCCGGGATCGCGGGCAGCAGTTCCGTGTGCTGCCCGGGCAGCAGCACGGACGCCTCCCCGTAGGCGTAGGGGTCGCGCAGCCAGCTCTGGGTGCGGCCGGCGCCGGTGTAGAACACCTCGACGCGCCGGCCGTAGACCTGCTGCAGGCCGCACAGCGCGTGCGGGTAGCGCGCCTCGTCGTCCAGGGAGTCCCAGCGCAGGGCGTCGTCCGCCCAGCTGTAGGAGGCGAGGACCACACCGCCCGGGCTGCCCGGGACCGGGTGGGAGGGGTGGAACATGAAGCGGTTGGCGTTGTCCGACACGGAGCCGCCGCCCACCACACCCGCGGCCTCCGGCTGGTCGCGGCCGATCGCGCGGTTGGCGGCGTAGTGGGTGCGCTGGGCCGCCGTGATGTGCCCGCCGGGCACGGAGGGGTGCGCGCCGAGCAGACTGCCGTCCGCCGGGGCCCGTCCGGTGCGGTACGCCTCGTACAGGCCCGGCCGGACGGCGTTCAGTTCGCGCTTCCAGTCGTCCTCGTCGAACTCCCACCAGCGGCGGCTGAATTCGAGCAGCACCTTGGTCGCGCTGTCGTAGTGCAGCTCGCAGACCGCGCGCCGCTTGCGGTACGACAGGGGCGGGTCGACCTGGACGTGGCGCAGCCCGGAGAACGGCACCGTGACCACGGCGACGTCGGCGGTGAACTGCTCGCGGACGACCGGGCCGTCGCGGCCCTCGGACACGGTGTCCACCCACACGTGCGGGCCCTTGCCCCGCACGTGCGCGTCCTCCGGCGCCGGGCGGTCGGGGTGGTGGTACTGGATGCGGGTCACCCGGCGGTCGAACCGCACCTCCTTGCGGACCCGTTCGAGCAGCGCGTCCGGCAACACGGCCGTGCCGCCCTCCAGTTCGTAGAAGGGCGTGTCGGGGCTGATCAGGGAGGAGCCGATGAAGCTGTGGATGAAGGACAGCGGCAGGCGCGAGGTGAGGTTCTCCAGGGTGCCGATCAGGTCGACGGTGCGCTCGTCGAGGCCGGCGTGCTCGGTGAGGAAGCGGAACATCGACCAGTCGCCGAACCGCTGCACCACGCGGGCCCAGCCCTTGAGGCGTTCGGGGAGAGGCTTGTCGACGCGCTTGCCGTCCGGGCCGACGCGGCTGAACTCGTCGCGCACCGGGTCGAGGGCGGCGCGCAGGATGGCGGCGGCGGGAGTGTCCCAATGGGCCTTGGGGACGCCGAAGGAGCGGTTCACGCGCCGGGGCGAGCGGGCGTAGTCGGCGCGCCGCACACGGATGCCGTTGACGTGGATCCAGGTGCGCGCGGCGGGGCGTCCCTCCTCGTCCACGTCGACGTAGTGGAAGCGCCGCTTGTCCAGGTCGAGCTGGTCGATGAGCTGCATCACCAGCGGGTGGCTGCCGGGGAGGCGCATCGCGCCCGCCTCGGCGTACTGACGGGGGTCGGCGAAGGGCTGCGCGGCGCCCTCGTGCCCGCCCTTGCGGAAGGTCTTGACGCGGCCGCCGGCCCGGTTGCCGTTGGCCTCCAGGACCGTCACCCGGTGCCCGGCCCGCTTCAGCAGCCAGGCGGCCACCAGCCCCGCGGGGCCGGCGCCGATGACGAGGACGTCTTTGGGGCGTGTCCGGCCGGCCGGCAGACCGTCCCGCAGGACGCGCCGGTACCGCGGGACGAGAGGGCGGTTGTCGGAGTCGAGGACGAGCAGGGCGCGGGCGACGGCGAGGCACCGGTCGAAGTCGGCACCGCGGGCGCCCCCGGGTGTGGGTGGCGCGGCCGGCGCGGGAAGGGCTGTGGCGGTCCCGCCGGTCAGGGCCGTCGCCACGGCGGCCGTCCCGGCCACCGCCGCGAAACCCCGCCGGGAGACTCCGCCGTCCGGGCGCACCACCACGTGATCATCGGTCATGGCGATCTTTGTAACGACTGCCGTGACGGGGCGCCGCGTTTTGCCCGGGCGTTGCCCCCAAGGAGCGAATCCCGGGCAAAACCCGCACGTCACACGAGACAGGGCGCTCTCGGAGGGCTCGGTGAACCCGAAGGGATGAACGCGCGGCGAAACCGCGCCCCCGCCCGGCACGGGCCCGCACACTGCGACATGCGTACTCACACCCGCGCTCTCCGCCCGTCCGCGCGCCGCACGCGCACGGCGGCGCCGGCCGGCGCGCGGAGGGGCCGGGGACGACGGAGGGGGAAGGGTGGCGCAGCGGCGCACCGGGTTCGGCGACCGGGTCCGTTACTGGTTCGACAGCACACTGGCCCGCGGTGCTTCCGCCCTGGTCGGGTGGATGGCGCTGCTGTGCCTTGCCGTCGTCGTCCCGGCCAGCGCGGTGGTGGTGTGGACCGATCCCGAGGCGCCCCGGTCCCTGCCGGGTCGGCTGGCGCAGGTGTGGCACCTGACCGGGGAGACCCTGCGGCTGGGCGGTGCGACCGGCACGCCGCTGCGCGTGACGATGTCGGTGCTGCTCGCCCTGGTCGCCCTGCTGTACGTCTCGACGCTGGTGGGCCTGATCACCACCGCCCTCACGGAACGACTCACCGCGTTGCGGCGGGGCCGCTCGACCGTGCTCGAACAGGGCCACGTCGTGGTGCTGGGATGGTCGGAGCAGGTCTTCACGGTGGTCGGCGAACTGGTCGCCGCCAACGCCAACCAGCGGCGCGCGGCGGTGGCGGTGCTCGCCGACCACGACAAGACCGCCATGGAGGAGGCCCTCGGCACGAAGGTCGGACCCGTCGGCCGTACCCGGCTGATCTGCCGCAGCGGCCCCACCACCGACCCGGCCGTACTGACCCTGACCAGCCCGGCGACGGCCGGTGTCGTGCTGGTGCTGCCCCGGGACGACCCCGATGCCGACGCCGAGGTCGTCAGGACGCTGCTGGCGCTCCGGGCGGCCCTGGCCGGTGCGAAGAGCCGGCCGCCCGTCGTCGCCGCCGTCCGGGACGACCGGTACCGGCTGGCCGCCCGCCTCGCCGCCGGGCCGGGCGGAGTCGTCCTGGAGAGCGACACGGTCACGGCCCGGCTGATCGTCCAGGCGGCCCGCCGCCCCGGCCTGTCCCTGGTCCACCAGGAGCTCCTCGACTTCGCCGGCGACGAGTTCTACCTGGTCGGCGAAGCGTCCCTGACCGGCCGCACGTTCGGCGACGCGCTGCTGTCGTATCCGACGTCCAGTGTGGTGGGACTGGTGCGCGGCGACACCCCGCTGCTCGCTCCGCCGCCGCAGACGGCCCTCGCCGCCGACGATCTACTCATCGTCGTCTCCCGCGACGACGACACGGCCTGGCCGGGTGACTGCGGGCCATGGGTCGAGAAGGAGGCGATGGCGTCCGGCCCGCCGACTCCGGCGCGGCCCGAGCGGGTCCTGCTGCTGGGCTGGAACCGCAGGGCGCCGCTCATGGTCGACCAACTGCGCCGCCGCGCCCTGCCCGGATCGGTCGTCGACGTCGTGACCGACTGCGGCGAGGAGACGGTCCGGCGGGTGCAGCAGTCCGGCACCGGTTTGGCCCTGACCCTCCACCGGGGGGACGTCACCCGGCCCGAGACCCTGCAGCGTCTGGACGTGCACTCCTACGACAGCGTCATCGTCCTCGGCCGGGACGCCGCTCCCGGGCAGACGGGGGACCACCCCGACAACGGCACGCTCGTCACGCTCCTGCTGCTGCGCCGGCTGGAGGAGGACACCGGACGGGAGCTGCCGGTCGTCACCGAGCTGGTCGACGACCGCAACCGGGTCCTGGCCCCGATCAGCCCGGGGGCCGACGTCATCATCAGCGGCAAGCTCATCGGCCTGCTCATGGCGCAGATCTCCCAGAACCGGCACCTGGCGGCGGTCTTCGAGGAACTGTTCTCCGCCGACGGCACCGGCATCCACCTGCGGCCCGCGGGCGACTACGTCCTGCCCGGGTGCGAGACGGCCTTCGCCACCGTCGTGGCGGCGGCACGCCGGCGGGGCGAGTGCGCCATCGGCTACCGAGGCCAGGACGAAGCCTCGGCGGCCCCCGGCAACGGCGTGCGCATCAACCCGCCCAAGGCCGAGCGCCGCCGCTGGGCGGCCGGGGACGAGGTGGTGGTCGTCGGCAGGGACTGAGGTCCCGCCGCCGACCGAATGGGTCCGTCTGCCCCTCATTCTCCTGGAAAAACAAAGTAATTCGCCCGTGTGTTCAGCGAAAGCCCGGGCATCAGGAGTTGCGGAGGTAGATAACAATGGTTCCTTTGCTTCTCGTTCTGCTGCTGGCCCTGATCCTTTTCGGCGCCGGCTTCGCTCTGAAGGCCCTGTGGTGGATCGCGGTGATCGTGCTGGTGGTCTGGCTGCTCGGCTTCGTGCTGCGCAGCGCGGACACCGGCGGCCGCAAGGGCCGCTGGTATCGCTGGTAGACCCGGCCGGCCCCGTTCCCGCCACGGGGAACGGGGTAAAGGGAAATGGCCTGACTCTCCGTACGAAAGGGGTTCCTGTTCATGGCCGACACTCAGGACGTCGTCGAGCTCATTCTTCGGGACCATCGGCGCATGGAAGACCTCTTCCGTCAGATGCGCAGCGTCGAAGCCGACCGTGAGGGTGCGCTGCGTGAATTCTCGGACCTGCTGATCGCGCACGCGCTGGCCGAGGAGTCCAAGGTCTACCCGGCGCTCAAGCGCTACAAGAACATCGACGACGAAGAGGTCGAACACGGCGAGCACGAGCACGAGGAGGGCAACGAGGCCCTCCTGGAACTCCTCCAGGTGGAGGAGGTCGGCTCCGACGAGTGGGACGAGAAGCTCGAGGAGCTGGTGGAGGCCGTCACCCACCACGCCGACGAGGAGGAGCGCACCATCCTCAACGGCGCGCGCGAGAACGTGGCGATGGAGCGGCGCGAGGAGCTGGGCCGGGAGTTCTGGCAGGAGCGCGAGCGCCGGCTGAAGGCCAACTGCGGTTCCCTCGACAACGTACGCAAGATCGTCGAGTCCTGAGGGACTCGCACCCCGCCACGGGAGCCCGGACCGGCGACGGTCCGGGCTCCCGCGTGTGTCAGCGGTCCGAGGGTGCCGGGCGGGCGAGGTCACGCGCGGGCAGCCGCCCCGTGGCCGGGCAGGCGTGGACCGCCTCGTCCGCGCACGGCCCCCCGTACCCGCCGTACACCGCGTGCTGGTCCGCGCCCCGCAGGGTGATCGCGCGCGAGGAGGACCAGCGGGAGCGGACCGCCCCTGCACCGTCGTAGCCGGTGCGCGGGGCACGCAGGGCACCGGTGGCGTCGGCGAGCAGCGCGGGCAGGCCGTCGCGGACGGTGACCGGGCGTTCGCGCGGACGTTCCGGAAGGCGCACGGGATGAGGTGGAACGGCACCGGCGCGACCAGCGGGTCCCGCGCCCCGGGTGCCGCAGGACACGACGGCGGACCTCCGGGGCGCGCGGGGCGGCGCCGTCGCCGGACAGGAGCGCCGTCTGCACGCGGCGCCGTTTTCCATGGCTATGGCAACAACCGGAAACTCCGCCCCAAGCTGGGCGAATGCGCGGGGGCGCGGGGCGCGGGTCGCTGCAGGGGGGTTGTCCAGACATTCTCCCGCGCCTAGGGTCCCTTCGAGTGCAAGCGCTTTCCAAGCGTGTGTCCGCCGGCCGTTCGAGGAGCGCCGCATGTCCGTGTCCCCAGGGTCCCCCACCCGCCGCCGCGTGGCCGTCGTCGGCACCGGAGCCATCGTCGCGGGCAGTCATCTGCCCGCGCTGCGCGCCCACTCCGACCGGGTGGACCTGGTGGCCGCCGTCGACGTGGACCAGGGGCGCCTGGAGGCGTTCCGCGAGCTGGCGGGCGAGCAGGTCGCCGGGTACACCTCGGTCGACGCCATGCTGGACGCCGAACGCCCCGACCTCGTCCTGATCGGCACCCCGCCCGCCCTGCACCGGGACCAGACGGTGGCCGCGCTCAAGGCCGGTGCCTGGGTGCTGTGCGAGAAACCGCTCACTCTGTCGCTCGCCGAGTACGACGAGATCGCCGCCGCCGAGGACGCCTCGGGCGCCTACGCGGCGGTCGTCTTCCAGCACCGCTACGGATCCGGCGCCGTGCATGCCCGGGAGCTGATCACGAGCGGCGAGCTGGGCGCCCCGCTGGTCGCGCACTGCCAGACGACCTGGCACCGCGACGCGGCGTACTACGAGGTGCCCTGGCGCGGGAGATGGGCCAGCGAGGGCGGCGGCCCGACCATGGGGCACGGCATCCACCAGTACGACCTGATGCTGCATCTGCTCGGCGAGTGGGAGGAGATCCGGGCCATGGCCGCGCGCCTGGTCCACGACACCGAGAGCGAGGACGTCTCCACCGCCCTGGTGCGCTTCCGCGGCGGCGCCCTCGCCACCGTCGTCAACAGCGTGCTGTCGCCGCAGGAGGTGAGCCGCATCCGCATCGACTGCGCGGACGCCACGGTCGAACTCACCCACCTGTACGGCCACACCAACGACAGCTGGGTCTACACCCCGGCCCCGCACGTCGCCTCCGAACGGGCCACCGCCTGGCGCACCCCCGCCCGGGACGTGCCCAGCTCGCACACGGCCCAGCTCGGCGCGCTCCTCGACGCCTACGACACCGGCACCCGGCCACCGGGCAGCGGCCGGGACGCCCGCGCCACCCTGGAGTTCGCCGCCGCCCTGTACAAGGCGGCGTTCACCGGCCGGTCCGTGCACGCGGGGGAGATCGGCCCCGGCGACCCGTTCTACGAGGCCATGCACGGCGCAGACCCCGACTGGGCCCCCAAGGAGCGCGCATGACCATCCGCGTCACCCACACGCACGGCGAGGACATCGCCGTCACGGCGGCGAACGGCACGGAGATCCTCCGTTACGTCTACCGCCCCGATCCCGACCCGTTCGAGGCCCGCAAGCCGTACGCCCACCCCGTGCGCACTCTGTCCGGCCGCACGGTGACCGGCTACCGCCCCAACGACCACCGCTGGCACAAGGGCCTGCAGATGACCGCGAGCCATCTGTCCGGCCAGAACTTCTGGGGCGGCAACTGCTATGTCCACGGCGAGGGTTACCTGCGTCTGCCGGAGCGCGTCGGCGCCATGCGGCACGACGGTTTCCCGCGGTTCACGGTCGAGGACGACCGGCTCGCCCTCACCGAGGACCTCACCTGGATCGAGAACGGCGGCGAGGAGTGGGCCCGGGAGGTGCGCGGGCTGACCGTCCACTCGGTGGACGAGGAGGCCGGCGCCTGGGCCCTGGACTGGTCGATCCACCTGACCAACACCCGCTCGGCGCCGCTGGTCTTCGGCTCGCCGACCACCGCGGGCCGGGAGATGGCCGGCTACACCGGACTGCAGTGGCGCGGCCCGCGCGACTTCACCGGCGGCACGGTCCTCGCCCCGGGCACCGACGCCGGCGCGGCCGAGCTGATGGGCGGCCAGGGCCCGTGGCTCGCCTTCACCGCCGAGCACGACGACGTCGACGGCCACTCCACCCTCGTCTTCGCGCACGCGCCCGAGAACCTCGACGCCGCGGCGGCGATCCACGAGTCGCACTGGTTCGTCCGCTCCGAGCCCTTCCCGACGGTCGCCTTCTCCTGGGCGTTCTTCGAGGAGTTCGAGCTGCCGCCGGGCGAGTCCTTCGCCTACCGCTACCGGCTGGTGATCGCCGACGGCGCCTGGGACCGCGCCCGGGTCGGGGCGCACCTGAAAGGTCTGCCGTGGTGAGCGGACCCGGGCCGGCGGGCCCCGCGTCCCCGCTGCCCGGCGCGGTCGGCCTGTCCCACCTCAGTGCCTACGACTGGGAGGCCGCCGACGGTGTCTGCGGCGGCAGCCCGCACCTGCATCTGGTGTGCACGGAGGCGTACGTCGTCACCGGCGGCCGGGGCTCGGTGCAGACGCTGAGCCCCGACGGCTACCGGGACATCCCCCTCGAAGCCGGTGCGATCGCCTGGTTCACGCCGGGCACCGTGCACCGCATGGTGCAGGGCGGCGGGCTGCGCGTCACCGTGCTGATGCAGAACAGCGGCCTGCCCGAGGCGGGGGACGCGGTCTTCACCTTCCCGCCCGAGGTGCTCGCCGACCCCGGGAGGTACGCGACCGCCGCGACCCTGCCGCCCGGCTCGGGGCCGCAGACCGAGGCGGCCGCACGGCGCCGCCGGGACCTCGCCGTCGAGGGCTACCTCGGCCTGCGCGAGGCCCTGGTCGCCGGGGACGACGGCCCGTACCGGGAGTTCCAGCGCGCCGCCGCCCGGCTCGTGCGGGACAAGGTGCCCACTTGGCGCGCCTTGTGGCGCGCGGGTGCCCTGGCCGCCGCCGAACGCACCGGCGCTCAGCTCGACGCACTGGCCGACGGCGAACCCGCCTACCTCGACGAGGCCACCGCCCACGAGGCGTCACCGAGCCGACTCGGCGGCTACGGCATGTGCGGCCGCCGCGACGAGTACGCCCTGCCCGGCGGCGCGTCGCCGCGGCGGGCGGAGTGAGCGTACGCCTGCCGTTCTCCTCGAACAGCCAAGAATTCAGGGTTCCTTGGGGCGGCACAGGTGTGAGCACCCGCCGTGGATGGTCATCCTCTTGTCATGAACCTGCGGCCCGATGGGCGGGCCGCAGCCTCATGGAGGTGTGGGATGCACCGAAGTCTCGCCACTGGTCTTGCCGCCTCGGCTCTGGCCTTCGCCACCGTCGTCGGCGCGGCCGCGACCGCCAGCGCCGCTCCCGCCGACAAGCCCCAGGTGCTCGCGAGCTGGACGCAGACCAGCGCGTCGAGCTACAGCGCGTGGGCCGCCGCCCGCGCCAACCAGGGCGCCTGGTCGGCGTACGCCTTCGACTGGTCGACCGACTACTGCTCCTCCTCGCCGGACAACCCGTTCGGCTTCCCCTTCTCGATGTCCTGCGCCCGGCACGACTTCGGGTACCGCAACTACAAGGCGGCGGGCACCTTCGACGCCAACAAGTCCCGTATCGACAGCGCCTTCTACGAGGACCTCAAGAGGGTCTGCAACGCCTACAGCGGGGCGACGAAGACCTCCTGCAACAGCACGGCGTGGACGTACTACCAGGCCGTGCGCGCCTTCGGCTGACCGGCGGCCCGGACACGCGAAGGCCGGGCGCGGAGCGGGACTCCGCGCCCGGCCTCCCTGTCGTCCGGAGCCGGGGTGGTCCGGCGTTCAGCCGCGGACCAGGCCGGCGATGCGGACGCGCGGCCACGAGCGGGCCGCCGCGAGCAGTGCCTGGGTGCGGGCCGACGGCGTGGCGGCCGCCGCGGCCAGGGCGGCGGCGGCGCTGGCGATGCCGAGGACGGCGCCCGCGGCCACGTCACCCGGATAGTGCACGCCCGTGTGGATGCGCGAGTAGCCGACGGCGCCCGCCAGCGCCCCGAGCGGGACCGCCGCCGGGGGCAGGACCACGCCGACCGCGGTGGCGAACGCGACCGCCGACGCGGTGTGCCCGGACGGGAACGAGGCCGAGGTCGGCATCGGGACGTGCCGGTCCACCGTCACCCGGGCCGCCTCCCGGTCCGGGCGGGCCCGGCGCACCAGACGCTTGCCGAGCAGGTTCGCCGAGGCCGAGGCCACGGCGATCGCCCCGACCCCTGCGAGCGCGGCCCTGCGCGGCCGCTTCCCGCCGAGGGCCAGCGCGGCGGCGATGGCGAACGAGATCTTCGAGTGGTCGGCCGCGTGGGACAGATGGCGCAGCGTCCGGTCCAGGGTGGGCGTCGGAGTGGCGGCCACCGCCGCGTACAGGGCGCCGTCCACGGCCCTGAGATCGCCCATGACGGCGCCCAGGAGCCGGACGGGGTCCTCTGAGGGCTTCACGTCCTCCGCAAGCGGACGGAGGGCGTCGCCGTCTGAAGTCGTCGGATCGCTCATGTGGTTCTCCCCGCAGTGGCCTTTCCAGCACGGTACCGGCTCACGCCGGGCGCACGCTCGGCACCCCCGCGCGCCGGTACCTCCCGAGTGCCCAGGTGGCGGCAGGTCATCCGGTGTGCCGGGCCGCGCCCGCGGCGGTGCGTGTCCCTCAGATGCGCCCGGCGCGGCGCTGACGGCGCAGCAGCAGTGCCAGGTACAGGCCGCCGACCACCGCGGTGACCACGCCGACGGGCAACTGGGCCGACTCGTGCAGGTGCTGCGAGGCGAAGTCCGCGGTGACCACGAGGAGCGCGCCCGTGCAGGTGGCGGCCAGCAGGTTCGGCCCGGGCTGCCGGGTCAGGCGCCGGGCCAGCTGGGGGGCGATGAGGGCGACGAAGGGGATGGGGCCGGCCGCGGCGGTGGCGACCGCGCAGGCCGCCGTGGCGAGGACGAGCATCACCAGCCGGGTGCGCTGCACCGGCACCCCGAGCCCGCCCGCGACGTCGTCGCCCATCTCCAGGATCTTCAGCCGGCCCGCGACGCACACGATCAGCGGCAGCACCACGAGCAGGCCCACGGCGGCGGGCCGCACGTCGGCCCAACCCCGGCCGTTGAGGCTGCCGTTGAGCCACACCATGGCCTGGGCGGCCTCGGTGAAGCGGGCCTTGGCCAGCAGATAGGCGTTCACGCCCTGGAGCAGGGCGCTGACGCCGATGCCGACGAGGACGAGCCGGAAGCCGTGGATGCCCTGCCGCCAGGCGAGGACGTAGACCAGGACGGCGGTCGCCAGGCCGCCGCCCACCGCGCCGAGCGCCACCTGGCCGCCGGTGCCGCCCGCGACCAGCACGACCAGCAGGCCCCCGGTGGCCGAACCGTAGGTGAAGCCGACGATGTCGGGGCTGCCGAGCGGGTTGCGGGACAGGCTCTGGAACAGCGCGCCGCTGACCCCGAGGGCGGCCCCGGCGAGGACGCCGGTCAGCAGCCGCGGCAGCCGCAGTTCGTTGACCACGAAGTCGGTGCGCGGACTGCCGTTGCCCAGCAGGGTGCGGACGACGTCGGCGGGGGAGATCGGGTACTCCCCGGTGCCCAGGGCGAGGACGCCCGCCCCGGCCGTGGCGGCCAGCACCAGCAGGCAGACCGTCAGGGCGCGGACGTCGAGGCGCAGGGACACGCGGTGCGAGCCGCTGCGCACCACGTGGGTCCGGGCCGGGACCCGCGCGGGGGCGGGCACGCGTGTGCTCATGAGGCCACCACCCTGCGATGCCGGACCAGCGCGATGAACACGGGCGCCCCGACGACCGCCGTGACCACGCCCGCGTCGAGTTCGTCCGGGCGCACGGCGACCCGGCCCAGGACGTCCGCGAACAGCAGCAGGGCGGGGGCCAGCAGCAGGGACATCGGCACGGTCCAGCGCTGGTCGGCGCCGACGATCAGGCGGGCGATGTGCGGGACGGCGAGCCCCACGAACACCAGCGGGCCGACGGCCGAGGTCGCCGCCCCGCACAGCAGCGTCACGGCGAGCAGGCCGAGGAAGCGGGTGCGGTGCAGATGGGCGCCGAGCGAGCGCGCCGCGTCGTCGCCGAGGGCCATCGCGTTGAGCGGCCGCACCAGTGCCAGGGCCAGCACCAGGCCGACGGCGACGAACGGCGTGATGGTGGTCAGCGTGTCCCCGTCGGCCCGCGCGAGCGAACCCACGCTCCAGAACCGCAGCTGGTCCAGAGCCTGCGCGTCGAGCAGCATCAGCGTCTGGCCGACGCCGGTGAAGACCGCGGCGATCACCGCGCCGCCGAGCGCGAGCCGTTCGGGTGTGGCGCCGCCGCGCCCGCCGGAGGCCAGGGAGTACACCAGCAGGCCCGCCACCACCGCGCCCGCCATGGCGAACCACACCGAGACCCACAGGTCGGTCAGGCCGAGCACGGTGAGGGACAGCACGACCCCGGTGGCGGCCCCGGCGTTGACGCCGAGCAGGCCGGGGTCGGCCAGCGGGTTGCGGGTGAGCGCCTGGATCAGGGCGCCCGCGACGCCGAGCGCGGCGCCCGCGGCGATCCCCGCCAGGGTGCGCGGCACCCGCACGTCCCAGATCACGGAGGCGGCGGTGGAGCCGTCGTCGTGCCGCAGCGCGTCGATCACGACGGACACCGGCAGGGACCGCGATCCGACGGCCAGGCTGAGCAGGACGGCCGCCAGGAGCAGCAGCAGGGCGCCGAGGACGGCCAGGGTGCGCGTCGAGGTCCGGCGGCGGGGCGGCGCGGCGGACGGCTTCTCCGGGCGGGCCGGAGCGGTGGTGTCAGCCGGCACCGCTGCCCTCCGCGCGCAGCAGGGCGGCGATCCGGCGGCCCAGCTCCTTCTTGTCGATCTTGCCGACGGAGGTGCGCGGGAAGGCGTCCGTCACCTCCACCCGGTCGGGCAGCTTGTACGCGGCGACGCCCCGCTCGGTGAGGAACGCGGCCAGCTCCCGCTGGGTGGGGACCGTGTCGCCGCGGGGCACGAGGTAGGCGCAGGTGCGTTCGCCCATGGTCGCGTCGGGCATGCCGACCACGGCCGCGTCGTGCACGGCGGGGTGGGCCAGGAGGTGGTTCTCCAGCTCCTCGGCGGAGATCTTGTCGCCGCCCCGGTTGATCTGGTCCTTGGCCCGGCCCTCGACGACCAGGTGCCCGGAGGGCAGCACGCGGACGAGGTCGCCGGTGCGGTAGTAGCCGTCCGGGGTGAAGGAACGGGCGTTGTGGCCGGGCGCCCGGTAGTAGCCGCGCAGGGTGTAGGGGCCGCGGGTGAGCAGCTCGCCGGTCGTGCCGGGGGGCACGTCGTGCCCGTCCTCGTCGACGACCCGGATCTCGTCGGCCGGGGACATCGGGCGGCCCTGGGTGCCGGCGACCAGCTCCGGCGGGTCGTCCAGGCGCGTGTAGTTGAGCAGGCCCTCGGCCATGCCGAAGACCTGCTGCAGGGCGCAGCCGAGGGCGGGGGAGACCCGGGCCGCGGGCTCGGCGCCCAGCTTGGACCCGCCGACCTGGAGCAGCCCGAGCGACGACAGGTCGGCCTCCTCCCACTCCACGGCGTCCAGCCAGAGCAGGGCGATCGGCGGGACCACGGCCGTGACGGTGACCCGCTCGCGCTCGATCAGCGCGAAGGCGTCCTCCGGGCTCGGCGTCGGGGAGAGCACCACGGTGCCGCCCACGAGCAGCGTGCCGAGCAGACCCGGGCAGGCGAGCGCGAAGTTGTGCGCGGTGGGCAGCACCACGAGGTACACGGTGGAGCTGTCGAAGCCGCAGACCTCCGCGCTGGCGCGGACGTTGTAGGCGTAGTCGTCGTGGGTGCGGGGGATGAGCTTCGGCTTGCCGGTGGTGCCGCCGGACAGCAGCAGCACCGCCACGTCCGAGGGGTCGGCCACGGGCAGCGGGACCGGGTCGGCGTCGACCCCGGCCAGGGCGGTGAACTCGGCCGCGTCACCGGCCACCAGGACGTGCTCCACGGACGGCACGGCCTTGCGGACGGCCCGGGCGAGGGCCCGGTGGTCGAAGCGATCGTGCGTGTCGGGGATCGCGTAGGCCCGGGCGCCGGAGGTCTCGGCCACGTGGACGATCTCGCTCTCCCGGTGCGCCGGGAGGGTGAGCACCGGTACGGCGCCGGCCCGCAGCAGGGCGAAGAACAGCACCACGAAGGCGTCGGTGTTGGGCAGTTGGACCACCACCCGGTCCCCGGCGCCGATGCCGAGCCGTCGTAGACCCGCGGCCTGCCGGTCGGCGCGGGCGTCGAGCTCGGCGTAGGTCCAGCGGGCACCGCCGCCGTCCACCAGCGCGACCCGCTGCGGATCGCTCTCGGCCCGGTCCCGCAGCAGCCGGTCCAGCGGCCGGCCCTCCCAGAACCCCTCGGCCCGATACCGCTCCGCGACCTCTTCCGGCCAGGGCACCCAACCGTCGAGCATCCTCAACTCCCGCCTGCTGTTTAGGAAAGGCTTGCCTAATGGAAGATCCGGGTCAAGCCTGGACGGGACTTCGATGCGGAGGCTAGGGTCTCTCTTAGGTTAGGTTAACCTAAGCTAGCTCGGGAGGTAGTCGTTGCTGCGGTACCGGAGCGCGCGGACGGAACTGCCGGGAGACCCCGTCCTGCTGGCCGCCAGGCTGGCCGAATCGGGACTGTTCGACCAATACATGGTCTACGAGAGGGAAGGCGAATGGTGGTTCGCCGGAGGCGCGCTCGGTGAGGTCGTGGTCGACCGCTCCACCGTGCGCCGCCGCTGGCTCACCGAGGAGCACGCGGACCCCCGAGGCCCGCACCCCCTGCGCCAAGTCCAGGAACAACTCGCCGAGATGGCCGTCGAGGGCTGGCACGCCTACGGCTGGATGGCCTACGAGTTCTCGCATCTGCACACCGCGCGCCCCGACCGCGCCGGAGACCGGCGGCTGCTGCACCTCGTCGTCCCGCACAGCGAGGTGAGACTCCGTCAGGGCGCCGCCGAGGTGCGCAGTACCGACCCGCAGACCCTGGAGGCGTTACTCCGGCTGCTGGCCGAACCCGTCACCCGGGCCGCCGTCGAGGCCCGGCCGATCGACGTCGCCGACACCGACGGCACCTACCCCGAACTCGTGGCCCGCGCGATCGAGGAGATCCGGGCCGGCGATCTGCAGAAGGTCATTCTCTCCCGCACCGTCCCGGTGCCCTTCGAGGTCGACTTCGTCGCCACCTACGTGCACGGCCGGACCCACAACACCCCGGCCCGCTCCTTCCTGATGCACCTCGGCGGACGCCGGGTCACCGGCTTCAGCCCCGAGACCGTCGCCGAGGTCGGCGCGGACGGCCAAGCCCTCACCCAGCCGCTCGCCGGGACCCGCGCCCGGGGCTTCGGCGAGCAGGAGGACGAACGGCTGCGCGCCGAACTCCTCGCCGACCCCAAGGAGATCTCCGAGCACGTGCTCTCCGTGAAACTGGCGGAGGAGGAGATGGCCACCGTCTGCCGCCCGGGCACGGTGTCGGTGCGCGACCTGCTGAGCGTGCGCCGGCGCGGCTCCGTCCAGCACCTCGGCTCCAGCGTGCACGGACTGCTCGCCGACGGGGCCTGCTCCTGGGACGTGCTGCGCGCCGTCTTCCCGGCCGTGACCGCCTCCGGCATCCCCAAGGAGCCGGCCTACGACTGCATAGCCCGGCTGGAGAAGGAGCCGCGCGGCATCTACAGCGGCGCCGCCCTCATGGCCGGCAGCGACGGCTCCCTCGACGCGGCCCTCGTGCTGCGCAGCCTCTTCGAGGAGGACGGCCGCACCTGGCTGCGGGCCGGCGCCGGTATCCTCGCCGGGTCGACTCCCGCCCGGGAACTGGAGGAGACCTGCGAGAAACTCCGCAGCGTCGCCCCCTATGTCGTCCCCGCGCAGCCGGCGCCGCTCGCCGCGCCGTCCCTGAGGAGTTAGGTGCGAAGGTGCGACTGGGAGAAGTCGTCGTCGACGTCACACCCCTGCGGGCCGGCCGGGACTTCCGGCTGCTGTTCGCCACCCAGGCGATCTCCATGCTGGGTACGCACCTCACCTCGGTGGCGGCCGGCCTCCAGGTCTACGCGCTGACCGGATCCTCGGTCCAAGTGGGCCTGATGAGCCTGTCGTTGGGGCTCTCGCTGCTGGTCGGGCTGGTCGCGGGCGGGGTGCTCGCCGACCGGTTCGACCGGCGCCGGATCGTGCTCGTCACCCGGGCCGCGACCGCCGTGGTGATCGCCGGTCTCGCGGTGAACGCGGCCCTGCCCGAACCGCGGTTATGGTTCGTGTTCGTGGCCGCCGTCCTGGCGGGCGGCGCGAGCGGACTGGGCGGTCCGGCCCTGATGGCCGCGACGCCCGCCCTGGTGGCGCCGGGCCAACTGGCCGCCGCGGGCGCGCTGATGACCCTCACCGCCCAGCTCGGCGCCATGGTCGGCCCTTCCCTCGCCGGCGTGATCGCGGCCGGTCCGGGGGTCGCGCTGTGCTTCGCGGCCGACGCCGTCATCTACGTCGTGGGCCTCGCCCTGCTCGCCCCGCTGCCCCGCCTCGCACCCGAAGGGGCCGGGGCACCGCAGCACCCGCTCAAGGCCATGGGGGAGGGGCTGCGGTTCCTGCGCGGCAACCAGGTCGTGGCCGGTCTGCTCCTGATCGACGTGTGCGCCGTGGTCTTCGCGATGCCGTACGCGCTCTTCCCCGAGCTCGGCACCGAGCACTTCGGCGGCGGCCCGTCCACCGTCGGGCTGCTCTACACCGCCCCCGCCGTCGGCGCCTTCCTCGGTGCGCTCACCAGCGGCTGGACCGGCCGCATCCACCACACCGGGCGGGCGCTGATCGGTGCGGTCGCGCTGTGGGGCCTGGCGATCACCTGCTTCGGCCTGAGTCCCGGGCTGTGGACCGCGCTGGCCTTCCTGGCCCTGGCGGGCCTCGGCGACACCGTCTCGGAGATCCTGCGCCGGGCGCTGCTCCAGCACTGCACGCCCGACCGCCTCCAGGGCCGGGTCGGCAGCCTGTGGCTGGCCCAGGCCACCGCCGGCCCCTCCGTCGGCAACGTGGAGGCCGGCATCGTCGCGCGCGGGCTCGGCTCCGCCGCCGGTGCCGCCGCCGTCGGCGGACTGGTCTGCCTGGCCGGTGTGGCGGCGGTCGCCGTCGCCATGCCGGGACTGCGCAAGGCGACCCTGCAGGGGCCGCCCGCCGACGAGGGGCGGACGGCACCCGCCGAGCCGTCACCGGCCGCCGACTGACCCGAGCGCCGCGAGGAGAGCCATGCCCAGCGCGATCGTCAACGGGGTCCGGATCCACTACGACGACACCGGCAGCGGCGAACCCGTGGTCCTGGTCATGGGCCAGGGCGCCCGCGGCCGCGCCTGGCACCTCCACCAGGTGCCGGCGCTGGTCGACGCCGGGTACCGCGTGGTCACCTTCGACAACCGGGGCGTCCCGCCGAGCGAGGAGTGCCCCGGCGGCTTCACCGTCGACGACCTCGTGGCCGACACCGCGGGCCTGATCGAGCACCTCGGCCTCGCACCCTGCCGCCTGGCCGGGGTGTCCCTGGGCGCCTATGTCGTCCAGGAACTGATGCTGCGCCGGCCCCGGCTGGTACGGCAGGGCGTGCTGATGGCCACCCGGGGCCGCACGGACACCCTGCGCGCCGCCATGGCCGCGGCCGAACGCGCCCTGCACGACGGTGCGGTGGCACTGCCCCCGGCCTACGCGGCGTGGGTGCGGGCCCTGACGAACCTCTCACCCGCCACCCTCGACGACGAACAGCGGGTGCGCGACTGGCTGGAGCTGTTCGAGCTGTCTCCCGAGCCGTCGGGTCCGGGCGTGCGCGCCCAGCTCGACCTGGAGGTGCCCGAGGGGCGGCTGCGGGCCTACCGGGGGATCGACGTGCCCTGCCTGGTGATCGGCTTCGCGGACGACGTCCTGCTGCCGCCGCACCTGGGACGCGAGGTCGCCGAGGCCGTACCGGGCGCGCTCTACCAGGAGATCAAGGGCTGCGGCCACTACGGCTACCTGGAGCGCCCGGACGAAGTGAACCGTGTGCTGCTGGACTTCTTTCGCAACTGTTCCGCGTAGCCGTTCTTCCGGACACGGCGATGTTGAATTAGGTTAGCCTCACCTAAGTGCTACTCCTCAGGGGGTCATGGTGCAGCGCACCTTGCTCAACGGCAAGATCCACCGAGCCACCGTCACCCAGGCCGATCTGCACTACGTGGGATCCCTGACGATCGATCAGGACCTCATGGACGCGGCCGACATCACCGAGGGCGAGCAGGTCCACGTGGTCGACATCGACAACGGCGCCCGGCTCACCACCTACGCCATCACCGGCGAACGCGGCACCGGCGTCATCGGCGTCAACGGGGCCGCCGCCCACCTCGTCCACCCCGGACACCTCGTGATCATCATGTCGTTCGCCGCGCTCGACGAGACCGAACGGGGCGCCCACCGGCCCCGCGTCGTCCACGTCGACAAGGGCAACCGGATCCTCGCCCTCGGCGCGGACCCGGCCGAGCCGGTGCCCGGGGCGCCGGACCAGTACTCGGGAGCCTTCACCCAGCAGGAGGGGAACTGAGCCATGGCCAACCCGTTCGACGACGACAGCGGCGTCTTCCGCGTCCTGGTGAACGACGAGGGCCAGTACTCGCTGTGGCCGGACTTCGCGCCCGTACCGGCCGGCTGGCAGAGCGTGCACGGCCCGGGCACCCGGGCCGCCTGCCTGGAGCACATCGAGCGGCACTGGACGGACATGCGTCCGCGCAGCCTGGCCGAGGCCATGCGCGGAGCCGGCCACTGATGGCGCCCCGCCCGGTCGTGGAGGACGTGCTCCCGCTGTCGCCGACACAGGAGGGCATGGTCTTCCACGCCCTGTACGACGAGCACGCCCCGGACGTCTACACCGGCCAACTCGTCATCCGGCTCGAAGGGCCCCTGGAACCGTGCCGGTTGCGCGCGGCCGCGGACGCCCTGCTGGCCCGGCACGCCAACCTCCGGGCCGCCTTCCGCACCCAGCGCTCGGGACGGCGGGTGCAGGTCGTCGCCGGCGGCATCCGCGCGCCCTGGCGTGAGACGGACCTGTCCGGCCTGCCCCCGGCCGAGCGGGAGAGGGCGTTCGAGGACCTGCTCGCCCGGGACCGCGAGATCCGCTTCGACCTGGCGCGCCCGCCGCTGCTGCGCGTGCGGCTGCTGGCGTTCGGGGACCGGGACCACCGGCTGCTGATCTCCTCCCACCACCTGCTCTGGGACGGCTGGTCCGCGCCCGTACTGGTCCGCGAGCTGTTCCGCCTCTACACCTGCGGCGGCGACCCGGCCGCCCTGCCCCCGGTCCGCCCCTACCGCGACTACCTCGCGTGGCTGTCCCGCCAGGACCGCGGGGCCGCCGAACAGGCCTGGCGCCACGCCTTGCGGGACCTCGGCGAACCGTGCCTGCTCGCCCCCGGCGCGCGGGACCTGCCCGCCGCCCCGCCCGGGCGGCACGTCGTGCGGCTGTCCGAGCGGGACACCACGGCCCTCACCGCGACCGCCCGGGCCCGCGGCGTCACCGTCAGCACCGTCCTGCAGGGGTTGTGGGCGGTGCTGCTCGCCCGGTACACCGGCCGGCTGGACGTGGTCCTCGGCGCCACGGTGTCCGGCCGGGACGCCGACGTGCCCGGCATCGAGTCGATGGTCGGCCTGTTCATCAACACCCTGCCCGTCCGGGTGCGGTTACGTCCCGCCGAGCCGCTCGCCGGCCTGCTCCGGCGGATCCAGACCGAGCGGTCGGCGCTGCTGGGCCACGAGCACCTCGGCCTCGCCGGCATCCAGCGGGCCGCCGGACACGACCTGCTCTTCGACACGCTGCTGGTCTTCGAGAGCTACCCGATCGACGACGGGGGCATCGCCGACGCCCTGGGCCCCGACGGCCCCCGCATGACCGGGGTGACCGTCCACGACGCCACGCACTACCCGCTGACCCTCACCGCGCTGCCCGGCGACCGGCTCACCCTGACCTTCGGCTACGGGCCCGCGGCGCTGGACGAGGCGACCGTGACCGCCCTGGCGACCCAACTGCACGGACTCGTACGGCAGTTCACGGAGGAACCCGATCAGCTCGTGGGGCGGCTGGGCACCGGCCCGGACGACGGGACGCGCGCCGCCGCGCAGGAACCGCCCGCCGCCGACGGCCGCACCACCGTCCGCGACCTCTTCGAGGCGCAGGCCGCCCGCACCCCGCTCGCCCCCGCCGTGCACCACGGGGACACCACCCTCACCTTCGCCCGGCTGGACGCGGCCGCCGACGCGCTGGCCGCGGCGCTCCTCGCCCGCGGCGCCGGACCCGAGACCGTCGTGGCCGTCGCCCTGCCACGCGGACGGGAACTCGTCACCGCGCTCCTCGCCGTCCTCAAGGCGGGGGCGGCCTGCATGCCCCTCGACCCGTCCTACCCGCCCGAGCGCATCGCCCTCATGCTCGGGGACGCCCGGCCGCGACTCGTGGTCAGCGACCGGGAGACGGCCCGCGCGCTCGCCCTCGACCCCGAGACGGTCTGCGACCCCGGCGAGACGGCCACGGCCGCAGCCCGCCCGCCGCTGTCCCCCGACCACCCCGCGTACGTCGTCTTCACCTCCGGCTCCACCGGCCGCCCCAAGGGCGTGCTCGGCACGCAGCGGGCCCTGGCCAACCGGCTCGCCTTGGGCAGGCAGCTGACGGACGGTCCGGGCGGCGCCCGCCTGGCCAAGAGCCCGATCAGCTTCATCGACGGCCTGACCGAACTGCTCGGCGCGCTGATCGCGGGCGAGGCCGTGGCCCTCGCCGACGACGCGGCGGCGGGCGACCCGGCCGCCCTGGCCGCGCTGGCCGACCGCCACGGGGTCACCCAGCTCACCGCTGTACCCAGCCTCCACACCACCCTGGTGGAGTCCGCCCCACCGGGCGGCTTCGGCTCGGTGCGCACCTGGATCTCCAGCGGCGAACCCCTCCCCACCGACCTGGCCCGCCGCATCACCGAACGCTGGCCCGACTCCCGCCTCGTCAACCTCTACGGCTGCTCGGAAGCGGCCGGCGACAGCCTCGCCCACGTGTACCTCCCGGAGGACACGCACCTGAGGGCCCGACCGCTGGGCGGGGCGACGGGGCCGGGCGGGGCGGAGGGCGGTGCCGGCCCGGCGGGTGGGGCGGGCACCGGTACTGTCCCGCCGGGCGGGCCGGCCGGAGCTTCCGTTCCGCCGGGCGAGGGGGGCGCGGACGGCGTCCCGCAAGATTCACGCGACGCCGCTCCGCAAGATCCGCGCGCCACCAACGCCGCTCCGCTCGGCGGCCCCGCCGCCGGTGCGGTCCCGCGGGGCGGGTCGGCCGCCGGTACCGCCCCTTCGGGTGGGCCGGGTGCCGACAGCATGGCGGCGGGCCGGTCGGCCGCCGGTGTCGTCCCGCGGGGCGGGTCGGCCGCCCCGTCGGGAGGGCCGGGCACCGGCGCCACCCCGCCGGGCGGGTCAGCAGCCGGCACGGTGCCGCCCGGTCGGCAGGCCCCCGGTGCCGTTCCGCTCGGTCGGCAGGCCTCCGGTGCCGTTCCGCTCGGTCGGCAGGCCTCCGGTGCCGTCCTGCCCGGGCGGCAGGCCTCCGGTGCCGTCCTGCCCGGGCGGCAGGCCTCCGGTACCGTTCCGCCCGGTCGGCAGGCCTCCGGTACCGTTCCGCCCGGTCGGCAGGCCTCCGGTACCGTTCCGCTCGGGCGGCCCGTCGCCGGTACCCGGGTGTACGTGCTGGATCCGTTCCTGCGGCCGGCCCCGGTCGGGGCGGCCGGGGAGTTGTACCTTGCCGGGGCCGGGCTCGCCCGGGGGTATCTGAACCAGCCCGGGCGTACCGCCGAACGGTTCGTCGCCGACCCCTTCGGGCCGCCCGGCGGCCGCCTCTACCGCACCGGTGACCTCGCCCGGCTCCTGCCCGACGGCACGGTCGAGTTCCTGGGCCGGGCCGACCAGCAGGTCAAGATCCGGGGTTTCCGGGTCGAGCCCGGGGAGATCGAGGCGGCGGCACGGGCCCTGCCGGGTGTGCGCCGGGCCGCGGTCGTGGCCCGGCAGGACGGCACGGCGCCCCGGCGGCTCGTGGCGTACGTCGAACCCGGGCTGGACGCCGCCACCGGACCGGACCCGGCCGCCCTGCGGCACGCGCTCGCCGAGCGGCTGCCCGCCCCTCTCGTCCCGGCCGCCGTGGTGGTCCTCCCGGCGCTGCCGCTGACCCCCAGCGGCAAACTCGACCGCCGTGCGCTGCCCGCCCCCGACTTCACCGGGTCGAGCACCTTCGCCCCGCCGCGCACCGAGCCGGAGAAGGTGCTCTGCGGCCTGTTCGCCGAGGTCCTCGACGTCGAACGGGTCGGCGTCCACGACGACTTCTTCGCCCTCGGCGGCGACAGCATCGTCTCGGTCCGGCTGGCCGACCGGGCCCGCAGGGCGGGGCTCGGGCTCTCGCCCCGGGACGTGTTCACGCACCGCACCCCGGCCGGTCTCGCCCGCTCCCTGCCGGACGGGCCCGCACCGCAGGGGGAGTTCACCGCGACCGCCGCGTCGCTGGTGTCGCTCAGCCCGTCGCAGCTCGACAACGTCAAGGCGAGGTGGAGGAGCCGATGAGCACAGAGCCCACCGGGGCCGCGGACGACGGATCCCCGGTCGACGACGGCTCACTGGTCGAGGACGTCCTGCCGCTGTCCCCGCTGCAACAGGGCCTGCTCTTCCACGCCTTGTTCGACGAGGCCGCCCAGGACGTCTACACCATGCAGTCCCTCGTGGAGATCGAGGGCCCGCTGCGCCCCGGCCCGCTGCGCGAGGCCGCCGAGGAGCTCGTCGCCCGGCACGCCGTGCTGCGCAGCGCCTTCCTGCACGAGGACGACATGGAAGAGCCGGTGCAGGTCGTCCTGAAGGAGGTCCCCGTCGACTGGCGGGAGGCCCACGCCGCCGACGAGGCCGAGGTGGAGAGACTCGTCGCCGCCGACGCCACCGCCCGCTTCGACCCGACCGACCCCCCGCTGCTGCGCCTGACGCTGATCGACCGCGGCGGGGACCGCCGGCTGCTCGTCCTCACCAACCACCATCTGCTCCTGGACGGCTGGTCCGTCCCGCTGCTCGTCCGCGAACTCCTCCAGTTGTACGCCCACCGGCTCGCCCCCGGCCGATGCGCCCCGCTGCCCGCCGTACGGCCGTACCGGGACTTCCTCGCCTGGCTGGCGAGCCGGGACCGGGAGGCGTCCGGCCGGGCCTGGCGCCGGGCCCTGGCCGGGGCGGCACCGACCCTGCTGGCCCCCGAAGCCGCCGGCCTCGTCCCCGTCCCGCCCGAACTGCACACCCTGCGGCTGTCCGAGGAACTCACCGCCGGCCTGCAGCGCACCGCCCGCGCCCGGGGCGTCACCGTCAACACCGTCGTCCAGGGGCTGTGGGCCCTGCTGCTGGCGCGCCTGACCGGCAGGGACGACGTGGTGTTCGGCGCGACCGTGGCGGGGCGGCCCGCCGAACTCGCCGGCGCCGAGTCGATGATCGGCCTGTTCATCAACACCGTGCCGGTGCGGGTGACCGTACCGCCGGGGGAGCCGGCCGCCGCCTACCTGCGCCGGTTGCAGGACGAGCAGTCCCGGCTGATGGACCACCAGTACCTCGGGCTCACCGAGATCCAGCGCCTCGCCGGGGCCGGTGACCTCTTCGACTCGCTGCTGGTCTTCGAGAACTACCCGATCGACCAGCAGGCGGTGGCCCGCGCGGAGGCGGAGGCCGGCCTGCGGATCCTCGACGTCAAGGGCTCCGGCGCCACCCACTACCCGCTGACCCTGGCCGTGCTCACCGAGCAACGCCTCGGCGTCGTCTTCGAGTTCCGGCCGGACTCCTACGACCGCCCGGCCGTGGAACGGCTCGCCGGGCGCTTCGGACAGCTGGTCCGCGCGGTCGTGGCGGCGCCCGACACGCCCCTGGCGGCACTGGACGTCCTCGCGCCCGAGGAGCGGGCCGCGCTGCTGGACCGCGGCAGGGCCGACCGGCTGCCCGTCCCGCACGCCACGCTCCCGGATATCTTCCAGGACCGGGCCGCCCGCACACCGGACGCCGTGGCCGTCGCCGGTGCCGGGCGGCGGCTCACCTTCGCCGAGGTCAACACCGAGGCCAACCGGCTGGCCCGGCTGCTGGCCGCCTCCGGTGCGGGGCCCGAGCGGATCGTCGCCCTGGCCCTGCCACCCACCCCCGACACGATCACCGCGCTGCTCGCCGTCCAGAAGGCGGGCGCCGCCTACCTGCCCCTCGACCCCGCCTGGCCCGAGGAGCGGATCGCCGGCATGCTCGCCGACGCCCGGCCCGTCGCGGTGATCGCCACCACCGGCACCGCCCCCGGCCCGGACACCCTCGGCGACGTCCCCGCCCTCCTGCTCGACGACCCCGGCACCCGGCGGCGCGTCGCCGACGCGGACGGCACCGACCTCACGGACGCCGACCGCGCCGGAGCGCTGCTGCCCGAGCATCCCGCGTACGTCATCTACACCTCCGGCTCCACCGGCCGCCCCAAGGCCGTCGTCGTACCGCAGCGGGCCATCGTCAACCTCTCCGCCGCGCACCACGCGGCGCTGCACGCACCGGCCTTCGCGGCGGCCGGCGGCCGACCGCTGCGCGTGGGCCACGCCTGGCCGACGGCGTTCGACGCCTCCTGGCAGCCCATGCTGTGGATGTTCGCCGGGCACGAACTGCACCTGGTGCCCGAGGACGTCCGCCGCGATCCCGACGCGCTGCGCGCCTTCCTCGCCGAGCACCGCATCGAGTTCATCGAGCTGTCCCCCTCCCTGCTCGCCGAGGTGGTCGCACGCGGCGGCGACTGGCGGGCGGACCTGAAGATGCTGGGCGTCGGCGGCGAGGCCGTACCGCCCGATCTGTGGCGCATCCTGCGGGAGACCGGCGGTCTGGCCGCGCACAACCTGTACGGGCCCACCGAGTGCACCGTCGACTCCGCCGACTGCGACCTCGCGCTCAGCGACCGGCCCGCCATCGGCCGGCCGGTGAGCGGCGCCACCCTGTACATCCTCGACGGGCACCTCAACCCCGTGCCCCCGGGCGTCGCCGGCGAGCTGTACATCGCCGGCGAAGGGCTGGCCCGCGGCTACCTGGGCCGCCCGGGCACCACCGCCGAGCGCTTCGTCGCCGACCCGTTCTCCGCCCGCCCCGGCGCCCGCATGTACCGCACCGGGGACATCGCCCGGTGGACCGGACAGGGCCTGGTGGAGTGCCTCGGCCGCGTCGACGACCAGGTCAAGATCAGGGGCTACCGCATCGAACCCGGCGAGATCGAGGCGGTCCTGCTCGACCACCCACTCGTCGAGCGCGCCGCGGTCGTCGTCCGCGAGGACACCCCGGGCGTACGCCGCCTCGTCGCCTACGTCGTCACCGCCCCGGCCGCCCCGCCCGCCGACGAGACGGCGCACCTGCTGCGCGGCGCGGCCGCCGCCGTCCTGCCCGACTACATGGTGCCGTCGGCGTTCGTCCCGGTCGACGCCTTCCCCCTCACCCTCAACGGCAAGCTCGACACCGCCGCGCTCCCGGCGCCCTCCCGCACCGCCGGACCCGCCGCGCAGCCGCCGCGCACCGCAGCCGAGAAACAGCTCGCCGACCTCTTCGCGCGGGTCCTCGGCCTCGACTCGGTGGGCGTGCACGACAGCTTCTTCGCGCTCGGCGGCGACAGCATCGTCTCCATGCGCCTGGTCGGCCGGGCCCGCGCCGCCGGGCTGGCGCTCTCGCCGCGCGACGTGTTCGAGCACCCGACCGTCGCGGGGCTCGCGGCGGCCGCCCGCACCGACCGGCGCCCGGCGGCCGACCCCGACGCGGGCATCGGCGACATCCCCCTCACCCCGGCGCTCGCCGCCCTCGTCGAACAGGGCGCCCCCGTCGCGGCGTTCGGCCAGGCCCGCTTCCTGCGCACCCCGCCCGGCATGGACCTCGACGGCCTGCACCGCACGGTCCAGACCGTCCTGGACCGGCACGACCTGCTGCGCGCCGTCCTCGCACCGGACGAGCGGGGCCGCTGGCGCCTGCGCACCACACCGCCGGGCACCGTCCGCGCCCCGGACCGCGTGGACCGCACCGACGCCGCCCGGCTGGACCACGCCACCATCGGCTCGCTCGTGCCCGGCGCCCTCAAGGAACTGGCCGCCCGGCTCGACCCCGCCGCCGGGGCGGTCGCACGGTTCCTGTGGTTCGACACCGGGCCGGAACGTGAGGGACGCCTGCTGGCCGTCCTGCACCACCTGGCGACCGACGCAGCCTCCTGGGGCGTCCTCACCGCCGATCTCGCGGCGGCCTGGCACCGCACCGAGCCGGCCCCGCCGGGCACCTCCTTCCGGGAGTGGGCCCGGGCCCTGCGGGCCGAGGCCGTCTCGGCCCACCGCACGGCCGAACTCGCCCACTGGACCGCGGTGTCGGGCCGATCCGAACCGGACCTGGGCGCCGGTCCGCTCGACCCGGCCCGGGACACCCTGGCCACCGTGCGCCGCCACCGCACGTCCCTCGGCCCGGACCTCACCGCACGCCTCCTCGCCCACCCCGTGCGGGACGTCCTGCTGACCGCGCTGGCCCTCGCCGTCCCGGCCTGGCGGCGCGAACTGGGCCGTCCCGCCCCGGACGAGTCCGTCCTGGTCGCCCTGGAGGGACACGGCCGGGAGGAGCACCTCCTGCCGGGCGCCGACCTGTCCGGCACGCTCGGCTGGTTCACCACCGTCCACCCCGTCCGCCTCGACCCCGGTGACGCGCCCCCCGCCGAGCAGCTACGGCGCGTGCGCGAGCAGGTGGCCGCAGCGCCCGACCAGGGCATCGGCCACGGCCTGCTGCGCCACCTCAACCCGGACACCGCCCCCGTCCTGGCCGGGCTTCCCCAGCCGTCGATCCAGGTCAACTACCTGGGCCGGATGACCCTGGGCGAGCAGTCCGGGGACACCGCGTTCACCGGCGCTCCCGAGACGGGCGCCGTCGGCGGATGGGCCGACCCCGCGACACCGGTCCGCTACCCGCTGGTCCTCGACGCCGTGATCGGCGAGGGCACGAACGGTGACGTCTCGGACGGCGACGGCCCTGAGGGCCACGGCATGGTCGGCGACGGCCCGGACGGCCACGGAACGAACGGCGACGGCCCTGAGGGCCACGGCATGGTCGGCGACGGCCCGGACGGCCACGGAACGAACGGCAGCGGCCCGGACGGTGACGGCACGAACGCCGCCGGCACGAACGGCGACGGCCCGGACCGCGACGGCCCGGACGGTGACGGCACGATCGGCGACGGCCCGGACGGCCACGGAACGAACGGCAACGGCCCGGACGGTGACGGCACGAACGCCGACCGCCCGGAGGGCCACGGCCCGGTCCTCACCGCCTGGTGGCACTGGCCGGAACGGCTCCTCACCCCGGCGCAGGCCGAACGGCTCGGCGACCTGTGGACCGCTTCCCTCGAACGGCTGCTGAAAGGCGGAGACCAGTGACCGACACCCAGGCGGCCCCGTCGGGCGACCTCGCGGCCCGCAAGCGGGAACTCCTGCGCCGCCGGCTGGAGAACGCCGGCCTGGCCGACGCCCCCGCCCGGGCCGAGCGGATCCCGCCCCGGCCCCCGGGCGCCGGCCCGCTGCCCCTGTCGTACGCCCAGTCCCGTATGTGGCTGCTGCAGCAGCTCGACCCGGCCAGCCCCGCCTACAACGTCTGCCTGGCCATCCGGCTGCGCGGGCCCCTCGACACCCACGCGCTGCGCACCGCCCTGGGAGGCCTGCTCGCCCGGCACGAGGTGCTGCGCACCCGGTATCCGGCGGCCGAGGACGGCGCGCCCCACCAAGTCGTCGACCCGGAAGCGGAGCTGCGCTTCGAGGCGGTCGACCTGCACGCCCTGCCCGAGACGGAACGGGACCGGCGCGCCGCCGCGCTGGCCCGCACCGCCTCCGCCACCCCGTTCGACCTCGCCGCCGACCACCCCCTGCGCGCCCTGCTCGTCCGGCGCGACGACGAGGACCACACGCTGGTGCTGACGGTGCACCACATCGCATGGGACGGCGGCACCTTCAACGCCCTCTCCCGCGACCTGAGCGCCCTCTACCGGGCCGCACTCGGGGACGAGGGCGACCGGCTCGACGAACTGCCCGCCCAGTACGCCGACTTCGCGCTGTGGCAGCGCACCACCTTCACCGACGAGCGGCTGGCCGATCACCTCGACCACTGGCGCACCGCCCTGGTCCCACCGCCCCGCCCCCTGGACCTGCCCACCGACGCACCCCGCACCCGGCGCCCCACCGCGCACGGAGACCGCCGTTTCCACACGTTCGCACCCGAGGTCACCGACCGCCTCACGGCCTTCGCCCGCACGGCCGGCGCCACCCCGTTCATGGTGCTGCTCGCGGGCCTGGCCGCCCTGCTCCACCGCCTCACCGGAGCCACCGACGTCCCGGTCGGCTCCGCCGTGATGAACCGCGACCTGCCCGGACTCGACCAGCTGATCGGCAACTTCGGCAACACCCTGGCCCTGCGCGCCGACCTCGACGGCGACCCCGGGACCGCCGAACTCGTCGAACGCGTCCGCCGCCTGTGCACCGAGGCCTACGCCCACCAGGACATGCCCTTCGACCTGCTGGTGGAGCGGCTGCGGCCGCGGCGGCACCCGGGCCGGGCCGTGTGGTTCGACGTCATGCTGCTCTTCCTCACCCAGGGACTGCAGGGACCCCGGCTGCCCGGGGTGAGCGCCCAGTGGGAGACCGTCCACAACGACACCACCCAGTTCGACCTGTCCCTGGAGGCCTTCCTCACCGACGGGCGGCTGCGCATCGAGGCCACCTACCGCAGCTCCCTGTTCACCCCTCAGACCGTCGACCGGCTGCTGCACCGGCTGGAGACACTCCTGGCCGCCGGGCTCGCCGACCCCGAACTGCCCGTATCACGCCTGCCGTTGATGCCCGCCACGGAGGAGCACCAGGTCCTGGGCGAGTGGAACGACACCGCCCGGCCCGTCCCGCGCACCACCCTCGCCGCCCTGCTCGCCGAGCAGGCCGCCCGCACCCCCGGCGCGCCGGCGCTCACCCACGAGGACGGCACCCTCGGCTACGCCGAGCTCCACGCCCGCGCCAACCGCCTCGCCCGCCTGCTGATCAGCCACGGCGTCGGCCCCGAACACCGCGTCGCCGTGGCCCTCGACCGGGGACCCGACCTGGTCGTGGCACTCCTGGCGACGCTCCAGGCGGGCGCCGCCTACGTCCCGCTGGACACCGGCTATCCCGCCGAACGCCTCGCCGTGATGATCGAGGACGCCGACCCGGCGCTCCTGCTCACGTCGAGCGGAGCCGCCGACCGGATCCCCGCCTGCGCGGCTCCCGTGCTCCTGCTCGACGACCCCGCTCTGCCCGGCCGCCTGGCCGCGTACGGCCCCGCCCCCGTCACCGACGTCGAGCGGCTCGCGCCGCTGCGGCCCGGACACCCCGCGTACGTCATCTTCACCTCCGGCTCCACCGGCCGCCCCAAGGGCGTCGTCGTACCGCACGCCGCCATCGTCAACCGGCTGCTGTGGATGCAGGACGCCTACCGCCTGGACCCCGAGGACCGGGTGCTGCAGAAGACCCCGGCGGGCTTCGACGTCTCCGTCTGGGAGTTCTTCTGGCCGCTGACCACCGGGGCGACACTGGTCCTCGTCCGTCCCGGCGGCCACCGCGACCCGGCCCACCTGGCCGCGCTGATCCGCGAACAGCGGGTCACCACCGCCCACTTCGTCCCCTCGATGCTGCGGGTCTTCCTCGACGACCCCGCCGCCGCACGGACGCGGGGCGTGCTGCGCCGGATCGTGTGCAGCGGCGAGGTCCTGCCCACCGACCTCGCCGAACGCTGCACCCGCCTGCTGCCCGGCACCGCCGTGCACAACCTCTACGGCCCCACCGAGGCGGCCGTCGACGTCACCGCCTGGTCCTGCGCCGACGGCACGCGCTTCGCCGCCGGCTCCGTGCCCATCGGACGCCCGGTCTGGAACACCCGCACCCTCGTCCTGGACGCCGCCCTGCGCCCGGTGCCGCCCGGCGTCGCCGGCGAGCTGTACCTCGCCGGGACCCAGCTCGCGCGGGGCTACCTCGGACGGCCCGCCCTGACCGCCGGACGGTTCGTCGCCGACCCCTACGGACCGCCCGGCGGCCGCCTGTACCGCACCGGCGACGTGGTCCGCTGGACCGCCCACGGCGCCCTGGAGTTCCTCGGCCGGGCCGACGACCAGGTGAAGATCCGCGGCTTCCGGGTCGAACCGGGCGAGACGGAGGCCGCCCTGGCCGCCCTGCCCGGGGTGTCCCAGGCCGCCGTCACGGTGGCCCGGGACGCGCACGGCGAACCCCGCCTGGTCGCCTACGCCGTCCCCCGGCCCGGGCGGCGGCCCGAACCACTGGAGGTCCGGAGGGACCTCGCGGGAATCCTCCCGGACCACCAGGTGCCCTCCGCGGTCGTCGTACTGGACGCCCTGCCGCTGACCCCCAACGGCAAACTCGACCGGGCCGCCCTGCCCGCCCCCGACCTGGCGGCGCTCACCACCGCCACCGCACCGCGCACCGAGGCCGAGGCGGCGCTGTGCCGGCTCTTCGCGGAACTGCTCGGGCTGCCCTCGGTCGGTGTCCACGACGAGTTCTTCGCCCTCGGCGGCCACTCCCTGCTCGCCACCCGCCTCGTCGCCCGGGTCCGCGCCGAGCGGGGCACCGACCTGCCGTTGCGGGCCGTCTTCGACACCCCCACCGCGGCCGCCCTGGCACCCCTGCTGGACGCGCCCGCGCGGCGGCGGCCCGGCTTGCGTCCCGCCGCCCGGCGACCCGATCCGGTACCGCTGTCCTTCGCGCAGTCCCGGCTGTGGTTCCTGTACCGGCTGGAGGGACCGGCCCCCACCTACAACATCCCCACCGCCGTCCGGCTCGGCGGCCCGCTCGACCCCGCGGCCCTGCGGGCGGCGCTCCAGGACGTCGTGGACCGCCACGAGGCCCTGCGCACGGTCTTCCCCGACGACGACGGCGTGCCCCGGCAGGAGATCCGCGCCGACGCGGCCGTGCCCTTCGAGACGCTGACCGCGCCCGCCGGCGACGTCGACGCGCTGCTCGCCCGGGCCGCCGCGTACTCCTTCGCCCTCGACCGGGAGATCCCGGTGCGCGCCACGCTCGTGGCCGTCGCCCCCGACGACCACGTGCTGCTCCTGCTCGTCCACCACATCGCCACCGACGGCTGGTCGGCCGAGCCGCTGCTGCGCGACCTGGAGACCGCCTACGCCGCCCGCCTGGACGGCGCACCCCCCGCCTGGCCGCCGCTCGCGGTGCAGTACGCCGACCACACCCTGTGGCAGCGCGACCTGCTCGACGAGGAGTACACCGCCCGCGAGGTGGACTCCTGGGCGCGGCGCCTGGACGGGCTCCCCGAGGAACTCCAGCTGCCCGTCGACCGGCCGCGCCCCGCCGTGCCCGGCCACCGGGCCGGAGCCGTCGACTTCACCCTCGACGCCGCGACCCACCGGGCGCTGCGCGAGCTGTCCGCCGAGGCCGGCGGCACCGTCTTCATGGCCCTCCAGGCGGCCCTCGCCGTCCTGCTCGCCCGGCTCGGCGCCGGGGACGACATCCCGCTGGGCACCCCGGTGGCCGGCCGCGCCGACCCCGCCCTCGACGACCTGGTCGGCCTGTTCGTCAACACCCTCGTGCTGCGCACCGACGTCTCGGGCGACCCGGCGTTCCGCACGCTGCTCGCCCGGGTGCGCGAGGCCGACCTGGACGCCTACGCCCACCAGGACCTGCCCTTCGAGCGGCTGGTGGACGCGCTCGCGCCGACCCGCTCGACGAGCCGCCACCCGCTGTTCCAGGTGATGCTCGCCCACCAGCAGGCCCCGCCCGCCACCCGGGACTTCGCCGGACTCACCCTGACCGAGCGGCGCGTGCCCTTCCACACCGCCAAGACCGACCTGGCCTTCCACGTGTTCGAACGGGCGGACGCCGGCGGCATCGACGGCTCCCTGGTCTACAGCGAGGACCTGTACGACCCGGACACCGCGCGGGAGATGACCGAGCGGTTCGTGCGCCTGGCCGGCGAACTGGCCCGGGACCCGGACCGCCCGGTGGGCGCCGCCGACGTCCTCACCCCGCGCGAGAGGCACCTGCTGCTGGGGGAGTGGAACGACACCGCGCGCCCCATGCCGGTCACCACCCTCACCGCGCTCGTGGAGGAGCAGGCGGCGAAGACCCCGCACCTGGTGGCCGTCGAGTACGGCGTGCCCGGCGGCCCCGCCCTGACCTACGCCGAACTCGACGCCCTCGCCGGCGGCCTGGCGCGGCGGCTCGTCTCCCTCGGCGTGGGCCCCGAGTGCCGCGTCGGCATCCACCTGGAACGCTCCGTCGAGATGGTCGTCGCACTGCTGGCCGTGCTGAAGGCGGGCGGCGCCTTCGTCCCGCTGGAGCCGTCCTGGCCGGCCCGCCGTATCGCCGAGGTGTGCCGCAGCGCGGACCTGACCGCCGTCCTGGGCCGGCCCGGCGACGACGGCGTCCTCGGGCGCGAAACGCCCGGCCGGGACGCCCCGCCCGTCGTCGAGGTCACCCTCGACGGGCCCACGGCCGACCACCCGGGCGTCCCCGTCGACCCCGAGGGCCTCGCCTACGTCATCCACACCTCCGGCTCGACCGGCGTGCCCAAGGGCGCGATGATCCGGCACCGGGCCATCGCGCACCGGCTGCTGTGGCAGCGTGGCCTGCTGGGCTTCGGCACCGATGACGCGGCCCTGTTCAAGGCGCCGCTCGGCTTCGACATCTCCATCAACGAGATCTTCCTGCCCCTGGTCAACGGCGGCCGCGTGGTGATCGCCGAACCCGGCGGCGAACGGGACGTCGACTACCTCCTCGACACCGTCGAACGGCACCGGGTGACCTTCACCTACCTGGTCTCCTCGATGCTCGACCTGCTCCTGGAACTGGACGGCTTCGCCCGCCGCGCCGCCTGCCTGAAACACGTGTGGTGCGGCGGCGAGGTGCTCACACCGGAACTCTTCGCCCGCTTCCGGGCCGCCGGTGACGCGGTGATGTACCACGGTTACGGCCCGGCCGAGGCCACCATCGGCGTCAGCCACGTCGTGTACCGCACCGGCGCCGTCCGCAGCGCCGTCTCCATCGGCCGGCCCAACTCCAACACCCGCCTGTACGTCCTGGACGAACGGCTGCAGCCCGTCCCGGTGGGCGTGCCGGGCGAGTTGTACGCGGGCGGCGTCTACCTGGGCCGGGGCTACGTCAACGACCCGCGCCGCACCGCCGGCCACTTCGTCGCCGACCCGTTCGGCCCGCCCGGCGAACGCCTCTACCGCACCGGCGACCTGGTCCGCTGGCAGCGCGACGGCACCCTGGAGTTCCTCGGCCGGGCCGACCACCAGGTGAAGATCCGCGGCATGCGCGTCGAACTGGAGGAGATCGAGGCGATCCTCGAACAGCACCCGGACGTCCGGCGCGCCGTGGTGGTCGTCCGCGAGGACGCCCCCGGCGTCACACAGCTCGCCGGATACTGTCTGGCCGCCCCCGGAGCCCTGCCCGGACTGCGCGACTGGCTCGGGCAACGGCTGCCCGAGCACATGGTGCCGCGCACCCTCACCGTCCTGGACGCCTTCCCGCTGCTGCCTTCCGGCAAGGTGAACCGGGCCGGCCTGCCCGCGCCCGAGTCCGCCGCCGTCACCGGCACGTCCCGGGAACCCGCCAACGCACGCGAACGGCGGCTGTGCACCCTGTTCGCCACCGTCCTCGGTCTCGAACAGGTCGGCGTCGACGACGACTTCTTCCAGCTGGGCGGCGACAGCATCGTCTCCATCCGGCTGGTGACCCTCGCACGCAAGGAAGGCCTGCCCCTCAGCCCCCGCCAGGTCTTCCGGTCGCCCACCCCGGCCGGACTGGCCGCGGCCGTCGCCGACGCCGGAAGCGATCGCGCGACCGGGGCCGGCACCCCCGACGACGACCCGGTGGGCGAGGTCGGGCTCACCCCCGTGATGCGCTGGACGGCCGGCCCCGACGGCTCCTCGGGCGGTCTGGCGCAGGCCGTGCTCCTGGTGACGCCGGCCGGACTGACCGACGACGACGCCACCACCCTCCTCCAGGCCCTCCTGGACCGGCACGACATGCTCCGCGCCCGGCTGGCGGACGACGGCAGCCATCTGACGGTCCCCGCCGAGGGCACCCTGCGCGCGAGCGAGCTGCTGAGCCGGACCGAGGACACCGACCCCGAACGACAGGTGAGGCACGCGGCGGCCCGTCTCGACCCCCGTGCCGGACGGATGCTCCAGGCGGTGCTGCTCGGCACGGACCGGCTGCTCCTGGTCGCCCACCACCTCGTCGTCGACGGCGTGTCCTGGCGGATCATCACCGCCGAACTCGCCGACGCCTGGCGGGCCCTGCGCTCCGGCACGCCCCCGCGCTCGCACCGGACCGGCACGTCGTTCCGCCGCTGGAGCGCGCTGCTGGCCGAGCAGGCCCGCACCACGGAACGGGCCCGTGAACTGCCCTGGTGGACCGGGACGCTGCAGCGCGGGCGGCCCCTGGTGGAGCGGGAACTCGACCCCGTCCGCGACACGGCGGCGACCGTGCGCGAGGAGAGGCTGGTGCTCCCCGCCGACCTCACCGTCCCGCTGCTGACGACGGTGCCCACCGCCTACCGGGCCGCCGTCCCGGACGTGCTGCTGAGCGCCTTCGCGGTGGCGGCGGCGGCCTGGCGCGAGCAGCGCGGGGACCTCGCCGGCCGGTCGCTCCTCGTCGGGCTCGAAGGCCACGGGCGCGAGGAGGGACTCGCCGAGGGCGTCGACCTGTCGGCCACGGTGGGCTGGTTCACCACGTTCCACCCCGTCGCCCTCGACCCGGGCCCGCTCGACCTCGACGAGGCCCTCTCCGGCGGCACGGCCGCGGGCACCGCCCTGAAACGGATCAAGGAGCAGCTGCGCGCCGTACCGGACCACGGCCTCGGCTACGGCCTGCTGCGCCACCTCGACCCGGACGCCGCAGCCGCGCTGGCCCCACACCCGGAACCCCAGGTGGTCTTCAACTACCTCGGCCGGTTCACCGCGTCCGCCTCCGGCGCCGAACCGTGGCAACTCGCCCCCGAGGCACCGATGCTGGCCGTGCCGCCGGACGGCGAGCGGCCCGCCGCCTGCGGGCTGGAGATCAACGCCGTCGCCGTCGAGGAGGCCGGCGGTCTGCGGCTGCACGTCTCCGCGGCCGCACCCCGGGCGTTCCTCGTCCCGTCCGCGACCCGCGACCTGCTGACGCTGTGGGAGCGGGCCCTGCGCGGCCTCGTACGGCACGCCGAGGACACCCCCGCGGGCGGACTCACCCCGTCGGACCTGCCCTTGGTGGCCCTGACCCAGGAGGACATCGAGGACTTCGAGAGCGCCTTCGACCACGACCGTGACGACTTCGACGACTTCGACGACCACGACGCCTTCTGAGGGACAGCGGAGGAACCGGTGACGCAGCACCCCCCGACCACGGACGAGCTGCTCCGTTCGGTCACCGACACATTGGGCCCGGACACCCCGCCGGGCGACGACGACAGCCTCATAGCCTGGGGCCTGGACTCCATCACCCTGATGAGGATCGCCGGCTCCTGGCGCAAGCAGGGCGTCAAGGTCGGCTTCGCGGAACTCGCGAGGGAACCCACCCTGCGCGCCTGGCGGGCCCTGCTCGCCTCCCGGGCCCCGGCACCCGCCCCGGCCGATCCGGCCCGGCCGGCCGAACCGGCCGTCGAGGCCCCGGCCGCCGAACCCGCCGAGCCCTTCCCGCTCGCCGTGATGCAGCACGCCTACTGGATCGGCCGCGGTGACGACACCACTCTCGGCTCCGTCGCCGCCCACCTGTACGTCGAGTTCGACGGCTCCGGTGTCGACCCGGAACGGCTCGACACCGCCGTGCGGGCCCTGGTGCGGCGGCACGGCATGCTCCGGGCCCGGTTCGGCGACGACGGCCGCCAGCGGATCCTGCCCGAGCTCACCCGCCCGGCGACGGCCGTCAACGACCTGCGGAGCCTCGACCCCGAGTCGGCCGCGGCCAAGGCGGAGGAGATCCGGCAGTCGTCCTCGCACGCCCGGCTCGACGTCGCCGCCGCAGAGGTGTTCTCCGTGCAGCTCACCCTGTTGCCCGACGGCCGCAGCCGGCTGCACGTGGACGTCGACATGCTCGCCGCCGATGCCCTCAGCTACCGCGTCCTGCTCTCCGACCTCGCCCGGCTCTACCGCGACCCCGGCGCCGCGCTGCCTCCGATCCGCACCAGCTACCCGGCCTATCTGGCGGAGCGCGCCGAGGTGCGGCGGCTGAGCCGGGAGCAGGCGCAGCAGTGGTGGCGCAGGCGGGTGCCGGAACTGCCCAGCGCGCCCGACCTGCCGCTGGTGCCCGAGGCGGAGCGTGCCGACCCGACGCGCGTGACGCGGCGCCACCACTGGCTGCCGCCCGAGGAGAAGCGGCGCCTGGCCGCCCGCGCCCACCAGCACGGGCTGACCCCGGCCATGGCCGTCGCGACCGCCTTCTCGGAGGTGCTGGCCGCGCACAGCGGTCAGCCCCGCTTCCTGCTGAACGTCCCCATGTTCGACCGCCGCGGCTCGCACCCCGACACGGACCTGCTCGTGGGTGACTTCACCAGCTCGGTCCTGCTCGACGTCGACCTGTCCGAGCCGGCGTCGTTCACCGAGCACGCCCGCCGGCTCCAGGACCGGATGCACACCGACGCGGCCCACGCCGACTACTCGGGCGTGGAGGTGCTGCGCGACCTGACCCGGCAGCGGGGCGAACAGGTGCTGGCGCCCGTGGTGTTCACCAGCGCCCTCAACCTCGGGGAGCTGTTCGACGCGGAGGTGCGCGACTCCTTCGGGCAGCCGGTGTGGATCATCTCGCAGGGCCCGCAGGTGCTGCTGGACGCCCAGGTCACCGAGGTCGACGGCGGACTGCTCGTCAACTGGGACGTCCGCGAGGACGCCTTCCCCGCCGGACTGGTCGACGCGATGTTCGCCGCGTTCCACGGCCTCGTCACCCGGCTGGGCACCGAGGACGGGGTGTGGGACCGGCCGGTGCCCGCGCTGCTGACCGAGGAACAGTCGGCCGTCCGCAGGGCGGTGAACGCCACCGACGCCCCCCGCAGCCACCGCCTGCTGCACGAGGGCTTCTTCGCCCACGCGGCCGAGCGGCCGGGGGCCCCCGCCCTGCTGTGGGGGACGGAAGGCGCCCTGTCGTACGGGGAGCTGGCCGACCGGGCGCTGCGCTGCGCCGCCGCCCTCGCGGACCGGGGGGTACGGCCGGGCGACACCGTCGCGGTGAGCCTGCCCAAGGGGCCCGACCAGATCACCGCCGTCCTCGGCGTCCTGGCCGCCGGGGCCGCGTACGTACCGGTCGGGGTCGAGCAGCCGCCCGCCCGCCGCGACCGCATCCGCGCCACCGCGGGTTTCCGCCTCACGCTCACCGACGGGCCCGCGGGCGACCCCGCCGACGGGTCCCGGGCCGACACCGCCGCCGGGACCGCGGGCGGCCCGGCGGACGGCGGCCACCTGCCCGTGCGGGACGCGCTCCGCCACGACCCGCTGCCCGCACCCGTCCCGGTGGACGAGGAACAGGTCGCCTACGTGCTGTTCACCTCCGGCTCCACCGGCGAACCCAAGGGCGTCGAGGTGCCGCACCGGGCGGCCATGAACACCGTCGACGACCTCGACGCGCGTTTCGCCGTGGGCCCCTCGGACCGCTGCCTGGCCCTGTCCGCGCTCGACTTCGACCTCTCCGTCTACGACGTGTTCGGGCTGCTGAGCGCGGGCGGCGCGGTGGTGCTGATCGACGAGGCCGACCGGCGCGAGGCCCGGCCGTGGGCCGAGCTGGTGCGCCGGCACGGGGTGACGGTCCTCAACTGCGTTCCGCCCTTGCTGGACATGCTGCTGCTCGCCACCGGTCCCGGCGAACTGGCGGGCCTGCGCGCGGTGCTGCTCGGCGGGGACTGGGTGGGCACCGACCTGCCCGGGCGGCTCGCCGAGCGAGCACCCGGCTGCCGCTTCACCGGCCTCGGCGGCACCACCGAGACCGCCATCCACTCCACCGTCTGCGAGGTCGTCGAGGCACATGTGCCCGCGCACTGGCGGGCCGTGCCCTACGGCACCCCGCTGCGCAACGTCCGCTGCCGGGTCGTGGACCCGCGCGGCCGGGACTGCCCCGACTGGGTGCCGGGGGAGCTGTGGATCGGTGGGGACGGTGTGGCGCTCGGCTACCGGGGTGATCCGCGGCGCACGGCCGAGAAGTTCACCGAGGCCGACGGTGTGCGCTGGTACCGCACCGGGGACCTCGCCCGCTACTGGCCCGACGGCACCCTGGAGTTCCTCGGCCGGCGCGACCACCAGGTGAAGCTGCGCGGCTTCCGCGTCGAACTCGGCGAGGTGGAGGCGGCACTGGCCGGGCATCCGGCGGTGCGGCGTGCCGTCGCCGGCCTGACGAGCGGCCCCGGCCTCCAGCTGGCGGCCGCGGTGGCCGCCGCTCCCGGCACGACCGAGGAGGAACTGCGGCAGTGGGCGCGTACGGTGCTGCCGCCGCACATGGTCCCGGCCCGGGTCGCCGTCGCCGCGGAGCTGCCGCTCACCGCCAACGGCAAACTCGACCGCCGTGCCGTCCGGGCGCTGTGGGAGGTGCCGGGGGCGGGGGAGGAGCGGCACCGGGAGCCCGGCAGCGCGCTGGAGACGGTCGTCTCGCGCGTCTGGGCCGAGGTCCTGGGAGCCGAACGGGTCGGCGTGGACGAGGGGTTCTTCGCGCTCGGCGGTGACTCGGTGCTCGCCACCGTCATCGTGAGCCGGCTGCGGGAGGCCCTGGACACCTCGGAGGTGACGGTGCGGTCCCTGTTCGCGACCCTCACCCCGGGCGGTATGGCCAAGCGGCTGGCCGCCGAGGAGCAGACCCCGGGGCGGCTCGAACAGGTCGCCGCGCTGCACCTGGAGATCGAGGACATGTCGGCGGAGGAGGTCGACTCGGCCCTGCGCGACATCTGACGGACGGCGGAGCGGCGGGGCACCTGACGTGTCCCGCCGCTCCGCCGCCGCTTCGGAGACCTGCCCGGACTACTCGTCCAGCTTGGCGAACCCGGGCTCCAGGTTGTCCAGCGCCCACGGGATGCCCAGCACGGACGGGCTGCGGAGCTGGCTGATGGTCGCCACGTCGGTCACGACGTAGCGGTTCTTCTTGACCGCGGTCATGTTCTTCACCAGGGCGCTGGACTCGAAGGCCTTCTTCAGCTCCGGTGTGGTGAAGGCGATGACGACCAGGTCGGCGTCGAGCTTGTCGAGCTGCTCGAAGGACAGCTCGCCGGTGGGGCTGCCGCTGACGGTCTTGATGTTCTTCACCGACGGGGTGAGGCTCAGCCCGACCTCGCTCATCAGCTTCGCCGCGAAGTCGTCCTCCGAGGCGATGGTGTAGATCTTGGCCGGGGTGTTGCCGATGGACAGGCTGTAGGTCCTGCCCTCCAGCCCGGGGTGCTTCGCCTTCACGGCGGCGATGCTGTCCTCGGTGTCCTCGATGGCCTTGGCGGCCTGCTCCTGCCTGCCGACGGCCTTCGCCACGACCTGGACGTGTTCCTGCCAGGTCTGCTTGCCCCACGCGGTCTCGTAGCCGATGGTCGGGGCCACCGCGGAGAGCTTCTTGTAGTTCTTCTCCAGGGTGAAGTCGGAGGTGGCGAGGATCAGGTCGGGCCGGAGCGCCGCCACCTCCTCGAAGTCCACCCCGTTCATGGTGTTCAGGAGCTTGGTCTTCTTGGTGTCGACCCGGTCCTTCAGCCAGGGGTGGACCCCGTCGGCGGCGAAGGCGTCCTTGGAGACGGCGATCGGTGTGACCCCGAGGGCGTAGAGCGCGTCGACGTCGTCGGTGCCGCCGTCGCCGATCACCACGATCCGCCGGGGTTCCTCGGCGATCTTCGTACTGCCGAACCTGTGCTTGATGGTGACGGGGAAGGCGGACGAGGAGTCCGCCTCGGCGTCACCGGAGGAGGGGGCGGAGTCGTCCTTGACGGACCCGCAGGCTGCCAACCCGGCGGCCAGGGTGACGGTGAGAAGGGTGGTGAGGAACTTTCTCGGCATGTGCGTCCCTTGTCGCCGGGTACAGGCAGGAGTCGTGCGGCCGTCAGTAAAGCAAGGTAAGGCTTACCTCAGCAACGGCTTCCGGGCAATCTCCGCCCGGCCGTTGGGATGTGACGGAGCGTCGGTTACCCACGCGCCGTCAGATAGCCGCCCATCGTGCGGAAGTAGTCGGTCGCTGCGTACTCCGTGCCGTCCTCCGTGCGCAGCCGCCTGACGACGAGCCCCGGGCAGCGGCCGGTGTGCGCCTCGGGTCCGGCCACGATCACCACGCCGTCGCCCTCGCGGATGAAGATCCGCCCGGGCGTGCCTCCGTAGCGCCCCTCTGACACGGCGGCCGAGGTGATGCGCAGCCGCTGCCCGCGGTGGAAGGTGTACGCGTTCGGGTAGGGGTCCGACTGGGCGCGCACCAGCCGTTCCAGCCGCTCGGCCGGCCAGGTCCAGTCGATGCGGCTGTCCACGTCGGAGCGCTTGTGGAAGAAGCTCGCCCGGCTGCGGTCCTGGGGCACCCACTGCCCGGCGTCCCGGCCCGTGGCGATGAGGTCGAGCGACTCGCGCACGATCGGGGCGATGAGGTCCACGGTGCGGTGGAACAGGTCGGTGGCGGTGTCGGACGGCCCGACGGGCACCGCGCGCTGCACCAGGATGTCCCCGGCGTCCAGTTCGCCGTTCATGCGGTGCGCGGTGACGCCGACGCGCTCCTCGCCGTTGAGGAGCGCCCAGATGATCGGCGAGAAGCCGGCGTACGACGGCAGCAGCGAGTCGTGGATGTTGAGGGTGCCGTGCGGCGGGAGGTCGAAGACCTCCGGGGGCAGCCAGGTGCGCCAGTTGTTGGCGACGATGAGGTCCGGGCCGGCCGCGCGCAGCGCGTCGAGGAGTTCGGGGTCGTCAGGGCGGTTGCGCAGGAGGACGGGGACGTCGTGCTTCGCGGCGAGTTCGGCGACGGAGTCGTCCCAGATCTTCTCGTAGGCGTGGTCGCTCTTGGGGTGGGTGACGACGAGGGTGACCTCGTGGTCGGAGTCCAGCAGGGCCTGGAGCGTGCGGTGACCCCAGGTCTGATAGCCGAACATGGCGACGCGCATGCGGTTCTCCCTCTCCGGCGGCTCCATTGCAAGGTAAGGCTAACCTTATCTAACATGTGGCTGCCTGAGGGAGGCGATGCCCACGTGAACTCACCGCTCACGGGATCGGACACCACGGACACCACCTATGACGTCCTCGGAATCGGCTTCGGACCGTCGAATCTCGCCCTGGCCATAGCGATCGAGGAACACAACGCGGGGGTCCCGCCGGAGCGGCGGCTCAACGCCCTCTTCCTGGAACGCCAGCCGCGTTTCGGCTGGCACCGGGGCATGCTCATCGACGACGCCACCATGCAGGTGTCCTTCCTCAAGGACCTCGTCACCCTGCGCGATCCGGCCAGCGACTACAGCTTCCTGTGCTTCCTGCGCGAACGCGGCCGGCTCGTCGACTTCCTGAACCAGAAGACGCTCTTCCCGCTGCGGGTGGAGTTCCACGAGTACTTCGAGTGGGCCGCCGCACGCGTGCCGCACCTGGTCGCCTACGACCGCGAGGTGACCGCCGTCGACCCGGTGCGTGACGCGTCGGGCGCCGTGACCGGCTTCGACGTGGTCTGCGGCGGCGCCGGGGCGACCTACCGCGCCGCGAACCTCAGCGTCGCCGTCGGCCTGGAGCCGCACGTGCCGCCCGGGGTCGAGCTGTCCGAACGGGTCTGGCACAACAGCCAGTTACTGCCCCGGGTCGCCGAACTGCTCGACCGGCGCACGCCGGTGCGCCGCGCCGTCGTCCTGGGCGCGGGGCAGAGCGCCGCCGAGACGGTCGACTACCTGCACCGCTCCTTCCCCGGGGCCGAGGTCTGCGCGGTATTCGCCAAGTACGGCTACACCCCGGCCGACGACAGCCCGTTCGCCAACCGCATCTTCGACCCGGACGCGGTGGACGTGTACTTCGGCGCACCCTCCGAGGTGAAACAGTCCCTCTTCGACTACCACCGCTCCACCAACTACTCCGTCGTCGACATGGACCTGATCGAGGCCCTGTACGCGACCTCCTACCAGGAGAAGGTCGCCGGCCGGGAGCGCCTGCGCTTCCTCAACGTCTCCCGGATCCGCGACGTGCGCACCCGGGGCGACGGATCCCTGGACGTCGTGGTGGAGTTCCTGCCGACCGGCGAGCAGCGGGTGCTGGAGGCCGACGTGCTCGTGCACGCGACCGGTTACCGCCCGAGGGACCTCACCACGCTGCTCGGCGAGGCGGCCAAGGTCTGCCTGCGCGACGACGAGGACGCGATCCGCGTCCGCCGCGACCACCGTGCCGAGACCGCCCCGGATGTCACAGCCGGCATCTACCTCCAGGGCGGCACGGAACACACCCACGGCCTGACCTCGACGCTGCTGTCGACCACGGCCATCCGCGCGGGCGAGATCCACCGCTCCCTGCTCGACCGGTGCGGCGGGCGCGTGGACGGATCTGCTGCACTGGGGGCATGACCGTCGAGCCCCACCGGGTCCTGCGCGCGCTCGGCCGTTTCCACGCGGCGCGCCCGTGGGACCACAACGCCCGCTTCCACCCCTGGATCCTGCGCAACCTCCCCACCCGGGTGGGCAGCGCCCTGGACGTGGGATGCGGCAGCGGAGACCTCGCCCGGCTGCTGGCCGGCCGGGCCGGGCGCGTGCACGGGATCGACGCAGATCCGGTGATCACGGCCCGGGCCCGGGAGCTGACCCCCGCGGCGGCCCCGGTGACTACACGGTGGCCGACGCCCCGGCCGGGCTTCCCGACGGGCCCCATGACGCCATCACCTGTGTCGCCGTGCTGCACCATCTGCCGCTCACCGAGGCCCTGGAGGCCTTCCGTGACCGGCTGGCCCCCGGCGGCACCCTGCTGGTCGTCGGTCTGCACCGGCCGCGGACGCCCGTCGACCACCTGCTGGGCCTCGTGTCGGTGCCGCTCAACGTCGTCATGGCGCTGGTCGTGAACCGGGGCCGCCGGGCTCCGCGCCCCGTATCGCTGTCCGCTCCCACCCGGCCGGCGCGGGCGACGTTCCCCGAGATCGCCCGCGCGGCGCGCGCCGTCCTGCCCGGCGCGCGCCTGCGCCGCCGCCTGTTCTGGCGGTACACCCTGCTCTGGCGCCGCCCCTGACCGGCCGCGATCTCAGCCGGCGGCCCGGAACGTGCGCAGCCGCAGGGAGTTGCCGACCACGAAGACCGAGGAGAAGGCCATCGCCGCCCCGGCGATCATCGGGGTGAGCAGACCGGCGGCGGCCAGCGGCAGGGCCGCCACGTTGTAGGCGAAGGCCCAGAACAGGTTCGAGCGGATGGTGCCGAGGGTGCGGCGGGCGAGCCGGATGGCGTCCGCGGCGGCCCGCAGGTCGCCCCGGACCAGGGTCAGGTCCCCGGCCTCGATCGCGGCGTCCGAGCCGGTGCCCATCGCCAGACCGAGATCGGCCTGGGCCAGCGCCGCCGCGTCGTTGACCCCGTCGCCGACCATGGCGACCGAACGGCCCTGCGCTTGCAGCTTCCTGACGACGTCGACCTTGTCCTGCGGGAGCACCTCGGCGACGACCTCCTCGATGCCCACCTCACGGGCGACGGACTCGGCCACGGCCCTGTTGTCACCGGTCAGCAGCAGGGGCGTGAGCCCCAGCGCCCGCAGCCGCCGGACCGCCTCCGCGCTCGTGTCCTTCACCGCGTCGGCGACCTCCAGCACCGCCCGCGGCTCGCCGTCCCAGGCGACCACGATCGCGGTGCGCCCGGCCTCCTCGGCCGCCGCGCGGGCCCGGGCCAGCCCCTCGGGCAGCTCCATCGCCCAGTCGGCCAGCAGCCGTTCCCGCCCGACGAGCACCGCGTGGCCCTCGACGACGCCCTGGACGCCCAGTCCGGGGACGTTGGCGAAGTCCTCGGGCACCGGCAGCGTGCCCAGCCTCTGCAGTGCCCCGTCGGCGACGGCCCGGGCGATCGGGTGCTCGGACGCGTGCTCCAGCGCCCCCGCCAGCCGCAGCACGCCGGCCTCGTCCGTGCCGTCGGCGGTGTGCACGGCCAGCAGCGTCATCCGGCCGGTGGTGACGGTGCCGGTCTTGTCGAGGACGACGGTGTCGACGCGGCGGGTGGACTCCAGCACCTCCGGCCCTTTGATGAGGATGCCGAGCTGGGCGCCCCGCCCGGTGCCGACCATCAGCGCGGTCGGTGTCGCGAGGCCCAGGGCGCACGGGCAGGCGATGACGAGGACGGCGACCGCGGCCGTGAAGGCGGCCGTGAGCCCGGCGCCGTTGCCGAGCCAGAAACCCAGGGTGCCCAGCGCGAGGGCGATCACGACCGGCACGAACACGGCCGAGATGCGGTCCGCCAGACGCTGCGCGGCGGCCTTGCCGTTCTGCGCGTCCTCCACCAGCCGGGCCATCCGGGCCAGTTGGGTGTCGGCCCCGACGCGCGTGGCGCGTACGACGAGCCGCCCGCCGACATTGATCGTGGCACCGGTCACCGGGTCCCCGGCGCCCACCTCCACCGGCACGGACTCGCCGGTGAGCATCGAGGCGTCCACGGCCGAGGACCCCTCGACCACCGTCCCGTCGGTGGCGATCTTCTCCCCGGGCCGGACCAGGAACCGGTCCCCGGCCCGCAACTCACCGACCGGCACGGTCCGTTCGCGGCCGTCGTCGCCCAACACGGTGACGTCCTTCGCGCCGAGCTCCAGCAGCGCCCGCAGCGCCGCTCCCGCCCTGCGCTTGGCCCGGGCCTCGAAGTACCGCCCCGCCAGGATGAAGGCGGTCACGCCCGCCGCGGCCTCCAGGTAGATGTTCCCCGCGCCGTCGGTGCGCTCGATGGTCAGCTCGAAGGGGTGCGTCATCCCCGGTGTGCCCGCGGTGCCGAGGAACAGCGCCCACAGCGACCACAGGAACGCGGCCGAGGTGCCCACCGAGATCAGCGTGTCCATGGTGGCCGCGCCGTGCCGGGCGTTGACGAAGGCCGCCTTGTGGAAGGGCCACGCCGCGTACGTCACGACCGGGGCGGCCAGCGTGAGCGACAGCCACTGCCAGTACGAGAACTGCAGGGCCGGGATCATGGCCATGGCCACCACGGGCACCGCCAGGACCACGGCCGTGACCAGCCGCTCGCGCAGCGGCCGGAGGTCGTCGGGTGCCGCGGCCGGTTCGCCGGGCGTCTCGGCGGGCGCGGGCTCCTCGGCCGTGTAACCGGTCGCCTCGACCGTGGCGATCAGATCGCCGACCGACACGTCACCGGAGTAGCTGACCTTCGCCTTCTCGGTCGCGTAATTGACGGTGGCGGTGACCCCTTCCATGCGGTTGAGCTTCTTCTCGACGCGCGCCGCGCAGGAGGCGCAGGTCATGCCGCCGATGGCGAGTTCCACCTCGGCGGCGGTCCCGGTCGTGCCGGTGGTCATCGCTCAGACCCTTCCGGTGAGCTCGTAGCCGGCCTCGTCGACCGCCTCGGCGATCGCGGCGTCGTCGGGCTCGCCGGCGCCGGTGACGGTGACGTGCCCGGTGCCGAGATCGACCTCGACGCCGCTGACGCCGTCCAGCGCGCCGATGGCCCCGGTGAGCGTGGCCTTGCAGTGACCGCAGGACATTCCGGCGACGGCGTAGGTGGTGGCGGGCATCGTGCCTCCTCTGATTGATCCCGAAATACGGGGGGGTATGCCCCGCTGGGTTCCTGTATACCCCCATGGGGTATACGATGCAAGCGGCGAAGCGACTTGACTTGGTACCCCCCGGGGGTATGGTGAAGTGCAAGAAGGCCCCGCATCGGAGCGGGAGGCCCGGTATCTGAAGGAGCCGAACGCCATGAACACCGGACTGAAGATCACCACCTTCGCCGCCGCCCTGGCCGCCACGTTCGGCACGGCCTACGGCGTCGGCCAGGGCATCGGCCCCGTCGTCGCCGACGAGCCGCCGAAGCACGGGAGCGAGCACACCCGGCCCGGGCCCCGGCCGGCCCGGGCCGAGCAGCACGCGGGCCACGACACACCCCCGGCGGGCGGGCTGCAGATCTCCGAGGGCGGCTACACCCTCGACCTCGCCACGCCGCGCGTCACCGCGGGGCAGCGCACCGACCTGCGCTTCACCGTCCGGGACGCCGAGGGCCGCGCCGTCACCGCCTACCAGCGCGAGCACGACAAGGAACTCCACCTCGTCGTGGCCTCACGCGACCTGCTCACCTACCGCCACCTGCACCCCACCCGCGCCGCCGACGGCACCTGGAGCATCCCCGTCGACCTGCCCCGCGCCGGCGGCTACCGCGTCTTCGCCGACTTCACCCCGGCGCGGCAGGGAGCGAGGAACCTCACCCTCGGCGCGGACCTCGCCGCCTCCGGCCCCTACCGGCCCAAGGACCTGCCCGCCCCGGGCACCAAGGCCGAGACCAACGGTTACGAGGTCGAACTGGCCGGTGCCCTGCACCCCGGCAAGGCCGGCGAACTGAAGCTGAAGGTCTCCCGCGACGGCAAGCCCGTCACCGACCTCCAGCCCTACCTCGGTGCCTACGGCCACCTGGTCGCCCTGCGCTCCGGCGACCTCGCCTACCTGCACGTCCACCCCAACGGCGAACCCGGCGACGGCACCACCAGGCCCGGCCCGGAGATCTCCTTCACGGCCACGGCGCCCAGCGCCGGCTCCTACCGCCTGTTCCTCGACTTCCGGCACGAGGGCACGGTCCACACGGCCGCCTTCACCGTCCGGGCCGGTTCGGCGGCGGCCGGTACCGCCACCCCCGAGGGGCACACCGGCGACGGCCACGGGCACTGAACTCAGCCGAGGACCCGGTCCAGGTTGAAAGCCGCGCTGATCAGCGCGAGGTGGGTGAACGCCTGCGGGAAGTTGCCCTGCTGCTCCCCGGTGTGGCTGATCTCCTCGGCGTACAGGCCGAGATGGTTGGCGTACGTGAGCATCTTCTCGAAGGCGAGGCGGGCCTCGTCGATCCGGCCGGCGTGCACCATGGCCTCGACGTACCAGAAGGAGCAGATGGAGAACGTGCCCTCGTCGCCGCGCAGCCCGTCCGGGCTGGACTGCGGGTCGTAGCGGTAGACCAGCGAGTCGGACACCAGCTCCTCGGTCAGGACGTCCAGCGTCGACAGCCACTTCGGGTCGGTCGGGGCGATGAACTTCGTCAGCGGCATCATCAGCACGGCCGCGTCCAGCACCTCGCCGTCCTCGTGCTGCACGAAGGCCCGGCGGGTGCCGGACCAGCCCCGGCTCATGATCCGCCGGTAGATGGTGTCGCGGCACTCCCGCCAGCGGAGCAGGTCGGCGGGCAGCCCGCGCCGGTTCGCCATCCGGATGGCCCGCTCGATCGCCACCCAGCACATCAGCCGCGAGTACAGGAAGCTCTTGCGGCCGCCCCGGGTCTCCCAGATGCCCTCGTCGGGCTGGTCCCAGTGCGCGCACACCCAGTCCACCAGGGCGCACACGTCGTCCCACTGGCCGCTGGAGATGGGCTGGGCCCACTTGTCGTAGAGGTAGATCGAGTCGATCAGCGCGCCGTAGATGTCGAGCTGCAACTGGTCGGCCGCGGCGTTGCCGACCCGGACCGGCGCCGAGCCGTGGTGGCCCTCCAGGTGGTCGAGCTCGCGCTCGGGCAGGTCGGTGCGCCCGTCGATGCCGTACATGATCTGCAGCGGACCGGAGTGCGTGCCGTCCCCGGGGCTGATGTGCCGCGTCACGAACCGCATGAACGCCTCGGCCTCGCCGGTGAAGCCCAGCCGGAGCAGGGCGTAGACGCAGAAGGCCGCGTCCCGCACCCAGACGTAGCGGTAGTCCCAGTTGCGCTCGCCGCCGAGCCGCTCCGGCAGGCTCGTCGTGGGCGCGGCCACGATCGCCCCGGTCGGCGCGTACGTCAGCAGCTTCAGCGTCAGCGCCGAGCGGTGCACCATCTCCCGCCAGCGGCCCTTGTACCGGGACGCCGACAGCCAGCGCCGCCAGTACGCCACGGTCGCCGCGAACTGCTCCTCGGCCTCCGTGTGCGCACACCGGCGCGGCGTCACCGCGCCGCCGACCTTGTCCAGCGCGAACACCGCCGACTCGCCCTCGGAGAGCTTGAAGTCCCCGCGCACGTCCGGCCCTTCGGCCTCCAGCGGCACGGTCGCGGTCAGCGCGAGCGAGAGGTCCCGGGCCTCGAAGACCGCCACCTCGCCGTTCAGCGTCAGAGTGTGCGGCCGGGTGCCGTAGCCGAACCGCGGCGCCACGCGCGTACGGAACGGGATCGAGCCGCGCACGCACACCACCCGCCGGATCAGCCGGTGCCGCTCGGTCTCGGCCGACTCACCGCCGACCGGCATGAAGTCCTGTACCTCGCCGACGCCGTCCTCGGTGAAGAACCGGGTGATCAGCACGTTCGTGTCGGGGAAGTAGAACTGCTTGGTCCGGGCCGGCACGGCCGCCGCCAGCTCGAAACAGCCACCGCGCTCGGCGTCCAGGATCGCGGCGAAGACGCTCGGTGCGTCGAAGGAGGGGCAGCAGTACCAGTCGATCGTGCCGTCGGTCCCCACGAGGGCGACACTGCGCAGATCGCCGATCAGGCCGTGCTCCGCGATCGGCACGTACCGCCGCGCGCCCGGCCCGCCCCGGTCCTCCGCCGCTCCGCCCATGACAGCCTCCCTGCCCCGGCACGCACCTCTTCCCCAGCCTAGGCCGCCCGCCCGGACCCCGCCGTCGCACCGCGGGCCCGGGGGGCCGGTCACTCCCCGGGGGCGGGGCGGGCGGGCGACCTGCCGGGCCCGCTCACTGCGTGGGGACCCGCGGGCGGCCCATCGGGACCCGCGGTCACCCCGTGCGTACCTGCGGATGGCCCGCTGGGTCCGTGGTGGCGCAGCGAGGGACCCGCGGGCGGCCCGCGGGCGGCCCATCGGGACCTGCGGTCACCCCGTGCGTACCTGCGGATGGCCCGCTGGGTCCGTGGTCGCGCCGCGAGGGACCCGCGGGCGGCCCGCCGGGGCCCGCTCACGCCGTGAGGGCCTGCGGGCGTCCTTCCGGGGCCGCGGCGGTCACACCGCGAGCACCGACGAACGGCCCACGGGCCCCCGGTCACACCGTGAGCACCCGCACCCCGGCCTCCTCGAAGGCCCGCACCGTCTCCGGGGCGGCATCCGTGTCCGTGACCAGCGTGTCCACCGCCTCCACCGCGCAGATGCGGGCAAAGGCCCGCTGCCCCAGCTTGCTGGAGTCGGCCGCCACCACCACCCGCTCCGCCCGCTCGCACAGCAGCCGGTTGATCGCCGCCTCCGCCTCGTCGTGCGCCGCGGCGCCGTGCGTGACGTCGAGGGCGACGACGCCGAGCACCGCCACATCGACGGTGATCTGCCCGAGCACCCCGTCCGCGAGCGGCCCGACCAGCTCGTAGGACTGGGCGCGCGCGACCCCGCCGGTCAGCACGATCTTGAACTGCGGGCGCACGGCCAGCTCGTTGGCGATGTTCAGCGCGTTCGTCACCACGGTCAGCGCCGGCGAGCCGGACGCCAGGTCCCCGCGCACGGCCAGGGCCCGCGCCACCTCCGTGGTGGTCGTGCCCCCGGTCAGCCCGACCGCCTCCCCGGGCGCGACCAGGTCCGCGACGGCCCGGGCGATGCGCTGCTTCTCGGAGACGTGCCGGGCCGTCTTGTAGCGCAGCGGCAACTCGTACGACACGCCGTGCACGACCGCACCGCCCCGGGTGCGCACCAGCATCTGCTGCTCGGCCAGCCGGTCGAAGTCGCGGCGGATCGTCGCCGCCGACACCCCGAGCTCCCCGGCCGCCTCCTCGACGTCCAGCCGGCCGCGCTCCACGAGCAGTTCCAGCAGCGCCTTCCAGCGGGCGTCGCGCGACATCCGCACCTCCACGTCTCGATCTTCGGGCGACCTTAACGCAACCGATGCCGCCGCATGCTTGATGATGCTCGAAATCTCGCTATATCTTGCAACAACGATCAGCTACAGGATCAACCGCAGGATCAGCTGGACGACCGGCCACACCGATACCACCGGCTCGAGATCACCGTGGAGGCGCGGTATGACGCATGTCGAGGACGAGCTGACCAGCCAGCCCGAGTGCTGGGCCCGGGCCGCCTCCGAGGCGGCGGACCACGCGGGGGCGCTGCCGGAACCGGGCGAGCGCGTGGCGATCGTCGGCTGCGGCACCTCGTACTTCATGGCGCAGGCGGCCGCCGCCCTGCGCGAGGGCGCGGGCCAGGGCGAGACCGACGCGTTCGCCGCCTCGGAGTTCCCGCACGGCCGTGCCTACGACCGGGTCGTCGCCCTCACCCGCTCCGGCACCACGACCGAAGTCCTCGACCTGCTCGACCGGCTGCGGGGCCGCACCCGCACGACCGCCGTCACCGCCGACCCGGACACCCCCGTGCGGGCGGCCGCCGACGCACTCGCCGTCCTCGCCTACGCGGACGAACGATCCGTCGTCCAGACCCGGTTCGCCACCACCGCCCTCACCCTCCTGCGCGCCCACTTCGGCCTCCACCCCGGCACCGCCGTCGCCGACGCGCGGACCGCCCTGGCGCAGCCCCTGCCCGAAGGGCTCGTCGACTGCGGGCAGTTCACGTTCCTGGGACGCGGCTGGACCGTCGGCCTGGCGAACGAGGCCGGCCTGAAGATGCGCGAGGCCGCCCTGGCCTGGGCGGAGGCCTATCCGGCGATGGAGTACCGGCACGGCCCGATCAGCGTCAGCACCACGGGCACGGCGACCTGGATGTTCGGGGACGCACCGGACGGACTCGCCGCACAGGTGCGCGGCACCGGCGCGACGTGGATCGCCGCAGGACTCGACCCGCTCGCCGAACTCGTCCGCGCCCAGCGGCTCGCGGTCGCCGTCGCCGCGTCCCGCGGTCTGGACCCCGACCGCCCGCGCCACCTCACGCGCTCGGTGATCCTCGCGCCCTGACCCTGGAGACCCCGTGCCCCTCACCACCACCGGCGAGCTCGTCACCCGCGCCGCCGCGGCCCGCGCCGCCGTCGCCTCCTTCAACGTCATCACGCTGGAACACGTCGAGGCGGTCATCGCGGGTGCCGAGTCCGCGCACACCCCCGTCGTCCTGCAGATCAGCGAGAACGCGGTCAGGTTCCGCGGCGGCCGGCTGCTGCCGCTCGCCCGGGCCGCCGGCACGGCCGCCGAACACGCCGCCGTACCCGTCGCCCTGCACCTCGACCACGTGCAGAGCGACGCCCTGCTGTACCAGGCGGTGGACGCCGGCTTCAGCTCCGTCATGTACGACGCGGCCCGCCTGCCCTACGAGGCGAACCTCGCCGCGACCCGGGCCGCGGTCGACTGGGCGCACGCCCACGGCCTGTGGATCGAGGCCGAGTTGGGCCAGATCGGCGGCAAGAACGGCAGACCCCCGCTGGACGCCCACGCCCCGGGTGCCCGCACCGACCCCGAGGAGGCCCGGGCCTTCGTCGCCGACTCGGGCGTGGACGCCCTGGCCGTCGCGGTCGGCAGCGCCCACGCCATGACCACCCGCACGGCGGCCCTCGACCACGCCCTCCTCAAGCGCCTGTCGGCCGCCCTGGACGTCCCGCTGGTCCTGCACGGCTCCTCCGGCGTCCCGGACGGTGAACTCACGGCCGCGATCGCGGGCGGCATCACCAAGGTCAACATCGGCACGGCCCTCAACATCGCGCTGACCGGCGCGGTCCGCGACTTCCTCGCCGAACGCCCGGAGGCCGTCGACCCGCGCGGCTACCTGGCGGTCGCCCGGGACGCCATGACCCGGACCGTGGCACGGACCCTGCGCACCCTCGCCGCGCCTACCGCTTGACGGCCTTCAGCACCACGAACTTCGGGTCACTCGCCACGACCCGGCTGTTGCCGAACAGCTTCCGCAGCTTCACGTGGTAGCCCAGGTGCCGGTTGCCGATCACCCACAGCTCCCCGCCGGGCCGCAGCGCGCGCCGCGCCCCGCTGAACATCCGCCAGGCCGTGGCGTCGGTCGTCGCCTGGTGGGAGTGGAACGGCGGGTTGTTGAGGACCAGGTCGACACTGCCGGACGGCACCCCCGCCAGCCCGTCGCCGACCCGGAACTCGGCATGCCCCGGCACGCCGTTCGCCCGGTACGTCGCCTCCGCCGACGCCACGGCCTGGAACGACTCGTCCACGAACAGGACCTCGGCGCCCGGGTCGGCCAGCGCCACCGCCGTCCCCACCACCCCGTTGCCGCACCCCAGGTCCACCACCCGGCCGCCCCCGCCCTGCGGGAGGTGCCCCAGGAAGAACCGGGTGCCGACGTCGAGCCGGTCCGCGCAGAAGACGCCCGCGTGGTTGACCACCGTGCGCCCCGAGGCGGCGCCGATGCCGTCCGGCAGCGTGTAGACGTACGGCCACGGGCTGGCGGGCCGCTCGCGCGCCGGCTCCGGCGAGCAGAAGATCAGCCGGGCCTTCTTCTCGGCGAGGGAGGTGCGGGTCGGGCCGAGGATCCGCTCGAACAGCCGGAGCGTGGAGGTGTGGATCTCCTTCACCATCCCCGTGCCCACGACGACCGTCCCCGCGTGCACCGCGGGCGCCAGCCGCAGCAGCTGGTCCTCCAGCAGCGCCAGGCTCTTGGGCACCCGCACCAGCAGCACGTCGATCCGTTCCGGCGGCGCGTCCTGCGTGGTGAGCAGCCGTACCGCGCCCGGTTCGGCCCCGGCCCGCGCCAGGTTCGCGCGCGTCGCCTCCTGCGTCAGGTACGAGTCGGTGATCTGCACCGGCCGGTGCGCCGCGAGCGCCGTGACCAGCGCGCCCCAGCGGTCGCCGACCACCACGACCGTGCCCGACAGCTCGGCCTCCTCCCCGGCCAGATGCCGCAGCAGGTACTCGTCGGAGGCGTCCCAGGCGCGCAGCGTCTCGCGCGGGTCCTCGGGGAAACGGGTCAGCGCGAGCGCGCCCCACGGCGTCGTCATACGGTCGTTCATCGTGCGTCCAGGCTAGCCGAGCCGCAGCTCAGCCCCGGTCGGGCAGGATGGAGGGCATGGACGGCGAGCTGTTCCCCCGAGCCCGTGCCGAGGTCGCGCCCGGCGCGGTGCACCTGCCGGACTGGCTGGACACCGATGAGCAGCGCGCCCTGCTCGACGCCTGCCGCGCCTGGGCCCGGCCGCCCGCCGGACTGCGCACGGTCCGCACCCCCGGCGGCGGCACCATGACCGCCCGCCAGGTGTGCCTCGGCTGGCACTGGTACCCCTACGGCTACGCCCGCACGGTCACCGACGGGGACGGCGCGCCGGTCAAGCCCTTCCCGGACTGGCTGGGCGACCTGGGCCGCCGGGCGGTCCGCGACACCCTGAGTGGACCGGAGCCCGCCTACGACATCGCGTTGATCAACTTCTACGGCGTCGACGCCCGCATGGGCATGCACCGCGACAGCGACGAGCAGTCGGACGCGCCGGTGGTGTCGCTGAGCCTCGGCGACACCTGCGTCTTCCGCTTCGGCAACACCGAGACCCGCACCCGGCCCTGGACCGACGTCGAGCTGCGCAGCGGCGACCTGTTCGTCTTCGGCGGCCCGTCCCGGCTCGCCCACCACGGCGTGCCCCGGGTGCACGCCGGCACGGCACCGCCCGAGCTGGGCCTGACCGGACGGCTCAACATCACGCTCCGGGTCAGCGGCCTGTAGGCCGCCGCTCCGGCGGATCATGGGAGACTCGCCCTCATGAGCGGGAAGGCGGACCCCCGGCCGGGGGATGGGAGCACCTCGAGGACACGGCTGGACCGGGGGCGCTCGGCCCTCGGACCCGCGCTGGAACTCGTGCACACCGGACGCGCCCCGACCCGGGCCGTGCTCACCGCCGAACTCGGCGTGACCCGGGCGACGGCCGGCGCGGTCGCCGCCGAACTGGAGGCGCTCGGGCTGATCCGGGTCGACGCCCGGCCCGGCGCGGCGGCCGGTTCGCAGGGCCGGCCCTCGCACCGGCTGGCCGTCGCCGAGGACGGGCCCGTCGCCCTCGCCGCGCAGGTCCACGCCGACGGGTTCCGGGCGGCGCTGGTCGGACTGGGCGGCCGGATCGTCGCCACCGCGCCCGGCTGCGAGACCGTCGACGCCGACCCGGCGAAGGTGCTCGCCTCCGTCGTCACGGCGGGCGCCGAACTGCTGCGGGAGACCGGACGCCGGTGCGTCGGCGCGGGCCTCGCCGTACCGTCCGCCGTCGCCGAGCCCGAGGGCCTGGCCCTCAACCCCCTGCACCTGGCCTGGCCCGCGGGCGCGCCCGTGCGGGACATCTTCGCCGAGCAGGTGCGCGCGGCCGGCATCGACGGACCCGCCTTCGCCGCGAACGACGTCAACCTCGCCGCGCTCGCCGAGCACCGGCACGGCGCCGGACGCGGCTCCCGCGACCTGCTGTGCGTGGCCACCGGACACCGGGGCGTCGGCGGCGCGCTCGTCCTCGACGGCCGTCTGCACCGGGGCAGTTCGGGCCTCGCGCTGGAGGTCGGCCACCTCACCGTGCACCCCGAGGGGCGTCCCTGCCACTGCGGCAGCCGCGGCTGCCTCGACGTGGAGACCGACCCGCTGGCCTTCCTCACGGAGGCCGGACGCGAACCGGGCCCCGAGGTGTCCCTGCTGCAGCAGTCCATCGACCTGGTCCGCCACCACTACGACGACCCGGACGTGCGCACCGCCACCGAGGCCCTCATCGACCGGCTCGGCCTCGGACTGGCCGGCCTGGTCAACATCCTCAACCCGGACCGGATCATCCTCGGCGGCCTGCACCGCACGCTCCTGGACGCCGATCCGGGCCGCCTCCGCGCCGTCGTCGCCGACCGCAGCCTGTGGGGCCAGAGCGGCGGCGTCCCGATCCTGGCGTGCACCCTCGACCACAACAGCCTGGTCGGCGCGGCCGAGCTGGCCTGGCAGCCGGTCCTGGACGATCCGCTGGGAGCCCTGACGGACCGCCACTGACCCGGCGTCACCGAGAGCCCGCAGCCGGCAGTTCGGAGCCCGGGTCCCGAACCTGACCCCACTGGTATCACGCTTGACCCCGCCGCTTCCGGGAAGGCGAGCCGCCGAGCGGGCAGGCTGGTGGGCGGACAGCACGCCCCCACCGCACCACCGAGGAAGTTGACGCAATGACCGACAAGCTCACCGTGAGCGTCCTGGGCACCGGCATCATGGGCGCCGCGATGGCCCGCAACCTCGCCCGCGCCGGGCACAGCGTCCGCGCCTGGAACCGCACCCGGGCCAAGGCCGAACCGCTGGCCGCCGAGGGGGCCCACATCGCCGGCACGCCCGCCGAGGCGGTCCGGGGTGCCGACGTCGTCCTGACCATGCTCCACGACGGCCCCGCCGCCCTGGACACCGTCCGCGAGGCGGCCCCCGGCCTGCGTCCCGGTACCGCGTGGGTGCAGTCGACCACCGCCGGCATCGAGGACGTCGCCGCCCTGGCCGCCTTCGCACGCGAGCACGAGCTGGTCTTCTACGACGCCCCCGTCCTGGGCACGCGGCAGCCCGCCGAGGCCGGGAAGCTGACCGTGCTCGCCGCCGGGCCCGCCGCGGGCAGGGACACGGTGACGCCGGTCTTCGACGCGGTCGGCGCGCGCACCGTGTGGACCGGCGAGGACGGGGCCGCGGCCGCCGCCACCCGGCTGAAGCTGGTCGCCAACAGCTGGGTCCTCGCCGTGACGGCCGCCGCCGGGGAGGCGCTCGCCCTGGCGAAGGCCCTCGACGTCGAGCCGAGCGGCTTCTTCGACATCGTCTCGGGCGGCCCGCTCGACATGGGCTACCTGCGCGCCAAGTCCGACCTGGTCCTGGAGGACCGGCTCACCCCGCCCCAGTTCGCGGTGAGCACCGCCGCCAAGGACGCCCGCCTGATCGTCCGGGCCGGCGCGGACCACGGCGTCCGCCTGGACGTCGCCGAGGCGGCCGCCGCCCGCATGGAGCGCGCCGCCGCCCGGGGCCACGGCGACGAGGACATGGTCGCCGCCTACTTCGCCAGCTTCGACGACACGCCGTCCGCCTGAACACCCAGGAGGTTCCCCCATGTCCAAGCCGCCGCTGCCGCCCGAGGCCGACGCCCTGCTCAGCCGCCCGAACCCGTGCGTCATGGCCACGGTGCGCTCCGACGGGGCGCCGGTCTCCACGGCCACCTGGTACCTGTGGAAGAACGGCCGGGTGCTGGTCAACCTCGACGCGGGCCGCGTCCGCCTGAAGCACCTGCGCCGCGACCCGCGCGTGACCCTCACCGTCCTCGCCGGCGACGACTGGTACACCCACGTCACCCTCATCGGCCGCGTCAGCGAGATGTACGACGACGAGGGCCTGGCCGACATCGACACGCTCGCCCGGCACTACACCGGGGACCCCTACCCGGAACGGGCCCGTCCCCGGGTCAGCGCCTGGGTCGAGGTCGAGCGCTGGCACGGCTGGGGTGCGATGAAGGACAGCGACCAGGCCTCCACCTGAGGTCAGCGCCGCCACTCGGCCGCGAACGCCCGGCCCGCGTTCTCGGTGAGGATCCGCCGCACCGGTTCCTCGCCCACGGCGTGGACCAGGCGGGGCCGCACCCGGCGCAGCAGGTACGGCATCCCGGGGCCGCCGCCCACCGAGCGGGCGGCGGCCGTGGTGGTGTCCGCGCCCAGCAGCAGCCGGTCGCCGAACCCGGCCTCGGCCAGGGCCCGTACGGCCTCCGGCATCCGCCAGTCCGTGGCGTGGTGCGCGAGGGACGGGCCGTCGAACGCCAGATAGCAGCCGCTCCGCGCGGCCAGCCGGTGCGTCACCAGGTCGGGGGAGCGGTTCAGGTGCCCGAGCACCACCCGGTGCGGCGGCACCCCCAGATCCCCGCACAGCACGTCCAGAACGTCGAGGGCGGCGGTCCCCAGCTCCAGGTGCACGGCGATCGGCGCGCCGGTGGCGTGATGCGCCTCGGCGGCCGCCGCCAGGGTCCAGCGGGCGTGCGCGTCCAGGGCGTGGAAACCGCCGGCGACCTTCACCAGGCCCGCCCGCACCCCCGACGTCCCGATGCCGTCGGTGAGTTCGCCGACGAAGACGTCGGCGAGCCGGCCCCGCAGCCGGGCCAGGGCGTCCTCGTCGTAGTGCGCGGCCTGGTGCAGCCCCGTCGCCGCCACCACGTGCACGCCGGTCTCCCGGGACAGCGGCGGCAGGTCCGCGGCCCGCCGCCCGAGCCCGTACGGCGTCCACTGCACCACGGCCCCGCCGCCCTGCTCGCGGAACGCGGCCAGTTCGGCCCGGGCCGCCGCCACGCTGCGCAGTTCCTGGCCGGGCATCCGGGGACTGCCGAAGAACAGGTGGTCGTGGGCGTCGCACACCCCCAGCTCCCCGGGGGCGACATCGCCCAGCACCGTGCGGACCGCGCTCACCACCGGCGTCCCCGCCGTATCCGGTCCCGGCCCGGGGCCGACAGGTGCAGCACCTCGAAGACGTCTCCCTCGGCGCCGGCCGGCTCCCGGTCCCAGAGGGAGAACGTCACCAGTTCCCAGCGGCTCGTGTCGACGGCGGCCGCCGCGAGCAGGACCCCGTCCCGCGCCGCCAGCCGCCCCGCTCCGGCCGCCGCGTCCCGGGCCGCGTCCCCCAACGGCCCGCCGTCCGGCAGGGGGTGGAGCCCGCGCACTGCGAACCGCGCCGGGCCGCCGTCCCCTTCCTCGTAGGCGAGGCCGGTCCACTGCCGCGCGCACGGCCGTCCGAAGTCGTCCGCGATGCCCTGGAAGGCGCCTCCCCAGAGGAAGGCGTTCATGCCGTCGACGGTGTTCCAGAGGTAGAACGGCGCGTAGGCGTTGACCGGCGAGCCGCGCAGGCCGCGTTCGCGCACGAGGTAGGCCTTGAGGCCGAGCCCGTCCCAGTCGTCGAGCAGGTGACCCCGGCGGGCCACCCGGTCGCGGATGACGCTCATGTCGTAGTCGGCGGGCAGGGTGATCTCGTACTGCAGGGCGTGCATCGGAGGTCTCCTCAGGGGGTCCGGGGCGCCAGCAGGCAGAGCAGTCCCCGTACGCCCGCGTCGAACGCGGCGGGGGAGCCGGAGGCACGGGCGAGGACGTAACCGCCCTGCACGGTCGCGACGACCGCCGCGGCGATCTCTTCGCCGTCCAGCGCGGGGGCGAACTGCCCCTGCGCACGCCCCTCTTCGACGAGGGCGGCGATCCGCCGGCGGAGCCAGTCGAGCGTCTCGTCGACCGGGGCGCGCAGTTCGGCGCTGGCCATCACGTCCGGGTCCATGGTGAGCCGGCCCACCGGGCAGCCCCGCATGACGTCCCGCTCGCGCCGCAGGTAGGCCTCGATGCGCTCGTACGGCGTGCCCGGGCCGTCCAGGACGCCGGCGGCGGTGGCGCGCATCTCCTCGGCGGTCCGCCGGATCGCCGCGAGCGCGAGATCGGGCTTGCCCTTGAAGTGGTGGTACATGCTGCCCTGCCCGGCGCCGGAGCGCTCCAGGATCGCCTTGGGGCTGGTGCCCACGTAGCCGCGCTCCCACAGCAGTTCGCGCGTCGACTCGATCAGCCGCTCCGAGGTGCTCATGGCCGCACTGTACATACCAGTAGTTACAGAAGTCGAGGCCGGCCGGAGCGCGAAGGGCCGGCCCGTGTACTCCCGGGGAGGTACGCGCACTGCCGCCGCCCGCACGACGACCGCAGGACCCCTGGGGAGCGACGCTCGAAGCGACCCGGATTCCGGCACGCGGACCCGAGGAGAGGGACGACATGCAGACTTTGGCGCACTTCGGCGACGGCGGGCCCGGCCCGTGGATCCTGTTCTTCCCGGTCATCTGGGCGCTGGTGATCGGCGGCGGCGTCGCACTGCTGCGCCGCGCCGCGGGGCGTGGCCGCCTCGGCGGGCCGGCGCGCAGGTCACCCGTGGACGAGCTCTCGCCCATCGCGGTGCTCGGTCACCGCTTCGCCTCCGGCGAGATCGACGAGGACGAGTACTGGCGCCGCCTGTCCGTGCTCACCGAGGAGTTCGGCCGCACGGCGGGCAGGCCCTGACCGCGGCACCCACCCCGCGCACCCGTCGGCGGCACCACTTCCCGCGCCCCGGCGCGCGACCGCGGACGGCCAGTGCGCGACCGCGGACGGCCGGCGCGCGACCGCGGACGGCCGGCGCTCGGGCGTGCGACGCCGCGCGCCGCCGACGGGGAGGGCCGCCACGGGCGACCCCCGCGCCACGATCGGCCGCTGCCGGCGGGGCGTGGGTGGGCGGGGATCGCATCCCGGGTGTCCGCCCGGAACGCGACCCGCCCCCACGGGGACGGTGGTCACCGCCCGGTCAACCGGCAACGGCGGACCGGGCGGGAGCATGTTCGGGCCGGAGCACGTCGGCGGGCCCGACCTCGGCGAACCGGCGCGTGGGTTTCTCCAGGACCGCGCGCCGCCGGCGCGTCGGCGCCGCCACCGCCGGAGCGGACGTCGGCAGGGTGAACCACACGACCTTGCCCGACTCACCGTCCGGGCGGACGCCCCAGCTCTCGCTCATGGCGGCCACCATCGCCAGTCCGCGACCACAGGTCGCGAGCGGCTCCGCGTCGTCGACCACGGGCATCCGCGGATCGCCGTCGCGCACGGAGACGGTGAGCCGGTCGAGCAGCAGCTCTATCTCCACGGTGCATGTCTTGTCGGGCTGGGCGTGCCGGTGGACGTTGGACAACAACTCCGTCACGCCGAGCGAGGCCCGGTCGATCAGGGCGTCCAGATGCCAGTAGCGCAATTGCGCAGATACGATTCTGCGGACCTGGCCGATCCGCGACGGCAGGGCTTGGAGCTCCACCGTGCAGTGCCTGCTTGGGTAGCTGATCACGGCTGCGACTCCCCGACGTGAGGTCCGGAAGAACACGGAGTTCGGATCCAGCAAGGCGTCTTCGTGACACTGTCGCCCGCTGTCGTGGCCGGCGGGCTGGTTCGCAGCGTTATCGCCGGTAAACCCAGAGTGACGTGAGACCAGAGTGACGCAGGGGGTGGGGGAGCGCAACTCACGGACATCTCAGTCGCCGCGCCCCGCCGCCCGGCGCACGGCCTCGATGAAGCGCCGCGCGGCCGGCGGGCCCGGCTCGCCCGGGGCGGGATCGTGCTCGCCCAGGGTGAGCAGGTACCGCTCGCCGTTGAGGTCGGCCGTGGCCCGGCCCTCGGAGCCGAACCAGGGCTTGGACGCCCGTACCGCCTGCACCGGGGCACTGTCGATCTCGCTGCCGTAGCTCGTCAGCAGTTCGAGCCGGCCGCCGCTGATCCGGACCTGGCCGGCCCGGGTGAGCGAGCGCAGCCGCTTGCCGATCCGCACGCCCGTGGCCGTGAACTCCGGCTCCGCCATGTCACCCGCCCCCTTGTGCGCGTCGGTGTACCGGCCCGCTCCCCGCGGCGCCCGGTACGGGCTCGTCTCCTGCCCCGGTGTGCCCCTCCGGCGCCCGCTCCTCGCGGGGCGGCGCCCTGCGTCTCGCGGTGGCGCGCCGCGCCCGGCCGTCGTCCGGCCCAGGCGGTGCACCGCCCCTGACGGGGCGTCGATCCGGTGGTGCCTCTGTCTGGTACCCGTGGTCCCCTCCGGAGCCTCGGTCCGGCCCGTGCGCCGTGCCGTGCCGGCCCGCCGCTCCGGTGCTGCGTCGTGCCCTGCCGGGAACCTCGGCCCGATTCGGTCGTGGACCTCGGCCCCGCGATGCAGTCTGCCCCCACCCGGCGCCGAGCACCAGTACACGCGAGCCCCCCGGCCGGGGCGCCCGCAGCACACGCGCCTCCGTGCCCCCGGGACCGCGCGCCCCCTTGCACCGCCCCCTGCCCCAGGGGGCGCTTTGGGGGGCTCAAAGGTGCGTTTATGCAGGTGAGAAGCGTGCGCCGGGTGCTTATGATGCGGGGTGCCGGCCGTGCGATCCGTCGTCGGCGCGCAGCGTTAGGAGCCCCCTTGTGAGCACTCCCCAGCAGACCCGGACCGGCGTGACCCTCGACGTCGACCACAGCGACGCCGGCTACCGCGCGTGGCTGAAAGAGGCCGTCCGCAGGGTCCAGGCCGACGCCAACCGCTCGGCCGACACGCACCTGCTGCAGTTCCCGCTGCCGGAGCAGTGGGGCATCGACCTGTACCTGAAGGACGAGTCGACCCACCCCACCGGCAGCCTCAAGCACCGGCTCGCCCGCTCGCTGTTCCTGTACGGGCTGTGCAACGGCTGGATCCGGCCGGGCAGACCGGTGATCGAGGCCTCCAGCGGCTCGACGGCCGTCTCCGAGGCGTACTTCGCGAAGCTGGTCGGCGTGCCCTTCATCGCCGTCATGCCGCGCACGACGAGCGCCGAGAAGATCCGCCTCATCGAATTCCACTCCGGGCGCTGCCACTTCGTGGACGACCCCCGCACCATGTACGAGGAGTCCGCCCGCCTCGCGGCCGAGACCGGCGGCCACTACATGGACCAGTTCACGTACGCCGAACGCGCCACGGACTGGCGCGGCAACAACAACATCGCCGAATCCATCTTCCGCCAGCTGCGCAGGGAACGGTTCCCCGAGCCGGCGTGGATCGTCGCCACGGCGGGCACCGGCGGCACCTCCGCGACCCTCGCGCGCTACGTCCACTACATGCAGTACGACACCCGCGTCTGCGTGGCCGACCCCGAGAACTCCTGCTTCTTCGACGGCTGGACCACCGGCGATCCGGACGTCACCTGCGACTGCGGCTCCCGCATCGAGGGCATCGGCCGGCCCCGGATGGAACCGAGCTTCGTGCCCGGCGCGATCGACCGCATGATGAAGGTGCCCGACGCGGCCAGCGTCGCCGCCGTTCGGGCCCTGGAACGCGCCATCGGCCGCAAGGCGGGCGGCTCGACGGGCACGGGCCTGTGGAGCGCGCTGAAGATCGTCGCGGAGATGGTGTCCGAGGGCCGCCAGGGGAGTGTCGTGACCCTGCTGTGCGACCCCGGGGACCGGTACCTCGACAAGTACTACTCGGACACCTGGCTGGCCGCGCAGGGACTGGACATCGCGCCCTACGGCGCCGCGATCGACTCGCTCCTGGAGACGGGCGTCTGGCCCTGCTGAGCCGGCTCCGCGACCTCGGCGGTCCCGTCGCTCACGTGCCGAGCCGCCGCTCCGGCGCCGGCACGGCGTCCCGGAACGCGCGTCCCCGGCCCGCCCTGAACGCCCTCACGGCCGGCCGGTACGCCCCCCTCCCGGCGGTCGCGAAGGTCCACCGCACCCGGGTGCCGCCGCCGGCCGGCGTGCGCTGCCACTCCTCGACGATCGCCCGCGCCCCGGGCGCGTTGGCGACGTCGACGCGGTAGGCGTACACCTCGGGCTCCCGTGCGGCGAGGACCGTCTCACGGAACCGCACGCTGCCGGTGAGGGTGATGTCGCGCCCCGCGCCGGAGCCGGTGGCCCCGGCGGCCTTCACCCGGGGAAAACCAGTGGGCCCAGCCGGGCACGTCCACCAGCGTGCGGAAGACCGCCTCCGGCGGGGCCGTCACGGCACGGGTGAAGACGTGCCGCACGGGTGCGGTCCCGGCGAAGTCGAGACCGACCGGGCGCAGACGGTGAGCCGTGGGCGAAGCCTCCTCGTACGGCCGGACGGCGGCGACCGAGGACGTCACCCCAGCCGGCGCCCCGTCAGATGTCCGCGCCCTCGTCGGGCTCCGGCTCTCCGGCCACGACCAGCCGCCGCAGATGCTCCGCGACCACGCCGCGTGCCTCCTCCGGCAGGCCGGCGTCGGTCACCAGCGTGTCGATCCGCTCCAGCGAGGCGAACGAACTCAGGCCCACCTTGCCCCACTTGGTGTGGTCGGCGACGACCACGACCCGCCGCGCGGACTGCACGAGCCGCCTGTTCGTCTCGGCCTCCGCGAGGTTCGGCGTCGACAGCCCGGCCTCGACCGATATGCCGTGCACCCCGAGGAACAGCAGATCGAAGTGGAGCGTCTCGATCGCCTGGTCGGCCACCGGCCCCACCAGGGAGTCGGACGGCGTGCGCACCCCGCCGGTCAGCACGACCGTGGCGGCGCCCTGCCGCGGGCCCGAGGTGCGCTGGGCTGCGTGGAAGACGTCCGCGACCCGCACCGAGTTGGTCACCACCGTGAGGTCGGGCACGTCCAGCAGCTGGTGCGCCAGCGCGTACGTCGTCGTGCCACCGGACAGGGCGATCGCCGCGCCGGGGGCGACCAGCTTGGCCGCGGCCCGGGCGATGTCCTCCTTGGCGGTCAGCTCCAGCCCCGACTTGGCCTCGAAGCCGGGCTCGTGCGTACTCGCCTCGACCACCGGGACCGCGCCGCCGTGCACCTTCTCCAGCACACCCTGGCGGGCGAGCGCGTCGAGGTCGCGCCGGACGGTCATGTCCGACACGCCGAGCTTGCGCGTCAGCTCGTTGACCCGGACCCCGCCCCGGCGGCGGACCTCGTCGAGGATCAGGGATCGCCGCTGCTCCGCGAGGAGGTTCTGATTCTCGCTCACGTACGCTCCGGTCCTTTCGCCTCATCGCCGTCCGACACGCCCGGCGCACCCTGCCCGACCGGGACATACTCCCCTGGCTCCGGTGCGCGGACGTCCCATCCTCGCACGGCGCACCGGCCGGGGCGCCACCACCCGCTCGTCGCGCACATGTCACCGAATGGCCATCCGGGACTCGGCTTCGTCACGGATCGGGGAGATTCCGTGACAGCAGGTGTGCGGCGCCCCGGAAGTGGAGATCCTTGTGCCCGCACAGGCGGAGCCGACGGCGTGTCACGGGGGAAGTGCGAAGCAGTGGAACGTGCGCAGGAACACGAGTCGACCGGCGGACCGGACGGGCCCGCCGCACGGGCGTCTAGGACCGCCCTGGAACTGCTGGTCCACGGCGTGGGCGGCACCACGCCCCAGGACATGCTGGGCGATCCGCGCACGGTCCGGATCACCGGGGACGACACCGCGGCCGTCTTCCGGCGCGCCGACGACGTCGACGCCGAGCACCGCACCGACGCCGCGCGCCGCGACGGACCGGTGCCCGAGGCCTACGTGTGGTGCAACCTCACCTCCGGCAACGGCACCCGGGCCCTGTGGTTGCTGCTGTTGCCGTTCATGGTCGTCAACCTCGCCCACTGGATGCGCCCCAGCGCCCGCGACCGCCGCCGCACCGTGCGCCTGTACGGCCTGCTGGTACGGCTCACCGGGCTCACCCTGACCGTGCTGCTCGTCGCCGCCGCCTGCGAGGTCGCCCTCGACCTGACCGCCTGGCAGTGCGCCGGCACGCCCGCGTGCGCCGACCGCCACTCCTGGCTCGGCTTCCTCTCGCCCGCCGTCTCCGACGGCGGCTGGTGGAGCCTCCCGGGCCGCAGGCTCGCCCTCGCGGCCCTCGTCCCCACCGCCCTGACCGGCCTGCTGTGGTACCTGTCCCGGCGCACCTGGAGCGACTACGAGTCCCAGCAGCCCCTCGCCCGCGCCCCCGAGCCCGACGAGGACCCCGGGCCGACCGCGCTCGGCCGCCCCGGGTTCTGGTACGGGCGGCGGCTGGTGGCCCGGCTGCGCGCCGCGCACACCGCCGCCGGACTGCTGACGGTCGCCGCCGCCGTCGCCAGCGCCGCCGCCCGCCGGGACGGCGCACCCGGCGGGCCCGCCGTGCTGGACACCCTCGGCCTGCTCCTGGAGGCGGCCCTGGCGGCCTGCGGGGTCGCCGTCGTCTGGGTGGTGTGCCGCAGGGGCCGCAGCGAGAACCGCCTCGACCGGGAACTCGACGAGCGCTCCGTACGGCGCCTGCCGCTGGTCGCGCTCGCCCTGCTCGCCCTTTCCCTGCTGTACGCCGGGTGGGACCGCCCCGGATGGGAGTCGGACGGCCGCCTCCCCGGCGACGCCGCCTTCGGGGGGATCACGCTCGTCCAGGGCTCGCTGGTGGTGGCCCTCGCGATCGTCGCCCACACCCTGCACCGCACCGACCCCGACCGGCGGGCCGTGCTGCGGGGCCTGGGCGGACCGGCCGTCGCCATGCTGGCCTGCGCGCTCGGCGGGGTGATGTCCGGCGGCGTCTCGCAGCGGGTCTCCGACTGGCTGGACGGCACGGGCGCGTCGATCGACGGCCCCCCGGTCCTGCTGACCTGGCAGGCGTCGGTGATCCCGCCGCTGCTCGTGGTGGTGCTGGGGCTGTTCGGCTGGCTGGCGCATCGCGCCTGGACCCTCGCCCGCGCCGAGCGGGAAGCGGTGGCCCGCGACTACCCGGAGGAGAACCTGGACCGCGCCCGCACCCGCCGCATCGCCTCCACCCGGGCGATGGCCTCCCTCACCGACCGGGGCCCCCGGATCATCGCCGTCACCTCAGGCGTCACCCTGCTGCTCGGCGCCGGCGCCCTGGTGGGCGCCCTCGCCACCGACGAGACACCGGGCGAGGCCGCCCGGGGCACCACCCCCGTCGTGCACGGCGCGGCGGAGACCGCCCAGGCGCTCGGCTCCTGGCTGATCGGCCTCGGCTTCATACTCTTCGTCACCTGGGGCCGCCGCGCCTACAAGGACGCCGCCGCCCGCCGCACCATCGGCATCCTGTGGGACGTCGGCACCTTCTGGCCCCGCGCCGCCCACCCCTTCGCCCCGCCCTGCTACGCCGAGCGCGCCGTGCCCGACCTGACCTGGCGCATGGCGACCTGGACCCGCGCCACCGGCGGACGGCTGGTCATCTCCGGGCACTCCCAGGGCAGCGTCCTCGCCGCCGCGGCGGCCTGGCAACTCGCCCCGTCCGATCGCAGACGCGTCGCCCTGCTCACCTACGGCTCCCCGCTGGAACGCCTCTACGGCCGCTGGTTCCCGGCCCACTTCGGACCCGCCGCCCTCAGCTCGCTGCACCGGGACGTCGACTGCTGGCGCAACCTGTACCGGCTCACCGACCCCATCGGCGGTCCGATGCGCCTGCCCGGCGACCGCGGCCCCCAGGTCGACCACCCGCCCCTGAAGGACCCCCTCGCCTACGGCCGCACCGACCTGCTGCCGCTGCCCGCGCCGATCCTCGGCCACTCCGACTACCAGGCGGACCCGGTGTTCGCCGAGGAACGGCGCATGCTGCTGGCCCGGCTGCGGCCCGGCGTGCCCGCCCCGCGCGACACACCGGAGCCGCCCGCCGCGTAGCCGGCCGTCAGAGCAGCTCGGGGAGGTCCTCGGCGTAGAGCAGCGTCAGGTCGTCCGTGCTCGGCTCCGCGAGCTGGGCCACCCGGCTCGCGTGCCGCTCCACCATCGCCTCGAACGTCTGCCGCGCGGTGCGGCCGTTGCCGAACGCCGGGCCCTTGGGCAGCTGCGTGAAGTACGTGCCCAGCGCCTCGGCCGCGCCCGGCGCCAGCCGGTACTCGTGCTCCTCGGCCTGCTGCTCCACGATCCGCAGCAGGTCCTCGGGGCCGTAGTCGCTGAAGGTGATGGTCCGTGAGAAGCGGGACGCCACGCCGGGGTTGACCGACAGGAAGCGCTCCATCTCCGCGGTGTACCCCGCGACGATCACCACGACCGCGTCCCGGTGGTCCTCCATCAGCTTCACCAGCGTGTCGATGGCCTCCTTGCCGAAGTCGCGGCCCGCGTCCTCCGGGGACAGCGTGTACGCCTCGTCGATGAACAGCACACCGCCGCGCGCCTTCTCGAACGCCTCCTGCGTGCGGATCGCGGTCGAGCCGATGTGCTCGCCGACCAGGTCGACCCGGGACACCTCCACCAGGTGGCCCTTCTCCAGGACCCCGAGGGAGGCGAGGATCTCGCCGTACAGCCGGGCCACCGTGGTCTTGCCGGTGCCGGGAGAGCCGGTGAAGACCAGGTGCCGCTTGACCGACGCCGCCTTCAGGCCCGCCTGCCGGCGCCGCCGGCCCACCTCGATCATGTCGGTGAGGGCGCGCACCTCCCGCTTGACGCTCTCCAGGCCCACCAGCGCGTCCAGTTCACCGAGGACGTCCTTGGAGCTGCGGACCGGCGGCCCGGGTTCCGCTGCCGGGGGCTCCGGTTCGGCGCGCTGCCCCGGGACCGCGCCCAGCAGCCCGGGGGAGTGGTGCGCCGTCTGCACGGCCGTCTCCGGCGCCGCCGCGGGCGTCCGCAGCCCCGTGCTCTCGTCGCTGGTGCAGTCCTCGACGACGGGCCCGGTCCCGGACGCCGCGTCGGCGCCGCCGTCCGCGAACTCGTAGCCCCCGCGCGCGCACCGCTCCGTACGGCACTTGCGCAGCGTGGTGCGGCTGCCGTCGATGACGTGGAAGCCGTAGCCGCCGCTGCCCGTCACACGGCAGTTCAGGAAGCTGCCGCGGCCCCCGGCCGAGACGTACACACCGGCCTCCGCCGGGGAGTCGACCGTGCAGCGCTCCACCGTGGGGTCGGCGCCCTTGGTGACGATCACGCCCGTCTGCGTGCCGTCCAGCGTGCAGTTGCTGAGCGTGCCGCCGCTGCCGTGGTCGCGGAACCAGGCGCCTGTCGCCGCGTCCCGGATCCGGCAGTCGTCGAGCTGCGCGGTGGCGCCGTCACTCACCGAGACGGCCGTGTTGCGCACCTGCGACAGGTCGCTGTCCACGACGTCCGCCCGCGAACCGCGGTCCAGCACGAACAGGGCGTCCGGCACGTCGTGCACCCGGCAGGAGTCCAGGACGGCGGTGGCGCCGTCGCTGACCCACACCGCCGGGTAGTCGCCCGTGCTGTCGAAGATCTCGCACTGGTTGGCGTCCACGCGCGTGCCCGGGTCCCACACCGACAGGCCGTTGCGCCCGAACTGCCGCACCGTGGTGCGCGTCAGGGTGAGGACCGAGCGGGAGCGCAGGTCGACCGCGTTCTCCGGGATGTCGTGGATCCGGCAGTCGGCGAGCGTGAGCACCGCGTCCGTGTCGAGCGTGACCCCGTCGGCCGCCGTGCGGTGCACATCGCAGTCGGTCAGGTGCGCGGTGGCCCGGCCGGTGATGTGCACGCCGCTGCCGCGCACCTCGTAGATCTCGCAACCCACCGCCTCCAGCGCCGAGTTCTCCCCGGTCGCCGACAGGCCCGAGCCCGACGCGTGGTGCACCTTGCAGCGCTCCAGGCGCGGGTGGGCGCCGCCGCGCACCGCCACGCCCGCCTGGCCGGCCGCGACGACCTCGCACTCCTCGAACACCCCACCCGCGCCGTCCAGTACGGCGATGCCGACGCCCGCCGGGTTGTCGACCGCGCAGCGCCGGACCGTGGGCCGGGCACTGCCGCGCACCTCGATGCCGGCCGCCGACCGCGTGACCACCCGCAGGTCCCGCAGCTCCGGGGTGCCCTCCTCCACCAGCACGGCCGGGGAGGCCGCGTCCTGGCCCTCCACGTGCAGGTCGTGGACCACCGCCGAGGCGCGCACGGTCAGCGGCACCCCGTCCAGGGGGGCGATCCGCACCGAGCCGGGCGCGTTCTCCGGGCCGCGCAGGGTCACCGCCCGCTCCACGACGAGGTTCTCCCGGTAGGTGCCGGGGGCGACGGTGAGGACGTCGCCGTCGGCCGCGGCCTCCAGGGCGGCGGCGAGCGATGCGTACTCACCCGTGCGGCGCCGCCACCGCGACGTGCCGGTGTGCGTCACCTGGACCGTGCCCTGTGCCATGGTGTAGCTGTGCCCCCACCTCGGTCGTACTGATGGCTCGTTCGCCCTCGGGACGTGCCGGACGGTGCCTGACGGCGGCGGTGTGCCCGGCCCGGCGGGGCCCGGTCGCGCGCGGCGTCGACACCCGGCGCGCCCCTCCTGCTCGCTCGCACGCGGGTTGTGCCGAACGGTTCGGCCGGACCACCGTAGCGTGCGCGCGGGTGGTGGGTTGACCAGAGCCGGAAGGCTGTCAGCTGCCGGCGCCCGTCCTGCCCCAGTCCGGGCCCGCCCGGTCCCATGCCTGGTCCCAACGGGCGTACCGGCGGCGGACCATGCGCCAGACGATCAGGCGTCTGCCGCCCTCGACGAGGCCGCCGGCCACCAGGGCCGCGCCGAAACCGGCGAGGACCGCGTGCGTCGACGCCGTCGCGGAGTCCAGCGGGCGGGCCACCATCCGGCCGTTCCGGTCGGTCCACAGGTGGAAGGCGTCGCCCTGCCGCGGGTCCTTCAGGCCCGCCAGGACCGGGCCGCGGCGGGCGGTGCCGTCGGGGGCGGTCCAGTCGGCGAGGACGCGGGTGCGCAGGTCCCGGCCGGTCGACGTCTCGGGGTCGGCGTCCAGCGGGGAGCGGTCCAGCGCGCGGACCACGGTGGCCGTCACCAGGTGCCGCGCCCGGTGCTGCTCGCGGACGGAGCGCTGCAGGGCGTCCTGCGCGGCGCCGCCGACCAGAAGCCCGGTCAGCGGGGCGGCCAGGAGGACGAGCAGCAGGGCGGTCAGCGCCACCCAGGCCTCGGCCAGGTCGGTCGCGCGGCACAGCGGATTGCGCCGCCAGCGCCAGAGTCCACTGATCGCTCGCACCGCCCGCACCCCCTTCCCGCTCCGTGATAACCCCCGGCGGAGGCGTCCACGCGCGAAATCGACGGAGAGAGAGCGACATCACCTCTCCCCAGGGCCTCGCACGAACGTCCCCCTCACGCCAACGCCCGGTCCCGCGGCCCGGTTCCCACGGCCCGCGCCGGTGGCGCCCGCGTCATCCGAGGATCGTGACCGGGTCCCCGAGCCGGATCGTGCCCCGCGACAGCGGCACCAGGTTCTGCCCGAACACCAGCTTCCCGTCCAGCCGCCGGTGCCGCCCGAGGCTGTGCAGGGGCTCCCGGCCGCGCTCGCTCGTGCCCTGGTCGGTGGTGGTCACCACGCACCGCCCGCACGGCTTGGCGACACGGAAGGTCACCTCCCCGACGGCGATGCGTGTCCAGTCGTCCTCGGCCCAGGGGCCGGTGCCCGCCACGACCACGTTGGGCCGGAAGCGGTCCATGGGCAGCGGGCCCTCGTCCGCGTGATCTCCTTGCGCGATCAGGGAGTTGAGGGCGTCGAGGGAGGCCGTCGTGGTGAGCAGCAGAGGAAAGCCGTCGGCGAAGGAGACCGTCTCACCGGGCCGCGCGTAGCGAGGGTCGAGCGGCCGGCGCGTGGCCGGTTCGTCCAGGTACGCCAGCCGCACCCCGATGCCCAGGTAGCTGCTCCACCAGGCGTGCGCCGCCGGGTCCTCGGCCGGGACGGCCTCGACCTTGTCGCGGAAGATCTGCACCGGCACCGTGCCGATCGGCCGGGGCACGGGCACCGTCAGCGGCTCCCTGCCGGGCGCGGACAGGCGGACGCCGCCGTCCGGCAGGAGCTCGGCGGCGGCGAGCGCGAGGCGCGGCTGCTGGCGTTGCGTGACGACCTTTCCCCCGTCGTCGACCAGCAGCCAGCGCCGGTCTCCGGCCAGCCCCCAGGGCTCCACGGCGGCCTCCCGGGGCGCGAGGCCCCGGACCGCCTTGACCGGATGGACGTGAATCGCGTGCAGGTGTGCGTTCCCCATGGGGCCATCGTGCCAGCCGGCGCCGACAGCCCCCGGGTGCGGCTCAGTACCCGCGGTACTGCTGGTTGTTGTACGGGTCCTGGTAGGGAGCCGGGGCCGGGCGGGGGGCCGCGGGACGCATCGCCTCGTAGCCGGCGGGTGCCGCCGGGCGGGGCTGCTGCGGCTGGGGGCCGGGGTAGCCGCGCGGAGCGGTGGCCTGCTGCGGGATGTACGCCGCGGGCGCCTGCTGGAGCGGGGCCGGCTGCTGGGCCTGCGGATAGCCGTAGACGGGCTGGGAGGGGGCGGCCGGCAGCGCGGGCAGCGCCGACGGGAGGGCGGGCAGGCTGCTGCCCGGCATGTCGTACTGCGCGGGGACCCGGATCGGGGCGATCTGCGGGGTGCCCCGCTCGGCGACGAGCCTGTCGTAGATCGGGGTGTCCGGGAAGGAGGCGGAGTAGTAGCCGCCGCCATAGGTGGAGCGGGGGGAGGTCATGGCACATAAGTTAAGCCCACGATGTGCTGGTTGGGGAGACCGATAAGAGGGTTGTTTTCCGTGTCCGCCGTGACCTGGGATCCCCAATGCGAGCGAACTCGGCAAAAAAGGGCAGCGAACCGGTTGCAGATCGTGTAAAGCCCGAGTTCCGGGCGGGTTACCGGCGGTTGGCCGGCGATCTTCCGGCGGCGGGTGCATGGGCGTTCGCCGCCGGGAGGAATAGGTTGTGCCGACGGAACCCGAAGGAACGTGACGGAAACCCGACGGACGGCCGGGGCGGCCCGGCGCGGCGCCAGGCGATGGGGGCGGACATGCACATGCTGAAAGGGTCGAACACTCCGGTGCCCACCGCGGCACTGCGCGTGGAACTGGGCTGGCGTAGCGGACCGGGCGTGCCCGACGCCGACGCCTCCGCCCTGCTGCTCGTGGCGGGAAAGGTCCGCTCGGACGCCGACTTCGTCTTCTACAACCAGCCCGCCCACTCCTCCGGGGCGATCCGGCACGAGGGCAAGCGCGACGCCGGCGGCCAGGTCACCGACACACTCCTGGTCGACCTCGCGCGCGTGGAGCCCGCCATCGAGACGGTCGTCCTCGCCGCCTCCGCCGACGGCGGCACCTTCGGCCAGGTCCCCGGCCTGTACATCCAGGTGCGGGACGCCGCCCAGGGCGCGCCGGTGGCCCGCTTCGAGAACCCGGGCGCCACCACCGAAACCGCTTTCGTGCTCGGCGAGTTCTACCGCCGCCAGGGTGCCTGGAAGTTCCGCGCCGTCGGCCAGGGCTACAGCAGCGGCCTCGAAGGACTGGCCACGGACTACGGCATCACGGTCGACGAACCGCAGCAGGCGGCCCCCGCCGCGGCCCCGGCGCCCCCGCCCGCGGCGCCGGTGTACGCGCGTCCGCCGGCGACACAGCCGGTGGCCCCGCCCCCGCCCGCCGCACCCCCGGCCCCCGAACCCGTCCGTCTCACGAAGGTGACGCTGACCAAGGCGGCCCCTTCCGTGTCCCTCACCAAGCAGGGCGGCACCTCCGGCGCGCTGCACGTGAACCTCAACTGGGAGGTGCGCAAGCAGTTCTCGGGCTGGAGCAGCAAGTTCGGGCGGCCGACCGCGATGCACTCCGACCTCGACCTCGACCTGTGCGCGCTGTACGAACTCACCGACGGCAGCAAGGGTGTCGTCCAGGCCCTCGGCAACAGCTTCGGAGCGCTGCACCAGCCCCCGTACATCCACCTCGACGGCGACGACCGCACCGGCGCCGTGGCGAGCGGCGAGAACCTCACCGTCAACCTCGACCACAAGCACCTCTTCCGGCGCATCCTCGTCTTCGTCACCATCTACGAGGGCGCCCGCTCCTTCGCGGAGCTGAACGCGACGGTCACCCTGCGGCCCCAGCACGGGGCGCCGATCGATTTCTCCCTCGACGAGTGCACGGTCCCCTCACTGGTGTGCGCCCTGGCCCTGATCACCAACACGGGCGGCGACCTGGTCGTCCAGCGCGAGGCGCGGTACCTGGTGCCCGAGCGCGGGGTGAGCCCGCAGCGCACCGTCGACCACGCCTACGGGTGGGGCATGAACTGGACCCCCGGCAGGAAGTGAGCCGCGCGGCCGTCAGCCCTCGTCGGGCACGGCCTGCGGGCGCGCGTAGGTGCGGCCCTTCCAGGCCGCGCCGCGTCCCCGGTAGTGCTGCACGGCCGAGTCGACCGTCATCAGCAGGTACAGGAACGCGGTGAACGGCAGCAGGGGGGCCGGCCACGGCGGCTGCCGGTAGTAGCGGAGCATCGGCAGGTACGTGCCCGCCATCACCAGCCACGCGAGCCCGCCGGTGACCGCTGCCGGCGCACTGCCCGTGGCCAGGCCGGCGACCACGGCCACGGGCGGCACCAGGTACACCAGCACCAGCCCGGCCACCGTCCCGGCCAGCAGCAGCGGGTGGTGCCGCAGCTGGGCGTAGGCGCTGCGCGAGACCATCCGCCACAGATCGCCCAGCCGCGGGTACGGCCGCACGCTGTCGACCCGGTCCGCGAGCCCCAGCCAGACCCGCCCGCCGGCGCGCTTCACGGCCCGCGCGAGCGCCACGTCGTCGATCACGGCCTGCCGGATGGCGTCCGGGATCCGCGCCCGCTCGGCGGTGTCGGCCCGCAGCAGGACGCAGCCCCCGGCGGCGGCCGCCGTCCGCGTCCCGTCCCGGCCGATCCGCCGGAAGGGGTAGAGCTGCGCGAAGAAGTAGACGAAGGCCGGCACCACGAGCCGCTCCCACACGCTCTCCACCCGCAGCCGGGCCATCTGCGAGACGACGTCGAACCCGCCCGTACGGGCCGCCGCCACCAGGTCCCGCAGACTGTCCGGCGCGTGCGCGATGTCGGCGTCCGTGAGCAGCAGGTACTCCGGGCCACGCGCGCGTGCCAGGCCGATGCCGTGGCGCACCGCCCACAGCTTGCCGGTCCAGCCCACCGGAGGCTCGCCCGGCGAGGACACGGTCAGCGGCAGCCCGCCGTGCCGGTTCGCCAGCTCCCGCGCGAGGTCACCGGTGCCGTCCGTGCTGCCGTCGTCGACGAGGAACACCTCCGCCCGCCCGGGATAGTCCTGCAGCAGCAGCGACGGCAGCGCGGCGGGCAGCATCGCCGCCTCGTCGCGGGCCGGGACGACCACGCACACCGCCGGCCAGGCGTCCGGCTCCCGGCGGGGCGGCAGCCGCACGTCCGTGCGCCAGAAGAAGCCCTGGCAGAGCAGCAGCCACAGCCAGGCGAGAAGCGATCCAGCGGCAGTCCATACAAGGGCGCTCACGCGCGCAGTCTGCCCCACGGAACCGGCCCCGCACCGCTCATCGTCTATCGTGATCGGGTGAAGATCGCGCTCATGGACTCCGGTATCGGCCTGCTGGCGGCCACCGCCGCGGTACGGCGGCTGCGCCCCGACGCCGATCTCGTGCTCTCCCTCGACCCCGACGGCATGCCGTGGGGCCCGCGCACCCCGCAGGACCTGACCGAGCGCGCCCTGGCCGTCGCCGAGGCGGCCGCCGCGCGCCGCCCCGACGCCCTGATCGTCGGCTGCAACACCGCGACCGTGCACGCCCTCACCGCCCTGCGCGCCCGCCTCGAACCGGAGCTGCCGGTCATCGGTACCGTACCGGCGATCAAGCCGGCCGCGGCCGGCGGCGGCCACCTCGCCATCTGGGCGACCCCCGCCACCACCGGCAGCCCGTACCAGCGGACCCTGATCCGGGACTTCGCCGGCGGCGTGCCCGTCACCGAAGTGCCCTGCTGGGGTCTGGCCGAGGCCGTGGAGCACGCCGACGAGGCGGCGATCGACGCCGCCGTGGCCGCGGCCGCCGCGCTGACCCCGGAGGACGTGACCACCGTCGTCCTCGGCTGCACCCACTACGAGCTGGTCGGCGAGCGCATCCGGACCGCCGTGCAGCGTCCCGGCCGCCCGCCCCTCGTGCTGCACGGCTCAGCGGGCGCCGTGGCCGCCCAGGCCCTGCGCCGGCTGGGCGAGCAGCCCCTGCCGGGAGCCGCGCCCCAGGGCTCGCTGACCGTGCTCCTCAGCGGACGCGAGGGCGCGCTGCCCGCCCCGGCCCTGGCCTACGAGGAAGGGCGGCTGCTGCAGGCCGTCACCCCCGCGGGCTGACCCACGCCGCTGCCGTTCGCCGTCACGCGGCCGACCGGGCCGCCCGGCCGGATCGGCGGCCCCCCACCCGGCCCAGCCACGCTCCGCCACGAGGTACCGGCGGAGCGAAAGCTGAGTACTCTCAAAGGCATGAGGGACCACCGCCACGGCGAGATCGCCCCCCACGTGCCTGCCGAGGTCTGGACCGGCCGGGCCACCAACCGGGTCCAGTGGCTGCTGGCGCTCGCGGGTGCCGCCTGCATGGCGCTCGGCATCGAGCTGGCCGTGGACTCGGCGTGGACATCCGGCGCGGCCCCGCTGGTCATGGCCGTCGTCGGCTGCATCGCCGCCGGGCTGCTGGTCCTGTTCGGAACCCTCGCCTTCGTCCACGTCGCCCTGCGGGTCGACGAGGACCACCTGGAGGTGCGCTGCGGTCACATCGGCGTGCCCCGCCGCCGCATCCCCCTCTCGCACGTGGCGGGCGCCACGTACATCTCCCACGTCACGCCGCGCCACTGGGGCGGCTGGGGCTACCGGTGGCGGCCCGAGAAGGGCACCGCGGTGGTCGTGCGCCGGGGCGAGGGCGTCGTGCTGGAGCTGTCCGACGGACACACCTTCACGATCACGGTGGACGACGCGGAGGCGGCCGTGCAGGTGATCAAGGAGCGGCTGCGGCCCCGGAAGCCCGGGGCTCCCGCCCACTAGACGTCCTCCCGGTCACCCCGTGGACGCCCTCCCGGTCACCACGCGGGGGTGCGTCCGGCGTCCCGCGCGTGCGGATCGGCGGAGCGGTGCGCCGGTTCGTCGGCGAGCGGGCGTGCCGTGGCCAGGCCCGCCAGCAGTCCGGCCCCCACCGACACCGCGGTGAAGCTGAGCGCGTTGCCGACCGCGGCGATGGCGGCGAGCGCCGTCAGGGCCGCGCCCGCGGTCAGCGCCACCGGGGTCGGACGCGGACCGCGCCACAGCGCGTACATCATCCAGCCGAACGCCGCCACCAGCAGGGCCAGCCCGACGAGGCCCTGCTCGGCCGCCTGCTGCAGGGGCGCCGAGTGGGGCTTGCCGTCGGACAGCAGGGACGGCGCGGAGGCCGGGCTCAGCTCACCGAAGCGGCCCGGCCCGGCGCCCAGGAGGCTGCTCTCGCGCAGCAGGTGCCAGGCGTCCTGCCACAGCCGGACCCGGTGCTGCGTCAGCCGCCCCTCGACGGCGGCGGTGAACCCGCCGGGCAGGGCCCCCGAGGCGATTGCCCAGATCAGGCCCGTCACCACCGCCGCCGCCCCGGCCAGCGCCGCGAGGCCGGCGCCGCGGTGCCGGGTGCGGCCGGCGGCCAGCGAGCACAGCAGCACCGCGACACAGGCGACGCAGCCCGTGGCCGAGCCGAGCAGGGCCGCCAGCACGGCGGTCCCGGCGGCCAGCAGACGCAGCGCGAACCGCACGGCCGGAGCCGACGCCGCCCAGGCCGCGCAGCAGGCGGCACCCGCGGACAGCGTCAGCACGGCCGCCGTGGCACCGGCGTGACCCAGCGGTGCGGAGATCTGCGGGCCCGGGGCCAGCTGCGGTATCGCCAGCAGCCCGACACCGGCCAGCGCACCGGCGCACGGCGCCCCGACCGGCAGCAGCGCCCCGCCGATCCGGCCCGTGGCGTACCCGGCCGCCACGGCAAGCACCGCGAGGAGCACACCCTCCGGGCGGCCGTCGTGCACCGCCGCCGTGATCAGGGACCAGCCCGCGCAGGCCCCCAGCACCACGACACCCGTCGCGTCGGAAACGATTCTTCTCTCGCTGTCCGCGTCCGGCCCGGACGCGGACGACAGCTCGCCTCGACCCACCCCGCCCGCCCCCCGCACCGTCGCCCCCGACCTGTGAAGACCCCGGCCGCCGGGCCGTACCGGCCACGCGACTGAGGCTTCGGCACACCGTAACGGCTGGTGGACGTTTTGGGGATGTGCCGTGACGAAATGAGGAGGAACCGTGCGGCGGGGGCAGTTCCCCGGTCCGGCGCCGGAGGGCGGGCCGCGGGCTCGGGCTCACCTCACCGACGCCGGCCGCCGGTGCCGCCGACCGCGCTGTCGGCGCCCGGACCACTCGACTTACACTCCGGGAGTGACCGTCACCGCAACCTCCGTCGACGAGTCGGACCAGCTGGAGCCGCGCACCGTGCCCCGGGCACGGACCTGGGCCCGGCGGCTCGTCCCGGCCGCCGCAGCAGCGCTCTCCGGCCTGCTCCTCTACGTCAGCTTCCCGCCCCGCACCCTGTGGTGGCTGGCCCCGCCGGCCTTCGCCGTCCTCGGCTGGGCGCTGCGCGGCCGCGGCTGGAAGGCGGCGTTCGGTCTCGGCTACCTGTTCGGCCTCGGCTTCCTGCTGCCGCTGCTGGTGTGGACCGGAGTGGAGGTGGGGCCGGGGCCGTGGCTCGCCCTGGTCGCCATCGAGGCGGTCTTCGTCGCGCTGGTCGGCGCGGGGATCGCGGCGGTGTCGAAGCTGCCCGGCGCGCCCGTCTGGGCCGCCGCCGTGTGGATCGCCGGCGAGGCGGCACGCGCGCGTGCGCCCTTCAACGGCTTCCCCTGGGGCAAGATCGCGTTCGGGCAGGCGGACGGCGTGTTCCTGCCGCTCGCCGCGGTGGGCGGCACCCCGGTCCTCGGTTTCGCCGTCGTCCTGTGCGGCTTCGGGTTGTACGAGGTCGTGCGGCTCGCTGTCGAGAGGCGCTCCGCCGGGGTCGTCCGGCCCGCGGCGGCCGTCGTCGCCGCGCTGAGCGTCGCGGTCCCGGTCCTCGGGGCGTTCGCCGCCCGGCCCCTGGTCAGCGACAAGGCCGAGGACGGCAGCGTCACCGTCGCGGTGATCCAGGGCAACGTGCCGCGCGCGGGCCTGGACTTCAACGCCCAGCGGCGTGCCGTGCTCGACTACCACGCGCGCGAGACCGAGCGCCTGGCCGCCGAGATCGAGGCCGGCGAGGTCGCCCGGCCCGACTTCGTGCTCTGGCCGGAGAACTCCTCCGACATCGACCCCTTCGCCAACCCCGACGCCCGCGACGTGATCGACGCGGCGGCCCGGGCCGTCGGCGTGCCCGTCTCGGTCGGCGGCGTCGTGGAGCGGGACGGCAAGCTGTACAACGAGCAGATCCTGTGGGACCCCGCCAAGGGCCCGGTCGACACCTACGACAAGCGCCAGATCCAGCCGTTCGGCGAGTACCTGCCGCTGCGCTCGCTCATCGGCGCGATCAACCCGGACTGGACGGCCATGGTCCGCCAGGACTTCAGCCGCGGCACCGAGCCGGGCGTGTTCACCATGGACGGCGCCAAGGTCGGTCTCGTCACCTGCTACGAGGCCGCCTTCGACTGGGCCGTGCGCTCCGAGGTCACCGACGGCGCCCAGATGATCTCCGTGCCGAGCAACAACGCCACCTTCGACCGCAGCGAAATGACCTACCAGCAGCTCGCCATGTCCCGGGTCCGCGCGGTCGAGCACAGCCGGACCGTGGCCGTGCCGGTGACCAGCGGCGTCAGCGCCTTCATCATGCCGGACGGCAGGATCACGCAGCGCACCGGCATGTTCGTGGCCGACTCGCTGGTGCAGAAGGTGCCGCTGCGCTCCTCGCAGACGCCCGCCACCCGGCTCGGCGTCCTGCCGGAGATCGCGCTGGTGCTCGTCGCGGCCGGCGGACTGGGCTGGGCGGTCGGCGCCGGTCTGCGCGGGCGACGCGCCGGTGACGCCTAGCCGTACGGCGGCCGCACCCCGCCCGAAACCGGCGGGGGCGTCCCGACCGGCCCTTTAGGGTCGTGGTCATGGCCACTCCTGACTTCATCCGCACGCTCCGCGCCTCCGCGGGGCACCAGCTGCTCTGGCTCCCGGGTGTCACCGCCCTCGTCTTCGACGACGACGGCAGGGTGCTGCTGAACCGCCGGGCCGACACCCGCCGGTGGTCGGTGCTCGGCGGCATCCCGGATCCGGGGGAGCAGCCGGCGGCCTGTGCCGTGCGCGAGGTCCACGAGGAGACGGGCGTACGCTGCGCCGTCGAGCGGGTCGTGCTCGTCCAGGCCATGGAGCCCGTGACGTACGAGAACGGTGACGTCTGCCAGTACATGGACATCACCTTCCGCTGCCGGGCCGTCGGCGGGCGGGCCCGGGTCAACGACGACGAGTCGCTGGACGTGGCCTGGTTCGACGTCGACGCCCTGCCCGAGCTGAACGAGTTCGGCCTGCTGCGGATCAAGCAGGCCCTGTCAGACGCCCCCACATGGTTCGACCCCACTGGATCCGGCTGAACTGTGGGGTGTGACCACATGGGTCGGGGGCGTGGTCCTGCCTAGGGTCGAGACATGACCGCGCCCCCTGTCCTCCCGGCCCCCCACGCCAGTCCGCTCGACCTCGGCGGACGCACCGCGCTCGTCACCGGCGCCGCCGGCGGCATCGGCCGCGCCTGCGCGCTGCGGCTCGCCGCGGCCGGCGCCAAGGTGAGAGCCGTCGACCGGGACGCCGCGGGCCTGGAGGCACTCGCCGCCCAGGGCACCGGTCTCGCGGGCACCGTGGAACCCCACGTCCTGGACCTCACCGACCTGGACGCCGCCGAGCTCGCCGCAGCGGGCACCGACGTCCTCGTCAACAACGCCGGACTGCAGCTCGTGCGCCCCATCGAGGAGTTCCCGCCCGACGTCTTCCACACGGTGCTCACCGTCATGCTGGAGGCGCCGTTCCGGCTCATCCGCGGCGCCCTGCCCCACATGTACGGGCAGCAGTGGGGCCGCATCGTGAACGTCTCGTCCGTCCACGGACTGCGCGCCTCGGCCTACAAGTCCGCCTATGTGGCCGCCAAGCACGGCCTGGAAGGCCTGTCCAAGACCACCGCCCTCGAAGGCGCGCCCCACGGTGTCACCTCGAACTGTGTGAACCCCGCCTATGTGCGCACCCCACTGGTCGAGACGCAGATCGCCGACCAGGCGCGGGCCCACGGCATCCCCGAGGAGCGTGTGCTGTCCGAGGTGCTGCTCCAGGACAGCGCCGTCAAGCGGCTCATCGAACCGGAGGAGGTCGCCGAGGCCGTGGCGTACCTGTGCGCCCCCCAGGCCTCCTTCGTGACCGGCACCTCGCTCGTGCTCGACGGCGGCTGGACCGCGCACTGAGGGCCGGACCCGTCGGCAGTTGTCCACAGGGCTGACGGGACGGCCGGGTCATGGTGAATCCTGTGAGCATGTCCAGCGATCACGTGCAGCAAGCCGAGCGCTCCGCCGGCACCGGGGAACGGCCGGCGAGCGCCGAGACGCCCTACCTGGAGCTTCTGGCCCGGGGCGCGTCCGCCGACGCCTACGAGCAGCCGGTGCTGCTCGCGCGGGCCGAAGGGCGGCCGGCGGAGTGGATCGCGGCCCTCCAGCACGCCAAGCCGCTCGCCCTGCGCGTCCGCGCCGAGCTGGAGGGACGGCGCCGCCGCGAGGCCGAGCTGTCCGCGCTGTTCGCGACCGCCCACGACCTCGCGGGGCTGCGCGACCTCGACGCCGTCCTGCAGGCGATCGTCCAGCGCGCCCGCTCCCTGCTGGGCACGGACGTCGCCTACCTCAGCCTGAACGACCCGGCGCGGGGCGACACCTACATGCGCGTCACCGAGGGCTCGGTCGCGGCCCGGTTCCAGCAGCTGCGGCTCGGCATGGGGGAGGGGCTCGGCGGCCTGGTCGCCCAGACCGCACGCCCCTACGTCACCGACGACTACTTCAAGGACGACCGCTTCCAGCACACCCGCACCATCGACGCGGGCGTGCGCGACGAAGGGCTCGTGGCGATCCTGGGCGTGCCCCTGACGCTGGGGCACCACGTCATCGGCGTGCTGTTCGCGGCGGACCGCCGGGCCCGGGTCTTCGAACGGGAGCAGATCGCCCTGCTCGGCTCCTTCGCCGCCCTGGCCGCGGCCGCCATCGACACCGCCAACCTGCTCGCCGAGACCCGTTCCGCCCTGGCCGGTCTCGAGCGGGCCAACGAGATCATCCGGGACCGCTCCGGCGTCATCGAGCGCGCCTCCGACGTGCACGACCGGCTCGCCGAACTGGTCCTGCGCGGCGGCGGGGTGCACGACGTGGCCGCCGCGGTCTCGCAGGTCCTCGACGGCACGGTCGAGTTCGCCGAGGCCGCCGCGGCACCGGCCGGGGCTCTGGAGGCCTCCCGCGCCGAGGGCCACGCGGTGCGCCACGAGGACGACTGGATCGCGGCCGTCGCCGCCGGCGGCGAACTGCTCGGCGCGCTGGTGCTGCGTGGCCACCCGGGCCTCGACCCCGTGGACCAGCGCACGCTGGAGCGGGCCGCCATGGTCACGTCCCTGCTGCTCCTGGCCCGCCGCTCCGCCGCCGAGGCCGAACAGCGCGTGCGCGGGGAGCTGCTGGACGACCTGCTGGACGCACGTGACCACGACCCGCGCGTGCTGCGGGAGCGCGCGGCCCGGCTGCACGCCGACCTCGACGCCGTCCACGTGGTGCTGGCCGCCCGGCTGGAGGGCGGCGCCGCCGACGCCGACGAGGAGGCCGACGTCCGCAGACGCCTGGCCGCCGCGGCCTCCCACCTGGCAGCGACCCGGCACGGCCTCGCCGCCGCCCGCGACGGCGGCACGGTCCTGCTGCTGCCCCTGGGCCCCGGCGGCACCGCCACCGAGCTGGCCCGCAGCGCCGCCCGGCAGCTGGGCACGGCGGTCCACGCCCCGGTCACCGTGGGCGCCTCCGCGCCCGCCGACGGACTCGCCACCCGCCCCGACGCCGTGTCCACGGCCTACGGTGAGGCCCGCCGCTGCCTCGACGCGCTGCGCCTCCTCGGGCGCTCCGGGGAAGGGGCCGCCGCGGAGGACTTCGGCTTCCTGGGGCTGCTGCTCGCTGGCGACCGGGACATCCCGGGCTTCGTCGAGCGCACCATCGGGGAGGTCGTGGCGTACGACCGGCGCCGCGGCACCGAACTGCTGCGCACCCTGGACGCGTACTTCGACTGCGGGATGAGCCCGGCGCGCACCAAGGACGCACTGCACGTGCACGTGAACACGGTCGCCCAGCGCCTGGAGCGGATCGGCCGCCTTCTCGGCGACGACTGGCAGAGTCCGGCCCGCGCCCTGGAGATCCAGCTGGCGCTCCGGCTGCACCGGTTGTCGGCACCGGCGCGGCACTGACGCCTGCCGGCACGGACCTGTGCACGGCACGGGGCCTGGGTGCGGCCCGGGTCCCGGTGCGACAGGGGACCCGGGTGCGGTCCGGGCCCCGGTGCGGCTCGGGCCTGGGGTGTGGCACGGCCGGCACGCCACCGGGTTCCGAGGCGAACCGGCCCTGGTAGCGAACCGGCCCTTGAGGTGAACAGGCCCTCGTGGCTAACCGGCCCCGGGGTGAACCGGTTCCGGGGTGAACCGGCCCCTGGGACGTACCGGCCCCCGGGACGCGCTGGTCCCCGGGACGCGCCGGCCCCCGTACACCTGGGGTGTGCGGGGGCCGGGGAGCGGGGCCGGGGAAGCGGGACGGGTCTCAGAGCGCGCGGACGTCCTTCGGTGCGGTCGCCGCCGTCGGCTGCTCCGCGTCGGCCGGCGGGAGCACGTCGGCCAGGTCCCGGTGGCGGGTCTCCTCGGCCGCCGCCACCGCGATGACCGTGAGCACGGCGGCGGCGATGACGTACAGGGCGATCGGCGTGGAGCTGCCGTAGTCGGACAGCAGCGCTGTGGCGATCAGCGGCGCCGGGGCGCCCGCCGCGACGGAGGCGAACTGGGCACCGATGGACGCCCCGGAGTACCGCATCCGCGTCGCGAACATCTCGGAGAAGAACGCGGCCTGCGGCGCGTACATCGCCCCGTGCAGCACCAGCCCCACGGTCACCGCGAGCAGCAGGTTGCCGAAGCCGCCGGTGTCGATCAGCGCGAAGAAGGGGAACATCCACAGCCCGACGCCCACCGCGCCCATCAGGTACACGGGCCGGCGGCCGATCCGGTCGGACAGCGCGCCCCACGCCGGGATGACCGCGAAGTGCACGGCCGAGGCGATCAGCACCGCGTTGAGCGCGGTCTGCTTGGAGACGCCGGCCGACGTCGTCGCGTAGACGAGGATGAACGCGGTGATCACGTAGTAGCTGATGTTCTCGGCCATGCGCGCGCCCATCGCGACGAGCACGTCACGCCAGTGGTGACGCAGCACGGCGACGAGCGGCAGCTTCTCCGCCTCCGCGTCCCGGTCCGCGCTGCGGGCCTCGGCCTGGGCGAGCGCCTGCTTGAACACGGGCGATTCATCGACGGACAGACGAATCCACAAACCGACGATGACCAGCACCCCGGACAGCAGGAACGGGATCCGCCAGCCCCAGCTCGTGAAAGCGGCGTCCGACAGCAGGGCGGTCAGCAGGGACAGCACACCGGTGGCCAGGAGCTGCCCGGCCGGTGCGCCGGTCTGCGGCCAGGAGGCCCAGAAACCGCGCCGCCGCGCGTCCCCGTGCTCCGACACGAGCAGGACCGCGCCGCCCCATTCGCCGCCCAGCGCGAAGCCCTGCACCAGCCGCAGCACGGTGAGCAGGACCGGCGCGGCGGAGCCGATGGTGGCGTGTGTCGGCAGCAGACCGATCGCGAAAGTCGCCCCGCCCATCAGCAGCAGACTGAGCACCAGCAGCTTCTTGCGCCCGAGCCGGTCACCGTAGTGCCCGAACACCAGGGCGCCGAGCGGCCGGGCCGCGAAACCGACGGCGTAGGTGAGGAACGACAGCAGCGTGCCGACGAGCGGGTCGGAGTCGGGGAAGAACAGCTTGTTGAAGACGAGCGCGGCGGCGGAGCCGTAGAGGAAGAAGTCGTACCACTCGATGGTGGTGCCGATGAGGGACGCGGCGACGATGCGCTTGAGGTTGTTCGGGGCCGGTGGAGCGGTTGCGGGCGACGACATCGGCACCACTTCCTGGGGTGTGACGGGGACGTTTTGCGTGTCGCCACACCGTAGGAATCCGCAGGTCAAGCGCACATGTGGCGAGACAACATAGTTCGAGGGTCGGCTATGCGTGCGGCCACCATGCCAGCTCATGCAAAGGCGGTTCAGGGGATCGATGGTGGCCGAAACGAGTGCCGTTCGGGACGCGTAGTTCAGGGTGATTTGACGGTGCGGTGCTGACTCCCGTGCTGGTTTGGTGCTGACTACGCTTCGTTGAACTCGGGCATCTGGAATTGATCGATTCAGAGTCGTTGCGTGGCAGGTGACCGGACTGAGAAACCGAGTCGGCCTTGCCGCTCAGCCGCCGTCGGCACTGGCCAAGGCGCTGTGCCTGGGCGCGGTGCACGTTGATGCCAGGAGGTTCTTCGTCTGCTGGTGGTACACGGCTCAGATGCAGTTTGACCAGCGCGTTGAGAATTCGTCCCGTGGGGGCTCGGTTGGCCGAGGCGTCGCGGCGGCGGGTTGATCAGTGCCTACCAGTGCCTCCCGGCCCTGTGACGCCCCCGGGTCCTGGTCGCAGAACCACGGTTCGACGGGGCGGCGCCGGCGCACTATGGCTGTGAGTGCGCTTCCGCTGCTTTTCGCCATTGGGCCTTGACCCCGGTTCCTGGACACGGGTTCTGCGGTGACCGAGGCGGGAGTGACGGCGGCGGACGTTGTAGCGGTGCAGCCATCGGAACGCGTCGAGCCGGGCCTCGCGCTCGCCGGCCCAGTGCTTGCGGCCCTGGAGGGTCTCGCGCTTGAACGTCGCGTCGAAGGACTCGGCGAGTGCGTTGTCCGCGCTGGAGCCGATCGCGCTCATGGACTGGCGGACACCCACCTGGTGACAGGCGTCGGCGAAGGCACGGCTGGTGTACTGGGCGCCATGATCGGTGTGCAGGACCGCTCCGGCGAGGCTGCCGCGGGTGCGTTCGGCGGCGTCCGTGGCGTCGACGACGAGATCGGTGCGCATGTGGTCCGCCTGTGGTTGACGCGTTCGCCCTCCTCGCGGAGCTCGGCGGTGATCCTCGGGACGCCGTAGGTGCCGTCCGACTCGCGGTGCACGGCCCGTATCCGTGCGGCGAGAGCGGCGTCGGCCGCCTGCCGGGCGGCCCGGTCGGCGGCGGTGCGGCGCCAGTAGTAGAAGCTGGAGCGGGCGATGCCCAGGATGGTGCACAGCCGCTTCACGCCGTAGCGGCGCTGGTGGTCGGCGACGAACTGGAAGCGGTTCACCAGCGCGTCTCCCCGGCGAAATACTTCGCAGCTTTCCTCAGGATCTCGCGCTCTTCCTCCAGCTAGCGGACCTTCTTGCGCAGGGCGGCGTTCTCCGCCTCCAGCGCAGTGGGCGGCTCGACGGACGCCTCGGCCCGGCGGCCCCGCGGCCGACTCGCACCGGCCGCCCTGACCCAGTTCCGCAACGTCTCCGGGTTGATCCCCAAGTCAGCGGCGACCGACCTGATCGTCGCTTCGACCACGAGATGTCCGTTCTCAGATCCTCAGGATCCAGTGTCTCGTGTGTCCAAGATCCGGGGTCAAGGCCCTTCGCATGGGGGCCGGCAAGGTGGCAGTTGAGCCAAGACATCGCAGGTCTACCTACCGCACGGTTCTGGCATAGCCACCTGCGCTCATGCCGAATTCCCGTCGGAAGTGCCGATTGAGCTGGCTCTGGTCACAGTAACCAAGCTCGGCGGCGGTCTCTGCCACGGATCGTCCCGCTGCCAGCATGGACTTGGCGCGTGCCAAGCGCAACAGGGTCCGGTAATGGTGCGGTGGAACCCCGTAAGCCTGTCGGAAACTCCTGATCAAGTGGCGTTTGCTGCAACCGGCGACTGCCGCGAGGTCGTCGAGCTTGATGTTGGAGTTCAGTTGGCTGTGGAGCATCTCCCGTACTTGACGAAGCGCTTGAGGACGAAGTGTCGGACTCGCTGCGCCGGGAGCATCCGCATGCCTGGCGAGCAGGACGGTCAGCAAGCTGATCAGCGACGACTCGAGATCCAACTCGTCCTCGCCGTGCGCCAAACCCCTGTGCAGCGCAGCAATGCCGTTGAAGAGGCTGCGGTCTGGATAGGTCACCTCATGAAAGCGCGGCCGGCCTGTGCCGACTGGCATGAGATCGGCGTCAAGGAACATCAGTTGCACAATGGCCTGGCCGTCAGCGGCGGCTTTGTCCTGATCGAGGCAGCTCACGACCTCATGGGGCTCGATCACCGTCACCGCGCCAGGAACAGGGGGACCCTGGGTTCGCCCGAGGTACTGAAAAGGGGGTGCAGAGCCGCCATGCGTGATCTTGACAGTGTACCCACTGTTCACAACGGTCGGGAAATCACCATCGGCAACGCGCACAACCAAGCTCTCGACTCCGAACCGTGCTCTTGTGTGACGCCCATCGATTGCGGACTCAGTCATGTCACTTTCGCCCTAGTTCGGTTTGTTCGGTTGATCTTACAGTTCCCGGCAAGACAAGTGCATCCGTCGATCTAGGGAGGCATGACAGTCGATGGCTGAGCCAGTCGCCCTCCCCCTGCCGTCAGACCGCGGGACGAACACCTGACGAGATCTGTGCACCGCTGCGGAGATCACCGTCCACCCAGATCCAGGTGCCGGGCGGCCGTTCCTGGCCCATCAGGCTCGCGGCCACGACCGTCAGTTCCATGCCTACCGCCAGTTACGACAGGCGCTATGTCAACACCGATCTCGAAAGGGCTCCGATGAGCAAGCCGTACAGCGACGCCGCCAACATCCCGGTCAACGCGTCGCAACCCGTCCTCACCTACCATCCGGTCACCCTCGACGTTCCCGGCCGGCCCGTGCCGCTGGAGGTCAAGGTGTCGATCCCCGCGACCGGCACCGACCTGCCGCTCATCCTCCTGTCTCACGGGCACGGGCTGGCGAACTTCCTGTCCTCCTACAACGGCTACGGGCCGCTGGCGAACTTCTTCGCCGCCCACGGGTTCGCGGTCATCCAGCCGACCCACCTGGACTCGACGGCCCTCGGTCTGCGCGACACCGACCTCAAGGACGCGCCCCTGTTCTGGCGTGACCGCGCCACCGACATGCACAACATCCTCGACCGCCTCGACGACATCGAGGCCGCCGTCCCCGGTCTTGCCGAACGGCGGATCGACAGGGACCGTGTCGGCGCCGTAGGACACTCCCTGGGCGGCAACACCGTTTCCCTCCTCCTCGGAGCCCAGATGCTGGACCCGGACGACGACCGGCCGAAGGACCTCTCCGACTCTCGTGTCAAGGCGGGAGTGCTCATCGGAGCTCCAGGCATCGGCAACGACGAGCACTTCGCCGAGTGGGCCAAGACGAACTACCCGGTGCTGTATTACACCGACTTCGAGCAGATGACAGGCACCAGCCTGATCATTGTGGGCGATCAGGACCTCAACCCCAACTTCTCCAATCGGCTCAGCTACCGTGCTGACGCTTACTCGGCCAGCCCCGGCGGCAACAAAACCATGGTGACCATGTACGGCGCTGGTCACATCTTCGGTGGCATATCCGGATACGACGCGGCAGAGACGGACGACGAAAATCCCGAGCGCGTGGCGACTCTGCGGGCTCTCGTGTGGGCCTACTTGCGCAGCCAGCTCTACTCGGCCGACCCGTCCTGGAAGAACGCGGTGAACGCCCTGGAGAACGGTGAAGACCCGATGGCCAAGGTCGAAACGAGGTAGTTCCGCGAGGTGGGCGGCGGCGCGACGGCCGTCGCCCACCGCACTTCATCGCACCGAGACCTTCCACCCCAGCACGGATCGCACAGGAGCAACCGCCATGTGGACCACGTTCGCTGCAACCGTCGGCGGAAGCGCCGCCGGCCTCACCGGCCTCACCTTCATCGTTGTCGCCTTCCGCTTCGACGTCGTCGCCACCTCCCAGGAATACCGCAACCGCGCCGCGCAAACCGTCTCCCTGTTCCTGACAACCACAGTCACCGCATCGCTGGTCACCCTGCCGCAACCGACCTGGGCGCTCGGGGTCGAACTGTTGGTCGCCGCAGCAGCAAGCGCAAGTCTGCTCTCGGTGCTCGACCACGCAGCTCGCCGTGGCACGTCCCAGCATGCGCGGCCCATCCTCGTCGTCGCGCTCGTCGTGTTCGCGGCAGGTATCGCCGTCGCCGGACTGTTCGCCACCGTCGGCTCCACCAGCGGAATGGGCTTCTACGCCGCGAGTTCGCTGCTCGGCCTCATGTGGGGCGTCTACGGGACGTGGGTCTTCCTCACCCAGGCGGGCACAGATCAGATCAACGCGGTAGCAAACGTGCATGACCAGCCCGGCACCGTGTCGGCCGCCTGACCGGCCCCACACAGTGAGGCGGTGTGGGACTGTGACGGAGTGCGGGTCTGTACGGTGAGTGGTGTAACTCCCAGGCAGGAAGAGCCAGTTAAGTGTGGTGTCTTGGGATCTTGGTTACACGAGGTCCTCGAAGATGAGCTGCTGCGGGATGTCCGAGAGTGGTTCGGGCGGCTGGTCAAAGACGATCCGGTAGTCGCTCCCGGCGGTCCGGCTGATGGGCGGTCGGCCGCCTTGCGCGGCGTGCGGTCGCTCGTGGTTGTAGTAGTTCACGAACTCCACGAGTGCGACGCTTCGTTCACGCTCGGTTGTGTAGTCGCGGACGTACGCCCACTCGCGGGAGAGCGTCCCGTTACACCTCTCCACCTTCCCGTTCGTGCGCGGCGTGTACGGCCTGGTCCGCTTGTGCTTCGTACCGGTCGCGGCGAGCGCGTCAGCCCAGGTCGTAGACCGGTAGCACGCACCGTTGTCGGTGAGGCAGCGGCGAATCGGTGTGATGCCGTGGGCGGCGAAGGAGGCAACGGCACGGTGCCAGAAGGCGACCGCGGTGACGGCCTTCTCATCGTCGAGGGCCTCGGTGTAGGCGAGCCGGGAGTGGTCGTCGAGCGCCGAATGCAGATACGTGTATCCGGCCTTGCCGGTGCCGGGACCGGTGCGTTTGGAAGCGCGGGCGGACTCGGTGCCGACGCCGTGCATCCGCCAGCTGCCGCCGGTCGGGATACGTCCGAGTTTCTTGACGTCGACGTGGACCAGGTCGCCGAGCCGGTCGTGTGCTCGTAGCGGATGACCTCCCGCAGCTGCTCGCCGGTCGGTCGATCGAGGTCCCGGAGCCGGTTGAGTCCTCGCCTCACCAGGATGCGGTGGGCGGTCGCCGGCGCGAGTGTGACGCCGTGCAGCCGCTGTAGGTCGGCGGCGAGCCGGGCTGGCCCGTGCTTGGTCCGCCGCCGCAGCGCCTCCACCAGGTCGGCGATGTCCTCGGGGGTGCGGGCGGGGCTGGTAGCGGGGCGGGAGGAGTGGTCGAGCAGGCCGCGATCGGACGTCCGGCGTCGATCCGCAGGCACAAGCGCAGACGTCCTTCGGGGGGCAGCGGTGCGTTCCGGTGCCCGCTGCTGGTGGCGCTCCTGGACTCGGCGGACGCGTTCATCGGGAGCCCTGGGCTCTTAGGGCTCCCGCGTGAGCGGCTGTGCGTGGCGTCAGCGTGAGAACTTTTCGATAGCCGCCGGGGTGACGGGGGTGAAGAAGTTGACGAGGTTGCCGTCGGGGTCACGGAACAGCAGCGACCGGTTGCCCCAGGGCATCGTGGTGGGCTCGGTGACGAAGTCGGTGACGAAGCCGGTCAGGTTCTGGCGAACGCGGTCCACGTCGTCGACGAGGAACTCGGTGATCACGCTGTGGTTGTCCGCCGGGCGGGCGGAGCCCGGGGCGAACAGCGGGACGGTACGGGTGCCGGCGATCGCGAGGGTGGCGCCCGGGGTCTTGAGCTCGGCGAAGTCCTCGGTGGCCCACGTCGCCCGCGCTCCTGTGGCTCGCTCGTAGAACTCGACGAGACGCGCTACGTCGCTGGTGATGATGCGGATCGAGACGAAGTCCATGGGGATCTCCTTGGCTGTGTGGAGTCGTGCACGTCGCAGGCTAGGAGAAATAGTGGACAGAATCGGTCCTGTATTCGCGTTAGGTTGTGCACATGCCTCGACCCACTGGCCGCGTGCTGACACTCCTGGAGCTGCTGCAGTCGGGCGGCACCCGGACGGTGGCCGAACTCGCCGACCGGCTCGGCGTCGAAGGGCGCACCGTGCGGCGGTACGTGGACCAGCTGATCGACCTCGACGTGCCCGTGGAATCGGTGCGCGGCCGCTACGGCGGATACCGGCTCGCTCCCGGGTACCGCTTGCCTCCGCTCATGCTCAGCGACGACGAGGCGCTGGCCGTGCTGCTCGGCCTGGTCGCCGGCCGCCGGGCAGGACTGACGACGACGCAGCACACGGCAAGCGAGACGGCATCGGCCAAGATCCGGAGGGTGCTGCCCAAGCACATCGCCCGCCGGCTCGACACACTCCTGGAATCCCTCGCCTTCACGGACCAGCCCGGAGAGTTCGACACCCCGGACGCCGGGGTCCTGCTCACCATCGCCGATGCGGTGCGCCACCGCCGACCGGTCTCGATCCGCTACACCGACCGCGACGAACGGCACAGCGAACGCACGCTGCACGCGTACGGGATTGTCGCCCATGCGGGCCGGTGGTACGTCACGGGCAAGGACGCCCGGATCGGCGAGGACCGAACCTTCCGGCTCGATCGCATCGCGGACGCGCGGACCCTGCCCGGCTCATTCGAAGCGCCGGCGGGCCCCGATCCGGCACAGCGCGTGTTGTCAGGCTTCGCCACGGCCGACTACCGGCATGAGGTGACCTTGCGGATCCACGGGACGGTCGAGCAGATCCGCGCCCACCTTCCCGCCAGCGTCGCGAGCCTGGAGGAGCACGAGCCCGCGGTGGGCGAGGACCGGGCAACCGAGCGCTGGCTACGCGTCGAGCTGCGGGCGGAGCGGCTCGACTGGGTGCCTCCGGTACTCGCCTCACTCGACCGGCCGTTCGTCATCGAGCGCCCCGATGAACTTCGCGACCTCGTCATCGAGCTCGCCGATCGCCTCGCGTCCTACGCCCGCCGAGCCTGACAGCGAGGAACCAATGTCATGAGATGGCACAGTTAAGGCTGGTGAATCTCCCCGGTGAAGGCGGCCTGCTGGCGCAGTTGACGAAGCTCGTGGTCGAGGGAGCTCTGGAGGGTGAGTTCACCGATCACCTTGGGCGGGAGAGCGGGGAGCGGGCCGACGAGGGCCGCAGCGGGAACTACCGCAACGGGCATCGCGCGAAGACGGTGACGACCGAGGTCGGGCCGGTGGAGATCAAGGGCCTGACCCACGCGGAGATCTCCGCCCATCTCCAGGATTCCGTTATGCGGGCAGGGCAGGACTGGCAGAAGATGGCCAAGGCTCCCAAGCCGGTCTACACGGCGCCGACCGAGGCTGCGGCGGTCGAGCGGTTCGCCGAATTCCGGAAGGAATGAGGGCTGAAGTATCCCGCGGCCATCCGGCTGTGGGGAGAACGCGTGGGCCGAGAGCGTGAACGCGCGCATCCCTGAAATCCAACAATCGAGTTACACCACGCAGGTCGGCCAGCACCGAGTCAGCATGCCACGGACCCGTGCTGGTTCCGTGCTGACTTCGAAGGCCGGAATCATGGAAAACCGCAGGTCCTAGCCCCGATCGGATGAGTTGTCGTACCACTCGATGGTGGTGCTGATGAGGGACGCGGCGACGATGCGCTTGAGGTTGTTCGGCGTTGGGGGAGCGGATGCTGCGGAGGCCATGTGCGCCACTTCCTCGTGTGCGGTGGGGACGGGTACGTGTCGGCACACCGTAGAAACACGCAGGTCAGGCGCACATGTGGTGAGACTACATAGTTCAGGCCATGGCTATGCGTCAGACCACCATGCCCGCCCACCGCGTACCTGGTCAGCGTTCCGCCGAGCCGCCGAGCCGCCGAGCCACGGCCCGGTCCGTTCAGACCGGGTAGGCGTGGGTCTGGGTCGCCTTCACCGTCGCCCAGATCTCCATGCCCGGGTGCAGGTCGAGTTCGGCGGCGGCGACCGTCGTGAGGTCGGCGGTGAGGGGGAGTTCGCCGGTGAGGTCGGCGCGGATCTGGTCGCCGTGGGTCTCCAGGCCGGCGACCTCGCAGCGCCACAGGTTGCGGGCGCTGGACGTGGGGCGGCCGCGGTGGAGGGTCACCGCGGCGGGCGGGAACGCCACGAAGACCGGGCCGGACAGCAGCTCCGTGGTGGTGAGGGACGGGCCGTCGGTGAGCCGGACGGTGTGGCCGTCGGCCTCGCCGCGGTACAGGTTGAGGCCGACCAGGTGCGCGATGTAGTCCGTGCGCGGATGGCGGGCGATGTGGGACGGGGTGCCCTCCTGGACGACCCGGCCGTGTTCGACGACGACCAGACGGTCGGCCAGCACCATCGCGTCCAGCGGGTCGTGCGTGACGAGGACGGCGACGGCCTCGAAGTCGGCCAGGTGGCGCCGCAGCTGCGCCCGTACCTCCAGGCGCGTACGGGCGTCGAGGGCGGCCAGCGGCTCGTCGAGGAGCAGCAGGCGTGGCCGGGTCGCCAGGGCGCGGGCGAGGGCGACGCGCTGGGCCTGACCGCCGGAGAGCCTGCGCGGTTTGGCACCGGCGTGGCCGGCGAGGCCCAGCCGGTCGAGCCAGGCGGTGGCCTGCGCGCGGGCCTCGGCCTTCGTCGCCCCCCGGCAGCGGGGGCCGAACGCCACGTTGTCGAGGGCCGTGAGGTGCGGGAAGAGCAGGTAGTCCTGGAAGACGACGCCGACCGGGCGGGACTCCGGCGGGACACGGTCCAGGTCCGTGCCGTCCAGGCGCAGGTGGCCGCCGGTGAGCGGGGTCAGGCCGGCGAGAGCGCGCAGGGCGGTGGTCTTGCCGGCGCCGTTCGGGCCGAGCAGGGCGACCACCTCGCCGGGTGCGACGGCCAGGGCGACGTCGAGGCGGAAGCCACCGCGCCCCACGACGAGACGGGCGTCCAGTCCGCCCAGTCCCTCCGGGCACGGGCCGTCGGGTCCCTCCGGGCACGGGCCGTCGGGTCCCTTCGGGCCGTCGGGTCCCTTCGGGCCGTCGGGTCCCTTCGGGCCGTCCGGGCCCTTCGGGCCGCCCGGTCCCTCCGGGCCGTCCGGGCCGTCGCGTCCCTCCGGGCCGTCCGGGCCGTCCGAGCCGGATGCGGCCCGGAGGCCGGGGCCGTGACTCCCGGGCAGGCGGCCCTCGTTCGCACGACCGCGTCCTCCACCCATGCGGCTCCCACCCATGCGGCTCCCACCCATGCGGCTCCCACTCATGCGGCTCCCTCTCATGCCGGTCACCCCGCACTCATCCAGCGGTCCCGCAGCCCGGCCAGCACCGCGATCGACACCGCCAGCAGCACCAGGCTCAGGGCGATCGCGGCCTCCGGGTCGTTCTGCAGGGCCAGGTAGACGGCCAGGGGCATGGTCTGGGTGCGGCCGGGGAAGTTGCCGGCGAAGGTGATGGTCGCCCCGAACTCGCCCAGCGCCCGGGCCCACGCCAGCACCGCGCCGGCCGCGACGCCCGGCGCGATCAGCGGCAGCGTGACCCGGCGGAACGCGGTGAAGCGGGACGCGCCCAGGGTCGTGGCCGCCTCCTCGTAGCGCGGGTCGGCGGCCCGCAGGGTGCCCTCCACGCTGATCACGAGGAACGGCATCGCCACGAACGCCTCCGCAACGACCACCCCCGCCGTCGTGAAGGGCAGGGTGATCCCGAACCACGCGTCCAGCCACTGCCCGACGATGCCGTTGCGCCCGAGGGCCATAAGCAGGGCCACACCCCCGACCACCGGCGGCAGGACCAGGGGCAGCGTGACGAGGGCCCGTACGACGCCCCGGCCGGGGAAGTCGACGCGGGCCAGCAGCCAGGCCAGCGGCACACCGATCACCAGGCTCACCGCGGTCGCCGCCGTCGCGCACACCAGGGACAGCCGGAGCGCCTGCCACACAGCGGCACTGGTCAGCTGGTCGGGCAGGCTCTGCCACGGGGTCCGCACGAGCAGCGCGACCAGCGGGACGGTCAGGAAGGCCACGCCGATCAGCGCCGGCAGGAGCAGCGGCAGCGGAACCCCGGGCCGTGCTCCGGTCCGCGCGCGCCGCCGCCGCGGCCCGTCCGGGCCGGGGCCGGCCGGGCGGGTGCCGGCCGTGGTGCCGGGCCCGTCGGTCGGGGCGGTCACGGCGTGAGGAACCCGGCCTCGCCCAGGACCCGCCGGCCCTCGGCGGACCGCACCAACGCGATGAACGCCTTGGCGGCCTCGGCGTTCGGGGCGTCCTTGAGCAGGGCGATCGGGTAGTCGTTGACGGCGTCGGCGGACTCGGGGAACTCCACGCCCTCCACCTTGTCACCCGCCGCGCGGACATCCGTCTTGTAGACGACGGCCGCGTCGGCCTCCTTCAGCTCGACCTTCGTCAGGGCGGCCTTCACGTCCTGCTCGTAGGAGACCGGGGTGAGCTTCAGCCCGCCCGCGTCCAGGGCCTTCCGGGCGGCGGCACCGCACGGCACCTCCTGGGCGCAGAGCACGACCTTCAGGCCCTTCGCCGTGAGGTCGTCGAGGGAGGAGATCTTGTTCGGGTTGCCCGGCAGGGTGGCGATCTCCAGTTCGTTGCGGACGAAGGTCGTGGGCGTGCCGGAGGCGGCACCGGCGTCCGTGACGATCTTCATCGTCCTCGGGCTCGCGGAGGCGAACACGTCCGCCGGTGCGCCGCCGGTGATGCTCGCGGCGAGCGAGTCGCTGCCGCCGAAGCTGAAGGTGACCTTCGTGCCGGGGTGCTCCTTCTCGAACCGCTTCCCGAGCGTCGTGAAGCTGTCCTGCAGCGACGCTGCGGCGAAGACGGTCACCGCGCCGGAGACACCGCCCGGCGAGGAGCCGGACTCGGCGGATCCCGAGGTGTCCGACCCCGAGGACGAGCAGGCGCTCAGGGCCAGCAGGGCGGCGACTCCCGGTACGGCCGTCCGCAGCAGACGGCGGGCCCGGGGCGCGGTACGGGTCATCACGCAGGTACTCCCTCGACGGACTCTCGGTGACGCGGCCGCACTCCCGGTGCGGCGGGCGTGCATACGTCGATGATAGTGCCGCAGATGCGAGGGAAAGTCTGCTGTCGGTTCGCATGAGCGGGGGTGCTGTCTCGTGGAGCTTGCATGTGCGTTCGTACGGGTGAGGGGGTGGTCGGCCTGGGGTGTCGGTTTCTCCCCGGGCTGGTCCGACTGCCCGTCCGTCTCACGCCCGGTCGATGTGCACGTTCGTGGACTTCACCCGGGCGGTGGCCTCCATGCCGACCTCCAGGCCGAGTTCCTCCACGGCCTCCCGGGTCAGCAGGGACACCAGCCGGTGCGGCCCGGCCTGGATCTCCACCTGGGCGGCGACGTCCCCGAGCTTCACGGCGGTGACGATGCCGGGGAAGGCGTTGCGGGCGGAGGTGTACGGGGCCGCGTCCTCGTCGGCGCCGCCGCTCCGGGCCAGTTCGACGGAGAAGGCCGCCAGGTCCCTGCCGTCGATCAGGCGCCGCCCGCCCTCGTCCCGGTGGGTCGCCACGCGTCCGGCGTCCGCCCAGCGACGCGCGGTGTCGGGGCTCACGCCGAGGAGCCGTGCGGCCTGGCCGATCGTGTAGGACTGCATGGGCGCCAAGATAGGCGATCGTGCAGGACCGCACCCTGATCGGCCCCGCGCCCGTGGGTGCCTGCGCGCCCCTGGGCAGGAGGCCGGCCCCGGCCCCCACCCGCCGCCTCAGTCCTCGCTCACGCTCCCGCGCCCCTGCCCCCGCCCGTACCCGGGCCCTGCCTGTACCCGGACCCGCGCCCGTGCCCGAACCCGTGGTGTTCCGAGAGCCAGCGCCCCAGCAGAGCCCCGCCGTAGACGACGTAACCCACGCCGATGAGCCAGGACTCCACGACGAGGACGACGCCGACCGCGCCGTAACTGATCGCGTTGGTGACGATGAGCGGCGTGAAGACGAAGTAGGAGAACGTGCGCAGGCCGACCAGGCCCGCCATGGTGGCCACCGCCCCGGGGAGCAGTTCGCTCCAGCGGACCTGCCCGCCCAGCAGGAAGCGCTGCCCCCACCAGAAGAACAGCACACCGGACGCCGAGGTCAGCACGATCCGCTCCGGCCCCGACACCAGGCTGCGCGTCTGCGCCTCCTGGTAGAGGTACACCGTCATGGCGATCATCCACACCGCCTGGCGCCAGACCCGGTGCCACGGACCGGCCGCCAGGCCCCAGATGCGCTCGTAGCCGTTCTGCACGCTCCCCGCGAACGCCACGCCGAAGACGGCGAGCGCCACACCGCCGAGCACACTGGTGGTGCCGATGACCTCGCGCGGAGGGCTGATGATGTCCGTCAGCACCCGCGAGGACCGCCCGGACAGCCCCATGCCGTCGGCCAGCCACGTGGCGAAGCCGCCGCGCCCGAGCGGGTCGGCGGCGGCCACCACGATCAGCAGCGGTGCCAGTGTGACCAGCGCGAGCGTGGCGAACCCCATGGCCCGGTGCATCAACTCCACGTCCCGGCCGCGCCGGACGAGGGCGTGCGCCCCCGTCCGGTGCCACGTGCCGCGCCACCTGCCGTGCAGCCCGCGCCCCACCCGCCTCACGGCGTGCCGGCGCGCACGGGCGGGCGCACCCGCGGGACGCACGGTGCGGTCCGCCGGTCCGCGCGGGTGCCGGTCGTCCGCGATGATCTGGTGACGGTCATCCCGCGTCCGCCTCCCGGTGCGCCCGCTCTCCGTCCGGTCCCCGACATCGTTGACCGTCACGAAGCGTCGCAAACACCGCGAAGCGGACCACGCCTGCGTGCCCGGTCCGGGGTCAGCGGTCCTCGGTCAGTGCGACGAGTTCCGCGAACAGGCCGCCCGCGGCGACCAGCTCCTCGTACGTCCCGTGCTCGACGACCCGGCCCCGGTCCATGACGAGGACGCGGTCGGCGAGGCGGGTGTTCTCCAGCTGGTGGGTGACGACGACCGTCATGCGTTCGGCGGCGATCCTCCTGATCTCCATGAAGATGGCGTGCTCACCCCGGGCGTCCATCTGCGAGGTCGGTTCGTCCAGGATCAGCAGCGGCGTCCGGCGGTACAGGGCGCGTCCGCACACCAGACGCTGCCACTGGCCACCGGAGAGTTCGGCGCCGCCCCACAGTTCCTTGGCGAGCAGGGTGTCCAGCTGCCGGGGCAGCTTCTCGATCGCCTCGCGCATGCCCACGGCGTCGACGACCTCCCACACCGGTCCGTCGTCGAAGGTCTTCGGCTGCCCGAGGGTGATGTTCTCGCGGGCGCGCAGCGGCCAGCACGCGAAGTTCTGCGGGACGAGCGCGGTGCGCTTCCACACCGCGTCGGGGTCGGCCCCGGCCAGGTCGACGTCGTCCCAGAGCACGCGGCCCTTGTCGGCGAGCAGGATGCCGCTGAGGAGCTTGGCGAGGGTGGACTTGCCGGAGCCGTTCTCGCCGACGACCGCCAGGATCTCGCCCCGGCGCAGGGTGACCGAGACGCCCGCGACCGCAGGCTCCTCCTTGCCCGGGTACTGGTACACGACCTCGTCGAGGCGGATCGCGTCGACGCGTTCGGGGATGGTCAGCTCGCCGCGTCGCGGGGCGCGTTCGGCGGCCATGTCGAGGAAGGACCGCATGTCGGCCAGGTAGAGCGAGGTGTGGAACAGCGCGGCGCCGTGGATGACGAACTGGCTCAGTGCGGCGAGCGTGGTCTGCACGGCGACGACCGCGGTGGCGGCGACGGGCAGGGCGACCCTGCCGCCGGCGGCCAGCCAGGCCAGGGTGGCCCAGGTGCACAGCAGGAAGACGCCGCCGAGGGCGCTGGTGGCCAGGGTGATGCGCAGCAGCCGCGGTGCCGCGGTGCGGGTGCGCCGGTCGATGCGGTCGGACAGGGCGCGGTACCAGTGGACGAGGTAGCCGGTCATGCCGTTGGCGCGGACCTCGTCACCGAACCGGGAGTAGGTGGCCCACCAGCGCATCATGGAGCGCACGTTGCGGTCGCCGACGTTGAGGTAGTGGGTCTCGTAGTCGACGCGCGCCGACAGCACGGCCCCGGCGCCGGCCGGCAGGACGGCCAGCAGGAGCAGGGGCAGCATCAGCGGGTGCAGTGCCGTGACGACTCCGCTCGCGGCGGCCATCCGGATCAGCGCGGACAGGAACCGCTGGGCGTCCTGGACCATCAGGCGGGTGCGCGTGACGCCGACCTCGGCGGCCTCCTGCCGGTCGGCGAAACCGTCCTCGCCGTAGGCGGAGGTCTCCACCCGGCACACGGCGGCGACCAGGGCGATGTCCGCCTCGGTCGTCAGCAGCGGGGTGATCCGGCCGTCGGCGTAGGAGGACAGGGCGCTGCTGATCCGCCCGGCGGCCGCGGCGGCCGTCACCACGATCAGGGCGGGCAGCGCGCCGTGCAGGCGTTCGGACACCGGGCCGTCGCCGAGGACGTGCGTCATGGCCCGCGCGGTGAACGTGAGGACGGCGGCGGCCGCGAGACCGGTGAGCAACTGGCAGACGAGAAGCAGGACGACTCCGGTCCTGTCGACCGCCCACGCCATGCGCGCGGTATGGGCGAGGACCGACGGCAGGCGGCGGCACATCGCGCCGAAACCGGCGTCGGCCAGCGGGTTCCTGCCGTGTTCGCCGCTGAAGGCCAGGGTCGCGGGGGGAGGGTAGGGCGGTGTCTTCCCGTCGGTGGTCGAGGCGTCGGGCACGGTCATCCGCGCTCCTTCACAGGTCGGTGCCGCGCCGGGGCGGCTCGGCGGTGCACGGCCTAACGACCCCCGGCCCGAATCGAACGCGTCCGATTCAGGACGTGCCGCGTCCCTTGCCGCGCAAGGGGCCGTCCGGCGCGGCTCGTTGCTGGAGCCGGTCGCGTGGCGGTCGGGGATGGCCGAATCGCCGACGACTGAGACGCCTGGGGCGCACGGGTTCGACGACGGCGGCCGGACGTCGGGCGGAGGCGTCCACCGTCACCCCTCCGTCACGCCCTCCACCACACCGGTGTTCACCATCATGAACATTGCTCACGTGGGTGTACAGCAATGCACGGCTCGTGCGACGCTCGGTCAACTCCGTTCTCCCGCCCACCTGTTGGAGGCATCAGCATGAGTGTTTCCCGGCGTACCGTGCTGGCGACGGCGGCCGGTGCCGCGGCGATCGGAACGGCGGCGGCACCCGCCGCTGCCGCCGCCGCGGCTCCGGCGCCCACCTCGCGGACGCTGCGCGCCGCCGCCGACTACGCCGTCGAGAAACTGCGCGCCGTCGCACCGGCCGTGACGGCTTTCCCCGTCGGCACGAAGTTCGAGAAGTGGGTCTACTCGCAGAACGGCGACTGGGTCGGCGGCTTCTGGCCGGGCACGCTGTGGATGGCGTGGCTGCACAGCGGGGACGACACCTTCCGCACCCAGGCCCTGGCCGCCGCGCGGAAGCTGGCCCCCCGTCAGTACGACACGGGCACGCACGACCTCGGCTTCCTCTTCTACCCGTCCTGGGTCACCGCCTGGCGGCTGACGGGCGACGAGGCGTGGCGGGCGGGTGCCCTCCGGGCGGCCGACTCGCTGATCCAGCGGTACAACCCGCGCGGCCGGTTCATCAGGGCCTGGGGTGCGCTCGGCGATCCAGGGAACGCCGGCCGCGTCATCGTCGACACGATGATGAACCTCGACCTGCTGGCGTTCGCGAGCACCCAGACCGGCGACCCCACGTACCTGGACATCGCGGTGGAGCACGCGCGGACCACCCAGCGGTACTTCCCGCGCGCGGACGGGTCGACCCCGCACGTCTACGACTTCGACCCCGGCACCGGCGCGCCGATCGGCCCGAACACCGTGCAGGGGTACAGCCCTTCGTCGTGCTGGTCGCGCGGGCAGGCCTGGGGGCTGTACGGGTTCACCACCATGTACCGCAGGACCGGCGACCGCGCGTTCCTCGCCACGGCCCGCAGCCTCGCCGACTTCGCCGTCGGGGCGCTCACCCCGGACCACGTGCCGGTGTGGGACTACCGCGCGCCGCAGCAGCCGCACGACATCAAGGACGCGTCGGCCGGGGCGATCACGGCGTGCGGCCTGCTCGACCTGGCCGCGGCCACCGGCAGACCCGCCTACCGCGAGGTGGCGCTGAGGTTGCTCACCGCCCTGGCGGAGACGTGCCTGACGAGGAACTCGGCCCGCGCCGAGGCGGTGGTGGCCCGCTGCACCCGCAACCGCCCGGCCGAGGACGGTGTGGAGATCTCCCTCCCGTACGCCGACTACTACCTGCTGGAAGGCATCCTGCGCGTGCTGCGGCCGCGTGAGGTCGACCGGGCGATCGACCTCTCCTCGGTCTGAGCGCGGGTGCGGTCAGCCCGCGATGGAGTCCAGTTGTTCCGCCGCCGGGCGCAGCGCCCACAGGTCGCCGCCCGGCGGCTCCTCCAACAGCGGCACGGTCCGCCGGGCCCGTACGCCACCGGCGTCGGCGGCGGCATGGACGACGTCGGTCGCCGCGAACCGCCGGAAGTCGAGCTCCGGATGCGGCCAGGCGCTCGCTCCCGTCGCGGCGGGCAGCAGGTAGTCCACCGCCTTGAACAGGCTCTGCCCGGCGGGACCCGCGTAGGCCCACAGGTCGACCCCGACCTTGCGGCCGAGGGCGGCCAGTCGCGTGTGGGCGACCAGCGTGAAGGCGGAGTAGTGCCAGCTCCTGGTGCGGGCCAGTTCCTGGGGCTGGCTGCCGTCGGGCGCGATCTGCGTCGCGACGCGCCTGCTGCGGGCCTCCAGGACCGTCCGGCGGGCCAGTTCCCGGTCGCCGGTCGCGTAGGCGAGCCCGGCGACCTGCAGGTCGTGGAAGGTCCCGTGGTTGTTGGTCGCGGCGGCCTCCTGCCTGCCGAAGTCGCTGGTGCGCAGCCAGTCCAGGAACGCGGCGTTCCAGGCCGTCATCCCGGCGCGGTCCCGCGCGGTCCAGCCCGGGGCGCCGGTCCGCAGCAGGGCGAGCGCGTCCAGGACGGCGGTGTACGACTGCGAGAAGTCGATGATCCCGATGGCCCGGCCGTCGTACTTGCACGGGATGAACTGCGCGTGCCTCAGATGCGGGTTCATCCTGGTGTCCGGGTCGAGGAACCAGGTCCGCAGCACCTGCCCGGCCTTGCGGGCGTACCGCGCCTCGCCCGTGTAGTACCAGGCGAGGGAGAGGTCGTAGGCCGAGTCGAAGGTCTTCTCGACGTCCTGGCGGTCGGTGCCGGTGTCGACCTCGGGGTTGCGCTCGCCGTCGCGCTGCACGTACGGGCAGCCCCAGGGGTTCTCCGCCGACGGGACCGTGGTGGGCCACCAGTAGGGGGCCTGGCTGAGATAGTCGTGGACGTCGCCGCCGGGCGCGGGCCGGGGCTTGTCCACCACCGTCCAGGGGCCCTGGTCCAGCCACCGGTCGGCACGCACCCGCAACGCCCGGACGGCGCGCCGCAGCCCCGGGTCGCCCTGCTCCAGGCGGAGTTTCGTCCGCTGGAGCCGGGTGCCGTCCAGGACGACGGTGTCGGGGACGCGCGGGGCGTGCCGTGCCTCGCCGTGCGCCGAGGAGACGGGGAGCACCCCGGCGACGAGCGCGGTGAGGCTCAGCAGCAGGACGACCGGACGGGACCGTGCGTTCATGGGCCGGACACCCCTCTCGGGTCATGTAAATGAACTAAGTTCAGTGACGTGGGAGCTGGCGTGAGCATGCCACGGGTCGCCCGAAGGCGGAAGGGCCTGGCGCCGCCGGCATCACCCACAGCTGTCACAGATCCGGGCCCCGCCCTGTCTCTGTGGTGAGTCGGTAACACCAGTGAAGGAGACAGCAATGAAGATCGTGGTCGTCGGCGGTACGGGACTCATCGGCTCGCAGGTGGTCGCCCTCCTGCGCGACCGGGGGCACGAGGCGGTGGCCGCCGCCCCCTCCACGGGCGTCGACACCCTCACCGGCGAGGGCGTCGACGAGGCCCTGCGCGGCGCCGACGTCGTCGTGGACGTGTCGAACTCGCCGTCCTTCGACACCGAGCCGGCCCTGGACTTCTTCACCCGGTCGGCCCGCACCCTGTTCGCCGCGGAGCGCACGGCGGGCGTCCGCCACCACGTGGCCCTGTCCATCGTGGGCGTCGACCGGGTGCCGGGCTACGGCTACTACGAGGCCAAGGTCGCCCAGGAGAACGCCGTGCGCGACAGCGGTGTGCCGTTCAGCATCGTGCGCGCCACCCAGTTCTTCGAGTTCATCGCCCCGGTGATGAACATGTCCACGGAGGGCACCGAGGTGCGGCTGCCGTCCACGCGGCTGCGGCCCATCGCCTCCGCCGACGTCGCCGCTGCCGTCGCCGAGGCCGCGCAGGGCGAGCCGTCGAACGGTGTCCGCGACATCGCGGGCCCGGAGGTGCACGGGCTCGACCGGCTCGGTGAGATCACCCTGGCGGCGAAGCCGGACGGCCGCACGGTCGTCACCGACGACACCGCCGGCCTCTTCGCGGGCATGCCCGACGTGCTCACCGGTGACGGCGCCGCGCACCTGTCCGCCCTCCGCTACGAGGAGTGGCTGAAGCAGAACTGACCCGCCGGCTACGGGCGGCCGGCGCCCCGGCGCGCCGACCGCTCGTACGCCCGCAGCTTCTCCGGAGCCAGCACCCAGTAGAGCCCGTCGATCCCACCGGGTCCCACGGTGACGCTCACCAGGGCGACGGCTGCCCCGTCCCGCACGAGCAGCAGACAGGGCCGCCCGTTCGCCTCGACGACGCCGTAGCCGGCCCCGGGGAAGAACTTCTGCGCGAACGCGGTGACCCGGGCCACCCGGTCGACGCCCGTGATCTCCAGGCGGGCCACGCCGCGCATGCCGTTGCCGTCGGCGTAGGCGACGACATCGGCCGACAGCACCTCCTCCAGCGCGGCCACGTCACCGTAGCGCGCGGCGGCGACGAAGGCCTCCAGCAGGCGCCGGTGCTGGGCCGCGTCGACCGCCTCCCGGCGTTCGGCGGACAGCCGTCTGCGCGCCCGGCTGACGATCTGCCGCGTGTTGGCCTGGGTCAGCTGCAGCATGTCGGCGATCTCGTCGTAGGGGTAGTCGAACGCCTCCCGCAGCACGTAGGCCGCCCGTTCCACCGGATTGAGCCGCTCCAGGACCAGCAGCACGGCCAGCTCCAGCGCCTCGCCGCGCTCCGCGCCGACCTGCGGGTCGACACTCGTGTCCACCGGCTCCGGCAGCCAGGGCCCCACGTAGGCCTCCCGGCGTACGCGCGCCGATCCGGCCACGTTGATCGCCAGCCGGGTGGTGATCTTCGCGAGGAACGCCCCGGGGTCCCGGACCTCGCTCCGGTCGGTGCCCTGCCACCGCACCCACACGTCCTGCACCACGTCCTCGGCCTCGGACACGCTGCCCAGGACGCGGTACGCGATGCCGAACAGCCGCGGCCGCAGCCGCTCGAACGCGTCCGCGGACGCCTCCAGCGCGCCGTCGGGGTGTCGCCGCTCCATGCCGCCGTTGCCTCCGCGGGTCGACCGTCGTGCTCAGACAGTACGTCCCCGGGGGCACGCGCGTGGCGCGGCGCTCAGTCCGCGTAGCGGGGTGTCCACTGCGCCCGCGCGATCGCCGCGCGCAGATCCTCCTCGGTCGCCCGCGGCGCCACCCCGTCCTCGACGGCGGCGAGGGCCGCGGCCAGGGCGATCTCCCGGGCGGAGTCCCGCATCCCGGCCAGCGGCGGCAGCAGCGGCACGGGGCCCTCGACGCCGTCGGCCGCCCGCACCGCACAGCGCGCCACGGCCCGCGCGGCGGCCACCAGCATCCGGTCGGTGACCCGGGTGGCCCGGCTCGCCGTCACCGCGAGCCCCATGGCCGGGAAGACGTACACGTTGTTCGACTGCGCCACCGGCACCCGGTGCCCGTCCACCGTGAGCGGCGGGAAGGGCGAACCGGTCGCGATCAGCGCACGGCCGTCCGTCCAGCGGGTGAGGTCGGCGGGCTCGGCCTCGGAATGGGACGTGGGGTTGGACAGCGGGAAGATCACGGGCCGTTCGCAGGTGCGGGCCATCTGCCGCACGACCTCCTCGGTGAAGGCGCCGTGGGCCGTGGACAGACCGATCAGGGCGGTCGGCGCGACACGGCGCACCACCTCGGCGAGGCCGGTGCCGTCCCAGCCCTCGACCTCGCTGTCGTCCCGCGCGAACGCCCGCTGCTGCGGCGACAGTCCGGAGCGCGACGACACCAGCAGGCCGTCGACGTCGAGGATCCAGAACCGCGCCGTCGCCTCCTCCTCGCCGAGTCCCTCGTCGACCATGGCCGTCCGGATCATCTCGGCGACGCCGATGGCGGCCGACCCCGCCCCGAGGATCACCAGCCGCTGCTCGGGCAGGGGCGTGCCCGCCACGTCCGCGGCGGTGGACAGGGCGCCGAGCGTGACGGCCGCCGTGCCCTGGATGTCGTCGTTGAACGTCAGCAGCCGGTCCCGGTAGCGCTCCAGGATCGGGTACGCGTGGGCCGTGGCGAAGTCCTCCCACTGCAGCAGCGTCCCGGGCAGCTCCGCCTCGACCGCCGACACGAACGCCTCGATCATCTCGTCATACTCGGCGCCGGTCAGCCGGTGGGCCCGGCGGCCCAGGTAGCGGGGGTTGCCGAGCAGGTCCTCGTTGTCCGTCCCGACGTCGAGCAGGATCGGCAGGGTCCGGGCGGGGTGGATGCCGCCGATCGCCGTGTAGAGGCTGAGCTTGCCGATCGGGATGCCCATGCCGCCGACGCCCTGGTCGCCGAGCCCGAGGATGCGCTGTCCGTCGGTGACGACGATGACGTCCACGTCCTGGTCGCCGTGCGGGCGGTTGCGCAGGATGTCGCGGAAGCGGTGCCGGTCCTCCCAGCTCAGGAACAGCCCACGCGGCCGGCGGTAGATCTCGCTGAACCGCCGGCAGGCCTCACCCACCGTCGGCGTGTAGACGACGGGCAGCAGCTCCTCCAGGCGCTCGGTGACCAGACGGTAGAAGAGCACCTCGTTGGTGTCCTGCAACTGCCGCAGGTAGATGTGCCGGTTGAGGGGCTTGTCGTAGCTGCGGAACGCCTCGTAGGCACGGGCGACCTGCTCGTCCAGGGTCTCGACGGCCGGCGGGAGCAGCCCGTCGAGACCCAGGGCCTCACGCTCGGCGCGGGTGAAGGCGGTGCCCTTGTTGACCAGCGGGTCGGCCAGGGTCGTGACGGCGGGGCTCGTGGTGGGGCGGGGGTGGTTCGTCGGCTGGTCCATGGGGTGACGCCTTCCCGCGCCGGGCCGTTTCGTGCGGGTGACGTGTGCCATCCGGACGAACAGCGGTCCGTCGCGGAAAGTCCCCGGGCCACCGATGAGTTCCGCCGGGCGGCGCCGTCTACTTCCCCGAAGGGCGCTTGCGGCGCCACCGACTCCCCTCAGGAGACAGCGACATGAGTGCGACGACCCCGCAGACCCGGACCGCCCCGACCACCTCCGCGGGCGGTTTTCTCCAGGCACGTCCCGTATGGCTCGTCGGCGTCCTGGCGACCCTGGCCGGCGCCGTGGTGACGGAGGCGTTCGCGCTCGTCACCCGGGCGGCCGGCGTCCCCATGGAAGCGGCGAGCCCCGGCGCCGGCGAGGCCGCCGAGATCCCGGTCGGCGGCTTCTTCGGCGGGGTGGTGTTCTGGTCCGTCGCCGGCATCGTCCTCGCGGTCGCGCTCGCCCGCTGGGCCCGCAGGCCCGCCCGCACCTTCACGGTGACCACCGTCGCCCTCACGGTGCTGTCCCTCGCCGGCCCCGCCGTCGCCCCGCACACGGCCGTGTCCACCCAAGTGGTCCTGGCCGTCTCCCACCTGGTGGCCGCCGCGGTGATCGTCCCGCTGCTGGCCCGCCGGCTCTCCGCCGTCCGGCGGTGACGCCCCCGCCCCCGTCGCTCCGCACCGTCCCGGCACCGGCCCGTCGCGCTCCGCCGCCGACGGGCCGTCGTCGTGTGCCCGAACGGCCCAACACCGCTGCTCCGCAGGAGGCGACCAGGGGCGGGCGGTGTGACGGTGGTGGCAGGGACGCGCGAACGCGCACGGACGAGGAGGCGCGATGGCGCAGGCACGGGACGAGAGCGGCACGGCCTGCGCGGCCGCACCCGACGGCGCCCCGCCGCCGGACCGGCTCCCGGGCGACTTCGACCGGCTGAGCGCCGTCGCCGACGCCGTGCTCTACGAGGGCTACCTCCTCTACCCCTACCGCCGCTCCTCCGCCAAGAACCGCGTCCGCTGGCAGTTCGGGGTGCTGTTCCCGCGCGACTGGGTGGAGGCGGACGGACCCGTCGTCCCCACCGTCTCCGGCTCCGCCGACTCCTGGTACCAGCAGACCGAGTGCCTGCTGCGGGTCCGGCGGCCCGCGGACGCCTCCGTCCACGTCCGGGTGCGCTACCTGCAGATGCAGCGCAAACAGGTCGAGGACGCGGGCGGGCGGCCCGTCGAGTCGCTGCGCACCGACGACGGCACCGTGCATCTGACCTTCGACGAGGCCGTGCCGCGCGAAGCCGGCCTCCGGGCCCCGCTCGACGCACTCCTGCGGGGCGGACGCACCGTCACCGTCGGCGCCGCGCCCGGCGAGGACACCGAGCCCCTGCCGGACGGAGCCGGGCGGGTGGTGCGGCGCCGTGAGGAGGTACGGGCCGAGACCACCGTCACGGCCGAGCGGCTCCCGGACGGCCTGTGCCGGCTGCGGATCCGCACCACCCACACCGGCCCCGCACCGCAGCCGCGTGCCGGGCGCGAGGAGGCGCTGCGCCGGGCGCTGATCGCCGCGCACACCCTGGTCGGCGGCGAGGGCGTCGAATTCGTGTCGCTGACCGACCCACCGGCGGAACTGGCCGGGCAGGCCCGCGCCTGCCGCAACGCGTTCACGTTCCCCGTCCTCGGCGGCGAGGCCGCGGACCTGCTGCTCTCCGCCCCGATCATCCTCCCGGACCACCCTCGGGTGGCCCCCGAGAGCCCGGGCGACCTGCACGACGCCGCCGAGATCGACGAGATCCTCACGCTGCGCACGATGCTGCTGACCGACGAGGAGAAACGCGAGGCGCGGGCCACCGACCCCAGGGCTGCGGCCATCCTCGACCGCGTCGACACCATGCCCCGGGAAGCCTTCGAACGACTGCACGGCGCCGTGCGCTCCCTCACCCCGGTGGCCCCCGCGGACTCCTCCGCCGCACGCCCCGCCTGGTGGCAGGAGGGCGCCGACGACGGCCTCTCCCCGGCCACCGACACCGTCCTCGTCGACGGCGTCCCGCTCGGCGGCGGCAGCCGCGTACGGCTGCGCCCCCGCAGACACGGTGCCGACGCCCAGGACATGTTCCTGGCCGGCCGGACCGCCGAGGTCGCCGCCGTCTTCCACGACGTCGACGGCAGCGTGCACCTCGCCGTCACCCTCGACGACGACCCCGCCGCCGAACTGCACACCTGGTACGGCCGCTTCCACTACTTCCGGCCCGACGAGCTCGAACCCCTCGGGCCCGCCGCCACCCCGGACGAGCCGTCGGCACCGGCTCCCGCCGCACCCCCCTCGCGGCACACGACCGACTCCGAGACCCCCGCAGCGGAGGCCGAGTGATGACCACGCACAGCAGTACCACCGAAGTCAGCAAGGAACCCGAACGGGCCGGGGAGCGAAAGGGCCTGGACGAGATCCACATCCTCTGGATCTCCGAAGGCATGAGCTGCGACGGCGACACCGTCTCGCTCACCGCCGCCGACCAGCCCTCCATCGAGGACCTGGTGCTCGGACTGATCCCGGGCCTGCCGAAGGTGAACCTCGTCAACAAAGTGCTGTCGCCCAGCCTGGGCGGCGAGGACTTCCTCGCCCCCTACCGGGCCGCCGTACGCGGTGAACTCGGCCCGTTCATCCTCGTCATCGAGGGCTCGGTGCCCAACCAGAACATCATCGAGGGCGACGGCTACTGGACGTCCTTCGGCAACGACCCGGAGACCGGCGAACCGCAGACCCTGAACTGGTGGATCGACCAACTCGCCCCCAAAGCCTGGGCGGTGGTCGCCGCCGGCACCTGCGCCACCTTCGGCGGCATCCACGCCATGTCCGGCAACCCCACCGGCTGCATGGGCCTCGCCGACTATCTGGGCTGGGACTACACCTCCCAGGCCGGGCTGCCGGTCGTCAACGTCCCGGGCTGCCCGATCCAGCCCGAGAACTTCATGGAGACCCTGATCTGGGTCCTCTACCACGCGGCCGGCTCCGCGCCCCCGCCGCCGCTCGACCACATGCTGCGCCCGCAGTGGCTGTTCGGGAAGACGGTCCACGAGGGCTGCGACCGCGGCTCGTACTACGAGCAGGCCAGCTTCGCCACGGACTACAACTCGCCCAAGTGCCTGGTGAAAACGGGCTGCTGGGGCCCGGTGGTCAACTGCAACGTGCCCAAGCGCGGCTGGATGGGCGGCCTCGGCGGCTGCCCGAACGTCGGCGGCATCTGCATCGGCTGCACGATGCCCGGCTTCCCCGACGCGTTCATGCCGTTCATGGACGAACCCCCCGGCAGCACCCTGTCGTCCCTGGCCATCAAGCCGTACGGCGCCGTCATCCGCCGGCTGCGCGGCATGACGAACGAACTGGTCAACCACGAGCCCCGATGGCGCCACAACAAGCGCAAGCTGACCAGCGGTTACGACCCGCACTGGCGTCCCTGAGACAACCCGCCACCCCCACCCCACCACCGACAGCGAGGGGCAGTACCGCAGATGACCACCACCGAGGCCCGGCCCACGGACCGCAAACCGCCACAACTCGTGGACATGTCCTGGGATCCGATCACCCGGATCATCGGGAACCTGGGCATCTACACGAAGATCGACTTCGCCAACCGGGAAGTCGTCGAATGCCACAGCACCTCGTCGCTCTTCCGCGGCTACTCGGTGTTCATGAAGGGCAAGGACCCGCGCGACGCGGGCTTCATCACGTCCCGGATCTGCGGCATCTGCGGCGACAACCACACCACCTGCTCCGACTACGCCCAGCAGATGGCCTACGGCGTCAAGCCGCCCCCGCTGGCCGAGCACATCGTCAACCTCGGCGAGGCCGCCGAGTACATGTTCGACCACACGATCTTCCAGGACAACCTGGTCTTCGTGGACTTCTGCGAGGCCATGGTCAAGGCCACCAACCCCGGTGTGCTGGCCCGCGCCGAACGCACCGCCGCGCCCCGCGGCGACATCCACGGCTACCGCACGATCGCCGACATCATGAAGGCCTTCAACCCCTTCGAGGGCGAGGTCTACAAGGAGGCCCTGAAGGTCAGCCGGGTCACCCGCGAGATGTTCTGCCTGATGGAGGGCCGGCACGTCCACCCGTCCACGCTGTACCCGGGCGGTGTCGGCACGATGCCGCAGCCGACCGTCTTCACCGACTACCTCAGCCGCCTCATGCGGGTCATCGACTTCGTGAAGAAGGCCGTCGCCATGAACGACGACGTCTTCGACTTCTTCTACGAGGCCCTGCCCGGCTACGAGGAGGTCGGCCGCCGCCGCGTCCTGCTGGGCTGCTGGGGCGCCTTCCAGGACCCCAAGGTCGTCGACTACCGCTACGAGTCGATGAACACCTGGGGCAAGGCGATGTACGTCACCCCGGGCATCGTCGTCGACGGCGAACTGGTCACCAACAACCTCGTCGACATCAACCTCGGCCTGCGCATCATGCTCGGCAGCTCGTACTACGAGGACTGGGTCAACGAGGACCCCTTCGTCACCCACGACCCGCTCGGCAACCCCGTCGACATGCGCCACCCGTGGAACCAGACCACCGTCCCGGTGCCGCAGAAGCGCGACTTCGACGACAAGTACAGCTGGGTGATGAGCCCCCGCTGGTTCGACGGGCGCACCGGCGACCACCTCGCCCTCGACACCGGCGGCGGCCCGCTCGCCCGCCTGTGGTCCACCGCCCTGAGCGGCCTGGTCGACACCCCGTACGTGAAGTCCACCGGACACAGCGTGCGCATCTCCCTGCCCAAGGGCGAGTCGCTGCCGGAGACCACCCTGGAGTGGCGCATCCCGCAGTGGAGCAACACCATCGAACGCGACCGGGCCCGGCCCTACTTCGTCGCCTACGCGGCCGCCATGGCCCTGCAGTTCCTCGAAGAGGCCATGGGCATGGTCCGCGCGGGCGAGACCAAGGTGTTCGAGAACTACGAGGTGCCCGACGAGGCGATCGGCTGCGGCTTCCACGAGGCGGTGCGCGGCGTCCTCTCCCACCACCTGGTGATCAAGGACAAGAAGATCGCCAACTACCACCCGTACCCGCCCACCCCGTGGAACGCCAGCCCTCGCGACATGTACGGCACACCGGGCCCCTACGAGGACGCCGTCCAGGGCCAGCCCGTCTTCGAGGAGAACGGGCCGGACGACTTCAAGGGCGTCGACATCATGCGCACGGTCCGCAGCTTCGACCCCTGCCTGCCGTGCGGGGTCCACATGTACGTGGGCAAGGGCAAGACGCTCACCACCCTGCACTCGCCGACCTACGGGGCCAACCATGGCTGAGGCCACCGTCGTACGGCTGTCCGACCAGGACGTCGAGGCCCGGCTCGCCCGGCTCGACCGGGCCCTGGAGACCCTGGAGTCCCTCCCCGGCCCCGCCACCGAGGCGGTGCGGCTGCTGACCGAGGTCTACGGCGAGGCCCTGGCCCGCGTCCTGGACCACGTGACCGGCCCGCCGGTGGAACGCCTGGCCGACGACGAACTGCTGGGGCACCTGCTGGTACTGCACGGCATCCACCCCGAGCCCGCCGAGCGCCGGGCGGCCCGCGCGGTGGAACGGCTGCGGCCCGCCGTACGCGAGCGCGGCGGCGACGTGGAGTGGGCCGGAGTGGAGGGCGAGGTCGCCCGGGTGCGGCTGACGGCGGGCGGCGGCTGCGGTTCCGGCTGCGGGGGCGGGACCTCCGAGGTCACCGACGCGGTCCGGGAGGCGGTGCTCGCCGTCGCTCCCGAGCTGACGGCGGTCGAGCCGCTGCCGAGCGCCCCGGCCCCCGCGTTCGTCCCGCTGACCACCCTGACCCGCCGCGAGGCACCGTGACCCCCGACGGGGCTCTGGCCCGCCTCATCCGCACCGCGGCCGACCGCACGGCCGCGGCCGCTGAGGAGGCGTGCGACCTGTGCGCCGCGCCGGTCGCCGAGGAGCACGCCCACCTGTACGACACCGGGCAGCAGGAGGTGCGCTGCGCCTGCGGCCCCTGCTCGGTGCTGTTCGCCGGGGCGGCGGCGGGCGGCGGCCCGTACCGGCTCGTGCCCCGGCGCCGGGTCCGGCTGCCCCGGGTCGACACGGCCGTGCTCGGCGTCCCGGTGGGCCTGGTGTTCTTCGTGCCCCGGGTGGACGGCACCGTCACCGCCCAGGGCCCGAGCCCGGCCGGGGCCATGCGCTGGGAGGTGGACGCGGCGGCCTGGCGGGAGCTGGCCCGGACGTGTCCGCAGCTCGCGACCGTGGAACCCGACGTGGAGGCCCTGCTGGTGAACACCGTCCACGGACTCGACCACCACTGGATCGTGCCGGTCGACGACTGCTACCGGATGGTCGCCGTCGTCCGCCGCGAGTGGCGCGGCCTGTCCGGCGGCGGCCGCATCTGGCCGGCGGTCGAGCGGTTCTTCGAGGACCTCACCGAGCGGTCGTGAGCACGTCCTCCGCAGGTCGGAGGCGAGGAAGGAGCACATCCCATGGGCAGCATCAGAGTGGGCCGGGCGCAGGCGAAGCCCGACACGCCCCGGCACGTCGCCGGCATGCACCAGGGCAACAGGGGCCCGTACGAGGAGCAGAAGGGCCACCACGAGGACGGCACCGCCGACGCGCGCCGCTCCACGGGGATCCACTGGAAGCGCCACGACGCCCTCGCCGAGACCATGCCGAACATCCCGCCGGGATGACAGCCGAGACCGAGGAGCAGGGAGTCGCCGCGATGAAGGTCCAACGAGCACGCAGACCCGTCACACGCGGGCGGGGCGGAGTGAGCGGACAGCGCGTCCTCAAGGCCGAGGCCGTCCTGGTGGGCGGCGCCGTCCTGGCGCTGCTGGCCTGGGAGCTGCCCAGCCTCAGGCGGGAGGCGCGGATCTGGCGGATGGCCGGCGGTTTCCGCGCCGGCCACCGCTACCCGTGAGCCGGCCGTGCACGAACTGTCGATCGCGACCGCGATCGTCGAGCGGGCCGGTGAGCTGGCCCGGGCGGACGGCACCGACGCCGTCTCGGCGGTGACCGTGCGGGTCGGGGAACTGGCGGGCGTCGTCCCCGACGCCCTCGGGTTCGCCTTCGAGGTGGCCCGCGACGGCACCGCCCTGGCCGGGGCCCGGCTCGTCGTCGAGCAGATCCCCGCGCAGGCCTGGTGCGGACCGTGCGCCGAGGAGTTCGCGGTGGGCATGCCCCCGTTCTTCTGGTGCCCGCGCTGCGACCAGCCCTCCAGCGACCTGCGCAGCGGAAGGGAACTGGAGATCACCGGGATCGAACCCGTCCCCGCCTAGCGTAGGGGCCCCGCCGGTCCGCCGGCGGGGCCCCACGGGTCAGCAGATGCGCGGCAGCTGCTCGCCTAGCGGCAGGTCGACCACCCGGGTCCCGCCCAGACCGGTGGCGGCCACCACCATCCCGGGGTGCTCGGCGACGCACTCGCCGATCAGCGTGGCCCCGGCGCCCTGCGGGTGGGCGCGCATCGCCGCCAGCACCTCCTCCGCCGCCGACGGCGGCACGAAGGCGACCAGCCGCCCCTCGTTGGCGACGTACAGGGGATCGAGACCCAGGAACCCGCAGGCGTTCGCCACCGCGTCCGGCACCGGAACGGCCCGTTCCCGCAGGCGCACACCGGTTCCGGAGGCCCGGGCGATCTCGTTGAGCGACGCCGCCAGACCACCCCGGGTCGGGTCGCGCAGCACATGGATGTCGGGGGTGACGGCCAGCATCGCCGCCACCAGGTCCGCCAACGGCGCCGTGTCGCTGGCGATCTCCACACCGAACTCCAGCCCTTCCCTGACGCTCATGATCGCCACCCCGTGCAGCCCGATCGGGCCGCTCACGATGACGGCGTCCCCGGGCCGCGCCCGCTGGGGCCGGATGTCCACGCCGTCCGGCACGAGTCCCACCCCCGCGGTGGTGACGTACACCCCGTCGCCGTGCCCGGACTCCACGACCTTGGTGTCGCCGGTGGCGATCACCACCCCGGCGGTCCCGGCCGCCGCTCCCATGGCACGGGCGATCCGCTCGACCACCGTGAGCTCCACGCCCTCCTCCAGCACGAAGGCGGCCGAGAGGTACGCGGGCCGCGCACCGCTCATCGCGAGGTCGTTGACCGTGCCGTTGACCGCGAGGTCCCCCAGGCTGCCGCCCGGGAAGAACAGCGGCCGCACCACGTAGGAGTCGGTGGAGAAGGCGAGCCGTGCCCCGCCCAGTTCGAGGACGGCGGAGTCGGTGAGACCGGCGAGGGTGGCGTTGCCGTAGGCGGGGGCGAAGACGTGCTCCACCAGCTCCGCCGACAGGGCGCCGCCCCCGCCGTGGCCCATCACCACGACCCCCTGGTCGCGCAGCGGGGCGGGACAGCTCCAGCCGGCCGGGTCGACCACGTCGGCGAGTCGTTCAGGCAACGGGAGCCACCTCCTCGCGCGCCGCGGCGGCGGTCTGCGGCGTCGGGGCGTGCATCCTGCGGTACAGGTAGTAGGCCGCGCAGGCGCCTTCGCTGGAGACCATGGTGGCGCCGAGCGGGGTGCGCGGGGTGCAGCCGGTGCCGAACGCGGCGCACTCGGTCGGCTTGATGAGCCCCTGGAGAACCTCGCCGCTGCGGCACTCGGCCGGTTCCTCGGTCCGGATGCCGGTCACGTCGAAGCGGTGCTCGGCGTCATGGGCCCGGAAGGCCTCGGTCAGCCGCCAGCCGCTCGACGGGATGCGCCCGATGCCGCGCCAGTTGCGGTCGGTGACCTCGAAGACCTCCTCGATCATGCGCACCGCCGCCGGGTTGCCCTCCGCGCGCACCGCCCTGGGGTAGGCGTTCTCCACCCGGTGCTCGCCGCGTTCCAGCTGGCGGACCGCCCGGCGGATGCCCTCCAGGATGTCCAGCGGCTCGAACCCGGTCACCACCATCGGCACGCCGAACCGCTCGGCGAGCCGCGGGTACTCGGCCGTGCCCATCACACTGCACACGTGCCCGGCGGCCAGGAAGCCCTGCACCCTGCACTCGGGCGCTGTCATGATCGCCTCGATGGCCGGGGGCACCCGCACATGGGACACCAGCAGGCTGAAGTTGCCCAGGCCCTCGCGGCGCGCCCGGTGCACGGCCATGGCGTTGGCCGGGGCGGTGGTCTCGAAGCCGATCGCGAAGAACACCACCTCCCGGTCCGGGTGGCGGCGGGCCAGCTCCAGGGCGTCGAGCGGCGAGTAGACCACCCGCACGTCACCGCCCTCGCCCTTGACCCGGAACAGGTCGCGGTCGGTGCCCGGCACCCGCAGCATGTCGCCGAAGGAGCAGAAGATCACCCCGGGCCGCGAGGCGATCTCCAGCGCCTTGTCGATGACCTCCAGCGGTGTCACGCACACCGGGCAGCCCGGGCCGTGGATCAACTCCACCTGCTCGGGCAGCAGCTGGTCGATGCCGTGCCGGATGATCGAGTGGGTCTGGCCGCCGCACACCTCCATCAGGGCCCAGGGCCGGGTCGCGGTGGCACGGATGTCGTCCAGCAGCCGCCGGGCCAGATCCGGGTCGTTGAACTCGTCGAGGTACTTCACGCCGTTCCCGCCTCCTTCGCGGCCTGCTCCCAGGCGTCGCCGAACTCCTCCTCCAAAAGCCCCAGTTCCTCGAACAGCTTCAGCGAGGCCAGGGCCGACTCCTCGTCCAGGCGCTGCAGCGCGAAACCGACGTGCACGATGACGTACTCACCCACCTGAACCTCCGGCACGTACGCCAGGCACGCCTGTTTCCGCACGCCGCCGAAGTCGATCAGCCCCGTGAGCGGATCCGCGCCGTCGTCGATGGCCACGACCTTGCCGGGCACTGCCAAACACATGGGTCACTCCTCCTGTCGTAGGTGCGCCGCGACCACCAGCTGGCCGAGGGCCAGCCCGCCGTCGTTCGGCGGGACTTCGCCGTGGCGGAGCACCGCGAAGCCGTCCCCGGTCAGCAGCCGCGCGCACTCCTCCTCCAGCAGCGCGTTGGCGAACACCCCGCCGGTGAGGGCGACGGTGGCCAGACCGGTGTCCCGGCGCGCCCGCCGGCAGATCCCCGCCACCGCCCGGGCCACCGCGCGGTGGAAGCGGGCGGCGAGCACGGGCGCCGGGGTGCCCCGCCGCAGGTCGGAGACGAGCGCGCCCAGCACGGGCGCCGGGTCCAGCTCCGCGGTGAAGGCGTACGCCGCGGTGTCGGCGTCCCACGCCGTGGCGGCCACCGCCTGCAGCTCCACGGCGGCCTGGGCCTCGTAGCCGGCGCGGTGGCAGACGCCGACGAGCGACGCCACGGCGTCGAACAGCCGGCCCATGCTGGAGGTCGGCACACAGGCCAGGCCGGCGGCCAACTGGCGGTCGAGCAGCGCCCGTTCCCCCTCGACGCAGGCGGCCACGCAGGGCAGGTCCGCGTCCCACGGCAGGCCCGCCGCCCACAGCCGGGCCAGTGCCAGCCGGTACGGGTTGGCCACGCCCGCGTCGCCGCCGGGCAGCGGTGCGGGGGACAGGTGGGCGTAGCGGCGGAAGCCCGTGTAGCCGGCGAGCAGGATCTCGCCGCCCCAGACGGTGCCGTCGTCGCCGTAGCCCGTGCCGTCGAAGGCGACACCGATCACGGGGACCGTGCCGTCGAGACCGTGCTCGGCCATCGCCGAGGCGATGTGCGCGTGGTGGTGCTGGACCAGCGTGGGCGCGTGCCCGGCCAGCCGAGCGGCCCAGCGTGCCGAGTGGTAGCCCGGGTGCCGGTCGGCCGCGACGACCTCGGGGCTGACGCCGGTCAGGCAGCGCAGCCGGGTGTCCGCCCGCCGGGCGGCCTCCAGGGTGGCCAGGTCACCCATGTCGCCGATGTGCGGGCCGAACCAGGCCCGGTCGCCCTCGCCCAGGCACAGGGCGTTCTTCAGGTCTCCGCCCACGGCGAGCGCGGGCCGCACCGGGACCGGCAGCCGCAGCGGCCGGGGCACGTACCCGCGGGAGCGGCGCAGCACCTGCTCGGTGCCGTCCGGCCGCACCCGCAGCAGGGAGTCGTCGCAGGGCGAGGCGATGGGCCGGTCGTGGGCGAGCCAGGCGTCGGCGAGCCCGGCCAGCCGGGTCAGGGCCTCGGCGTCGTCCGTGACGATGGGTTCCCCCGAGCGGTTGCCGCTCGTCATGACCAGGATCCGCGGGCCGGGCGGGTCGCCGGGCAGGCCGAACAGCAGGGTGTGCACGGGGCTGTAGGGCAGCATCACGCCGAGGTGCGGGCTGCCGGGGCGGACACCGGACGCCGGCCCGGCAGGACCCCCACGCGGGCGCAGCAGGACGATGGGGCGCCGGGCACCGGTGAGGGCCGCCTCCTCGGGCGGGGACAGCAGGGCGATCCGCCGTACGGTGTCCAGGTCCGCGCACATCACCGCGAAGGGCTTGGCCCCGCGGGCCTTGCGGGTGCGCAGCGTCCGGACGGCCCGTTCGTCGGTGGCGTCGCACGCCAGGTGGTAGCCGCCGAGTCCCTTGACGGCGACGATCCGCCCGGCGGCCAGCAGCGCCCGGGCCGTCGCGAGGGCCTCGGCGTCCCGGGCGGGACGCACCTCGCTGCCGGCGGCGGGCAGCAGACGCAGCCGCGGACCGCAGCCGGGGCAGGCGACCGGCTGGGCGTGGAAGCGCCGGTCGGCCGGATCGCCGTACTCGCGGGCGCAGGACGCGCACATGGGGAAGCCCGCCATGGTCGTGACCGCCCGGTCGTACGGCAGTCCGGTGGCGATGGTGAAGCGGGGGCCGCAGTGGGTGCACGTGACGAAGGGGTGCCGGTGCCGCCGGTCGGCCGGGTCCGCCAGCTCCCGCAGGCAGTCGGCACAGGTCGCCGTGTCGGGCGGGAGGTCGGTGCGGCCCAGGGAGCGGACGGTGGGGCGGATGGTGAAGGCACCGTCCGTGCCGGTGGGGGACAGGTCCTCGACCCCGACTCCGGTGACGGTCGCGAGGGGCGGGGGCTCGCTCGCCAGCCGGCCGCAGAAGCGGTCGACGTCCTCCGGCGGGCCCTCCACCTCGATGAGGACGCCGTTCGCGGTGTTGCCCACGAACCCGGCGAGCGCGAGCTCGGCGGCCAGGCGGTGCACGAACGGGCGGAAGCCCACGCCTTGCACCGTGCCGCTGACCAGGACGCGGCGCCGTACGGCCCCGGCGGCGGGCGCCGTCACGGGACGAGGCCGGTCGCGGCGCCCTCGGGGGTGTGGGTGTGCGGGCGGGGCGCCAGGGGCGGCCGGTGCACCGGCGCCCCGTCGTGGGCGGCGAGGACGCGCTGGAGGAGGGCGTCCACCCCGGCGCCGGTGCGGGCGCAGGAACGCAGCACCTCCACGCCCGGGTTGACCCGCCGCACATGCGCGTCGAAGGCGGACTCGTCGAACCCGGCGGGCCCGGTCAGGTCGGTCTTGGTCAGCACCACGAGATGGGCCGATCCGAAGGCCGTCGGGTACTTCAGCGGCTTGTCCTCGCCCTCCGTCACCGCCATCAGCACGATGCGCAGGCGCTCGCCCAGGTCGTAGGAGGCCGGGCACACGAGGTTGCCGACGTTCTCCACGAACAGCAGTGAGGTGTCCCCGGGCAGCCAGCCGTCCACGTGGCCGCGCAGTTGGCGCGCCTCCAGATGGCACAGGCCGTCGGTGAGCAGCTGCTTCACCGGAGCCCCGGAGCGGGCCAGCCGTTCGGCGTCGTTCTCGGTGGCCAGGTCTGCGGTGAGCGCGGCCACCGAAAGGCCCCGCTCCACGGCTCGGGCCAGCACTCTGCCGAGCAGTTCCGTCTTGCCGCTGCCCGGGCTGGACAGCAGGTTGACCACGCTCACTCCGCGCCGCGCCAGCTCGTCGCGCAGTCCCGCGGCCAGACCGTCGTTCCTCGCCAGGACGGCCCGGGTGACCTCGTCCACGGAATCGCACATGGCGCCACTCCTCGCGGTCGGTAGGGAAATCGTTCCGCTACCGACCCTCGGCGCCCTGGCTCACCGAGCCCGGCAACCCGGCCGACGGCAGGGCGCCGGATTCGTCCGGGCGGCTCAACGGGGCCGGTGCGGCCGGGTCCGCGAGCAGCACCGGGACCAGGCTGTGCAGCGCCTCGACGGCCCGCCCGACCGCCTCGCGCACCGTCGCGCTGACGCCCGGCGCGATGTCCTCGCCGGCCGGGGCCCGCAGCTCGGGCTCGCAGGCCAGGACGAGGACCCGGGGCAGCGGCTCGTCGCCCAGGTGGGCGGCGAGGGCGAGGACCTTCGCCGGGTCCATGCCGTGCGCCTCGGGAGGAGCGGCCGGGGCGGGGGCGGCCGGTGCCTCCGGCTCGATCAGCGACAGGGTGCCCGGCCGGTGCCCCCGGACGGCCGCGTCGACCAGGACGGCCGTGTCGTAGCCGTCGAGCAGCGCGTACGCCAGGTCCATGCCGCGGATGCCGAAGTCCCTCACCCGCACCTCGGGCGGCAGCGGACGTGCCTCCAGGGCGCGGATCACCTCCGGGCCGAAGGCGTCGTCGGCGAGGAAGATGTTGCCCACGCCCGCCACGAGCAGCCGCGCGCTCATCGGGTGCCCCCCGCGGCCAGGGGCCGGGCGGAGCCGCCCGGGAGCCTGCGGACGAAGGCCGACCGCAGCGCGTGGTACGGGGCCTGCGGGTCGAAGAACACCGCGCGCATACGGGCCAGTTCGGTCCGCCGGTACTCGGCCAGGGGCTGCTGGAGCTCGTCGGCGTGGCGTGCGGTGGTCTTGGTGGTGAGCCGGCGCGGGAGGTCGGGGTCGGCGGCCACCTCGGCGGCCAGGCGCTCCACCTCGGCGGTGAACTCCCCGGGAGCCGCCGGGACCAGGCGGTCCACCAGGCCGATCCGTTCCGCGGCCGCCGCGCTCACCGGCAGCGCCTCGCCCGTCAGCCGCCCGGCCGCCTCGGCGCCCACCCGGCGCGGCAGCGAGTACGTCCAGAACTCCGAGCCGTACAGGCCCAGGTTCCGGTAGTGCGGGTTGAGGACGCTGCCGGTGCGGCACCAGACCTCGTCCGCGGCCAGGGCGAGCATGACGCCGCCCGCCGCCGCGTTGCCGCCCAGGGCGGCCACCACCACCCGGTCGGTGGTGCGCAGCACGGCCTCGACCAGGTCGTTCATGGCGAGCAGGTTCGACCAGGACTCGCCCGCCGGATCGCCGGAGGCCTCGATCACGTGCAGGTGGATGCCGTTGGAGAAGAAGTCGCGGGCACCGCCGAGCACCAGCACCGAGGTGGGGCGGGTGAGCGCGTACCGGTAGGCGGCGAGCAGCCTGCGGCAGTGCGTGGTGCTCATCGCCCCGCCCGGGAAGGAGAACGACAGGAAGCCGACGGCACCGCGCTGCCGGTAGCGGATGTCGGCCCACGTGGTGCGGCCGGGGGGCAGTTCGAGCGGTACGGCGATCTCCGGCAGCCAGTAGGGGCGGTCGTTCGAGCCCGGCATGCCCGGGCCGCTGTCGGGCGGCGCCGGGAACCGGGCGAGCACCGAGGCCGCCGGGCGGCGGAACGGCGCCGGGTCGCCCGAGCTCTTGCGGGGGCGCAGCTCCGGGATCCACACCGCGCCGTCCCGGGTGGCCCGGCAGAGCGCGCCGGACCGGGTCGCGAGCAGTTCCCCGGGCTCGCCGCGCAGCCGGTCCTCCGGGTGCCCGCCGTGCAGGAACACCTCCCGGCCGCAGAGCTCGTCCAGGACGCCCGGCTGCGAGTCGCCCCCGCGCAGCTTGCGCAGCACCGTCTCCGTGCCGTCGTTCTCCCAGTCGATCCGCCGCTGCTCCTGGCGGAAGAAGTCGCGCCACACCACGCGGATCTCCGGATCGCTCTGCGGCCGGGGCTTGAAGGCGCCTTCGGCGAAACGCCGCACCGCCCGCAGCACCGCGGCCGCGGCGGCGTCGGACAGCTCGTTGCGGTACACGTCGCTCTTGCCGGCGGCCGGCACCGCGAAGGTCTCGTCCGCCCAGACGTCGCCCGCGTCCATCGCCGCCTCGGCCTGGAGCACCGTGACGCCCCACTCGGTCGCGCCCTCCGCGATCGCCCAGTCCAGGGACGACGGGCCCCGGTCGCCGGGCGGCCCCGGATGCACGATCAGACAGGTGTGCTCCCGCCACACGTCCTCCGGCAGGGCCGACTTCAGCATCGGCGCGACGATCAGTTCCGGACGCACCTCGCTCACGGCGGCCCGGACCGCGTCGGCGCCGTGCGAGGCGAGGACGACGTCCACCCGGTGCCCCTCATCCGACAGTTCGGCGTGCACACGCTGGGACAGGCTGTTGAACGCGCTGGCGACGAGCAAGATGTCCATGACACGGCATGGTCGCCGCTCGGAGGAGGGCCGCGAAGGACCACGTCGGCGTTTCGTCCCTCTTGGCCGCTTACGGCCGGTAGGTCATGACATGTGCGCCCCCGGCGCCGGGGCGGTCACCGGGACTCCGCAGGCCGCGGCAGCCGCCTTGCCTGCGCCGCGGGGCGGGGGCACGCTGGTCCCATGGGTGCGCGAGACGGCCCCACGCTCATCGGCTCCGTGCAGCGGGCCATGCGTCTGCTGGAGGCGGTGAGCGCGCACGAGAACGGCGCACCGGCCAAACAGCTGGCGCGGGAGACGGGCCTGCCCCTGGCCACGGCCTACCACCTGCTGCGGACCCTCGTGCACGACGGCTACGTGCGCAAGCTCGACGACGGCGGCTTCGTCCTCGGCGACAAGCTCCAGACCCTGCGGACCACGGGCCGTGCCCAGGCACTGCTCAGCCGCGTCCGGCCCGCCCTCGCCGCGCTGCGCGACGAACTCGCGACCGCCGCCTACCTCACCTTCTACGAGGAGGGCGAGATCCGGGTCGCCGAGATCGTCGACGGCCCCGGGACCCCCCGGGTCGACCTGTGGGTCGGCTTCGAGGACGCCGGGCACGCGACCGCGCTCGGCAAGTCCGTGCTGCGCGAACTGGACGACGAGGCCCGCCGGGACTACCTCTCCCGCCACCACCTCGCCGACCTCACCCCGCGCACCATCACCAGCCCTCCGGAGCTGCTGCGGCGCCTGGACACCGCGCCCCTGGCCCCGGCCGTGACGGACCGGGAGGAGTACGCCCTCGGCACGGTCTGCGTGGCCGTGCCCGTCTACAGCGGCGACACCCTCGGCTCCCTCGGCGTCTCCCTGCCCAAGAGCCGGCTCTCCCGGCTGCCGGAGATCCGCGAACGGCTGCTCCCCGCCGCCGACCGGGTGACCCGGGGGCTGTCGCTCACTATCTGAAAACCCGATTCTTGCGGCTGCCCGGGCCCACCCCGTTCCCTGGAGGAAACGGACATTTCAGTGATGTGCCCGGCGCACAGGTGAGGACTGCGGATCCAGACATGAGCCAAGCGCGACACCGTGGTGGCGACCACCGGCCGGTACGGCCGTTCCTCGACCGAGTGGCCGGTCCCCGGGCCTCGGCCTGCCGGCGTGCCGTCGCGCAGCTGGCCGTCGGGGCGCCCGTCCTGCCGGTCGTGCTGGTCTCCCTGGTCGCGTGCGCCGACCTCGTCGACGGGGCGGGGCTGATCTGGCTGCCGCTGCTCGCGGCCGGGCCGGCCCTGGCCGCCACCACCAACGGACCGCGCGGCGTCCTGTGCGTCGGCCTCCTCGCCGCGGCGCTCGGGGCGGTGCTCGGCCGCGTCGACCAGGTGCCCGGCCGGGAACTCGCGGCGGTCCTGGCGGCCCTGGTGGCCGTGACCCTCGCGAGTGTGCTGGCCGCCGCGCTGCGCGGGCGCCGGGAGCGGGTGCTCGCGGCCGTCCGCTCGGTCGCGGAGACCGCCCAGCACGCCCTGCTGCGGCCGGTGCCCACCGTCGTCGGGCCGTTCCAGGTCGCCGTCCGCTACAGCGCCGCGGCGGCCGAGGCACGGATCGGCGGGGACCTCTACGCGCTCATCCCCACCCCGCACGGGGTGCGGCTGATCGTCGGCGACGTGCGCGGCAAGGGCCTGCCCGCCGTGGGGACGGCCGCGCTGGTGCTCGGTGTGTTCCGCGAGGCCGCCCACGACGAGCCCGACCTGCTGGCCGTGGTCGACCGGATCGAGCGCAGCCTGGCCCGCAACCTCGGCCGCGACGACTTCGTCACCGCCGTGGTCGCCGGCTACCCGCGGCCCGGGCACCTGGAGATGGTGAACTGCGGGCACACCCCACCGCTGCTGGTGAGCGCCTCCGGGGCCGTGACACCCGTGGAGCCCGCCCATCCGGCCCCGCCGCTCGGGCTGCGCGCCCTCACCGGGCACGCGCCGGGCCTGCACACGCTGCGCTTCGCCGACGGCGACCAGCTGCTCCTCTACACCGACGGGGTCACCGAGGCCCGCGACGGCGGCCGCGCCTTCTACCCGCTGGCCGACGGGCTGGAGCGGCACGTCACGCACGAGCCGGCCCGCACTCTCGACGCGCTCCACGAGGAACTGCTGGCCCACGTGGGCGGGCGGCTGCACGACGACGCGGCCCTGCTGCTCATCCGCAAGCCGACCGCCTCCGAGCCGCCCGTGGCCAGGGCGGACGCCCCGGGCGCGCCCGCCGTTCCCGCGCGGTGCCGCACGTGACGGCCGGCCCCGCGTGTCCGGGTCAGTCCTCGCGCAGGTCCTTCACCCGGCGGAGTTTGCCCAGGGAGCGCTCCAGCGTCTCCGGTTCGACGATCGTCACCTCGGCGGAGACGCCGACCCCGTCCTTGACCGCCTGCGCGATCGCCCGGGCCGCGGCCTGGCGCTGGTCGGGGCCGGTGCCGGGACGGGACTCGACCCGCACGGTCATGTGGTCCAGGCGGCCCCGCCGGGTCAGCTGGATCTGGAAGTGCGGCGCGACCGCGGGAGTGCGCAGCACGATCTCCTCGATCTGGCTGGGGAAGACGTTCACCCCGCGCAGGATGATCATGTCGTCGCAGCGCCCGGTGATCTTCCGGATGCGGCGGAACGCGGGCCGGGCCGTGCCGGGCAGCAGCCGGGTCAGATCGCGGGTGCGGTAGCGGACGACCGGCAGGGCCTCCTTGGTGAGGGACGTGAAGACCAGCTCGCCCTCCTCGCCCTCGGGCAGCACCTCGCCCGTGATCGGGTCGACGACCTCGGGGTAGAAGTGGTCCTCCCACACGTGCAGACCGTCCTTGGTCTCCACGCACTCCTGCGCGACGCCCGGGCCGATCACCTCCGAAAGGCCGTATATGTCGACGGCGTGCAGGTCCATCCGCTCCTCGATCTCGCGGCGCATCTCCTCCGTCCACGGCTCGGCCCCGAAGATGCCCACCCGCAGGCTGCTGGTGCGCGGGTCGACGCCCTGCCTCTCGAACTCGTCGAGCAGCGTGAGCATGTAGGACGGGGTGACCATGATGATCTCGGGCCGGAAGTCCTGGATGATCTGCACCTGGCGGGCCGTCATGCCGCCGGAGGCGGGGATCACCGTGCACCCGGCCCGTTCGGCGCCGTAGTGCGCCCCGAGCCCGCCGGTGAACAGTCCGTAGCCGTAGGAGACGTGCACCTTGTGGCCCGGGCGCCCGCCGGCCGCGCGGATCGAGCGGGCCACCAGGTCCGACCACGTCGACAGGTCGTTCTCGGTGTAGCCGACCACCGTGGGGCGACCGGTGGTGCCGCTGGAGGCGTGCACGCGCCGCACCTGGTCCATGGGCACCGCGAACATGCCGAACGGGTACGTGTCCCGCAGGTCGGCCTTGGTGGTGAAGGGGAAGCGGGCCAGGTCCTCCAGGGAACGGCAGTCCTCGGGCGTGACCCCGGCCGCGTCGAACTTCCTGCGGTACGTCTCCACGTTCTCGTAGGCGTGCCGCAGGCTCCGGCGCAGCCGGTCGAGCTGGAGCTCGCGCAGCTGCTCGCGGGTCAGGCGCTCGGCGTCGTCCAGCAGGTCGTGGGGGAGGGGCTCGCCCCGCCGCCGGCCGGCCCCGCTCGCGCTGTCCGTCGTGGTCCCCGTCTGGCTGGTCATGCCGGCTCCTTCGGCCTCGTGCTCCTGATGCTGCGGCTGCGGCCCCGGAACTCCGCTATCACCTCGTCGCCGCGCAGGACGCTCACGTCGTAGAGGCCGCTGCGGCCGTACCGGGTGCGCTCCTCGGCCCGGGCCACGAGCACGTCGCCCTCGTGCGCCGGGCTCACGAAGGTGATGTCGGCGCCGGCCGCGACCGTCACGGGGCCGTGGCTGTTGCAGGCGCAGGCGAAGGCGCTGTCGGCGAGCAGGAAGACGTACCCGCCGTGGGCGATGCCGTGCCCGTTCACCATCGACCGGGTCACCGTCATGCGCAGCACGGCCGTCCCCTCGCCCTGCTCCAGCAGCTCGATGCCGAGCCCGCGGGAGGCCTCGTCCGCGGCGAACATCGCCTCCGCGGCCGGTGTCGCGTCAGCGGTATGACTCACGTCTCGCACCACCTTGTAGCCCGACCGAACATTCGGTTAGCTTCGGTGCCGCCAAGTAATCAATTCGCCTCGGTGCCTGTCAAGGGCCGGGGTCTTACCAAGGCGCGGCGCCTTGCCATACCATGGACCGAACGAATGGTCGGTTGGGAAGTGGGACGGATGGACACGACACACTCCAGCCCCCCGGGGGCGGACGGCACCGAGCCGGTTCTCCAGCAGCACTTCGACGCGACGATCGCGCGCGACCAGCGGATCGAGCCGCGCGACTGGATGCCCGAGGGCTACCGGAAGACACTGATCCGCCAGATCGCGCAGCACGCGCACTCGGAGATCATCGGCATGCAGCCGGAGGGCGAGTGGATCACGCGCGCCCCGTCGCTGCGCCGCAAGGCCATCCTCTTCGCGAAGGTCCAGGACGAGGCCGGACACGGCCTGTACCTGTACTCGGCGGCGGAGACGCTGGGCGCCGACCGCGCCGACCTGACCGAGCGGCTCATCGAGGGCCGCCAGAAGTACTCCTCGATCTTCAACTACCCGACGCTGAGCTTCGCGGACGTCGGCGTGATCGGCTGGTTCGTGGACGGCGCCGCGATCTGCAACCAGGTGCCGCTGTGCCGCTCGTCCTACGGGCCCTACGCGCGCGCCATGGTGCGGATCTGCAAGGAGGAGTCCTTCCACCAGCGGCAGGGCTACGAGCTGCTGATGACGATGATGCGCGGCACCCCGGAGCAGCGCGAGATGGTGCAGGACGCGGTGAACCGCTGGTGGTGGCCGTCGCTGATGATGTTCGGCCCGCCCGACGACGCCTCGCCCAACTCCGCGCAGTCCATGGCCTGGAAGATCAAGCGCCACAGCAACGACGAACTGCGTCAGCGCTTCGTCGACATGACCGTCCCGCAGGCCGGGAAGCTCGGCGTGACGCTCCCCGACCCGGAGCTGCGCTGGAACGAGGAGCGGGGCCACCACGACTTCGGCACGCCCGACTGGGACGAGCTGATGCGGGTCATCAAGGGCGACGGCCCGTGCAACGACCAGCGCGTGGCGCGGCGCCGCACGGCCCACGAGGAGGGCGCCTGGGTGCGCGAGGCGGCCACCGCCCACGCCGCCAAGCAGGCGCGTCGCGAGCGGAAGGGAGCGGTGGCATGACCGCCGGCAAGCAGGACTGGCCGCTGTACGAGGTGTTCGTGCGCGGCAAGCGCGGCCTGAACCACGTCCACGTGGGCTCGCTGCACGCGGCCGACGACCGCATGGCGCTCACCCACGCCCGCGACCTCTACACCCGCCGCAACGAGGGCGTGTCCATCTGGGTCGTGCGCTCCGAGCACATCGCCGCCTCCACGCGCGACGAGAAGGACCCCTTCTTCGAGCCCAGCGCCGACAAGGTCTACCGGCACCCCACCTTCTACGACATCCCCGACGACGTCCCGCACATCTGAAGGAGAGGGCATGAGCGACGACCACGTCTACCTGACCCTCGCCGAGGGACACGAGGACGACACCCGGTGGGCCTACGGCACCGGCTTCGAGGACCCGCTGCACGGCGTCGACACCACCGTGCCGGACGGCGTCGACGCCGGTGAACTGGCGGACCTCTGCGTCACCCTGGCCGACGACGCCCTGGTCTCGGCCCAGCGGCTCGCCGAGTGGACCACCCGCGCCCCCGAGCTGGAGGAGGAGGTGGCGCTGGCCAACATCGGGCTCGACCTGCTCGGCCAGGCCCGCCTGCTGTACTCCCGCGCGGGCCAGGTCGACGGCACCGGCCGCGACGAGGACGCCTACGCCTACTTCCGCGACGCCGGCGACTTCCGCAACGTGCGCCTGGCCGAACTGCCCAACGGCGACTTCGCGTTCTCGACCGTGCGGCTGCTGGTGCTCTCCACCTGGCGCCTCGCGCACTTCGAGCGGCTCACCGCGCACCGCGACCCGGTGCTGTCGGCCATCGCCGCCAAGGGCGTGAAGGAACTGGCGTACCACCGCCAGTACGCCGCGGAATGGGCCGTGCGGCTCGGCGACGGCACCGAGGAGTCGCACCGCCGGATGCGCAAGGCACAGGAACAGGTCGCCCCCTACCTGGGCGAGCTGTTCACGGCGTACGACGTGCGCGAGGAGGTCGTCGCCGTCCTGCGCCAGGTCACCGAGGCGGCCGGACTGCCCATGCCGGTCTACCGGCCGCTGCCCGGGTCGGGCCGCGCCGGTGAGCACACCGGACATCTCGCGCCCCTGCTGGCCGAGTTGCAGGGCGTGGCCCGGGCCCATCCGGAGGCGACATGGTGACGACGCTCCTGGACGCGCGGCGGGCCCGGCGGATCGCCGAGCAGGTCCCCGACCCCGAACTGCCCATGCTCACCCTGGCCGACCTCGGAGTGCTGCGCGAGGTGTCCCTGACCGGGGACGGCACGGTGGTCGCCGACCTGACCCCCACCTACTCGGGCTGCCCCGCCATGGCGGAGATGCGCGCCGGCGTGGCCGCCCGGCTGCGCGAGGCCGGGTACGCGCGCGTGGAGATCCGTACCGTCCTCGACCCGCCGTGGACCAGCGACTGGATCACCGCGGACGGCCGGCGCAAGCTCGCCGAGCACGGCATCGCCCCGCCCGGCGCCGCCCCGGTGCGCGCCGCGGGCCCGGTGCCGCTCGTGCTGTCGCCGCTCCGCCGCTCGGTGCCCTGCCCGCGCTGCGGCAGCGCGGACACCGAGGAGACCTCCCGCTTCGCCGCCACGTCCTGCAAGGCCCTGTGGCGCTGCCTCGCCTGCCGCGAGCCGTTCGAGTACGTCAAGGAGATCTGATGGAGGACCTGATGGAGCCGGCCCCCGCCCCGGCGGCACGCGCGCGTGCCCGCCGCCGCCCGGTCTTCCACCCCCTGCGGGTCGCCGCCGTGCAGCCACTGTGCGAGGACGCCGCGGCCGTCAGCTTCGACATCCCGGACGGGCTGGCCGAGGAGTTCGCCTTCGCTCCCGGCCAGTCGCTCACCCTGCGGCGCGAGGTCGGCGGCCGCGACGAGCGCCGCTCCTACTCCATCTGCTCACCCGCCGGCACGGCGCCGCGCATCGGCGTCCGGGTCGTCCCGGGCGGTCTGTTCTCCTCCTGGCTGGTGCACGAGGTGCGCCCCGGCGACACCGTCGAGGTGATGGCCCCCACCGGAGCCTTCACCCCCGACCTGACCGTCCCCGGCCACCACGTGCTCGTCGCCGCCGGTTCCGGCATCACGCCCATGGTCTCCATCGCCGAGTCCGTCCTGGCCGCCGACTCCCGCTCGCGCGTCACCCTCCTCTACGGCAACCGCCGCACCGGCACGGTGATGTTCGCCGACGAGCTGGCCGACCTCAAGGACCTCCACCCCACGCGCTTCCAGCTCGCCCACGTCCTCTCCCGCGAGCCCCGCGAGGCCGAGGTGCTCTCCGGCCGCCTCGACGCCGAACGCCTTTCGGCGCTGGTCGACGCGCTGGTCGACGTGGAGTCCGCCGACCACTGGTGGCTCTGCGGCCCGCACGGCATGGTCCGCTCCGCCCAGCAGGTCCTGTCCGGCCTCGGCGTCCCCGCCGACCGGGTCCACCAGGAGCTGTTCTACGCCGACGACGAGCCGGTGCGCGAGGTCCGCCACACCGAGACCGGCCCCTCCGGCCCGGTCAGCCAGGTCACCGTCACCCTGGACGGCCGCTCCACCACCTCCGCCCTGCCCCGGGACCGCTCCCTCCTGGAAGGCGCCCAGCAGACCCGGCCCGACCTGCCCTTCGCCTGCAAGGGCGGGGTGTGCGGCACCTGCCGGGCGCTGGTCACCGACGGCAAGGCCGACATGCGCCGCAACTTCGCCCTGGAACCGTCCGAGGTGGACGCGGGCTACGTCCTCACGTGCCAGACGTACCCGGTGTCCGAGACGCTGACGGTGGACTTCGACACCTGAGCGGCGCCGCAGCCGTACGCCTCGCCCGCCGGTGGTCAGCCGGACCGCAGCACGCGCAACGCCGTGAGGGCGACGTGCAGTTCGGTGCGGCGCTCGCCCGATGCGAGGTCGGTGCCGAGGAAGCGCTCGACGGTGCGCAGGCGCTGGTACACGGTCTCCCGGGACAGGCCGCCGCGCCGGGCCACGCCGGTCTTGCTGCCGGCGGCGTCGAGGTAGCGGCCGAGCGTCGACAGCAGGTCGGTGCCGTGCCGGGCGTCGTGGTCGACGAGCCGGCCCAGGCGCCGCTCGGTGTACTCCTGGATCCGGGGGTCCTCGCGCAGCGCGTACAGCAACCGGCCCAGGTCGACGTCCGCCGGCTCGTGGAAGGACCGGTCCGCGGGCAGGGGCCGGCCGGGCGGGGTGGCCTCCATGACGCGCGCCGCCTCCCGGAAAGAGCGGGCCACGCCGGCGAGGTCCGCCACCTCCGCTCCGACGCCGACGGTCGCCCCCGGCGCCAGTTCCCGCGCCGTACGGCTCAGGCGCTCGGCCGCCGGGCGCCAGGGCCGGCCCGGGCGCAGGGCCAGCAGGACGCCGAGACGGCCCGGGGAGAGCTCGCCGACGAGGGCCGCGATCCCCGCCGACCGCAGCTCCCGGTGCAGCCTCGCCCGCAGCTCCGCGTCCTCGCCGCCGGGTCCCGGCTCCACGAGGACCGCCACGAAGACACCGTCCTGCGCGGGCAGGCCCAGCGCGGCGCAGCGGGCCCGGGGCCGCGCCAAGGTCGAGGAACTGGTCGCCGACGCGGTGGAGCGCGGCGCGCGCGTCCTGGTCGGCGGCCGCACGCCCGAGGGCCCGGGCTGCTTCCACCCGCCCACCGTGCTCACCGACGTCGCCCCCGGCAGCCGCCTGCTGGAGACCGAGATCTTCGGCCCCGTCGCCGCGATCCTCACCTTCGACGACGAGGACGAGGTCCTGCGCCGGGCCAACGACACGCCCTGGGGCCTGGTCGGCTACGTCTTCACCCAAGGCCTGGACCGCGGCCTGCGCGTCGGTGAGGGCCTGGAGGTGGGCATGGTGGGGCTCAACACCGGGCTCGTCTCCCACCCGGCCGCGCCCTTCGGCGGCGTCAAGCAGTCCGGGCTCGGCCGGGAGGGCGGGCGTGTCGGGATCGAGGAGTTCCTGGAGTACCAGTACGTGGCCGTGCCGGTGCGGTGACGCGTGACGGACGGCGCCGGGGACGCCATATGAAGGCATGAATGAGTCTTCATGTGTTCCTGTATGGTGAGGGGCGCCATCGCGCCCCCGCCAGAAGGACCCCCGATGACCTCCACCCTCACGCCGCAGCCGGTCGACCGGGCCGAGCCCGTCCGCGCCGGGGCCGTCCCCCGGCGCCGCACCCGGGTCCTCGCGCTCCCCGAGGTGCGCTGGGCCGCCGCGGCCACCGCCTTCTTCCTGCTCGCGCTGCCCCTGCAGCTGACCGGCGCCCCCGCCTGGACCTGGGGCCCGCTGTACGCGCTGGCGTACGCCGCGGGAGGCTGGGAGCCGGGCTGGGAAGGGCTGAAGGCGCTGCGGGAACGCACCCTCGACGTCGACCTGCTGATGGTCGTCGCCGCCCTGGGAGCGGCCGCGATCGGGCAGGTGATGGACGGCGCGCTGCTCATCGTCATCTTCGCGACCTCCGGCGCGCTGGAAGCCCTGGCCACCGCCCGCACCGCCGACTCCGTCCGCGGCCTGCTCGACCTGGCCCCCGCCACGGCCACCCGCCTGGCCCTGGACGGCGGGGAACGCGCGGTTCCCGTCGAGGAGTTGGCGGTCGGCGACACGGTGCTCGTACGCCCCGGCGAACGGATCGGCGCCGACGGCCGCGTCCTGGACGGGACCAGCGAGGTCGACCAGGCCACCATCACCGGCGAGCCGCTGCCCGTGCCCAAGGAACGCGGCGACGAGGTCTTCGCCGGCACCCTCAACGGCACCGGCGCCCTGCGCGTCCGGGTCGAGCGCGACGCCGCCGACTCGGTGATCGCCCGGATCGTGCGCATGGTGCAGGAGGCGTCCGAGACGAAGGCGCCCACCCAGCTGTTCATCGAGAAGGTCGAACAGCGCTACTCGCTGGGCATGGTGGGCGCGACCCTCGCCGTGTTCCTGGTGCCGCTCGCCTTCGGCGCGCAGCTCACCGACGCGCTGCTGCGCGCCATGACCTTCATGATCGTGGCCTCGCCGTGCGCGGTCGTGCTCGCCACCATGCCGCCCCTGCTCTCCGCCATCGCCAACGCCGGGCGGCACGGCGTGCTGGTCAAGTCGGCCGTGGTGATGGAGCGGATCGGCCATGTGGACGCCGTCGCGCTGGACAAGACGGGCACGCTGACCGAGGGCAGCCCGCGCGTCACCGACGTCCGGCCCCTGCCCGGATCCGGCCTGTCCGAGAACGAGCTGCTCACCCTCGCGGCGGCCGCCGAGCGGCCCAGCGAGCACCCGCTGGCCCGGGCCGTCGTGGACGCCGCCCGCGAGCGCGGCCTCGACCTGCCCGACGCGGCGGACTTCTCCTCCACGCCCGGCGTCGGCGTGAGCGCCGTCGTCACCGGCCGGACGGTCGCGGTGGGCGCGCCGTCCCGGCTGCTCCACGACACCGCGGTTCCCGCCGCCGCACTGGAGGAGTCCGGCCGCACCGCCGTCCTGGTCGTCGTCGACGGCACCCCCGCCGGGCTCCTCGGCGTCGCCGACCGGCTGCGCCCGGACGCGGCCGGGACGGTCGCCTCCCTCGCCCGGCTCACCGGCAGCGCCCCCGTGCTGCTCACCGGCGACAACCCGCGCGCCGCCGCGCACCTCGCCGCCGAGGCCGGCATCGGCGACGTGCGCGCCGGACTGCTGCCGCAGGACAAGCTGGCCGCCGTGCAGGAGATGACGGCCGCGGGCCGCAGGGTGCTGGTCGTCGGGGACGGCGTCAACGACGCCCCGGCCCTGGCCGCCGCCCACACCGGCGTCGCCATGGGCCGGGCGGGTTCGGACCTCGCCCTGGAGACCGCCGACGCCGTGATCGTCCGCGACGAACTGGCCGCGGTGCCCGCCACCGTCGCCCTCTCGCGTCGCGCCCGCAGGCTGGTCGTGCAGAACCTCGTCATCGCCGGGGTCTTCATCGCCGGGCTCGTCGCCTGGGACCTGGCGGGGGAACTGCCGCTGCCACTGGGCGTCGCGGGCCACGAGGGCTCCACGGTCCTCGTCGGTCTGAACGGCCTGCGGCTGCTGCGGGAGGGCGCCTGGCAGCGGGCCGTCGAGGAGGGCGGCCGGGCCTGACCGGCGACCGCCGTCGGCCCACCGTCGGCGGGCCGACGCCGTCCCGGTGACCCGGGCCACGGCCGTCGACGCTTCAGCGGCAGGCGCAGGCCGCCTCGACGCCGCCCCCCCGGCGGCCGACCCGGCAGGGCAGGCCCTCCCGTTGGTCCGATGCGCCCGTGGAGATCTCGCCGAACACCGTGCCGCACTCCGCCGACCCGTGGCCCGGGTGCTTCGCCGGGCGCGGACACCCCAGGGCCCGGCGTGTCGGCGCCGGCACGGAAGGGGTCGTCTACGCACTCGGCGCGGGGCGGATCGCCAAGGTGCGGACCGGCCGGCCGCCCGACGGGTCGCTACGCCGGGTGTACGCGGACATCGCACGGCACGACCCGCCGTTCGCCACCCCGGAGATCCTCGGGAGCGAGGAGCGCCGGGGCGTCACGGTGACGTACGAGCGCGCCCTGCCCGGTGCCCCGATGCGGGCCGACTCCGCGCACGGGGAGTACGGGCGTGAACTGCCCGCCCCCCCCAGCGGGACGCACTGCTGGCGGTCCTGCGCGGCCTCGCCTCGGTGCCCGGCACGGACGCGATGGGCCGGCTGACCGTCCAGGGCGACGACCGTCCGCTGTGGCAGGGCCAGGGACCACCGGCACCGCCGGGTAGGGCGGACGCCCGCCGGCCCGGCTGATTCCCTCGCCGTTTCTGCACCGCCGGCCCGCGAGCCCTCCTCCGAACCTCCGGGACCGACGAGGATTGCCCCGGGTGGGTTCGGGTACGCGAGCAGGACCGCACCCGGGGCGGATCATGTCCCGGGTGGGCCGCACGACCGCCGCTACCAGGGAATCTGCCATGGAGACACCCGCAAACGACCCCACGCCCACGCCCGCCCAGCGGGCTCTGGACGTCCTCGCCGAGAACACGGAGGACACGGCGGCTCTGGACGCGCTCGCCAACAGCGACGTGCTCATCCCCGTGCCCGACGACGCGAACGACGCCGACGCCGCCAACCCCTCGGCCGTGGCGCTGCCGGTGCTGGAGCAGCCGGGCGGCGAGCCGGTGGTGCCGGTGTTCACCTCGGAGATGGAGATGGCCGGGCTGCTGCCGTTCGTCTCCCGCTACCGTCTGGTGCCCCTCGGCGCCCTCGCCGCCCAGTGGCCGGCCGACGACCTGTCGCTCACCATCGACGGCAGTTCGGACCACCGCCTGACCCTCACCTCGGAGGGAGTCCGCACCCTGCTGGCACGCCCGTAGGACCACCGGCCCCGTCCGGGCCCGGGGCGGTCTACTCGCCCAGGGTCCGGGCCAACGCGGCCCGCTGCAGGGGCAGGACCTCGGCGTGCAGGTCACGGCCCTTGGCGGTGAGGGAGACCCAGACGCCGCGCCGGTCCTCCTCGCACACCGAGCGCGTCACCAGCCCGTCCTTCTCCAGCCGGGCGATCAGCCGCGACAGCGCGCTCTGGCTGAGATGCACCCGGCCGACCAGGTTCTGCACCCGGCACTGCTCGCCCTCCTCGGGGGCGGCCGTCGCCAGCATGTCGAGGACCTCGAAGTCGGAGGCGCCCAGACCGTGCGGATGCAGTGCCCGGTCGATCTCGCACATCGTGCGCGCGTGCGCCGACAGGATGTCCCGCCACCGTTCCTCGAGCCGCGCACCAGCCGTTTTCGCTGCCATAGGGGAACGGTAACACCGGCCGGACGTTCCATGACCGTGCATGGAGCGGGCTGCCCGTCCCACGGCCCGGACCGCGCGTCCGCGGCGTGACCCCCCACGACAGGCCCTAGGTGTATTGACCCGGAGCGTTGTTCACGCGGCTGATCGGTGGCTTGCCGCCGAGTGCGGTGTGGCAGCGGTGGTGGTTG
>NZ_JBNCNM010000024.1:0-142322 GCF_049846985.1 Streptomyces sp. DT190 | reverse complement strand
GGGTCCCCCATCGCTGCGCGATGGGCAAGCGAACACCCGTGCTCCGCACGGGTGTTGCGCTCGCGCTCCGCGCGAGCGTCACCTGCCTTGCTGCGCAAGGCAGGTGACGCTCCGTCCGCTGCGCTCCCGGAGCTCCGGGGCCTGCGGCCCCGTGAGGGCGGCTTACGCTGCGCTCCAGCCACCCCGTGGCTCGATGCGCCACGCAAGCCGGCCCCGCTGCGCGGTGCGGCCAACGGGCCTTCGGCCCGAGCAGCGAGGGGAGGTGCCCTGTGTCAGGTGATGCAGCATTTGTGCCGAAGTATTTGACGCCTTGTCAGGTTCGTCCTATGACGGTGCGTCAATTTTAGGGTGCATTGTCCCATACTGCTGGGGCGGGATGGGCGTCTTCGAGGTTCGGGTGCAGAGCCGGTCGGGCATGAGCCATGCTCGGTTGTAGCGTGTGATGGGCTTGGCCTCTGGGGCCTTGCATCATAATTTCTCCTGTAGGGATTCTACTCTGAGGGCCTACTGCCCCCGTAGATCGGAAGGCGGGATTTCGTGCCCAGGAAGCAGCGGCTCCGTCCTCATCAGGTCGAGGCAGTTGACGCGGTGGTCCGTGCGCTCGGGTCTTCGATGAGCAGAGAGCTCGCGAACACAGCGGTGCGTGCGCAGGTGATCGCGCCTCCAGGGGCAGGGAAGAGCCTTATCGCGGTCTATGCCGCCCAGGGGCTCCGCGCCGAACAGGTGCTGGTTCTGGTGCCCACACTCGATCTGCTGGGTCAGATGGTGGGTGTATGGCGTGCCGGTGGCCGGGGTGGTCGGTTGTTCGGGGTGTGTTCCGAACGGGAGAAGGCCGCTGTAGGGGTGCGGTGCACCACGGATGCTGATGAGTTGGCAGGGTGGCTCTCCCATGAGGGCCGGGTGACGGTGTTCGCCACGTATGCGGCTGCCGGGCTGGGTGTGCTGGAGCGTGCTCATGCGGCCGGTGTGGGTCGGTGGGATCTGATGGTGGTGGATGAGGCCCACCGGACGGCGGGGGTGTTGGGGAAGCCGTGGGCTGTGGTGCATGACGATCGGCGGTTGCCTGCGGTGCGGCGGTTGTACATGACGGCGACTCCGCGGTTGTGGGGGGTGCCTGGGGTTGAGGGGGCGGCGGCCGGTGGGGCGGGACGGCTGGTGGCGTCGATGGACGATGAGGAGATCTTCGGGCCGGTGGTGTACCGGCTGACGATGTCGGAGGCGATCGAGCGGGGGTTGATCGCGCAGTACCAGGTGGTCTGTGTGGACATCGCTGATCCGCAGCTGTCGGCGGTGCAGTTGGTGGGTGCGCAGGCGTATACGGATGAGGTGCGGGGGGTGCGGTTGGCGGCCTTGCAGACGGCGGTTTTGAAGACTGCTGCGGAGCACCGGTTGCGGCGGGTGCTGACGTTTCATCATCGTACGAGTGAGGCGGAGGCTTTCGCTGGCGGGCTGGGGCGGGTGGCCGCGTCGCTGTGGGAGGCCGATGCGGCCTCGTTCGTGGAGCCGGGGGCGGTGTGGGCGGACTGGCTGTGCGGGGAGCATCGGGCGGTGCACCGGCGGCAGGTGCTGGAGACCTTTTCCGCTGGGGTGGTGAAGGATGCCGTGATGGAGTTGTGCGTGCTGTCGTCGGCGCGTGTGCTCGGCGAGGGGGTCGATACCGCGGCGTGTGATGCGGTGGTGTTCGTGGATGCGCGGGGCTCGACGCCTGATGTGGTGCAGGCGGTGGGCCGGGCGCTGCGGATGCAGCCTGGGGAGGGCAAGGTGGCCTCGCTGGTGGTGCCGGTGTTCCTGGAGCCGGGTGAGGAGCCGGACGAGATGCTGGCCTCACGGTCGTACACGCATCTGGTGAAGGTGCTGACCGCGCTGCGCGCTCACGATGCCGAGGCCGTCGAGCAGCTCGCCGTCCCCCAGGCCCCCGGCCGGCAGGTTCCCTCGGTCACGGGCGGGACGGCGGGTGGGGTGGTCAGTGGGGCGGCGCAGGGGCTGTTGCAGTTCTCCACGGCCCGGGACCCGGTGCAGTTGGCGGCGTTCATCCGGGCGCGTGTGCTGCGGCCCGAGGGCGAGTACTGGCGGCGGGGGCTGCAGGCCGCGACCGCCTACGCCGCCGATCACGGGCACCTGCGGATCCCATACGGGTATACCGCCCCCAACGGCTTCGCGCTGGGGGTATGGATCGCCAAACAGCGCATCGCCTACCGTCAGGGCACCCTGGCCGAGGAACGGGTGAAAGAACTGGACGCGGCCGGAATGGTGTGGTCCCACCGCGAGGTGGCCTTCTCCGAAGGCCTGGACGCCGCACGCGGCTGGGCGGCGGAGCACGGGCACCTCCTCGCCCCTACCGAGGCAACCTGGCAGGGCTACCCCGTGGGGATCTGGCTGCGTGACCAGCGTGCAGCCGCACGACGAGAACGAGCGGCGCAGAACGGTCCCGACGAGGGCCGGGCACCGGGAAAGCGTGACGGAGCGCGGCGGTGGCGGGAACTGGAGGCGATCGATCCCGCTTGGTGCCCGGTCTGGGACATCGCCTGGCAGCGGTGCTTTCACCTCGCCCGCGCCCATGTGAACGGCGGCGGGAAACTGCCCGCTGAGCCCGGGGAGCTCGTCGTCCAGGGCGAGGACCTCGGGCGCTGGGCCGGTGACCAGCGCACCGTTGCCGTATGGGACGGCTTGCTGCCCGCGCAGCAGTGGCTGCTCACCGAGGTACTGCACCTGGCGCCGGGCGAGGGGCAGCCTCAGGCAGGCCCTGCCCCGGGCAGGACGCGGGCGCAGATGTGGGCCGACAACCTCGCCGCAGCCCGCCAGTACCAGCAGCGGGAAGGGCATCTGAACGTCCCTCGCCAGCACGTGGAAACCGTGGACGGCGACGACCGTGCGCTGGGAGTGTTCATCGCCAACTGCCGTGCACGTAAACAGCGCCTGGCCCCTGAGCGGGTGCGGGAGCTCAGTGACGCCGGGATGAAGTGGGCCTGAGCCCCGGGTATGAGGTGACCGGGGCATGGTCGGGCGATGATGGTCTCTCCACGGCCCAGATGTGGCCACTGTGGGCAGCACAGGCGGAGACGTTCCACAGCAAGCACAGGACACGGGAAGCGGCGGACTTCCTGATCCAGAATCCCTGATCGTCGCCCTGTACAGCACCGTTCTGACCTCCGGCGCCGCCAGCCTGATCGGCCCGCGTGACGTCCGACACCAGGAGGCCGGCTGTATCCCGCGCCGCTCAGTCGAAGCGTGGTCGCCATCGGCTGGAGCGACCATGGTGAGAAGACCACGGCCGGCTACGCCGACCAACTGGCCGAGACCGCGACGAAGAGGCATCCACCTACATCCTGATGCGAGCCGTGTTGTGCCCGGGCGGTGTCACCGACCTCAACCTCCTGGAGTTCGACGCACGCAGCGCGACCACCGCCTTCCCCTCGCAGTACCTGTGGGGCCCCGGGTTCGTGAGGAAACCCTCGTCTGGCTGACCATCAGGCCGAGTCCGATCTGTGCGACTACCTCCTCCAGACCGGCCTCATCCGAGTTCATGAGGGCCACATCGGCCTGCCCGTGTATCCGGGCGTCGCGGCCGGACTCCCAGCAGCCGAGCAAGGCGGCACCTGGCACGCGTTGCGCGTCGACCGCGGTCTCGACGCCCTCGCCCACCTCCGGGGCCCTTGCAGACGCCGCGGCGGGACGCGCAGAGGAAGGGGAATGCCAGGTGTGCCCTGTGGATACGCTCGCGACCGGGGACCGTGCGGCAGTTCTGAAGGCAGCGCGCGGCGCAGGCGCGGACACAACGCCATTGCACGTCCCGGACGTGCGCACGCCCTTCGCGCACTGGCTTGCGGGTTCGGCGGCCTGACAAGGCGTACGGCTACAGACGATGTCACCTCCACACGCTGAGCCGTTGCGCCTCCCACGGGTCCGGGCGCCAGCCGGGTGGCCCCAGACGACGATCTGCGGGGCGAGGTCGGGCACTTCACCAACCGGTTCGTCACCGCCTTGCACACTCCGCAGGAGCGGGAGATCTTCCTCAAAGCCCCCAGACCAGGCACCGGCTACCAGGACCACAAGGGCGGAAGGATGAGGGCATCGTCCGCGTGCGCCCGGTGGGGTGCGGGGTGTCGCGGTGAAGGCTGCTGAAGGGGGAGCGGCCGTGGCCGGTAGTGGGCCGACGTCAGGACACCGCAGGTACTGGAGGGTGCACCTGAGGTGTCACTGACCGTCGACTGGTGCTGCTTGACCGAAGGACGCGCTGTGGCTGTGACGGGTTCAGCATGCGCGGTGCCCTGCAGTGGGCGCTTCGGCTGACGGGATTCGTGCACGGTGAACGGGTACGGAAAGCGGCGGCGCAGGGCCTGAAGGAGGAGCTACGTGCCTGACATCGGCGAGGACTTCGGTTCGACGGGCCTGGTGGGCCGTGGCTGGCTTGAGGCCAAGGCTGCTGAGATGTTCACCGAGGTGCAGCGGGCGGACACAAAGGCGACGGCCTTGTGTGGCGTGGCCGGTGGTTTGCTGGCCGTCGACGCTGCAGCTGTGTCGGCTCTGCCCAGTGCTGGGGCTTTGTTGACCGCTGTCCTGGCGGGCGTTGCCGTTTTACTTGGCCTATCGCTTATAGCGGCTTTGTCGGCGATTCGTCCCGTTCTGCCGCGGGGCGGCCGGCTCAGGGTTTTCGCGCGGGAGGCTGTGGACTGCAGCCGGTCCGAGGAGGTCTTGTCGGCCGTGGCGGCCATGAGCGTTGACGGGCCTGCGCGAGCCGAGGCCGAACGACTGGCGCTGTTCACGGCTTTGGCGGGCCGGAAGTTCCGCGCTGTCAGGCGGGCTGCCGATCTCATTGCAGCCGCCGTTACGTTGGCCGGAATTGGGTTGTTGATCGCTTACACGCCGCTTGAGAGTATCGCGGCGTGACGGCCGCCACACTCGGGGGAAGTATGTATCAGCCGCATGCTGCGGTCATCGGTGAGCGTTTATGGTCCCGATTACGTGACTTGGCCCCTGTTCGTATGCGTCCGGCCAGAAGTGTGCTGCTGCGGCAGGGGGATCCCGGCACCCATGTCATCTTGCTGGCTTCCGGATCCACCCTGGTGACCCTGACCGGGCTGCACGGGGAGCGGACGCTGCTGGCGGTGCGCGGCGCAGGAGAGCTGCTGGGCGAACTGGCCGTCCTGGACGACCAGCCGCGCACCGCGTCGGTCATCGCTGCGGAGGACTGCCGGGTGCACGTCATCCCGGCCGTTGACTTTCTTGGCTTCGTCGACTCGCACGGGCTGCTGGCTCCGCTGCTGCGTCACGCCATCGCCCGGGTCCGCGAAGCGGAGACGGTACGGCTCGAGCTGGCCACCGCGCCGGTTCCTGTGCGTCTGGCCTCGGCTCTGGGCCGCCTCATGCATGCCGCATCCGCAGGCCACGCCGAGCACGTGGTGCGTCTGACCCAGGCAGAGCTGTCGCAGATGATCGGCGCGTCCCGCAATGCCGTGGGGACGGCGCTCAAACCGTGGCGCGAGCAGGGGTGGCTGGCCACGGAGGCTGCCGGCGGGCTCCTCATCCGCGACATCACCTCCATCCAGTCACACGCGCACGCCCAGAGGTGACCGACCGCACCGGCACCGTGCCCACTGCTGGGCACCGCCTGGGCCCGGGCACGGCCAGCATGGGCGCCACTGCAACTTCCCGCGACCCAAAGGCCGGTGACCCGTGACTTCTCCTGTCCCGCCCGACGCTGTCGATGTACCGCCGGAGCACGCCCTCCTGGTCGTCGACATGAAGGAATACAGCCAGATCCCCGAGGCGAAGATGGCGCCCACCCGCACCGATCTGGACGACATCTTGGCCACCGTGTTCGCACAGAGCCGGATCGAAAACATCACCCCGCTCGACAGTGCCTACAAGGACCGGGGGGACGGTGCCATCTTCGTGCTGCCCGCCCGGCACGCAGCGCGGCTGGTCGATCCCTTCCTCGGCCACCTCGGCCAGGCGCTCGAGCGCTACGACCAGACGCGGCTGGCCAGCGCCCCGCGGATCCGGCTGCGGGCGAGCGTGCACGTCGGGCCGCTGACACTGCCGGAGCACCGCGGTGACGCCGCCGTCGATGCCTGCCGGCTCGTCGACAGTGACGCAGTCCGCGACGCCCTGGCCGCTGCGATGGACCATGGCGCCCTCTTGGCTGCTGCCGTGTCGGACGCCGTGTTCCGCCGTACCGTACGCGCCGGCCGCACGCCCGCTTTCACGGAACGCCAGTTCCTCAAGGCCACTGCCCGCGTGGACGGCAAGCCCGGCTTCGAGGAGACATGCTGGCTGTTCGTCCCTGGGCTGGTGCCCTCCGTCATCAGTGCCTACCTCGCCAGGAGTGGCGATGCAGCGCCACCTGAGCCGCTGGATTCCGCCGCGCAGCAGGCTGCGAAGGGCCGGGAGGCCAACGAGCGCAAGTCCAGTGTGAGGCAGAAGGGGAAAGCCAGCGGCAAGGCGCGGCTGGTGCAGGTCGGCGGCGACTACATCACCGGTCAGGAGCAGTCATGAGCGGGCCGGACATCATCGAGGCGGTGCCCGTCCAGCAGGCCGAGGCGTCCGGCCGCGCACGCGTGACGCAGGTCGGTCGCGACTACGAGGAACACCACCACCGGTACGTGCGCGGCTGGGAGTACCTGCGCGGGGTCGGGATGGCTGACCGCGAGATGGACCTCGTGGAGAACGCGTTTGTCGATGCCCTGGGCAGCAACGGTTCCGGGCAGGTGGCGCACGCCGTGAGCATGCTGAACCGTCCGCACGGCCGGCGCCACGTACTGGTGCTGCTCGGGGAGACCGGCACGGGCCGGCGCGCAGCCGCGCTGCGCGTGCTGCACAGTGTGGGGGTGCCCCGGGAACGGATCCGCTGGCTGGTCCTGGACTGGGACCGGCCGCGCACGGAGCAGCTTCCCCACACCAAGGGGCACGGGTTCGTCCTGGATCTGACGGCCTGCCGTGGGCTGGACGAGGACTTCTACACCGGGCTCGCCGACTACCAGCAGGAAGCCGAAGCAGCCGAAGCCTTCCTGGTTATCCTGGCGACCCCGGAAGGCTGGAATCCCGGGACGCTGGCGACCGTGCCCAGTGTGCGCATGATCCGCCCGCCGGCGACCGAGATCGCCAAGGCCCACCTGCGGCACCTCGCAGCCGACCGGGTGGACTGGCTGTCCAGTGCCCCCCTGGACGCGCTGCTCGCCCAATCGGCTGAGCCGTCCGACGCCGCTCGTCTGGCCCTGCTGGTCGCTCAGGCCGGCGAAGACAACCGGGACGCGGTCAAGCAGGAGTTCACCGACTGGCAGGACCATCTGCAGAAGTGGTTCGAAAAGCATTCGAATCCGGAAGACCTGCGTGAGCGAGCGCTCCTGGTTGCCACCGCCCTGCTGGAAGGCGTGCCGGCTGACGTCGTGCTGGACGCTGCGGACCGGCTCTTCGCGGAGGTCGGCGGCGTTCAGCCGCCCGGTGGCGCGCTGGCCGGCCGGGGCCTGGACGAACGGCTCCACGCCATCAAGGCCTCACAGGACGACGACGAGGCGCTCTCGCTCGAGGCCCGGCAGCACGGACTGCCCGAAGCGGTCCTGAAGTACGTGTGGCGGCAGCGGCCGCAGTTGCGCCGGGTGCTGCTGCAGTGGGCCTCGCACATCAGCGCACCCAACGGGGTCGCCGTACGCCATCTGCGTCGCATCGCCGACTGCCTGGTGCAGCTGTCTTTGCTGCCCGGCGGCTCAGTGGTGCAGTTGGTGGCGAGCGACTGGATTGCCACGGGCCGCTCCGCGCACAGGGAGCTGGCCGTTGAGGTCCTGGAAACAATGGCGCTCCACCCGGTGACGGGCGCAGGTGTCCGCAAGCAGCTGTACGACTGGGCCCATCAAAAGGGCACCAGCAAGGAACTGGCCACGGCAGTCGCCGATATTTGCGCCGGCCGTCTGGGACAGACGTATCCGCGCATCGCGCTAACCCGGCTGCGTCTGCTGGCCTCGCGCAGCGACGGCCTGGCCCGCGAGGCGGTAGCCGAGGCGGTACGCCGTCTGGCGAGCACTCCTGAACAGCGCATCCTGGTGCTGTCGGAAATCGTCGGCTGGGCCGAGGCCGCCGACAGCGATGTCCGCGAGGCCGGAACAGACACGTTTCTCGCCCTCACCGACATCGCCTGCGACACCCTTCTCCCGGTGCTCGCAGCGCGGGAAACAGGCGAAGACGCCGCCGACACGCTCGCCGGTGAGTTGTTCGTCCGCGGCTGGCGGGCAGCACTGCAGGACCCCAATGCGGCTGGGACGGCCCATGCGCGTCTGGCCGCATGGCTGGACTCCCCCCGGTTGTCCGACGACCAGGTCCTGCCTCTGGCAGCGGCGGTGCTGCACGGCCATCTCGGCCAGCGGGGCGCAGCCGAACTTCTGGTTGGCTCCTCCGGCAGTTCTGACCTGGGCAGGATGCGGCGCAGGCTGCTGCTCGACCTGCTGATCTCCCAGCAGACGGCCTCCCCCGCGGAACCCGGATCCGCCGCAGAGCCCGGCAACGACGGCATCGTCACGGCCGCGTGAGCATCCTCCCCTGGCGCCGCATCACCGCGACTGCCGCCCTCGACGCGGCCGAGACCCAAGGGGCACATCCGCTCGTCATGAACGACGAGCGGATGGCCAGCCGCATCACCAGCGTCTTCTTCACCGTGCGCGTCGACGGAGCATGGCGCTGGACGCACGCCGATCCGGCAGATCACCACGACCCTGCCGTGCTCGCGCGCCATCACCTGCGCCAGCAGGCCACCCGCCTGCTGTGCCAGTACTCCGTCCTCGATCTCGGCGCAGCCCAGGACGCAGCCAACACCGCCCTGATGCGGTGGAGCCGCCCCATTCCCGGCCTGGAGGTGGCTGGCTCGATTCAGCTGACCGCCACGGCACGCGACCGTGACTTGGCCGCCGAACATGCGCGCCGGCAACAAACTTTGGACCTGGAGCACGAGCTGCAGATGCGCCGTCTGGCCCATCTGCAGCGCGTGCTCGCCGACCCAGACCTGAAAAGGGTGTGGTGGATCGCCGAATTCCCCGACCGCCTCAGCGAGCTCAAGGAACTGACAGACGCACTAGAAGGTCTGCCGCTGCCGCATGACCCCGCACAGGACGATCTGCGCGGCGACATCAGGCACTTCGCCGACAGGTTTATCACCGCCCTGCACACCCCACAGCAGCGCGAGATCTTCCTACAAGCCCTCACCCAGACCCTGCACGCCCTGGGTCACCACGACCTCAAAGACACCGCCGCCCGCTGGCAGCGACGCGACGACCCCGGGAGCACGCCGACATGAATTACCGCACCACACGATGGCTTTTGGCACCTCTGCGGCAGCTGCGCACCCGCCGGCTCATGGCCCAGCACGGACCGGCCCTGCCGTATGACACCGCATGGGCCCTGATCACCCTGCACACCGCGCCCGACGAAACCGCCCTCGTCCGCGCCTGGGCAAACGAACACCCCGGCACTCCAGGAGTGCACCACGATTACTGGCACAAACTGAGCAGCACAGAACAACGCCGCCGCCGCGCATGGCTGCAGCGCAACGGACACTCCCCCATCCAGCTCCTCGGCCTGGACCCGCTCCTCGTCCACAGCACGGGCCTGCACGTCCTCGACTGGGGGCGGCCGCCAGAGCCCGGTAACACCTTCGACGACGAGCAGGTGAGCGGTGTCCTCAGCAAGGAACCGGCACCACGGGGCGGCGACGGCATCAGCCGCGACGGCGAGGAGGGATCACGGCGAGCAGACGGCCGTAGGTGACGTATCGGCCTGCTGCCGACGATCGCGCCGACCAGGTGCACGGCATTGATGCGCAACGAGGCGCGGCTGGAACCGCACAAGCGCAATGAGGTTCTGAGCAGGTGTCTTCTTCCGCACTGCGGCAACCGGTGAGGTGGTGCGGCGGATCAGCCAGCCGGCAGGCAGTCGTGGGCAGTCGGGCCAAGCCCTGGCAGGGGCTGCCAACTGCCAGGACGTTGGCGCCACACCCGACGACCCGGCAGCGCGTGGGTCTTGCGGCATGGACCCGGCGCGCCAGCGGGCACCGGCCGACCGCAACGAAGCTGGCGGCCGCGGTCGCCGCCAAGTATCTCTTCGCGCGCTACCACCTACCCGAGCACGCCCGCGCCGCATCCGCCGCTCTTATGACGGAGTAGCGAGACCAGTCGGCACGCTGTAGATCATTCACGGGACAGACAGCTCACAGTTATCGGCACTGCATGTCAGCACCGGAGACCAGCCATCCTGCCACGCGAGCGGTTCTGAATGAGCGGACGGTCAGTCGCGACGGGCAGGGCCGTGCTGGATCACGGCCACCGTACAAGCTAAAAGCAGGCTGACACTGAGGGAGATCACCGCTCCTACTGCGCCTTGCAGCACGCCGCCAATCGTGGTGCAAAGGGTGACCGCAGCCGTCGTGATGGCAGTGCGGCGGTGCGGAGCGGAGCGGGCGCTGCCAGCAAGACGGGAACGACGGCGGCGGGGACGCCATGTGCGATGGGGGTGACGCGTGGCGAGTTGGGTTTCAACGGCGTCTAGTGCGTGTTCGAAGCGTCGGTCGAGATCGTCATCGGCGCGGACGTCGTGCTTGAGCCTTACGTAGGATCGGTAGAGCCGGACGACGAGATCATCATTGGTCTTGATCGTCATTAGCGCTTCCCCCTCACGTCGGCGAAGAACGACTCGAGCACGCTGAGATCGTGGTTCGCTCCTGCCAAGTTAGCGAGTTTTTCCCTCTCGCGTTCTCGGTTCTCGAAAACGGCTGCTCCCATGACCGCTGCGACGTTTTCATTGGCGAGGAGATCGAGAAGCTTCGCCTGGTATGCCCGCCGGTCGTCAAGGGGCAGTTCATCCAGCACCTGCAGGCCTTCGCGCAGCGCGAGGTACTTGCCCTTGAAGTAGGCGTCGAACACTTGCACCAGGGAGTAGTCGGCGTCCCGCGTGTCAACGCCAGCGTCGATGCGCTCTTGGACGATGCCGTCCGCCCTCTCGCGCAGGGCACGGTAGCCGCGGAGGCTGTGGGGCTCAGAGAAGGCCAAAATCCAGGCTTCGTCGGCGACTTTGCGGGGGTCGAGGTGCAGGGCTGCACACTTGACGAACAGGTAGAACTGCAGAGGGACGACGAGACTCTTGTACTGCAGCCGCATATGTGTGCGTTGAGGGTCGTCGTCGCGGCGCTGCTCGGCCCGCCGGCGGCTCAAGGCCAGGCCTCCTTCGGTTGTGCACCAGGCTGTTGAGGAGAGTCTGCCTGTCAGGCAGCGGGCCTTCGTCGGCCAGACTCGGACCCTACACGTCCTACCTGGTGGCCGTGACCTTTCCGATGTCACACTCCGTGATCTGGTGAACATCGATCCTCGGGAGTGGTTGCACAGCACGGTCACCGTCCACTATGACCCCTTGCCTGGGGGTGGAAATGGGAGGGGTGACAGGGCAGATTTAGCGGAAGTATTTGATGGAGCATCACCCGACGACTAGCAATGGCCAACGAACGTGTATGCGGAACGGGATATTCATATCGCATTGGGGGGCGTGTGTTAGCTGAGTCGATCGCGGCCTTAGCGACGGCAGGTGGCCTGGCGGTCGTACAGGCCGCAGGCACCGATGCCTGGAGAAGCGTTCGAGAGCGGGCTGCCCAGATGCTGGGCGGAGGGGACTCCGAGCAGCATCAGGCTGAGCTGATCCGTCTGGATCAGACGGAAGCCGGCGTGACAGGCGAGGGAGACCTCGAGCGACAACGCCTCTACTGGCAAGGTGTATGGCAGACACGCTGGGAGGTGTTCCTGCAGACTCTGCGTCCGGATGAGCGTGAGCAGGTCGTCACCGAACTACGTGAGCTCGTTGCATCTGCCGGTACTTCACCTCAGATGCCCGGGCAGCAGGCCGGTGCGGGCGGCCTGGTGGCGGGAGGCGATGTGTCGGTGACAGCGGAGGGTGGCTCGGTGGCAGGTGGCGTGGTTCGAGTAGAGGGCGGGGTTCACCTCACGCCCCCTTTTCCCCACCGGCCGCAACCGTAATTCCCGTCCCCAGCGCAGGCTCGACAGCCCAGGTGATCGCTCAGCTCGGCTCCGTGGCGGCCGGGAGAATGGACGTCGCCCAGTTGGTGGTGTCCGCAGCGACGCCGGGTGAGCGGACGGCTGTGACCGTGGCACCACCAGTGGCGGAACGCGATCAGCGCTACCCACTGCGAGGGCGGGAGCAGTTGGTTGAGAAGCTCCTGCATCTGTGCGCGGGACGCAGCGATGGCCGTATGCACGTGCTGCACGGAATCAGCGGCAGCGGCAAGACGGCCATCGCCCTGGAGCTGGTGTACCGGCTCTCAAGGACTGGCCCTCGTCGGGTGTGGTGGGTGGATGCCCGCCACGCGGCAACGTTCGTAGCCGGGATGCGGGTGGTGGCGCGGCACACGGGTCTGGACGAGGACGAGGTCGGCGAGGCTGCTGCAGATGCTTTATGGGAGAGGCTGAATGCCTCGACTCGGCCCTGGCTGCTGATCGTGGACAATGCGGAAGATCTCACCGTGCTGGACGGCCCCGGCCGGCTGGCCGCGGGGACAGGTTGGCTGCGCCCGCATGCCTGTAACGACGGGATGGTCGTGGTGGCCACCCGTTACGGGGTGGCTCGCTGGTGGGGCGGGGCCGCAGTTCTGCACCCAGTGGGCCCCCTGGCGCCCGACGATGCTGCGCAGGTTCTACTGGACCACGCTGGTAATCACGCCGGGACGGTGCAGGCGGCCAAGGCACTGGGGAGACGGCTGGGCGGCCTGCCTTTGGCGCTGTCGATGGCCGGCTCCTATCTGGCGGAAGTCAACACGATGCCGGAAGCCCTCAGGGAAGCAGGCATGCCCCTGGACTTCGCCACCTACCACCAGGTACTCAACAAGCACGGCAGCAGCCTCAATCCGGCGCGGGTGATCGCCCATGCCTGGCAGATGTCGATCGAGTTGCTGCATCAGATGGGTTTCGCTCACGCCGGACGGCTGCTGACGGTGCTGGCCGCCTTCGGTGAGGCGCCGATTCCCTACACGCTGCTGCTGCGGCCGGCGAAAGTGTCGGCCGTCCTCCCCGGCCTTGCCGATCTGGACGGAACGACACTGTGGCGCACGCTGCGCGAACTCGCCGCACTGGGGTTAGTAGATCCTCTAGACCTATCCGCAACAAATGGAGGGCTGCCCTGCGTGAGACTGCATCCGCTGATTCGGGACATCGCCCGGGCCGCCGAGACCACCACCGCTGTCACGCTGATAGAGCAAGCCCTGCGGCTGGACGAGGTACGCCTCCCCCCGGAAGACCCAAAGTCCTGGTCCGCGTGGGCGGCCTTGACACCGCACGCACTCGATCTGCTGCAGCACGCCGGAGACGGTCTCCCCCAATTGTCCGTCCCTCAGCGGACAGTCTGCGCCGATGCTGCGGAACTCGCCGCCCGCTACCTCCAGACCCAGGGACTGTTCGCCCAAGCCCGGAGCGGCTTCGAACGGGTGCTGGACATTCGCTGTGAGGTGCTAGGTCCGGATCATGTGGAGACCATCACCACCCGACACAATCTCGCCTCCATCCTGCACGACCTAGGCGCACTGCACGACGCTGAACCCTTGCGACTGCAGGTGTGGAGCTCCCTGGATCGCATCTGCGGCACGGAACATCACGACACGCTCATCGCCCGCCATGAGCTCGGCAGGCTTCTGCACGACATGGGGCGTCTGGACGGGGCCGAAGACCATCTGCGATGCGTCTACCGGGCGCGGTTGCGCACCGGAGGCCAGCAGGACTCGAACACGCTCGCAGCACGACACGAGCTGGCACGCGTCCTGCACGACCGGGGCGATCTGGAGGCAGCCCGGCAGGAATACCATGCGCTGCTCACGATCCGGCTGCAGCAGTTCGGCGAGGACCATCCCAGCACCGCCACCACTCGCCACAATCACGCCTGCGTCCTGCACGACCTGGGCCTGATGCAACAGGCTCACGACGAATGCCGACGTGTCCTGGATTCCAGGACCGGTCTCTACGGGTTCTGTCATCCCAAAACGCTGGCGACGGCTCATCTCCTGGCGACGGTGCTGCAGGCACTGTCGCGCAGCAACGAGGCACTGCAGCTGCTGCAGCAGGTCTGCGACTCCGCCCGCCAGCTGCTGGGCACCGACCATCCCCAGACCCGTCGCTACACACATGCCCTTGCGGCTTTCACCCGGGGGCACTCCAGCGAGGAGGAATGACTGCGACCACATGCGGCAGGGTCAGGCGCCAGCCTGCTGCTCTCTGACCACGGCGGTGATGGTGCGCACGCTGGCCACAGTGCGACTGGCCCCGGCATCGCGTAGCATCCGAGCCTGCCGTGTCGTGGCGGCGACACCAACGAACGGGATACCCGCCGTCTGGGCAGCCAGCGCATCGGCGATCGACTCCCCCATCAGCAGCACGCGGGCGTGCGGAGCTTTCAGAGCCGCGGTCGCCTGCGACAACCCGTGCGGGTTGGGTTTCATCAGCTCTGGATCACCGGGGCGGCCGAAGACAGCGATCCGGCCGGGCGGGATGTCGGTCGGCAGCCGCTCAAGGAAAACGTTCACCGCGTCGGAGGCGTGGTCGGTGACCACGGCCAAGCGCCGAGGGCTGTCCGCCAAGGCACGCAGCAGCTGACTCACTCCCGGAAGCGGAGCGACGTGTCGCGCGGCTTCCGTCTCGAATTGCGACAGCAGTCGGTCCAACTGGTTGATCTGACCTGGTGTGCCATGGCGTACCAGAGCGCGCAACATGCCGACCGGATCGGTTGGGGTTTGCGGTGGCAAGACCAGCTGCAGCGACTGCGCTCCGCTCAGCAGGCGTTCTGAAACGGTCTGCAGATTGCGGCCGAACAGCCGGCAGAGCAGTCCGTCGAAGCTGAACAGCACGGCCTCCGATTGGGCGAGGAGGTCGTGGAGGTCGGACTGCTGCATGTGGCCAGCTAGGGCTCGCTCGTTGACCTGGACGAAAGCCTGTACGGCGGGGTAGCACGCGTCATACCAAGGCCGGTAAGCGGCGCAATGTTTGGCGCCCTGCTCCGAGATGCGGTACTCCGCCTTTGCGGCATCCTTTCCGGTGGTTCGTCGCTCGAGCAGTTGGGCCGGGATCATGGCCAGTTGCTCGCTGGTTGCGTTCAGTTGCCCGGTCGAGAGCCAGCCGCCCAGCGGCCGCAACGCGTGGAAGAGGGCGATGGCACGCCAGGCGTCCAGGGGCAGCATGCACCGGAAGAAGGTGTCCAAGTTCTGCGGAAGAGCATCGATGACCTCACGGATTTTGCGCCCCTCAGCCTGGGCGGCCGCCTGCCCTTTGGCCTGTTCCTCGGCGGTGGCACCGTAGTTCGCTGCAGCATCGAACTTCGCCTTGCGCCGCCGCATCCCCCTCAGCCGAGCGATCTCGTGACCCACGATGCGAGCAATCGTCAAAGGCGACCGACGATACAGACCGGCCAGCGCGATAATCTCGTCGTCACCCGGATCGGGCTTATCTAGATTTTTCGGCTGCAAGTAGAAGGACAGCAGGCAGGACAGCGGCTCACGCACCTCGTCCAAGCGCTGTGACAGAAGCGGAGCCCGGCGCAAATGCTCCTCCACCTCACCCGCAGTGATCGCAAACAGTTCCGCCAGCTCGCTCATGAGATTGAACTTGTGCGCCGGCACGATGCCCTCGTTCTCCAGACGCCGATACGTCCGCAAGGACAGACTCAACGCTCTGCTGACGTCTGCGGCTCGCAGCCCGTGAGCGCGCCGCAGATCGGCCAAGGTCCATGCCTGGGCCCGGCTGGCGTCTGACAGTTGCAGCGGCTCGATCCCTAAGGCCTGCGCCAGATCTCGGATCCGCCGCGGGTCAGGTCTGACCAATCCGTTTTCATACGCGAGCACTTGGGACTTGGTGGCGCCGATACGCCGCGCCAGCGCCTCAGCGCTGATCCCCCGCCCGTCCTCGGCTGCGGCCCGTGCCTGGCGCAGCCTTGCCCCGTCGAACATGTCGGCGAGCCCTCGTGCCATTCCGACCTCCCAACACCACGGCAGGTGCAGTTTAGTGACACTCCACCACGATGCAGCGCCAAGATTTTTGGGGCCAGCTGTGACCCGTGAACAGCCATGTTGGCAATCAAGCGGGCGAAGGGCTGTAGAGTTTGGCCTTGGGCCTTCACTATGAGGGCTCACCACCCATGGGCCCAGAAGCCGTATCCCACCAGATTCAGCTCCAAGGCCCGTGGACACATAAGGAGAGGGCCCCGCATCTCCCGACCCGACCGAGGACGAAGAGACGCGAGGCCCTGAGGCGGGTGTTCCGCGCACCTGGCGACCGGTGAACTACCGGGAGCCGCTGGATTGCCCTCCAGCTGGTGCCTGATCACCCTGTTGCGGAGCTGGTAGCCCCGTCGGAGATGATGCCATCTCCTACGCTCCCTTCCTCGGCTGCGTTTCCCAAGGTGCTCAGCCAGGGAGGGGGCGCAGCTCACACCCTATCCGTGAGCCAACACACACCGCGCACCGGGGTCCCGGTTACCCGCGGACACACCGAACGCGTCCCCGCGAAACCGCAGGCGACGCAAGGGCCGTCACCGTGCACTCCGCACAACGCACCCACCTCACAGGTTAGTTACTGTGAGTTACCCCACAAGGGGGTCTGTGCCGCGCGAGGTTGTCGATTCAAACCGCTGCAACCACCCGCTCGTATCCGAGCCACGCGGCCGGTGCAACCTTCAGCAGATCGTGGCTCGCGTTCATGTGGTAGGCCACGGTCATCTCCTCCAGCGAAGGCGGCTCGGACCGCGTGCAGCGCACCTTCTCCACCCGCAGGCCGGGCCCACGTTCCCGTAGGGCAGCCGGGCCCCGGCACGACCGCACACCAGCCGGCGAGGATGTCGACTCCGGCTCCCAGCGCTTGCCCCGGCTTCATGTCCTCCTCGCCGAGCAGCAGGTGCACGTCCAGGGCGTTGTTCCCCAGCACCTTCAGCTCGGTGACGTATCCGCCGGGTGTGTCCGCCACCCCGACCCGGTCCAGCACGGCACTGGAGCGCCGAAGGCCCAGCCGGCGGCCTGGTGGCCCAGGGCTCGTACGCCGTCTCAAATTCCACTTCACGGAAAGGGCTCAGCCACTGCGTGCGCATAAGCACTATTGATCGCCAGATGACGCGTGTCCAAGGACGCCCGCAACCTCGTGAGCGAGGGTCGGGACAGGGAATCACCGCCGCTGCGCGGCGGCCTCGTCGCGACCCCTTTGCGGCGCAGGAAGCACCAATGCCATCAGCGCAACGCCCGCGCACACAGCCGCCGTCGCCAGGAAGATCGCGGTGTAGGACAGATCCGCCCCCTCGTCGGCGGTAGCGAGGGTGAGAGAGTCGATCGGGCAGGGCATCGCCAACATCGTCACCGGCTTCTTCGGCGGCATGGGCGGCTGCGCCATGATCGGCCAGACGATGATCAACGTAAAGGTGTCCGGCGCCCGCACCCGCCTGTCCACCTTCCTGGCGGGCTCCTTCCTGATGGTGCTGTGCATCGTCTTCGGGCCGATCGTCTCCGACATCCCCATGGCGGCCCTGGTCGCGGTGATGGTGATGGTGTCCTTCGCGACCTTCGACTGGCACTCCATCGCCCCGAAGACACTCAAGCGGATGCCCGCCGGGGAGATCACCGTCATGGTCATCACAGTGGCCTGCGTGGTCGCCACCGACAACCTCGCCATCGGCGTCGTCGTCGGCTCCATCACCGCCATGGTCATCTTCGCCAAGCGCGTCGCCCACCTCGCCAACGTCACAGCGGTCACCGACCCCGACGGCACCAGCGTGGTCTACTCCGTGACCGGCGAACTGTTCTTCGCCTCCTCCAACGACCTCGTCGGCCAGTTCAACTACGCCACCGACCCCGACAAGGTCGTCATCGATCTGAGCGCCGCCCACATCTGGGACGCCTCCTCCGTCGCCGCCCTGGATGCGATCGAGACCAAGTACGCCCAGCACGGCAAGAGCGTCGAGATCATCGGCCTGAACAAGCCGAGCGCCCACATCCACGAAAAGCTCAGCGGCGAACTCACCGGCAGCAACTGAACCGTCTATCACGCCCACGAGGGCGGCCGCGGACCCACAAGCGTCCACGGCGGCCCTCGCCGTGACTGCTGCGGAGGTGCGAACAGGACGCCTAATTACCACTCGATTCGGCGCAAGCACCACGCGGTGATGATCCCTTTGTGCCTGCTGCTCACTGCCGTGAAGACCCCCGCATCAGCAGAGCGGCGGCCTCAACAGGTTGACGGTGCCTGGCCTCGCGGAATGCCAGGGCAGGCAACAGTTCGATATCGCGTCTTGCCCTAAAGGTCCGTCAGAGTCCAGTACAGGTCTCCCCACTCTCGGCAGGTCTGCCAGGACTTGAGCAATCCGGTCACGGACAGTCGATCAAGTGTGTTGGGCAGGTCAGCGGGTTGGATCCCGCAGGCGCGGGCCATCTGGTCGAGCCCGGTCAGGCCGGTGCCGGTTTTCGGGTCTGTGTGTGCAGCGAGGTAGAGGCTTGCCAGCTGCAGCAGTGGGCCCGCCGTTGCCCCGGACGTCGAGGGGCTGGCGACACGAAGTGCCCAGTCTGCTGCCTGCGTGCGGTCGGGGCGGGCGGGGGCCTGGCTGAGCAGTGCGGCATCGAGTAGGTCAGCCCCAGCTTCGTTGGCGGCGGTTGCCGGTCTGATGCGTAGCCATCGTGCATGCTCCAGCTCGTGCCACGGGTCTGGGGTGTCGAGGCGGAGGCTGCGCAGCATGCCCTTGGGCAGCCTGACCTGCATGGCAGCGTCCACGCGGAGCGCGCACTGCAATGCGAGCAGGCGTGCGGCGGCCGGGGTGCTTTCGGGGAGGGCGGCGGCCAGGTAGCTGAGCATTTCGCAGACTCGGACCCGCTCGCCCGGGCCTCTGGGGCTTCGTCTGCGGCGCCGGGGGCGTGTTGGCCGTAGGGCGCGGGCGAGGGTTGTGTCGGGGACGACGGCGGCGTGTGCTGTCGCTGCGGCGCAGGCGCTGCAGGTGTCGGCGAGTCGCCAGAGTCGTCCGCCGCGTTCGCGTGCGAGGAGGAGGTGGATGGGGCCGGCGCAGCCGCGGTGGCGGGAGTGCCAGCGGCAGCCGCGCTCGTGGCATTGACAGGTGCGCAGGTGGGGTGGGAGCAGGTCACTGCGTGCGTGTCGTGCGAGGTGGGCGAGGGCGGCCGAACGGGCGGAGCCTGCGGTGACCTGTCCGCTGCCGTGCGGGCATTGGCGGCATACGAGGGCGAGCCCGCTGGGGTGCGGGCGCAGTTCCACGGTCCAGGCGCGTGGTGTCGCCGGGCATGCTGTGCGCAGCCTCATGGGCGCGTGTTCCTCCTGCTGCGTGCGCGCCGGGTTCGTCGGGGGCTGTGGGGCGGCGGCCCACCATAGTGCAGACCTCTGCCCTCTCACCGTTGCCGCCACCTGCAGAAATAGGGCAGAGGTCTGCACTGACAGGGCAGGGGTCTGCACCGTCGGATGGACGGGTGACGATCTTGCCGCCCGATCCGGACCTCGACGCGCTGCGGTTGGAGCTCGCGCGTCTGCGGGCCGCGCGCGGGTGGACCTACGACGAGCTCGCCGGCCGCAGCGGCCTGGCCAGGCGCACCGTCATCGAGATCGAGCAGGGCCGCACCATCGGCACGCTGAAGACCTGGCACGCGCTCGCCCACGCGCTGGGTACCCCGTTCGACGAGCTCTTCGGCACGCTGTGCCGCGGGCACGATCTGCCGGGAATGGGCGGGGACTGAGGTCCCGTCCGAGCAGCCACCACGGATCACCCGAACCGACGAGACTCACTCGAACGTGCAGACGGTCACTGGCACACTCGTCGCACCAGGGGCGGCCGGGCAGGTGATCCCGCGGCAGCGCTGCTGCAGGGTCGGTGTGTTGGCTGGCAGGTTCGCGCGCATGCGCTCCACACCTCCACCGTCCCGGCACTGGGACGGCAGCCCAATCGCCCATCGCGTGCGCCGTTCCTTGCAGGTGACTCCCGATGGCGCGAGCCGGCTGCTGCGCTGCGGCCAGAGCGACCGGTGCCGCGAGTGCGGCAACCGGATCGAGTGGTACCACCGCAGCGACCGCCGGCCGGTGCGTCTGCATCCCAACGAACTGCTCACGGCCCAGGTACCAGCCGTGTGCCGCTGGCACGTCAGCTCCGGCGTCGCCCACCCGGCTGGGGATGGCAGCAGCTGGTGCCGTCTGCCTCACGCTGTTGTCTGCCCCGCCCGCGACACACCCCCACCTCACCCCGAGCTGGCCGGACTGCGCCGGTCGCTGGCCGTGTGCTCCCGCCGCCTGATCGACGCCGGCGCCTTCACCCCTGCCACGGCCTCGCTGGGCAGTCCGCCGTCACGGCCGGCCGTCTGCCGGCCGGCCCGGCCCATTGTTCAGCTGCTGTATGTCCGCTACCTCGCCGCCCGGCCGGTGGACGAGATCCAATGCGTCGCCCAGACCCGGCGCCGCCACCGCTGCACCAGCCCGCTGCTCACTCCCGATGCCCCGGCGGGCACCTGGAGGCTGATGCCCGCCACTGCGGCGGACGGCCAACTGGCCCTGCCCGCCGATGTCATGGCGGTCTACGACCTCAGCCTCCTCCCCTACGCCGAGCAGCTGCGCTGGCGCGCCCAGCGCTGCCCGCAGCACGCCACCACCCCGACGGCCGCCGACCTGGCGGTGGCCGACTTCGAGCCCTTCGACCCGATCCGCCACCACGCGCACATCCACACCCGCCTGCCCGCCCCCGCCCGACGTCCCGGCCCTGCCTGCCGTGCACGACAGGCAGTACGACCATGACACCGCACCACGCCGTCGAGATCACCCTGACCCGCCCCGCCACTCCCGGCGAACTCAGAGAGGCGTCCGGTGGCGTGCCTCTGGCCGCGAACGCGGACCGCACCCGGCTGATGGCGCTCCACAGTGCACGCCATCCCGGCGGCGCCCTGCATGCGCTGCGGCGCCGGCTGGATAGACGCCTGCCGATCGACGTGCTGACCACGCACTATCCCGACCGGCACGGCCAGGTCGTGCTCAACATCGCACTCAGCCACGCCGCCGACCAGGCCCTGCGCCAGGACGCCACCGCCATGGGACAGCGCCCACAGGAGGTACTCCGCCAGCGGGTGAGCGCAGCTGTTGCCCGGGACCAACAAGAACGCGCCCGCCGCCTGGAGGAACGGCTCGAAAGCCTGCTCGCCCGCCATACCCCTGAAGAAGTCCTGGCCTGCGCCGCCGGCCTCCTGCACGGCCGTCAGCACCGCCGCGTACCAACAGCCCCGTAACGGTCCTCCTCTCTCCCTCCTCGCCCGCGGCACGGTGGGCGACCAAGATCCTTTCCCGGCGCTTTGCGATCTCTCTCTTCTCTCTTTCACGGAGCCCTCGTTGCGCACGCCCACCGATGAACAAGCCCACGCTGTCGAGGCCTTCCAAGCAGGCCACCATCTCGTCCTGCAGGCCGGCGCCGGGACGGGGAAGACCAGCACGCTCGGCCTGCTCGCCGCCAGCACCCGCCGCCACGGCCGCTACCTCGCCTTCAACAAAGACATCGCCCGGGACGCCGCCGCTCGCTTCCCCCGCACCGTGGCGTGCAAGACCGCCCACGCCACGGCCTACGCCGCCGTCGGCCACCGCTACACGAGCCGGCTCAACAGCCCCCGCCAGCCCGCGTGGAAGACCGGCCAGGCACTCGGCATCACCCGCCCGGTCCGCATCGGCCCCCACGAGATCAGCCCCAGAGCGCTGTCCCACACCGTGCTGCGTACCGTGACCCGCTACTGCTACTCCGCCGACCGCACCCTGGCCCGCCACCACGTACCGAACCTGCGCGGCCTGGACACCGCCGACGAGCACGCCCAACTCGCACACCAGGTTCTGCCGTTCGCCCGCAAGGCCTGGGCCGACCTGCACGACCCCGAGCGGGGTGTGGTCCGCTTCGAGCACGACCACTACCTGAAGATGTGGGCCCTGACCGAACCGAGACTCGAAGCGGACTTCCTCTTCCTCGACGAAGCCCAGGACACCAACCCTGTTCTGGAGAAGGTCTTCGCCGCCCAGCGCACCCATGCCCAGCTCGTCATGGTCGGTGACTCCGCCCAGGCCATCTACGGCTGGCGCGGCGCCAGGGACGTGATGACCGGCTTCGACGCCACGCCCCTCACCCTGACCCGCTCCTTCCGTTTCGGCCCGCTGATCGCCGAAGAGGCCAACCGGTGGCTGGCGCTCGCCGACGCCCCCATCCGGCTCACCGGCACTGAGGCCATCCCCGCACACGTCGGGGATCTCGATTGCCCCGACGCAGTGCTGTGCCGCACCAACATCGGCGCCATGACCGAGGTCATGCGCCTGCTCGGCGACGGTCACCGCGTCGCTCTGACCCGTGGCGGGCACACCCTGGCCGCGCTGGCACTCGCGGCCCGCGACCTCAAGGACGGCCGTCGGACCTCCCATCCCGAGCTCGTCCTCTTCGGCTCCTGGGGCGAGCTGCAGGAGTACGCCGGCCACGACCCTGCCGGCGGTGACCTGCAGCCCTTCGTGGATCTCGTCGACACTCACGGACCCGACGCCATCCTGGCCGCGATCAACCAGCTCACCGAGGAGAAGGTCGCCGACGTCACCGTCTCCACCGCCCACACGGCGAAGGGCCGCGAATGGCCCAGTGTCAGAATCGCCCACGACTTCCCCCCGCCCAAGGACACCGATCAACACGACGCGCACGGCCGCCCGATCCCAGAACCGGTCAGCGACACCGACGCCCGCCTCGCCTACGTCGCCGTCACCCGCGGCCGTCACCACCTCGACCTCGGCGGCCTGTCATGGATCGACACCCACCTCGCCCCAACTCCGGCTGCCTGAGCAGTGCGCGAGCGAAGACCCGCGCAGGGTTTGGCGGTGGTGGCTGCGCAGCTTCACAGGTTTCCGGCTATCTCTTCCCGCAGTCCCTACCAGTCCAGGCAACTGGAGGGTCGGGGAGGAGTTCGCTTCTCGGGGGCGTCTGCAACAGCGTCCAAAAATCAGGGGCCTGTTTCGGGTGAAGGTGACGTAGCGGTGCCCGGGTCACTCCTGCTGATGCTCGGGGCCCCCGAAGTCTGGGCTGGTGTAGTCCGGACTGGTGAAACTCGGGCGCGGGCCCGGGGCTCCGCCATCGGGACGCGAAAAACCGGGGCGGTCGTAGCCAAGGTGCGGCATACGGCTGGTCGGTGCTGGCGGTGCAGCGAAAGGGGCTGCGGCACTGTCGGGGTCGGCCAGTGCCTCCCGCAGGAAGGGCAGGATGCCGCGCTCCAGCAGGGCCTCGTGCCACGCTTCTTTGGCTCGCGCCACCTTTTCGCTCATCTCGCCGTACGGCTCGTCATCAAGAGAGGACGGCCGGCGACGGGCGACGGCCAACAGGACGACGAGTGTGCCCGCAGCCACGGCCCCCGACACCCATCCAGCAGTGATCATGGATCGGGCGGCCTCCGGCTGTGCACTGAGCAACGTGAGGACGAGGCCGGCAAGGAGGAAGATCGCAGTGACCGATCCGGTCAGGACGGCGACAGGCACAGCGAAGAAAGACAGCGCGCCTGATCCGCCTGCCTCGGTCGAGGCCCGGTCCGTTCTGCGGGACTCCACCGTACCGTCTGCTGGTCCCTCTGGACGTACGTGCAGGCCGAGCACCGCTGCCAGGAGGCGACGACCGTAAGACATCCTGGCCCACCGCTGGACTGCGACACCCCCACCGGTTCGGCGGCGGCTCACTGGTCCGGTGCTGGGAGCGGTCCCGCTGATCCGGCGGCCCGGGCCTGCCGGGGCAGGTCGGCCTGTGGCCGCCGGGCGGGTCGCGGAGCGAGAGGAGGCGGATGAGGAAGCTGTGGAGGCCCGGCCCGCGAACCAGTACGCCGGGTCGCGCATCTCCTGGCGGACCTTCAGGTAGTACTGGTACTCCGTTGCTGCGGCCGCCGTGATGAGTGCGGTGGCGTTGAGCGCCATAGTGCGCAGCTGTTCGGGGCTGAGTCGCCGTGTGGCAGCGGCGAGTTCAGGGCGGTGTGGTGCGGAGCGCAGCGCTTCGTCGAGGAGCCGCTCGTACTCTTGGCGGTCCTCGCTGAGCAGGTGCTGTGGGACGCTGTTCACAGCCCCTCCTCCCCCATCGCCGGCCCGTGCCGCCATCGTGGCGCGCTGCGGCCATCGATGCCAGATCCCGCCCCGTCGGGCGGGTCGGCAGCCAAGGGAGTACTCGCAGGGCGTGTGGGTTCTTGGAACTGGGGTTCGTCTGCAGGGAGCTCGCCGGGGCCGGAATCCTGCGTGCGAGCGACCGCGGCGGGCGGCCTGGCCGAGGACCGGGCAGTGGGCAGTGGGTTGTGGCTCGGGGCGGAGGGCTGGGCTGGGCCCACAGGCGGTGCGAGATGGGGCTCCGTTGGGGAGGGTAGCGGCTCTACGGCAGCTGCGGCGCCGGCGGATTCGGCAGCGGCCACGGTGCCGGTGGGGGCAGTGGTTCCGTTCTCTGCGGCCGCTTGTGCAGTCTCCGCCGGGCGGTCACCGGTCACCACCTCGTTCACCGTCTGGACGCGGGTGAGTTGGGTGAGCAGCATGGGTGCCGACATGCCGACGACGAGTGCGGCGTAAGCGCCGCTGATCTGTCCCGTGGTGCCGAACAGGACGGCGGCACCGGCCCCCATCACGGTATGTACGGCGGGTGCGACGATGTCGGTGGAGGGGTCGAAGTACTCCCGGAACCGCGGGGCTGGGTTGCCCGACTGAAGGCAGGCGAGGCGAACGGCCTGCCAGGACACGAACCGGGTGTACAGATCCACGGCCCCACGCAGCAGACCGCCCGCCGCGCCCAACACGATCAAGGTCGGGACGTCCACGCTCTCCCCCGGGTGATGGCGCTGACGCCTGGCTGGGAACTCTTGAACACGGGTTCAGCGTAGAGGCAGGTTCGAGCCGCAAGTAAGGGCCCACGGCGGTTCGTCAATTGCTTGCCTCCACGGTGACTTGCCCCCGCCCAGGACCACTTGTCGTCGCCAGTCTGCCAGCCTCGCTTCATCGCTCGCCATGCCTCGAGACCCTCTACCCGGTCGTGTGAAGAAGCCGGAATCGAAAGAACCTTGGGGGGCGCTTGGGCGTAGTGCCATACATGAGGCCGATCAACGAAGCACATGTGGCACAGCCAGGTCTGGCCGTGGTTGAAGTCGCAGCCGCTGACGACCAGACCGCGTTCGCCATCCAGGAGGCTCTCGCCGGGCGGTGGGCGACCGCGACGGCGGACGGTACTACACGAAGCCCCGGTGAGCCCGGCGTGCGGCTGCGCTGCTACCTGGACGTGCGTCAGGAGCTTGGCCGGTGGGGGGGCGGCGGCCTTCGTGCCGAATTGTGATCACCAGTGCGGTCGACGAGGTGCTGGGAAGAGGGAGCTGCGGCAGCTGAGCAAAACGTAGCTGCACACGATCACTGGGCTCCGTCATTCCGAGCCCCAACTGCGGCCGGGGCTGAGTCGGCTCAACTCCAAATTGAGGGCCACGTTCCCCGGCTCGCTCGGCCGTTTCAATCCAACTCCCTTAAGGCCGCTGGGGCGGTGTGGGGACTCGGGCCCACACCATCTTTCCCGATCTCTGGGGCTGTGAGCAGCCCCAGGATGCGCTGAGTGCTTCGATGATCTGCATGCCTCGTCCCGATTCGCTGAGGTGTCCTGGGTGTCGGAGCGTGGGGGCGCAAGGGCTCGGATCTGCCACCGCGCATATGACGGCTTGCTGCCTGCGTACCAGTCCTAGCCAGGCTGTTGCGCGGGTTTCGTCGCGGCTGTCTGATTCCAGTGCGTGCCGGGCGGCGTTGGCGATCAGCTCTCCGATGACGATGACGGCGTCTTCGACATAGGCGGTAAGTCCCCATTCATCCATGACGTTTCGGGCGAAGTGGCGGGCGTGCTGCAAGCCGGCGGAGTCGGGGCTGAATTTGCGGGCGGCAAATTCGGCTGCGCTGATGCCCATGAGGAGCCCCCAGTCACCCTCCTCGGATTGAGCAGGTAGCCCTCTTGCGAATGCCGGAGGTTCGACCGGTTCAGATGCATCGTCAACATTCTTGGCGTGACACGCTGTAGTCATGGCATGTGTCGGCACTGCTCATCTCCCCGCACGCTGCCACGGTCGACAGCTATAAGAATGCCTGGCCCAGGCCAGTATCCTCGCCAACCGCCCGCTGATGCAATTGCTTCTGAAATTGCATCCCCAGCACCCCTGGAGGAACGCATGTACCCATGGTGACTATCCCCCACGCCGTCAACAAGCGGGGCATTCGGACGCGTTAGCGAAAGAAGGCGGTAATGCAGCAGATCTTCAACGGGGTACCGGCAGGCACGCTTCAGAACGTCACCTGGGTCAAGAGCCGACGCAGCGCGATGGAGGGCAACTGTGTGGAGATGGCCGCTCTGCCTGACGGGGCGGTGGCCGTACGCAACTCGCGCGAGCCTGAAGGGCCTGCGCTGATCTACACCCGCGACGAGATCGTCGCATTCCTCGCCGGGGCGCGGGAAGGCGACTTCGACGCTCTGGTCGAATAGCGCCCTAACGAGACATAACGCTCTCGGCACGCACTGCGGGCTCCATGGTGGGAAACTGGCCTTCATTTCATGGTCCCCTGCAGGAGCCCGCATGTCCGCTGCCGAGCCGAATCGGTTGCCCAAGCTGGAGCGTTACCTTTCCGCCCCCCGGCACAATCCCACGGCGCTGCACTTGATACTTGCGGCCCAGCTGCGTCGGTTGCGTCTGGCGGCGGGGCTGAGCCCGATAGAGGCAAGTGATGCACTGCGGTGCTCCGATTCGAAGATCAGTCGTCTTGAGCGAGGTGAGGTTCAGCTCAAGGAGCGGGACGTCGCTGATCTCTTGCGGCTCTACGGCCTGGGAGCGGAGGATGCCGCAGAGTTCCTCGCGCTGGTGCGCCGCTCCAAGGAGACTGGCTGGTGGCACCAGTTCGGCGATGTGCTTCCCAAGTGGTTCGACAAGTTCATCGGGCTGCAGGAGGCGGCATCCGTCATCCGCACCTATGAGGTGCTGCTGGTGCCGGGGCTGCTGCAGACGCCGGAGTATGCGCGGGCCGTGGCGGCCGCGGACCGTCAGCCGGCTGAGGACCGGAAGGTCGCCGAGCGGAGGGCCGAGCTGCGCCTGGCACGGCAGGAACTGCTGGACTACCCCGATGCCCCGAAGCTGTGGGTGGTGCTGGAGGAGGCGGTGCTGCATCGCCAGGTGGCCGCTCGTGAGGTGATGTGCGGGCAGTTGCACCACTTGGTCGAGGCCGCGCAGCGGCCCAACATCCGCGTGCAGATCATTCCATTCACGGCTCCGCAGTGTGTCACGTCGGGTTTTCCCATCACGCACCTGCGCTTCGATCCTCCTGAACTTCCGGAGATCGTGTATCTGGAGCACGTGCGCGATGCGGTCTACCTGGACAAAGCGGAGGAGACGGAGCAGTACCGGTCGATCCTCGACGGTCTGCTGAACGCGGCGGAGTGCCCGCAGGCCTCGTTGGAGCGGTTGCAGGACGCGGCGCGCCGCTACGGCTGAGCGAGGAGCCAACGGGTCATGGAACACAGCCGACTCCTCCGTATTCGATCCACTCCCGCGTGCGCGGCCGGGGGCCGAAGCGTGGATCGGCCCGCCATGCGGAGACGTCCACCAGACCGGGCTCGAGGAGGTCCAGGCCGGTGAAGAACCCGTCGACGTCCTCTGATCGGCGGACCGCTCCCCAGTTGCCGGCGGTGCTGTCCTGCATGAGGCCGGTGATGACGCGGCGGACCGTGGCGTCCTCGCTGACGGCTTGACTGGCCGCCAGGTAGCTACCGGAACACAAGCGGGATGTGATACGGCGAATCAGGTCGGCGGGAACGTCGTCGTCGGGGATGCAGTGCAGGACGGAAATGCACAGGGCCGCCACCGGTTCGTCCAGGTCGAACAGCTCAGCGAGCCGAGGGTTGTCCAGGATGGCGTCGGGCTGACGCAGGTCGGCCTGAATAACGGCCGTGTTGGCATTGTCTTCCAGCAGCGCCCGGCCGTAGGCCAGAACCATGGGGTCGTTGTCCACATAGATCACGCGGGCATCCGCATTGTAGCGCTTGGCCATTTCGTGGACATTGTCCCGAGTGGGCAGGCCTGCGCCGATGTCGAGGAATTGCCGCACCCCCTGTTCCAGCGCAAGGCAGTGGACGACGCGCTGGAGGAAGCGGCGGTTGTTGACGGCCAGAATCTGGGCGCTGGGAGCATACTCGAGCAGCCGCTCGCACGCTCGTCTGTCCGCGGGGTAGTTGTCTTTCCCGCCGAGGTAGTAGTTGTACATGCGGGCCACACTGGGCCGAGTGACGTCGATGATGTGAGAGAGCGGCGTGTGGCGATTCATCCGGCCCCTCACCGCCGCGTCAACGCGGCTCGCGGACAAGTGCAGAAGCCATCGTAGGGAAACGCCAGCGACCTGAGCCAGAACCCGGTGGAGGCGCCAGCCAGAGCAGTACAGTGGTAGGTCGTCCTGCCGTCTGCGGATGGTTGCGCACGGCGCCGGGCGGATCAGGCGTGCATGCGCAGAGCAGTCGGTTGTGAAGGCACTGTCCGCCTGGCCATAGTGCGGTGAGCCATCCGCAGCTGGCTGGCCACTACGGACTCCTCCACGCCTATCAGGTCGGCCGCTTGCCCGTCGCTGAGCGACAGGCGGTGGCGCAGAATAACGACGTCCGCCTGCAGGGGCGGCAGTAAACGGTAGACCGTGTTGCAGAGGGTCGCCGTTGCCTGACCGTGTAAGGCCTGCGCGATGAGGGAGCCGAGAATGTCCCACGCCTCTGCCGCGGGGCGGCGGCTGGCCAGCACGGTGGCCCAGTTGACGGCCACTCGGCCGAGCGCCGTCTCGACCAGTTCCCTGCTCAGGTCGGGATCGGCGACCCGGGCGCGGGTGTAGCGCAGGTAGTGGTCCTGGTACAGCAGGCAGAAGGCGATGTAGTCCATGGGCAGGCTGACGATCAGGCCCGATGTCCGGTCGGGTGGCTCCACGGCACACCGGCTCGGCCGGGGGCGGGAGGCAGTGGGCTTGCGTTGCGGGCCTGGCAGTTCGGCCATCGCAGTGCTCCTGATCGCTGAGCGGGACCGGTTCATGGGTGTCGTCTGTCCTGGTCCGGGTGAGTCTCGACGGTTTGGGCGGTGTTCTGATCCAACGCCGGGGGCATGGCGGCAGAGGCGTCTTCCTCGACCGGGTCGAGGAAGACGAGAAAGGCGTAGTGGACGGCCTCCCACAGCGGACGGACGTCTGCGGGGGTCCCGCCGACTGCGCGGACGAAGGCGACCGTGGTCCTCCAGTCAGGAACGACTCGCCCGGCGAGCATTTCCTTGACCATGGACTCGCTGAGTGCGCCGCCGCTGGTCTGGTGGACGCGCGCGGGCGAGGGTGAGGCTGCCGCCAGGTACAGGCCCCGCAGGGCTGCGTTCAGGCGGGCCACTGCGTCGGGCAGGGCCTGACGCGGTGGCGGGGTGAGGCCCTGGGCGTTTTCCCACAGCACAGCGAGGTCGTTCGCGTTCCCGCTGAAGAGGGTGGCGAGCGTCTCCACCACGGGCCAGGCCGGTACACGCTCCCCGGAGAGGATGCGTGAGATATAGGAGGCGGACAGCCCCGTCCTGTCGGCCACCTCCCGGATGGTCAGCTCGCTTCCGCGGTGCAGATGGGACAGTGCCGCCGCCAGTTTGCCGGAGGGGCGCTCGCCCGGCTGTCCGGGTTCCTGACCGTCCGGGCGGGGCTGAGCCGCATGCCCTGCGAGATCACGCTGGCGTGCCGTGGACCGCTCCGAAGCCCGGCGCTTCAGCCGGCGTCGCACGGTCTTTTCCGCCCACCGGGAGCGCGCCGTGGCGGGGCTGACTGCGGCGGCCTCGGCAACGGTGTCCCAACTGGCCCCCTTCAGGCGCGCGTCGTGCACCGCCGCGCACACGTAGTACTCCACTTCCCTGGTGAGCTCGGCTGCACGGCCCAGCAACACCGCCAGGTCCTGCTCGTCGTACTCGGCGGCCAGCAGCCCCTCCGCGAGCGCCTGCACCGACTCGGCGATGTTCCGGGCCAGCGGCAGTGGAGGGTCGGTGGTCTGCGCGGTGCTCACGGTGGTGCGACTGCGCTCGCGCTGGGCCCGCCGGCGGCAGGTGGCGGTGCAGTACTCCTGCTTTCGTCCCGGCTTGCCGGTCCGTTCAAAACGCTGCCTGCAGTGACGGCACTTGCCGTACAGGGGGCCGCTGCTCGGCATGGTTCCTCCCAGAACGCACGCGGGCGTTTCTCTCCGGTTCACCGCAGAACTTCAACGCCCCATGAAAGAGGAACAGGGGCGTCCGTACTGCGGCGTTCAGTGCGTCACGCCGTGCCCGCCGACGGCCCGGATGCTGCCGTCGGCGGGCACGCTCCTCTCAGCTGACGCGAATGCGCAGGTAGCGGAGGAAGGAGCGGCTGGCCGCGGCGCACGCCAGAGCCGTCGCCGCGGCGCCAGTGGGGGCCTGCCACGCCTCGGTCACAAGAATGATGGGCAGGATGACCAGTGCAATGAATGCGCTGAGCTGCAGCGTGCCAGCCCAGGCACTCACGATGCGGGTTTGGCCGCGCAGACTGCGCGGAATGTTAGCGTCGTAACCCGTTCCCAGCTGAAGCCAGTTGGAGGCGGGAAGTGGATCGTTCACGAAGGACCTCGCGTTTCTCGTGGTCGGTCAACACATATGAGGGACCCCGGAGTTGGTTGGTAGCCCGCCCGGGGTCTTCTCGTGTCAAAGGACGCTAGCGCCTCATCACGCCCTTCCGCCATCCGGTTGAGTTCATTAAGCAAAGCTTCGGCGCCCGGGAAGACGAATACGAAGTGGGTGCGGGCGCTCGCTAATCGAATGCAATTGCAGTGGACCCACCACCGGCATCCAAACGGTCACATCCGATCATGATGCGCCGGACAATCACCAACCAAGGGGCTGTTGCCCCACATCGTCGGCGAGTTCAAGACGCGGAGGCGTAATCGCATACGTTGCCAGGCCGGTTCTACCCCCCGGGCAACGCACGTCGATCCGCACTCTTTATGAGGTACACTCCCGCGCCCCTCTTTCACTCCGGCGCACTCATGGAGTGCCGTGCAGCTGCAAATGCACGCTGTTTCGGCGCGCAATAGTCCCGGGGGTTGCGTTGGCCCTGCCCTCGCAGGCACCAAGACAGGGACGTCGGGGCGATGAGCTCCTCGCGGGCCTCGAGCCCATGACGGTGGCCCCCCGTCGATGGCGTGCCAACCGCTGATCGGCGATTCGGCTCCGCCGTCACGGCGCGGCCACATGGTCGGCGCTCGCCGTGCCGGGGGTCCGGGAGTTGTAGCGTGCCCTCCCCGGGGTAGCAGCCTCATACTCAAGATCGCTGACGCCTGACCTCCAGTGGCACTAGCCACGGCTGGCATCGGGGCCGCCTACGGCCGCATGCCCGGGAGCCTGCCCAATCTCGGCCACATACAGATTCTTCTGTCACGTACACGACGCAATGTGGTTATGGTGTGACCGCTCGTGCGATGGATGTGGGTGGGGTTCACGGGGTCAAGGTGCCCTGTGCAGTGCTCTGGGGAGGGCGCATGCGGTCGCGGGTCGGGCTCTTCGGTGTGATCAGACGGGGTCGGCATCGGCTGGCGACGGTCGGTGTGCTCGTCCTGGCGCTGGCTGCGGGGACGGTGTCGGCTGAGGCCCTGCCGCCGGAGCCTCCGCCTGCCAAGATCACGCCGTCGGCGGACGCGACGTCTTCCCGGGACCAGGACCAGGCTCTGGCCGGGCCCGCAGCAGCGAAGCCGAAGGCAGCGGCAGCCGCCGAGCCCACGACGAACAACGCCGTCTACGCCTATGACGCGGCAGGACGATTAGTCGGTGTCACTGATCCGGGTGGTCAGACGGCGCGTTACCGCTACGACGAGGTCGGCAACCGGCTGGGCATCGACCGCTATGCCTCCAGCACGCTGTCGGTGCTGTCGGTCGTACCTGTCCGGGCAGCTCCCGGGGCGAAGGTCACGCTGTCTGGTACCGGCTTCTCCCCCACCGCTGCCGGCAACACCGTGACGATCGGTGGCAAGGCGGCGGCCGTCACCTCCGCCTCCGCCACCCGTCTCGTCGTCACGGTCCCGTCCGGGGCGGTCAATGGAAAGGTCACCGTGGCCGTGGGCGGTGCGTCCGCCGATGCGGCGGAGGCGTTCATCGTGGCGTCGTCCGGGCCGAGCGTTTCGAAGGTCGAGCCGGCCTCCGGCGCGCCCGGCAGCGAAGTCACCTTGTCCGGCGGCGGTTTCGCCTCGGCGGTCACCGACAACGTGGTGCGGTTCAACGGCCTGGTCGCCCAGGTGAAGAAGGCGTCCGGTTCCTCGTTGACCGTCGCGGTGCCGCCGCACGCCCGTACCGGGCGGGTGGAGGTGGACACTCCCACTGGTTCGGCAGCGGCACCGGGCGACTTCACCGTCACCGCCGATGGTGAGGGGGCCCTGTACGACACGACGATGCGGGCCTCGTTCACGGATGCGGACCCCTCGCAGGTGGCGGTGGTGACGGCCGAGCACAAGGCGCGGATCCTGTTCGACGCCGAGCGGGGAGATGCGGTCGGGTTCGGTCTGCAGGGAGCCTCGTTCACCTCCCAGAGCTCGATCAGTCTCGTCTCGCCCCAGGGCACGACGGTAGCCTCCAGCAGTTTCGGCGGTACGGCGGCCGACTGGGAGGTCACCGGTCTGCCGGAGTCGGGGACCTACCAGTTCGTCATCGACCCGCGCTCCACCGACACCGGCTCGGTGGCCGTGATGCTGTCCAAGCCTGCCAGCGCGGCCGCGTCTTTCGATGGGCCGACGGTGTCCACGGCGTTGTCCCGGATCGGGCAGGACGGCAACTGGACGTTCACCGCGGCCAAGGGCGAGTCGCTGAGCGTCGGCGTGGACGCCACGGCGATGGGCGGCTACCTGCGCTGCTACGTTCACCGTCCGGACGGCACGCAGGGAGAGTATCTGCCCGTCCCCAACGGTGACAGCCACTCCCTGGACGTCGACTCGCTGCCGCAGAGCGGCCAGTACACGCTGCGCTGCGACCCCGATGGCGGCGGCACAGGAACGGTCAAGGTCTCCGTCTCCCATTACGTCCAGGGTGGGGCGCTCAGCCCGACCGGAGCGTCCCCGACTTTGAATATTGCCCGTCCCGGGCAGGACGGCATAGCCACCTTCACCGCGCAGGCCGGGGAGCATTTCAGCCTCGCTGCGACAGCGGCGACGATGCCGTCGTACGCGACCATCACGATCACCGGGCCGGACGGTAACTACGTCTCCAGCTTCACTGCAGCGCCCGGCCGCAACGCCGACTGGGACAGCGGCGCGCTATCCGCCGGCACCTACACGGTGCGTGTGGCGGACCGCAGGCTGGGCACCGGCAAGGTGACGCTGACCCTGTCCAAGCCGGCCGACGCAGGCGTGCTGGCGCGCGGCGGCGCTGCGGTGAAGGCGACGGCGGCCCGGCCGGGGCAGAACATCCATGCCTCGTTCACCGCCAAGGCGGGTGATGACCTGTCCCTGGACGTGGCAGCGAACACCTTCACCAGCAGCCTGTGGGCGGACGTCCTGGCCCCGTCCGGCACCGCGGTGGTCAGCTCCCGTCTGATCTCCGCCGGCGCCTCCGGCTCGATCACCCTGACCGACCTCGCCGAAGCCGGCACCTACAAGGTGCGGCTCAACCCCAGCAATGTGGGCACCGGCTCGCTCAACCTGAGCCTCAAAGCGGCGGCCGCGACGGCCAAGCGAGAAGTGTTCACCAAGGACGTTCCGCGAGTGTCGGTCAAGAGCGCCTGCCGCGCCGACCGACTGGCCCGCACCTTCCGTGCTCCTATGCCGGACTGGCTCGAGGTGCGGTCGGACCAGTGTGACCGGCTCGAGCAGCAGGCGAAGGCCAAGGCGAAGCAGGCGAAGCAGGCTGCCGGCATGGTGCCGAAGGGGCGCGATGCCTGGCGTCCAGGTACGCACAATCTCAAGGGCCGTGACTGGATTACCGGTCGGGGCGCCGGGCCGAAGGCCCCGGCCGCGCTGCGTGCCCCGCCCGGCAGCACGGCGATGACCGGGCACGTGCTGAAACTGGACGGCAAGCCGCTGCCCAAGGTGACCGTCCGCATCGGTTCGAAGACGACGAAGACCGACGGCCGGGGACGCTTCCTGCTGTCCGGCATCAGCCCCGAGGCCACCACCCTGGTCGTGGATGGAGCGAACGCGAACTCCAGCAAGCGCACCTACGGACGCTACGACATCCGCATCCGGCCGGTGGCGAACCGCAGCACGGATTTGGGCTTCCCCGTCTGGATGACGCCGCTGGACACCAAGCACACCGTCGCCTTCGACACCCCCGCCAAGACGGACGTCACCCTGACCACCCCGCAGATCCCCGGGCTCGAGGTGCGCATCCCCAAGGGCTCGGTGGTGCGCGACGAACACGGCAAGCCGGTCACCGAGCTGGGCATCACCGCGATCCCCGTCGACCGGCCCCCGTTCCCGCTGCCCGAGAACAGTGCCGTGCCGGTGTACTTCACCGTCCAGCCGGGCGGCACGTACCTGTTCCCCAAGGGCGCGCAGATCATCTACCCGAACTACACGCACGAGGCTCCCGGCACCCGTGTCGACTTCCTCGCCTACGATCCCGAGCGCAAGGGGTGGCACACCTACGGGCACGGCACTGTCACCCGCGACGGCAAGCAGGTCGTTCCTGACGCCAAGACGCGCGTGTGGGCCTTCCACGGCGCCATGCTCAGCATCTCCGACGTCATCCCCTTCGACCTCTCCGCCGTGGCGGACATCTTCGACTGGCTCTCCGGCGACCCAGTCGACTTGCAGACCGGCCTGCTCACCGACTCGCGCACGGACCTGGGCGTGTCCGGTCCGCTGGGCTCGGCCGAGGTCACCCGCACCTACTGGCAGGGCGACACCCGCCCCCGCGCCTTCGGTATCGGCCGCGACCTGTCCTACAACCTGTATCTGCACTCCAAACGCCTCTATACCGAGGTGGACTTGTACCTGCCGGGCGGAGAGAAGGTCCACTTCGTCCGCACCTCACCGGGGACCAGCTACGGTGACGCGGTCTTCGAACCCGAAGGCACCCCCACCGCCCTGAACGGCGCCAAGATCAAGCAGGAGTCGGGAGGCTGGCACTTACGGCTACGGGATGGCACCGACTACGTCTTCCCCTGGTACGGCCCGCTGAGAGAGATCCGCGACCGCCACGGCAACGCGGTGCGCATCACCCGCTCCAACGGCTCCAAGGGCGACATCACGTCCGTCATCGCCCCCGGGGGACGCTGGATCTCCTTCAGCTACGACAGCGCCCATCGCATCACCAAGGCGCAGGACAACACCGGCCGCAGCGCCTCGTACACCTACGACGAGGCGGGCCGACTCAAGACGGTCACCGACCCGGCGGGCAAGGCGAGTTCCTTCACCTACGACGGCACCTCTAACCGGATTGCGACCGCCACGGATGCCCGCGGCATCGTCTACATGACGAACACCTTCTACGCCGACGGCCGGGTCAAGAAGCAGACGCTGACCGAGGGGCAGGAGTACTCCTTCGCCTATACCCAGACCGGCACCGGCCAGATCACGGCCACGGAGGTCACCCAACCGGGTGGCTCGGTACGCCGGGTGGAGTTCGACAACAGTGGCTTCGCCGTCAACGACACCCAGGCGTACGGCACCACGCTTGCCCGTAAGACAGTTTACGAGCGCGGTACCAAGCACCGCATCGCCGCCGTCGTGGATCCCTACAGCCGCCGCACCGAACTGTCCTATGACGCGAACGGGCACATCACCTCGGCGCTCGAGCTGGCCGGCACGGCCGATGCCCGCTCCACGGGCAAGACGACCTTCGACGGCCCCTACGACCAGCCGACCCAAGCCGCCGACCCGCTGAAGAACGCCACCGTCTTCGGCTACAACACCGCCGGCGATCTCGAGACGGTCACCGACCCCGAAGGCCGCAAAACAGGTTTCACCTTCACCAGTGACGGCCAGGTCAAGACGGTCACCGACAACGCGAACACGACCACCGAATACACCTACCAGCACGGTGACCTGACCCAGGTCAAGGACGCCGAGGGCCGCATCACCCGTCATTTCACCGACGCCGCCGGCCGCATCAGCGCCCTCACCGACGAGGCAGGCTCGCAGACCGCGGTCCTGTTCGACGAACTCAACCAGCCGAGAGAGATCACCGACCCGCTGGGGCACACTACCGTTCTCGGCTACGACGAGAACGGCAACCTCACCACCCTGACCGACGCACGCCTGAACACCACCAAGTGGGACTACGACAACGCCGACCGCCCCAAAACAGCGACCGACCCACTGGGCGCGCAGGCACTGCTGGAATACAACGCGGCCGGGTTCCTGAAGAAGGTCACCAGCAGATCCGGCAAAACCGCCGTCGCCGAGTACGACCTGCTCGGCCGACCCAAGAACACAAAGTACGGCGTCGACGCCGTCGGCCAGGCCGAATCCACCGTCACCTACGACTACGACACCCGTGACCTGCTCAAGCAGATCACCGACAGCAAAGCCGGCAACCAGGCCTTCACCTACGACGTCCACGACCGCCTGGCCACCACCACCGGCCCCACCGGCAAGGTCACTTACGACTACGACGACGCCGACCGTCGCACCCTGATGACCGCGGCCGGAACCAGCACCACCTACGGCTACGACAAGTCCAGCATCCTCAAGTCGGTCAAAACCGGCGCCCAGGAAGTCGTCTTCGGCCTGGACGCAGTAGGCCGGGAGAAGACCGCCTCCCTGCCCGGCGGCATCACCCGCACCACCGGCTACGACACCACCGGCGTCATCAAGTCCATCGCCTACGCACAAGGCACCAAGGCCGTCGGCGACTTGACGTACGCCAGGGACGTCCGTGCCCTGCAGACCGGCCTGACCGGCTCCCTGACGAAGGTGGCCCTACCCGCCGCGGAGAGCGGCACGCAGTTCGATAAGGACAACCGCATCACCACCTACAACGGGCGCACCTTCACCTACGACGATGTCGGCCAGCTCAAGAACGACGGCCTGCGCACCTACACCTGGAACGCCCGCGGACAACTGACCGGCCTGGCCAAGGCAGGCACCGCCTCATCGTTCGGCTACGACCCCCTCGGCGGCCGCATCTCCAAGACGACCGGCACCGCCACCAGCCGGTACCTGACCGACGGCACCAACCCCCTGGTCGAGCAGAACAGCTCCGGTGGGACGACGGCAACGGTGGCCACCTCAGGCCTGGATGAGTTCCTCACCCGCGCCGAAAGCGGCAAGACGCAGGTCTACTTGACTGACGCGCTCGGCACCGTTGTCGGCCTGGCCAACACCGACGGCACCATCGCCACCACCTACGCCTACGACCCGAACGGCACCCCTGCCGCCACCGGCGCCACCAGCTCCAACCCCTACACCTTCACCGGCCGTGAAGACGACGGCACCGGCCTGCTCTACTACCGCAACCGCTACTACGACCCCCAGACCGGCCGCTTCATCTCCCAAGACCCCATCGGCCACGCCGGCGGCACCAACCTCTACCAGTACGCCCTGTCCTCCCCCACCACCTACACCGACCCCTCCGGCAACAACCCCCTCATCGCCGGCTGCATCGTCGGCGGCGTCGTCGACGGCGGACTCGACTGGCTCACCCAGCGCCTGTCCGGCCGCAAAGTCAACTGGGGCCAAGTCGGCCAATCCGCCGCCCTCGGCTGCCTCGGCGGCATGCTCGGTGCAGGACTCGCCGCTAAAACAGGTGCTCGCGTCGGCTGCGCCATCCCCAACAGCTTTACCGGTGACACCCCTGTCCTTATGGCCGATGGCACCCGCAAGCCCATCAAGGAAGTGCACATCGGCGACACCGTCATCGCCACCGACCCCGAAACCGGAGAGAGCGGACCCCGCAAGGTGACCGCGCTCATCAACGGCGAAGGCGACAAGCGACTCGTCGACATCACCCTCGACACCGACGGACTCACCAGCAACGAGAGCAGCAGGATCACTGCAACTGACGGCCACCCCTTCTGGGCCCCCGACCTCCATCTGTGGATAAGCGCCAGCGACCTCAAACAGGGGCAATGGATCCAAACCAGCACCGGTACATGGGTTCAGATCGCTTCCATACGCCACCGCACGCAGTCTGTCTCGGTTTACAACCTCACCGTCGACGACCTCCACACCTACTATGTGCTCGCGGGGCCGACTCCGGTTCTCGTACACAACTCAAACCCCGCTTGCGGAACCGCCGACCCCTTCGCCTTCAGGCGAACCGAGGCGCTTTCCGGAAAAGGCTCCATAAGGAACGTCGATTCACTGACGGCTTCAATGCGGGAAAACGGTTGGCAGGGCGACCCGATTTTGGTCGCGAAGATCGACGACCATCTCTACATCCTCAACGGCCACCACCGGGTTGCCGCTGCAAAAAGGGCAGGAATCGAGGTTCCATATAAAATCCTCCCGGACACCGAGATCCGGGCCACATACCCTGGAGGAGCCGATGACATCGCTACAGCATGGGCCGAGGTCGGACCAGACCGCCTCGTGAACAAGTACAGGAGGCCTGGGTACCGATGACCAGCGAGCCTGTGAGCGAAATTGAGGCGTACCTGAAGGCTCTGTCCCGGGTGCGTGGCACTGTTGAGCGCCACCACCCGGAAGCCCAGGACCTGATTGGCCTATTTCGTCTGCATCGATCGCGAGCCGTGGAAGAATCCGGATCCATTTTTGACATTGAATACACTTTTCACGGCTCTGGGTGCCTTTTCATCGACGCCAACGATGCAGAGATTGACGTTGATTTCCAGAATGGGCGAGAGATTTTCGACGCCTGGCGGGTCAGGCGGTTTTCTGCGAGTACCGGAATTGGGCTGCCGGCTAGCCTGGAGGACATTCTCAATGCGTGTCGCTTCTTGGTCGCTCAGGGGCGACTGTCAGAGCCGCGCACGGGATGGTTTTCCGTGGTCCCATAGTTCTGCCAGCAGCAGATTATACGTTATTTCCCTCCCCCCGGATGGGATGAGCCAGGTGGGAACGTGTGAGCGGGTCATCAACGAGGCGGCCCAAGGGATTCTCGGCTACGACGAATCTGTGGACTGGTTCTCTTCACTGGAGCCGATGGAGCAGCGAGCGGTTCTCCAAGAGGTGGTTCGCTACTCAATGCAAGCCCACGCCACCGCAGAGGACGGACGCCAAGGAGTCACACGGTCAGGCGTCAAACCGACCATGGCTCCAGCAGTCCTCATTGTTCGAGGGCCGGCCCTCGAACAAATGGGTAAAATTCTCAACCTTCCTCCGCGCGAGTATGTGCACTCCTTCCGTGTCCTTCTGTCAACTTTCACTGTCGCGGACACACGACGAAGGGAGACAGAGTGCCGAGAGTCCTGCAGTCACGCGTGGCACAACCTGTCATGATCGTCGGTATCCGCGGCGCCGGTGTGGCTGGTGCGATTGAAGGGAAGGGCCTTCATCTGTCGCTGTCACCCAGTCTTGTTCGACGGGGACGAGGGGCAAGGAACGGCGATACCTGGGCTCCGCTAGACCAGAAGGTGCTCTCGGACGATGACCAGTAGACGCAGACTCCTAGCCGCCTCGGCGGCCATGGCCGCAGGAGCCGGAAGTCTCACCGCTGTTGGCGCCACGGCCCTGCGCAACGGCTCATCCGAACGGCAGGAGAACGAACCAGCCCACCTGCGCGGAGCGGCGCCGCTGCCGTATGCGCAGTGCATCTCATTCGACCTCATCTTGGGCAGCGGACGCGCCGACGCGCTGCGCACCGCGCATCGCGCCATCATGGCGATCGACGGCGGTAGCGTTGCCGCCTGGCTGGCGCTTGGCGAAGGCGCCTTTCCCTCACACACGGACAGACCGCGTCACTTGAAAGCGATGCCATCGTTTGCGGGTGATGTACTGGACCCTGCCCAGTCACATGGCGACCTCTTACTCCACATCACAGGGTCCTCGGCCCGTGTCGTACGACATGCCGCCGAGCGGGCACTGCGCGCACTGTCACAACAGCAGGTGCGCTGGCGCGCGGACGGCACCCGACCGGAGAACCGCACCGAGGACGGCCGAGGTCTGTCCCGGAACCCGTTCCACTTCACCGAAGGACATGGAAACCCTGCCACGGCGGCCGAGATCACCGAACGCGCAACCGTCAGGACCGGTCAAGGTGAGCCGTCCTGGGCCGTCGGCGGCAGCTACCAGGTGATCCGGATCATCCGGCTCGCCACCGACTTTTGGGACCGGGACACCGTCCAGGAGCAGGAGCGCATCATCGGCCGGCGCAGGGAGGGCCGATGGCTGGACGGCACACCCAGCACTGAACGGGCCGTCTTCGCCGCCGATCCTCAGGGCAAGACCACTCCACTCGACGCACACGTACGCAGTGCAGCACCAGACCGGCGCAATCCTCCCCCGATGGTCCGGCGCAGCTACAACTACCACCGTGGCCCCGACGATCGAGGGCTGATCTTTTCCTGCTTCCAAAGCGATTTGGAGAAGGGCTTCGAGGCGGTACAGCACAGGCTCCAAGGCGAGGCCATGGCCAAATACACCCTCACTACGGGAGGCGGTTACTTCTTCGTCCCGCCACCGGGCGAGGCGTGGCTCCAGCGATTGGCGGAGAACTGACGCCTGGTCACTAGCGGTCCTTGTCGAGCATGTTGCCGCCGAACCACCGCATCAGCCCCGTCAAGCTCGCCATGCCTACCAGGCCGCACTCCACCTCGCGGGCCTCCTCATCTGGACCCGGCGCTAGCCAAAGAGGAAAGGACCTAGTCAGTCTGGGCTCCCGGGGGGTCGGCAGTCGAGGACCCGCGCGCGGACTAGGACATCGTGCCGTGCGGCCAGTTCCCTCTGGTCGTGCTCGATTTGCTGGCGGGTGTGGCTGGGCCGGCGGAGCTGGGAGACACCGTGAGGGATGCTCGCGCGGCGGCTGGCCCAACTTTGGCAGCGGTCGGTTGGCTGGAGCACGCGGTCTCCTTTCCCGAGTGAACGGCAGCGGTCGTTCACACATCAGCCAGCTGGGCTGCAGCGGCATCGTGCAGCGGCGGCCCCAGTGGTCTTTCGCACGGGAGGTCCGCCTCGTTGTCAGCGCCCCGCCCCGGCGGGACTTTCTGGTCCAGCTCGCCGCCATCTTGCAATGCACATCCCACAGGATGCAGATCAGCGCTCTGACACGGCCTTTCGTCCTGGGTGTTCTGCCGCTTGACGCGGGCGCCGGTGGCGGTCCAGGTCCGGGCACCGGCCAGGTGCTGTGCGGAATCAGCCGAGCGGGGGCCGGTGCCTGCCCCGTTCTCCCGTCGTTCCGCGGCGGCTTTCTGTCGCCAACCGCATGGCTGGTCATGTCGGTTGGCGTTTCCAGCGCATGTCGAGTGCTTCGAGTGCGTCGAGCTGTTCGCGGGTCAGGCGGAAGGGCCGCAACCTTTTGTCGGAGAGCCACTCCCCCAGGCGGAAGGCCCTGCCATGGTCCCAGACGACTTCGTCATAGGGGACGTTGAGGTGCTGGTGGGTGCGCCAGTAGGTGTGTGCGTAGCGCAGGCCGTGGGCGAAGGCGCGTTCGCTCTGGCTGCGTGGCGGGCGCAGGAGCAGGGCGAGTGGGTGGTGGAGCGGCAGGGCTCCGAGGAGGTTGTGCTGGGCGGAGCTGAGGCTGGGCAGGATTTGGAGTTGCTGGTCGAGCCATTGCTCCAGTGGTGGGTCGTCGCTGTCGGGTGCGAGGTCGGGGAATGTCAGTTCGCCGCGGCGGGCGGCGGCGAGAGCGCGTGCATAGATGCGCCGCCAGTAGCCGGTCTTGTCCCAGCCGGCGTTCCACCAGGGGTTGATCTCGGTGAGGGCCCGTTGGTAGACGTGGGGCAGCTGGCCTCGGCGGGCCTTGTTGCGGCAGGTGTTGACCCAGCGGCCGAAGTCCATACCCCTGAAGCGTTCCCCGGGTACGGGTGCGAGGTGGCCGTGCTGGGCGTGGTAGGCGCGGGCGATTTCCAGTCGGTGCTCGATGCTGGTGCGGGGGTGTTCCCAGATCATGCCCAGGGCATCGAGGGCTTCGATGCGTTCGGGTTTGAGGCTGTGGTTCATGCGCAGGGAGCGTTGGTTGCCCAGCCACCATCCGAGGTAGAAGCGGTCAGGGCCGCAGTAGCTGCTGGGGACCTTCAGATGTCCGTGCTTTTGTCGGTAGCGGCGGGCGCTTTCCAGGCCGAGTTCCCAGATGCTGTTGTGGGGGTCTTCGGCGTACAGGCTGAGCAGGGGGATGAGTTCGTCGGCGCGTTCGGGGTGCGCGACGGGGTGCTGGAGCTGGGCTGGGGTCGTGTGGCGGAGGTAGCGGACGCGGTGGAAGACGTGTTCGTCGTAGAGCTTGAGGGCGGACAGGACTTGTTGCAGCACGTAGAAGCGGGTGCCTTTGGCGGCGTCGGCGAGTTCTTGGCCAGGGGCCTTGTAGACGGGGATGATGATGTGGGCGATCTTCCCGGTGCCGGGCAGGGGACGCAGGGCCCGGCCCACCGCCTGGACGATCTGGTAGGTGCTGGTCTTGGGGCTGGTGAACAGGACGGAGTCGATTGCGGGTACGTCGACTCCCTCGGCGAAGATCATGCAGTTGGTCAGGACGGCTCGCAGCGGCTTCTTGTCGCTTGAGGTGAGTGGGGCCTGTTTGAAGGCGCTGACTTCGGCGAGCCGCTCGAAGCGGCTTTGGGCGGAGTTCACGGTGCCGATCTGGAGAGGGCCCTGCATCCGCTTGGGCATCAGGGCGGCCGTGTCGTGGAGGGTTTCGGCGAAGACGTCGGCGACTTTGATGCGGGGGCAGAAGACCAGTACGCGTCGCAGGTCGTAGTCGTGCAGGGCGCGTAGCAGGGCGACCTGAGCGGCGGCCATGCGCAGCCCTTCGGAGTCGTAGGCGAACAGCGGGTTCTGGTTGAGGATGGTGCGTACTTCGTCGTGTTCCACCTCGATGGCGACGATGCGGTAGTCGGCGAGCAGGCCTTGCTCGATGGCGTCGGCCATGGAGAGGCGGAAGAGGACCGGCCCGTACAGGCTCAGGTCGTCCATCGAGGCGACTTCGACTTCGATGGGAAGGTCGCCGCCGTTTGTGGGTTTGAAGCTGCGGGGGGTGGCGGTGACGTAGAGCCGGTGGTGGGCGAAGATCTGGTGGCTGTCCAGAAGCCGCGCCCAGGGCTTGTGGAGGTTGCCGGCGGTGCGGTGGGCCTCGTCGCAGATAAGGACGTCCCAGGGCGGCATGTGGAACAGCCGGTGGGCGTCGGCGATCTTTCCCAGTGAGTGATAGGTGGCGAAGACGCTGACGGGGCCGTCGGCCTGGGAGACTTCCGCGGCGAGGGTGGCGGCGTCGGTGACGGGGGTGAGGATGCCGCGCAGGCCGGGGTCCCTAGGCAGTTTCGGGTCGCCGCTGAGCGCCAGGTAGCGGCCGGGGCGGCCTTCTTGGTGCCAGATTCGCGCGGTCTGCTCGAGCAGTTCCAGGGTCGGCACGATGACCACGGACACGCCGGCGGGGGCCATGTGGTTCACGATGTGCAGGGCGATGAAGGTCTTGCCGCTGCCGCAGGGCGCGTCGATGCGGCCGCGGGGCGCACCGAGGACGAACTCGGTGACGCAGTTGTCAACTGCCTGGCGCTGGAACGGGCGCAGCGGTGTGCGCAGTCGGGGTAACTGGGGCATGGACGTGCTCCTTTCGTCCTGAGGCAGCCAGGGCTCACGTCGAGCGTGGAAAGCGGCTCTGACTCCCGGGGCACGCGGACGCCTGGGATTCACCTGAACGGATGACATGCGCTTGCGCTCAGGTGCTGTCTGGGCTGGGATGCGGAGGCTTCACCGCGCGCGTTGACTGGCCGGGGTCAGGGTGTGGTCGGCCTGCGGTGCGTGGCGGTGCCCGTCGGGTGAGTGGGGGCGTGGTGGCAGACAGCGCAGGCGTGTGGGGGCCACGCCGCGGGCTCAAGGTCCCCTGGCGGCACTTGGCCGGCGAGTCGGTGGGTTCCTTCGTCAATCGCCTGGCCCATGCGAACGGCCTGGAGCTCGGGGATTTGCTGAGCCGTGTGGGCGATGGCCCTCAGCCGGTCAATCCTCGTCTGCCGGCGCTGGCGGAGTTGCAGGTCAACCGGGCGGCTCTGGATCATCTGGCGGTGCTGTCCGGTCGGACGCCGGGCCAGCTGCAGCTGGCCCTGTCCCACCTTGGAGACCGGTTCCTGTTGCCGGGGGACGGTCCGGCGTGCTGGAAGTGGCCGTTCAGGGTGCAGGATGGGCACTTGGTGCGGTGCTGTGATCTGTGCGCTCGTGCGCGGGGCGTGGATGAGGCGGCGTGGCTGGTGTGGCCGGATCGGTGGCGGGTTTGCCTGCGTCATCGGCGGTTCACGGACGCCGACCGAGGCCGGGGCCCTGCTTCGGTGCAGCTGGAGACGCTTCCCGAGGTGATGCGTGCACACGCCGAACGACTGCGGCTGGAGAGCCGCTTCGGTGCGGCCGGGGCCGAGCTGTTCGCCGACGCCTTCCAGCTCGTCAAAGGCTGGTGGGAGCGCACGCCGGATGTGTGGAGCTGGACGCAGCGGGCCTGGGGGGTGGGCCTGGAGGCGCGGGAGCTGCGCACCGCGCCGCTGGTGATCTATCCGGAGGCCGTTCAGCTGGCGCGGGAGATGCTGCGTTATGAGCAGCAGGCTGAGCGCACACAAAGTGCGCGGGTGAGCTGGCTGGAGGAGGTGCAGCAGTTGGTGGATGGCTGGGGGCTGGAGGGGCTGGAGGGCTGGGGTGAGTTGGTGCGGTGGTTGGACCACCACAGTCGGCCCGCTCCGGCCGCAGCGGGCCGCGGCTGGCGGCGTGGGCGGCGTGGGCGGGTGCTCGCCGTGGGCCACAGCCGGCTCGCCGAGCCGTCCGGTTCGCTGAGCGATCGTTCCTGCATGGGGTGACAACTGTCCTTTGTGCGAAGCGGGTTGTTGCCGATGTGTGGACAGCAGGCCCACATCTCTCGTCAAGGGGGTGCCACCCGTTCGAGTGACACCCCCTTTGGTGGTCTGACGGCTGCGGCTTCCGGGCGGTCAAGCTGACCTCACGGCCCGCTGCCGACGAAGACGTGGAGGGGGCAAGTGGCGGTGCGTGATGTAAGGGCGTGGCATCTCGACGGCAACGGGAAATTGGTGTGCGTCAGTCCCGAGGCACTGTGGGGGGTGGCGCTCGAGGAGCGTCAGCCGCCCACCGATCCGGTCGCCTACCACGGCCGGCAGGGCAAGCTCACCGACTGGTGGTCTGCGACCACGGGCACGCTGGTGGTGTGCGGGTCCAAGCGCCGCACGTATGTGGCCACCGAGCTGGACTTCGACCCTGCCGTCAGCCGGTTCGCCGGGGAGCCGGTCGAGCTGCACTGGGAGCAGGGCCGCATCCGGCACCGGTGGCGGCCGGACTTCATCACCCTGAGCCGTGACCGGACGCGGCAGGCCGTGATCCTCGCCCCCAACAAACTGGGCCCGCAGTGGCACGAACGTCTGGCCGCCCTGCGCGAGGTCGCCGGGCAGGCCGGCTGGCGGGTACAGATGCGGGCGGTGCCACACGGGATACGGCGGGACAACCTGCTGCTGGTGGCGGACTACCGGCAGCTGGCTGTCTGCGACGACGGGCACGAACGGGCCCTGCTGGCTGCGTTTCGTCGGCCGCGCCCGCTCCATGAGGGCATCGCCGCCAGCGGCGTTCCCGACCTGCTGGGCTTCGACCACGTCTACCGGCTGATCTGGCGCCGGCGCCTGCACATCGACTGGGACCGGCCACTGCTGCCCACCTCCGCGGCCTGGACCGCGAAGGGGCGGCGATGACGGACACGGTTCCGGGCTGGTTCGAGACCGACCGCGTCTGCCTCGGGGCCCGAGTCCGCTGGCACGGCACGATATTTGAGGTCAGCGCGTTCAAGGGCCGGCAGATCACGCTGCGGCCGCTGTCCGGTGGCGACGCTCCGGTGGACACCCTGTGGCGGGAAGTGGAAAGCGCCCCGGACTTCGCCGTCCTCGACGACACCGAACACGACGTCGCCCGCACCCAGTTGCCGCCGCTGGGCGAACTTCTGGAGGGTGTCACCCCAGCCGAGCGTGAGAAGGCCCGATGGTGGCACGAGCATATGAAGGAGCTGCAGACCGGGCTGCTCCCCGGGCGCAGCGTGCCCCGTCCCGGCTACGCCCCGGACACCACCACCTTCGAGCAGCGGTGCCGGACCAAGTCGGCCGAACTGGCCGCCGCCGGGCTCACGTTCAGCCCACGGGCACTGGACGATCGGCGCCGCAAGTGGAAGGCCGCCGACGAGAATCCGCTGGTGTTGCTGCATGACGGCCGCAGGACGCGCACGCCGGACCCGGGCGGGCGCACCGACAAGCGGGTCATTGCCGCGATGCACGAGGTCACCGCCCGCCACGCACGCGAGTCCGGCGGGCGCGTGAATCGCGTGTACGAGGACGTCGAAACCCTCGTCCGCCAGCGTTACCGCCGCGAACTGGAAGATCCCAAGGAGGCGGAGCGGCTGCTGCTGCCCCGCTCGACCTTCTATACCCGGATGAAGGAGCTCGGCCTGACCGAGCGGTTGAAGCAGACCACCCGCCGGCGCTCCCGCGAGGCCAGCAAGCCGCTGCCCCCGTACACGCCGACGGTGGCGCTGCGGCCGGGGCAGCTGGTTCAGATCGACACGTCTCCGCTGAAGATCAAGGTGATCGGGGACGACGGCCGCGCCGTCTCTGCCGAACTGACCGCCGCGATCGATGTCGCCACCCGCTCTTGCATGGCCCTCATGATCGTTCCGGTCGTGACCGGGGACGGTCCGCCCGGCAAGCGCATCGGCGGCCGTGCGACCAAGGCCTTTGACCTGGTGCTGCTGCTGGCGCAGTGCTTCGCCCCGCTGTCCATGCGGCCCGGCTGGGACCCGCTCACCGCGGCCCGCGAGTCGGCCCTGCCCTACGACCGGCTCTGCGCGGCCGACGCCCGCTTCGCCGAGGCCGTCGCGGCGCGCCCGGTGATCCACCCGCGGACCATCGTCATCGACCAGGGCAGCCCTTATGTGAGCGACCACTTCAAGATGGTGTGCAGCTTCATGGGCATCAGCCTTGAATACGCCCGCAAGGACACGCCCACCGACAAACCGCTGGCCGAGGCCTTCTTCCACAGCATCGGCGACACGTTCAGCCAGTTCGTCAAGGGCTGGACGGGCCGCAGCTTCGACCAACGCGGCTATGGCATCGAACGCCAGCGCCTGTTCAGCATCAATCAGATGCAGGCCGCGGCCGAGGAATGGGTGGCACTGGACTACCAGCAGCAGCCGCACGAGGGGCTGCGCAGCCCGCTGTATCCGGGGATGGTGCTGTCCCCGAACCAGATGTACGACCATCTGGTGGCCGGCTACGGCTACCGGCCGCGGCAGCTGACGGCCGAGGACAACCGGAAGCTGCTGGTGCCGGCCTGGGTGAAGGTCACCGACAAGGGCGTCCAGATCGAGAACCGCACCTACCGGTCCCGGGACCCGCGGCTGCGGGAACTGAAGGGCCTCGACTCCGGGATCACGCGGAAGAACGGTCGGTGGGAGGCCCGATATGACCCTTACCATCCCGACGTCGCCTGGCTGTACGACCACCGTCTGGCCGGTCAGTGGATCCCGGTGGAGTTCATCTACCGACACCTGCTGGCCGAGCATCTGTGGACGCACTACCACTGGCAGGACGCCGCCGAGGAACTCGCACTGGGCGGCGGCAGCCGCGAAGACGAGGTCGCCATCGCCCTGGCCGTGAAGAGGCGCCGCCGACGCACGCGCAGCGGGCCGACCGTCCGGCAGACGGCCGAACCTCGCCTGCCGTTCCGCGGGTTGATCCGCCTGGACACCGGCGACGTTGAAACCGGCAATGGCGCACCGGTCACGCCACTGGACCCCGACACCGTTCCCGCAGCCCCGTCACTGCCCATGCCAGGCCGGGACATCGACGACGGCCGGTACACCCTGCCCCGGCTGGCCCCGCCCGACCTGGAGCCCGACACGCCGCCGGCGGATGCCCCTCCGCCCGCATGAAGCTGCGTTCCCTACCGAGGAGAGCCGTATGAAAACGACCGTGTCAGCTCCCGCCGTCGCCAGGGCCGAGGTGGCGCGCATGGTGCGAACGACACCGGTGCTGCCCGCCTGGATCTTCACCTCTGAGGGATGGAACCGGTATGTGCGCACCGAGTTCAAGCCTCCCAGCCTTGAGGACTGCGCGCCGGCGGGGACGGAGCTGACCGATCTGGACGACGATCCGCGGCTGGCCTATCACCGCCATCTACTGATGGTCAGCACCCCGTTCGTGGAGGACTGTCTGCTGCAGGCCCGCCGTACCTTCGGCATCAACGGCAACCGGTACGAAGGCCTGCTGGACATGGTGATCGACGGCCCGGCCGGCACCGGCAAGACTTTCCTGCTGCGGGCCATCGGCCGGGACTTTCAACAGCGGATCGAAAAACACTTCACCGACCGGATCCCGGTCGTACACATCACCGCGCCCCACGAACCGGAGAACAAGCTCAACTGGGTATGGGATATCGCCTCTTTCCTGGCCCTGACCCCCGAGCCCAAGAACGAGGCAGATGCCCGGCAGCCACGCCGCCCCGACCTGACCCTGGCCGCGCACACTCTCATGGAGCGGTTGCAGACCCGCATGCTGCTGGTCGACGACATCCAGCGGGTCTCCCCCGAACAGCTCGGCCCGCTCCTGCACTACTTCGACTACCTGCGCACCCGGCTGGGCATCGCCACCATTTTCTGCGGCACCGGCGCAGCCGACATCGTCCACGCCGCACGCACCACCATCGACCGCCGCAACGAGGCCCTGTGGAGCGCCCACCAGCGGTTACGCCCCGATGCCTCCAGCGCGCAGCTGAGGGAGGCGGTGGCCAGAGAGCACCAGGTCCGCAGCCTGCTGCCGGTCACGTGGGTGGACCCCCTGCCCTACAGCGACGACAACCAGGAAGCCCTTCTGACCGTTCTCAAGGGCTACGAAAAGAACCTGCGCATGCGCAAGCTGAGCGAGAACGTTCTCACCCGACACGCCGATTACCTGCATCAGCGGACCGGCGGCTACCTCCTCCACCTCTCGCAGCTCATCTGCCGGGCCGCCACCGACGCCATCCTCGACGGCACCGAGGACATCACCCGCGACCACCTGAGCGCCGTCCGGATCGGCCGGGAAGAGATCATGCCCTCGTACTGACCGCGGCCGCGAGCACCGAACGGGCGCCGCTACGCCCATCGAGACCTCCCGCACCAATTTCACCGCACGAAGAGCCCCCGCTGCGAACCCCACCACCCCCAGGACACTCGTATGAGCGCGGATCAGACCAGCATCCAGGACGTACACGTTCTGTGGCTGCAGACGCTGGACTTTCTCCACTACAACGCGCCCCAGGCATGGGCGGACATGCTGCAGAAGGAGGGCGTGAAATTCCTGATGCCGCCCGCCGTGGCGGCGCTGGAGCGGGCGCACGATCAGGCCACCGCCCTGGCCAACGCGGAAAGACGCCGGCTACGCAAGGCGGACTTGTTCTACATCACCCGGGAAGCCGCCGAGAGCGTCGCAGGGCTCAGGGGCGTCCCGTGCATCGCCGAGATCGCCAGCATCCTGCCCTCACCGTCCGGCCTGCTGGTGTGGGAGGAGCCTCCGGTATACATAGAGAAGGGTGTTGTGCTGCGGGCCGTCTCCTGGGGCCCCGCCCATGACGGCGGCACCTGGTGGTCGTGGTGGACGGACACAGCGGCCTGTGTCCGCGCAGGCCACGGCGGACCGACCATGCTCGCCGTCAACGGAGGGCTGACCTTTCACGAGGAGGTCCATACTGAGCCCGGCCATTGGCCTGTGCAGGCCGATGACCCTGCCCTGCCCGAGCACGCACATTTTCGTGCTCTGCTCTATGCGTGGATGGCGATCTCCTGCGGACTGCTGGTGTACCCCGAGTCCGAGGCCCCCAGCCAGGCCGTCTGTCGGCATTTGCGCTGCATGGGCCTGGAGTCCCGGCCTGTGCACCGTGTGATCCCTGCCAGCGGCGACCGGCCCGGTCTGGCGCAGATCCTGCGCCGCCAGCTCCAGCTGGACGGAATCGGGGCCGAGGGGCGGCCCTACCCGCGGCCTCTGCAGGAGGAGTTGGTGCCGTGGCACGTCTACCTGGCCGATCGCGGGCACTGCCTGATGGTGCAAATCCCTTCCCTGGAGGTGGGACAGACTGCAGTGCCGACCCTCGGCGCGGGAAGGAACGTCAGCAATCTCGTGTTCGCGCCGGTCAAGTCGGTGCTGCGCGAGAGCTGGCAGTTCAGCAACGGCTATCTGCAGTCTCCCCTGCGTTACGAGCCGGAATTCGGGCTCCTCACCGGCCCTGACGACGAGGAGTTCTGAATTCGGCACCCGGGCCGGTGCAGGCAAGCCCTACCATCACTTGTTGATCACCGCTGGGCAGGGTGGTGCCGGGGATGGGGGGCGAGCTGTGCATGTGTCCGAAGTGCTGGTGGAGCGGTTCCGGTCGTGCGAGCGGGTACAGCTCCCGCTTCGGCCGGAAGTGACGGTCCTCGTCGGGGAGAACAACGCGGGCAAGTCCAGCGTGATCGATGCGATACGCCTGCTCACGGACCCCCTGGACGGGCGACGCGTGCGATATTTCGAGGAAGCCGACGTCCTCAAGCCCTCCGCCACGCTGGGCGGCCCCAGCCTCCAGCTGGACGTAGCCGGTATCGGACCGGAGCAGAGCGGCGCGTATCTTGAGGCGCTGCTGCCCGAGGGGCCGCCCGAGTGCCGTACCGCGCGGTGGCAGGTGTCCTGGACACCACCGCAGACGGGCGGGCGACGCGGCAGCACCGTCTGGGCGCAGGGCGCGGGCCTTCCGGTCACGGGCGAACCGCCCGCTCGGGGTGGAGTGCGACATGTCTACCTGCCAGCGCTGCGTGATGCCGAGCGGGAGCTGGCCTCGGCCGGCGGTGACCGGGTGCGGATGATCCTTCGCGGGCTGCTGGGGGACGACGAGCAGGTCGATGCCTTCGTGGAACGGATCGGGACGGAGCTGAAGAAGGTGGCTTCGGACCCGGACGTGGTCAGGGTCAGCGAGAAGATCAACGAGCCTCTGCGGGACCTGACGGTCGGCGCGCATCCCCAGATGAGTGAACTGGCCCTGGCCGAGCCAACGTTCGCGTCGATCGCTCGGTCGCTGCGGGTGCTGTTGGGTGATGTCTCCGCGCAACCGTTTCCGTTGTCGGCGTCAGGGCTGGGCTACGCCAACACCCTGTTCATCGCCACGGTGATGGCGGAGTTGGACGCGGCGGCCGAGGCCGACCTGACCGTGCTGTTGGTCGAGGAGCCCGAGGCGCACCTGCATCCGCAGCTACAGACCTTGCTGCTGCGTTATCTGCAGCAGCGGGCGCGGGCCTCGCGGCGCAGGCCTGCCGGTGATCCGGCAGAGCCGGCCGGGCATCTGCAGGTGGTGGTGACCACTCACTCCCCCATCCTGTCGGCCGCAGCCAGCGTGGAGGACCTGGTGGTCATGGCGCGCTGCCCGGGCGAGCTGTCGGACGGCTGGCAGGCGCGGCCTTTGCCCATTCCCCGGCTGCAGTTGAGCCCGGACCGAGTGCGGCATCTGGACCGCTATCTGGACGCCACGAAGAGTGCCCTGCTGTTCGCCTCGCGGGCCATCCTGGTGGAGGGTATTTCCGAGCTTCTGCTGCTGCCGACGCTGGCCGAACGAGTCCTTGCCGCAGGCCCGGCAGCTGACACACCGGCGGCGCGGGAGGCGTTCGAGGCGGTGGAACGGTTCTTCGGCACTACCCGGGTGATCGTGGACGGTGTCGGGTTCGAGGTCTATCTGCGGGTGCTGCTGGCGCCCGTAGACGGCATCTGCCTGGGACGGCGGGTGGCGCTGATCACCGACACGGACGTGGCACCCGGGGAGCCGGAACCGGACCGTCTTCAGAAACTGCGGGAACTGCCCCGCCGCTGGGGTTCTCCCGGCGCGCTGCACCTGGCCGCGGCGCCTCGGACGCTGGAGCCGGCCCTGTGGTCGGAGAACAACATCAGCGCCCTGCGGGCGGCGTTCCTGCGCTGCGCGCCGCGCTCGAAGAAGCGCTGGGAGCAGGTCGCCCAAGCGGACGATCCCGCTCGGGCATTCGGGGAGCTGTTCGTCCCGAAGGCCAGCCGGAGCGTTACCGGAGCGGACGGAGAGCTCGCGGCGGGGACCCCCATCTCCAAGGGGGAGTTCGCACAGGAACTCGCCGACGTGCTGGACGACCGGGAGGTGGCGTTCACCGTGCCCACCTACCTCGCAGACGCCATCCGCTTCATCACCGCTTCTGACGCCAGCACCCCTGCGGTGAGCGCGCCATGACAACCCCGAAGCCAGCCTCGGTGCGGGCCGCCGCCGAGGCGCAGCAGCAAGCCGCCATTGCCGTGACCGCGCCTGCTTACGTGCCTGCCTGCCCGGGCGCGGGCAAGACGCATGTGATCACCAGCCGGCATCTGCAGTCGCCCCGGCGGCCGCTGCGGCAGGGCCGGGCGCTGATTTCGTTCACGCGGGTGGCGCGGGATCAGATGACCCGCCGCTGCCGCCAGGCGGGCCGCGCTGACCTGGTCCAGGCACCGCACTTCATCGGCACGCTCGACTCGTTCTTGTGGGAGTTCCTGGTCAAGCCGCGGCGAGCAGCCAATCCGGTGCCCCGCCTGCTGGAGTCGTGGGCGAGCGTCAAGGCCCTGGTTGACGGCATGGACCGGGAGATCTCCCTGCACCGCTTCCCCATGACCCTGGACCCCACGCAGAACCCGGCACGCGAGTCGGTTGCCTGGGACAAGCTCGACTACGACACCCGGCAGCTCTTCGAGGCCAGCTCCTACAGCCGTCAGGCGTGGGAGGAGAAGATCTTCGAAACCCGCAAGTCGTGGTGCGATCAGGGGTACTTCACCGGGCACGAGGCGCGGGTACTGGCCCTGTGGAACCTGCGCAACGCGGAGGCCGCCGCTGGGCTGGTGCCCCCGCTGCGCTCCCGGTTCGCGGAGGTCATTGTCGATGAGGCACAGGACTGCTCCGCCGCCGACCTGGCGATCCTGCAACTGCTGCACGACGCCGGCCTGCCCCTGATCCTCGTCGGCGACCCGGACCAGGCCATCTACGCCTGGCGCGGCGCCGAACCCCAGGCTCTCAGGTCCTTCTCCGCGCAGCTGTCTCCCGCCCCGCACCAGCTGACCGGTAACTGGCGCAGCTCCCCCGTCATCTGCCGGCTCGCTGCCACTCTGCGCGCGGGGCAACGCCCGCCGGACAGCTCCGTCGTGCGCGACGACGACGTTCCCGTCCTGCTGCTGCCCACTCAATTCGCCGCCTCCGGCAGCCGTCATCTGCACGCCCCGACCAGTGTCGGCATCGTCGACGCCTTCCGCACGCTCTCCGGGGAGTACGCCGTCCCGGCCAAGGACTGCCTGGTAACCGCCTACAAGTACGCCACCTTGCCGGGCATCACCCGGGAGAAGCCCAACAGCAACGCCATCACCAGCTTGGCCTGGGCCCGCACTGTCACCCACACCCCGGGTGCCTCCGGCGATGACCTCACCCGGGCCTGCGCGATCGCCGTGCGTGTCCTGTTCGGCTACTGGTATCCGGGCCAATCCGGCGGCCCCGACCGCATCATGGCCGCCCACCGTCTCTCGGCTGGCCAGGTCAACCGCACGGCCTTCGCGTTCCTGCACAGCCTGCCCGCGCCCCACAAGGAATGGGGTCCGCAGGTATGGCAGGCCATGAAAGCCTGGCCCGCTCTGCCCGGGTCTGCTCCGCAAGGCGGAAAGGGCCGCCCCGCCGGAAAACCCATCCTGCCCCGACCTCAGCCGGCTACCGGCATACGTACCAACATCGTCCACCAGCTCAAGGGCGATGAAGCAGACGGCGTCCTGCTGTTGCTGCCCGATGCCGGAAGCGTCCAGCGCTGGGCCACCGCAGACCCGGCCACCGACGAGGTGCTGCGCGTCTGGTACGTCGCCATCACCCGAGCGCGCCGCTTAGCCGCCATCGCCCTGCCCGAGGAGGAGACCGACGCGCTGGCCCGACTGCTGACCGGTCACCAAGTGCCGGTCCGCGTCGCATGAGCCCTGGTGCTGTCGATCCCAGCATGCGGCGGAGACCATTGGCGGCCTAGGCTTTGCGGGGACTGGGTCGTCTCTCCTTCACAACTCAAGTCGTGCTCGCACAGCGAAGATCTCTTGCGCCTACACGGGGCGGATGAGCGAATTGAAGCCTTCGATACACAGGCCCAACACCACGAGTGGGCCCGCACGTTGAGCCGCGTCAAGGCACTCGCGGGTCCGCCTCGGCAAGAGGCGTCAGACAGCCTCCACGGCCGGGCCGTTCGGGCACGCGGCCACTGTCCGGCTGTCCTGTGGGTGCTGCGTCAGTGGAAGAGTGCTCGTGCCAGGACGGCATGGAGTTTTCCAACCGCTTCCTGCTCGCGTAGTCGACTGCTGTCAGGGCATGTGCTCGCCGAACTCGGCCAGCAGAGCCCGTAGCCGGACAGCCTGGCCGTCGTCGGTGCGACCTTGGCGCTTGCTCTTGTTGTTCCGCTTCCACACCCCAAGCCGTCGTTCGATGGCGTCGGAAGCGTGCGCTCGTGGCATCCGGCCGTGTTTGGCCGCCCAGACGCGCAATTCGGCAAACGTAGCGTTCCAAACGTCTTCCTGTGGCGTCCATGCCCAGCCCGGCAACTCCTCCAGAACGGCTCTGCGTTCCGCGTCATAGGTGGCCCGCCGGTTCCGGAAGGAGTTGATCCAGACTCCTATCCTGTGGCCACTCCACTCTTCTCTCTGCTTGATGCTGCCCACACTGCGCTGAGTCTCGGCGGTGAAGTTCTGAAGGATCATGACCTTGGCCAGGAACCCCTCCTCGAAGGGGTCCCAGCTCCAGCCAGGTATCGATGCCAGGGCTTCGAGCTTCCATGCGGGCAGGTCCTCGCCCTGGTCAGTCAGCCGCTTGCGGGTCATACGAATGTTGTTCGCCCACACGGTCGCCTCGCGCGCTTCCATCGCGCCGTGCTCGTTCAGGACGGCGGCTCGGTAACGGTCGCGCTGTCGGCGGAATGACGCGTCATGGGCATTCTGGGTAGACCACGAGTCGATGGTGGACAGACGTCGGGCGCGCTTGTCGTCCAGACCGCCACTGGCCGCCAAGGCGCGCTGTTTGCGGACCCAACGGGCCAGATCGACGCCGTCGACCGTGACTTCCTGATCGCTCGGGTGGCAATGTCCCTCGATAGCTTCGAAGTTGACGAGTGCGGCGTGCATCCGCGCCCACCGTTCCTTGTGCAGGTTCCGCTCGACGCGAAGCGCGGCTTCCCCGAGGCGGTCGCGGATCCACTGCGCGGCAAGAGGCCTGTTCTGTGGGCCGCCGAAGGAATCCTCGCGATAGCGGTAGGCCTCGGCCTGTCCTACCAACCCCAGCCCGGCCAAGTGGTCCAGTACGTCGGCGGCGGCGTCTTCGGCAGCAGCCAGGAACCCGATGACCACATCGAACGTCGAATCCAGTGGTGCCAGGGGCGCCTCGCGGATCCGCACCACAGTCAGCCCCGCTGCGCGCAGCCGTGCAGCCTTGGCGGCGTCTTTTTCCTCCTTGCCCTCATGCCACCAGACTCCGTCGAACTCCAGCACAAGAGACGGGTTGCCGTGCTCATCGACGGCAACAATGTCCACGGCCGCGCTGCACCCGTCGACGTCCGGCACCTGTTTGCGGCCCTGATCGATGCGCAGCACGGTGGCGAGCTCAGCCTTCAGCTGAAGCTCCTGTACCGAGGTCCCCACCAGGCGGCACTCGCGGCACGTCTTGATGCCGCCACCTTTCCTGCCCCCGGTGAAGGCGTTCACGCTCCGCGGGAACGACGGGTGCGCGGGGTTGATGTCGCACGTCCACCACACCACTTGACCGCTGCCGACGCGCAGTTGGTCTGCGGTGAGGCCCGAGCGATCGGTGTCCAACCTCGAGACGTCGTCCGGATAGAGGTCTGAAAAACGGTTGGTGGAAGAGATACGGTGGCCGGCGCAGAACGGACAGCCCCGGCCACGGCCGTCGTCCGGCCAGCGGTGGTCTTCGGCCTTCGAGCAGACCCGGACACCGTCAGCATCCGTCGTGATCAAGTAATCCCCCACAATGCCGCTTTATCCTGCACAAGCCCTAATCAGGGCACTGCTATGGCGTAGCACACGCCACTGACACTCCTATAGAGAACCCAGCTCACCTTTGCCGATGTGGGTCTGTTCATGGGCCAGCCCCGGCTTGGGTCGATGTGCTCGACCAATACCGCGACAGGGGTCAAGGGGGCTGATTCTGCACCGTTCGCTGCGGGCAGCGGCGATCGTGTAGGGGGTGCTGTTACGCCCCTGCGATGCGGACGCTGCGGTGGGCTGCCAGGGGCGAGGCTTTGTGCCAGCACTGGATGAGCCGTCGCGCCTTACGGCCCTCCTTGCCGGCACCACGGGGTTGGGACGGTTCAGGCGTCCTCAAGCGTGGTCCCGCCGCTTGGGGATTGGAGGTGCACGGTGACAGCGGCCGTTCCCGTGGGACTGCCGACGATGACGGCAGGGGCGGTGCTGCGGTTGGCGGAGCCGGTGGGGAGCACGGCGAGCGAGGTGATCGGTGCGCCGGTGACCAGGCGGAGAACCTCCTGGCCCGTCTGGTAGTCCCATACACGGATGCTGGTGTCGTCCGAGCAGGCGCTGACGAGCAGGTCACGGTCGGCGTCCGGATGAGGCAGGGCAGCAAGGGCGGTGACGGGGCCTTGGTGCCCGGTCAGCGGCACATGGGTTTCTGAGCGCGGGGCGAACGGGTCCCACAGCCTGATCACACCGTCCGATCCACCGGTGGCCAGGAGGCGGCCATCGGCGACGGTCAGGCTGCGCACGGCACCGATGCGCTGGGGCAGACCCATGTGCGGAGCGTGGCCGGGGTGCAGTAGGCGCACGGCACGGGTGGTAGCGATGGCCAGCATCGGTGGTCCGGTGTCGGGCAGGACGGCGAGCGCCCGCACGGTCGCCTCGGCATGGAGTGTCGGCAGGTGGGGGGTGTCGTCGTCAACTCGCAGGTATTCGACGCGGGAGTCGCTGATGGCGGCAGCGAGGAGGGGCTGCCCGGTTTCCGGGTGGGGGAAGCGGGCCAGCGCCCGGACCCTGCTGCTGGAGTAGTACGAGGAAAGCAGGACGCGCCGTGAGCCTGCTTCCGTGGTGAGTTCGACGCTTCCATCCGCGTACCCGATGGCGATGCGTGCGGTGGTGTCACGCGTGGGTTCGAGAACGGTCAGTGCGGTGACGTCTTTGTAGGGGCGGTCGTCCGGCGTGGTCAGCACGTGGGTTGCCCGGCCGGTCTGTACGCAGCGCACGGTGATCTCGCCGGCACGGCCACCGCTGATGAGGCTGGGTGGCCCGGATGAGTGCGGCAGAAGGGCGACCTGGTCTGCCGAGGGATGATCGGTATCGTCGTCGGCGGCCCGCGCATGGAGGTCCCACAGGCGGATGGTGCGGTCGAACGATGCGGAGGCCAGGAGGGGCTGGCCTTGCGGGCCGGTGAAGACCGTGAGGCCGCGGACCATCTTGGTGTGTTCGGTGGGGAGTTGGCGAACGAGTGCACCCCCGGTATCGAAGACATGCAGAGCGCCGTCGACGCTGCTGCCGGTGACCAGCAGGGGGTCCCCGTAGGGGCCGGGGTGCAGGGCCAGGGACGCCACGGGCTGCCGGATCGGCTGGTGTGGGTGCTGGGCCCGGGTCAGCGGGTTCCAGATGCGCACGGACTTCGTGGAGCGGGACGCAACGATCAGCCGTGGTTCGCCTTCACGTGTGGCAAAGCCGACGACGGCGGAGGCGCCCCTGCCCGCGCACGGCAGTTCGCCGATGTCGTCGAACGTCAGGGCATCCACGACGGGGACGTAACTGCCATCCTGGGCAATGGCGAGCAGTGGGCCGACACCTGGTACGGGGATGACGGCGAGTGCGTGGACGAGGGGCCCGCGGCGGTACCTCCTGCCATCCTGCTCCCTCTGGAGGCGGCCGATGCTGTTCAGGGGCCGTCGTGTCTGGATGCGGCCGGTGAGGGAGTCCACCAGGAGCAGGTCCTCGGTGGTGGCGACGGCGAGGAGCGGCCATCCGTATGCTCCGCGGCGGTCCCGTCGGCGTGCATCGTCGCTGAAGGTGGCGACGGCGCGGATGCGCCCTTCGAGCAGGGGGGCGGCCTCGCCGGTCTGGGGGTCGCACTGCCACAGCCCGTGGTCGGTTCCGACGATGAGGGTGGGTTCCCCAGGGCGGCGGCCGTCCTCCAGGACGGTCAGGGCGCGGGCGTGGGGTCCTAGACCTTCCAGGGCGGTGCCGAAAGGGCTGCCGGAGAGGGGGTCCCACAGGGTGAGGTTTCCCCTCTCGTCCGCTGCTGCCAGCACCGCGGAGGCGTCGGTGGTGCGGAAGGCGGCCAGTGCGTAGGGGTTGCCGGGGGTGCCCGCAAGGATGTTGGTGGGCAGATGAAGGTGGTTGAAGCGCGGGCGCAGTTGTGGGTGCCTGATCGGGGTGTGGGCCCGTGTACTGCCGGTGTGCTGGGCAAGGGCCAGGCTGTCGGCTCGGGAGGCGGGGGGTGCGTCGCCGACAAAGGGTTCGATGCGGGCCCACGCGGCCAGGTGCCGGATGCGATCGGTGGCAGTGATGGGCAGGCCAAGGGAACCGCGCACGTTGTCACGGGTCGCCCAGGGCAGAAAGTGGGCCGGGATGTGGGCGTCGTCGACTGCGTTTCCCAGCGCGGCGTGGGTGATCAGGTGCCGTCGCAGGTAGGGATGCGGAGGTTGCTCGGGTGCCCTTTCCAGCAGCCGGGCGAAGGCCTGGGTGAGCTGCCGGTGAGTGGGGGTGGTGTCGGCTGTACCGGTACTGCCCTCGGTGGGTGTGTCAGTGGGGTCCAGGAGTGTGTGGGGTGCGGTGCGCAGTGTCTCGCTGACGCGTTCGTGGATGGGGCGGTAGACGGTTCTGCCGTCTTCCTGGGCGGTTGTCAGATATCCGGTCAGCCGGCTGTCACGCACCACTTGGCGGATAGCGGCTGCCGCATCGTCGCAGGTGGGATGCAGGGCGTTCACCGCGGCCGGCCAGATGTCGGCCCACGGCAGGCCCGCCCCCTGGGCGAAGGCGGTGGCGCGCAGGACGGCCAGGAGTTCTTCGGGGGGTGCGTCGCCGTGCAGGGCCACGTCGGCGAGGTCTTGGCGGAGCAGTTCGTGCGTTCCCTGTCTCAGCTGGCGGCGCCAGGCCAGGTCGGTGGGCTGAGGCAGGAGGGTGCGGGCGTGCAGTTGCTGGGCGGCGAGCCGGGCATCTAGGAAGGACGGGGCCACCTCTTCGGCCACCGCTGTGGCGATACGGCTGATGCGGTCGTCGTCGCGGTCTAGCAGGCGCGAGCCTGCCTGAGGGGCGGCGTGCAGCAGGGATGCGGTGTAGGCGGCGATGTCGTCCTGTGCAGTGAGGGCGTCGGTACGCAATGCCGGGCCAGCGTCGGCTGCCCGCTGCAGCAGAGCCAGGAGATCGCCGCCGGTCGGGCTGGCGGGGTCAGCGCTGGAGTGACCGGCGGTGGCGGAGCTGCGGATGCCGAGGAGGAGTCGGATGAGGGGCCGGCCGTCGGCGCGCAGGGTAGCCAGCGGGCGCAGGACATCGGTGATGATGCGGCGCGGGTTGCGGGCTTCGTCGATACCGTCGATCACTACGGTGAGAGGTCTGTCGTTCAGCCGCATGAAAACACGGACATAAAGGCGCAGTTCCTCAATCGGATCATGCCCGGCCGGTGTCGGGCGGCCGGTGAGGGCCTCGTAGAGCGCGGCGGACAGTTCGTGCGGGTCGGTGTTGCGGGCCAGTACTGCCGCGTCGACGGCTCCTTCAGGAACTTGAAGGTGTTCGGGGATGGCGTCGAGGACGGGCCGGTAAGCGTGGTCGGCCCGGAATCGCGGGTCGCTGAGTGTGACAAGGCGGGCCAGGAGGGCGCTCTTCCCGGAGCCGGCGGGCCCGGTCACGATGAGGACGCTGTCGTCACCGTCCAGGAACTCGATCATGCGGGTGACCAGGGCGGCGCGTCCGGTGAAGTACCAGCCTGGGCTGCTGCCGGACATCTGGCCGGTGGCCCGGGAGATCCAGTACTCGTCCAGGTCGGCGCGGTTCCAGCCGACCTGGCTGCGGGCGTCCTCGAGGAGGGTGGTGTCGGTGTAGCCGGGGTTGGGCAGGCAGGGGCTCAGCGCGCGGGCGGCGAGTTGGAGGCTGACGCTGTCGCCCGGGGGCCAGATGCGGTGGATGTCCGCCATGGTGGTGCGGTCCCATACGGCGGCGCGGATTGCATGGAAGTCTTCCCAGCTCAGATGGGAGCGCGCGTACCCGTTGGTCTGGTCTTCGCAGTGCGCGCGGATCGCGGCCAGCAGTGAGGTGAAGGCCTGAAGTCGGGGTCTGGAGTCTTCGTTGCCGGCGGTCAGCACGACCAGGGATCCCAAAGCTCGGCGGTCCTCGTCCAATGCTTTGAGAGTGTCTTGGAGTTCGTCCGTCAGGCGTCCGGAGAAGCAGGAGTCGACCATCACGAGGACGTGCCCGGCGCGGGAGTCGAGGGCGGTGGCGATGAGTTCGGCCGTGGGGAACGCAGTGCCCAGGGGGCGGTTCTTATCCGTGTCGGGCAGCTGCAGAAAATGCTGCCGTCCGCGGGGGGCGAGACCGTGGCCGGTGATGTAGATGACCAGCGCTTCGTCGTCGTCGGCGTCGGCCAGGTCCTGGTCGATCAGGAAGCACCGCAGATCGTGCACGCTGAGCAGCGGCTTAGGCGGAGCTGCAGGAGTGAAGCGCCGTTCGGCTTCCAGGCGTTCGCCAGCCCACCAGTCTTCTACGACCGATACCTGGGCGCTGATGCCGGCGCGAAAGGCTTCCCGGTCGGCCGGGGTGCCCTCGTCGTAGTCGCTGACGGCAATGACGACCAGGCGCCGGTGGAACGTGGACGGAACGTGTTCTTCGTTCATGACCAGCTGCGGGTGGCCGCCCGCGCGACCGGGAGGGTGCGCAGGTACGCCTGGGCGGCGTGGGGATCGATGTTACCGTTGTCGACCTCGACGTCGGTGACGTTGCGGGCGCCCAGGGCCAGACCGGCTGCGCCGGTGACGACATCGTCCGGGTCGTAGACGTTGAGCCATGTGATGTGCGCGGGCATGGCCAGCAGCTTCGGCTCCGGGATGTTCATGGCGCGCCGCACGGCGGGGATGCCCAGGGGCGAGCCGCAGGTAACGAACGTGTGCACAGCGGTTCCGGCGGTGCCGGGAGCGGCGATCTTCTCCTGCCTGATGAGGTCGTAGGCGATCACGCTGCCCAGGGAGTGACCGATGACGACGGTGGCGGTGTCGTCACTGAAAGCTTTGAGGACGTGTTCCTGCACCTTGGAGGCGAGGTTGGGGTGCTTGAGATAGAAGCGGACCTCGCGCAGACGGGTGATGAGCTTGCCGACGACGCTGTCAGGGGTGCGCCGGTCGTAGACCATGGCGCGGCGGGTGACGCTGGGCGGCAGCTTCGGCAGCCCGAGCGTCGTCGGGTCCAGCTCCTGGGCCAGCGCCTGCTCCTGCGGCGTGAGCAGATCGTCCAGCGCCTCGACGATGAAGGCTTCCTCGTCGGCGGTCAGGGCAGTGGAGTCGTCCGGGAAGAAGTCCGACGGGCCCAGCCTGTCCGCTCCCCGCGCCAGGAGCGAGGACCAGTGCGGAATCTCCAAGGTGGGCGTCAGGCGGGGGTTGGTGCTCACGGCGTCCTGCCCGTGCAGGGCGGTGATACCGCGGTTCAGTGCCTTGGTCCAGTCTTTGATCAGCTCACGCCGCGACGTACGGCCCTGCTTGATCCCATGCACTCCGACAATGTGTTGCTGCACCCGTTCCCCCGCCAACTTGCGCCTACGTCCCTGCCCAACCGCCCGTTTCACCGGCATGGTTGAGGAGCCAACTCTACGGCGGCCGTCGCATGGCCACTGCCTCCTCGCCCCAGCCTCGTTATGGACCAGTGGTATCCCGGTGTGTCACGCCGGGCTCAACAGCACCTGTTCCAAGTCCTGCCAGGCTGGTGGCGGTTGGGCTGCTGAGCGCACGACGGTGAGCAGGCGCCCGTCGAGGCAGGCGTCGAAGCGGCCTTCGGCCCGTGCGAGTCGCTCTCGGACACCGGCTTGAGGTGGGGGCTGTTCGGCCAGGACGGCCAGCAGCACCTCGTACTGGGCAGGCCCCAGCGCGTCGGCGGGCACCCAGGTGCCGCGGACGGGAATGTCTGCGAGTTCCGCGTCGAGTGCGGGGGCGGTGTCGTACAGCCGCTGTACCAAGCGGCCGGTCAGTGAGACCGGGTCGGCCCTGGGTGGTGTGGGGGCAGCAGCGTGCACCGACATCACTGGCTGCAGCGCGTCCGTGGTGGATGGCGTGGCGGGCGGCGGTTCGGGATCGCCGTCCGGCATCTGCCCCAAGGGGTCCTCCACCGGAAAGCGCCACTGGTCGCCTGCGCTCTGCCGCTTCCAGCGGGCGTCCAGTGCACCGTCCCAGCGTTGGTCCTGAGGAAGGAAGATGTCCACGGCGACGCCGGAGCGACCGATCCAGACCCAGCTCATGAAGTAGGCGTGGTCGCGGTGGGACGCCGACCAGAGAGCGAGTTCCTGCAGTCGCCTCTTCTGCTCGGCGAGCGGCCGCGTCGGCAGGAGCGTCTTGGCGCGGCGATGCCGACCCCGGGCCTCTCCCGCGACGCGGCCGCCAGGCAGATGGAACAGCAAGTCCGGTCTGACACCGCCGTTTTGATAGCCCGACAGGATGCCGCCGGGCAGTGCGTCGAAACTGTGCAGGGCGTGCGCCGCGTTGTCCCAGGCGAAGAGGGCTTCGCTGGCCGCCGTCAGCATGCCCAGCCCTGAGCTTTCGGTGACGAAGCCGCGGATGTGCCGCGAGCTCGCCACAAATGCCCGGTGATCGACCTGGAGCGGGGCACCGGCGCTGGGGGCATCGAGATAGCTGGCCAGAAGGCGGACCTCGAGCTGCTTGGTCCGGTAGTCGACGACCCGGTTGAGGTCGCAGGCGAGCGCGTTGATGTGGATGAGCCGGGCCAGCCCCACCCCCAGGTCACCCTGTCCGACCTGTGTGGCGGTCACCATCGCCCCTTGCACCCGGAACTGCCACACCCGGGCCCGTACGGTGTTCAACGTCGTGTTCCTCCCCGATGCGGTGCACCCGCGTTATGGCGTCTCGCAAGCCGTCACGTCCGATTCTCCCCGCCCTGCAGCCACCCAGGTGTCACGAGGGAGGAGCAGTCACGTGTAGGGCGCGGCGCTCACTGCGTGCCGCGCTGGAATACTCGCCCGGGGCAGACGGCGTTGTTCGGTGTGTGAGGAGTCGGGCAGGACCGTGCACCCAGTTGCCCACACTGACGGCCAGGACTCGCCCTTGTCGGGCGGATTGACGTGTCGGGGCCTGCAGGCCGAAGCCGTCATGGTGCACACGGCCCCGAGCGCGCGGTGTGCACCATGACGGCCGGGCACGGTAGAAAGATCGCATGTGGTGGAGGAGGACACGGTGGATCGCTCTGTCAGTCATGGGTGCGGCCTTGCTTGCCGGCGTATTGGCTCTCGTCTTCACTCCTCTCACTCGGCGTCTGACGCGCTGGGTGACGAGCAGCGATTGGTCTTCTCTGGATGCCCCTGGTCGTGCAGCGGCCGTGGGCCAGTTCCGTCTGGCGGTGGTACAGGTGGTCGCCGCTGTCGGGGCCGGCATCGCCCTGACCTATACGGCGCGTACCTTTCGGCTCAGTCGCCGGGGTCAGGTCACTGATCGCTTCACCAAGGCGTTGGAGCGGCTGAGCTCGGACGAGGAGTATGTGCGTATCGGGGGTGTCTTGGCGATGGAGCAGATCGTCCAGGACGCACCGGACCAGGGCGAGCATGCGGCGCGGGTACTCAATGCCTTCGTGCGCCGTCATACACCGGACGCTGCGACAACGGCGCTGGATGCAGCGCAGCTGCCGAAGAAGCCGAAGGAGCAGGTCCTGGAGGCGCTGCGTGCGCTGACGGTGAAGCGTTCTCGGTGGGGCGGCCGTCGTAGGCCGGTAGACCTGGCTGGCCTCCATCTGAAAGGTGCAGAGCTCCGAGACGCCTCTTTGCAGGGGGCCCTGCTGAAAGGAGCCACTTTCACCGAGGCGGATCTGCGCGGTGCGAACCTCAAGGGCGCCGATCTGGCGGACACCGATCTCACCCGCGCCAACCTGTCTACCGCGCGGGGGCTGAAGGAGGCGCAGCTCCTCCGGGCGGGGAGTCTGCGCGGATGTCGTCTACCAGGTTCGCTGGCCGGCCGCCCGGAGATCGTCGATCGCGTCGGCGTGAGTGAGTGAACCCCGTGGCGGGCGTATTCTGCCGTCTCTCGTGGCGTATGCCGGACCGTTTGGGGTCAGGCTTCCAGGGCCCAGTCCGCGATGGGCTCCGGCAGGCGGTCCAGTACCTGCGTTCGGGTGGTCAGTTCACGCAGGTTCTGCCAGAAGCGGCGTCTGATCAGCTGTGGTGTCGTGGCGTGTAGTTGGGCTAGCCGCTGTTCGATCGGCTCGACGACTCCGGGGCGGGTCGCTCGGGTGGTCCGTCTGCTGGCGGGAAAGTCGGTCTCGGGAAGCAGGCGGTGCAAGGGAAGCGCGGTAAGGGCACCGTCTGGCATGGCGGCGTTCACCGAGAAGTAGGCGCCCAGGTCAAGGGCCTGTTTCTGCTCGGCGGGGCTGCCCAGGAACCAGTGCAGGATGATGCCCGGATGCGGGTGGCTGGTGAGCAGGTCCATCAGGGGTCCGGTGCGCCCGCTGCTGTGCAGGGAGAGGATGACCGGCTCGTCGCGGGCGGCGTCGAGGATCTGGGTGAGCACGGAGCGCTGCGTGTCGAGGCTGCCGCGGCGGTCGAGTCCGATTTCGCCGATGAGGCAGGTCTGCTTCAGGGTGGTGCGGAACTGCCGTGGGCTGAAGGCCTTGAGCGCGGCCGGTACCGCGGGGTGCGCGCCGGTGCCCCAGACCAGCGTGGTGTCCCTCCGGCGCAGGGCGTGGGTGGTCTCTGCCGGCGTGCGGGTCATGGCGAGCACGACCGCTCCGTGGAGTGCGTCGATCTGGGAGTTGGTGACGTCGGGGGCGATGTGGGCGTGGCAGTCCAGCGCAGGTAGTTCGTCAGGGAAGTGGGACACGGCTCAGTTCCTGGAGGCCTCGCTGGCACAGGTCCACGACGGCGTCGAAGTCGGTCTCGGGGGGCAGATCGCCGACGGCAAGGATATCGGTGTCGTCGATGCCGTTGAGGATGGCCTGCTGGACGTCGTGGACGTCTTTGCGACGGTTGGTGAGCAGCCGCTGGTGCGAGGTGCCCTCTAGGCGGTCAACGAGGTAGACGGTGGGGTCGCGGTAGGGGCCGGCGGTGAAGGACCCGCGGCGTACCAGGCAGGCCACGCACAGGCCGCAGTTGAGGTTCGCGTTGCCGCCCGGATAGCGGGCCCCGTCGAGTTTGCCGCAGGAGAGGGTCTCGGCGGCCGCGGCGAGCAGCGTGGCTCCGGCGCGGTCGTGGGCGCGTGCGAGGAGCTCGCCTTTGGTGCGGTGGAGGTAGGGGTTGGCGATCTGGACGGAGATGTCTGCGCTGGCCAGAAGGGTGTTGAGGCGGCTGAAGGTTCCGGGATGAGTGGACCGGGTGGACAGGGCGCCGCCGCGTGCTGGGGTGAGTGGTGGGTTGATGCTGGTGAATCCGTTCTCGGGCACCGTGGTCTGCGGGCTGGCGGCGCTGGCTGCGGTCGCGGCAGCCAGGGCGGCGAACAGCAGGCTCCGGCTGCGTGAGGAGGGCTCCGGGGAGGGGCCGGTCTGGCAGATCTTGGCGCTGAGATGCCGCAGGGGCTGGGGGGCGCGGCTTTGCAGGTAGGAGCGGGCTTTGGTCTGTGCGCTGCGTACTGCGGTGCTGCCGTCGTAGTGGCTCAGATGGATCCGTTGGGTGCCGTCCGTCAGGTGGTCGACGGCGCCGCACAGGGAGTCGAGGCCGCCGCTGAGGAGCATGACGTCGTCGGCCGGTTCCAGGGGAGTCAGGGTGCGGTCGGTGGGCGGGGCGGGTACGGCGTGCAGGTGCCACACATCACCGGTGAGCCAGTGCAGCAGCTCTTCGGTGAGCTGGCCGCACGTACCGTTCCAGGGTTCGGGGTTCACCGTGTGGGCGGTGAGCTCGATCGTCCTGACGAACGTGAGGGGACGGCGGGCCGTGCGATCGGCGAGATAGGCCGATGCCGCGATACGGGCCAGATCTGCCGCGGCCACAGGGGCCCGCCCGATCAGGTCCAGATCCCACCCGAGGGTGCCGGTGACTTCGGCGGTCGGGCCGTCGCCGCGCGTACGGGCCCAGCGCAGGGGTCTGGCAGAGGGTTCGTGCTGATCGGCGTCGTGCGGGAGCACTTCGATGGCAGTGGTCATGAGCGTCGTGCGCGCAGCATGCGCAGTGCCTCCCCGGTCACCTTGGCTGCTGTAGCGGTGAATTCCTGTACGGTCATGCGTCGTGTATCGGGGACGATGAGGCCTTTGAGGCGGCGCTCCAGCCAGGAGCGCAGCCATCGTTGTTTACGGATCGCCTCCTGCGCGGTCAGGTTCCCCTGGGCCTTCTGGGAGCCGAGTTCGACCAGGGAGAGCTCGTAAATCCACTCGGTGACGAGTCCTCGCATGCCCTCCTGAGGTGCGGGCGGCTGGGGATCGAGGAGCACGGCCTTGACCCATCTGGTGGCGGCTTTTCTCAGGGCGGCTTCGTCGGGGTGGCCTGCGTCGCCGAGCACCGCCTGCAGGATGCGGGAGATCTGTGCCCGTGGGCCCATGCTGCGCAGTTCGGCGAGATCGAGGCCGAGTTCCTGAAGTCGGGCTGCGTCGCCGCTGCGCAGCGCGTAGGCGCCGGCAAGGGCAGCGGCCCCACGGGCGGAGCCTTTGACGACCTGCCGTCGTGAACCTGCGCCTGCTCTGCCCGTGGGTGTTTGGGTTCCTGCTCCGGCGCCCCCTCCCCCGCCGCCGCCGCTGCCTCGGGGAGAGGCGAGCAGGGCGGAGAGCGGGTACCCGGCGGCCGATGGCCTTCCGCGGTCCGCGTCGTCCTTCTGCAGGGCCGCGCCGAGAGCGTCGAGGAGATTGTCGAGCGGCTGCTGCTGGTCCTGCGCGGGATCGGAAGGATCCCCGGGGCCGGTGCCGGCAGGAGCAGAACCGGGCAGGGCGTCGAAGGCGTCGTGGGCTTCCTGCCAGTCGGACGTGCCGCTGCCGCCGTAGGAGCCGGAGGTGCCCATCAGCGCCCGAGTGCCATCTGTGCTGCTTGCTGCACCGAAGGCTCGATGTCGGTGGCCTCAGCCAGCCGGGGAAGCAGCGCCCGCAGCTCGTCGACGTCGCTGCTGTCGATGTCGACGACGGCCCCGGGCAGGAGGTACTTGCGTACCTCCCACAGACCCTGCGCGATCAGTTGACGCAGCTCGGCTGTATGGATGGCTATGTGGACGAGGGACTGAACCAGGTGATCGGTTTCCGACTCTCGGCGTGCCCGCTGAATCAGTGCCTGGACGACGGCCTGCTGGTCGGCGACGGGGGCAGCCACGATCTGTGTCTGGGCGTCATTGCGGTGCGGGTCCGAAGCGCTGGCCAGGTCGCTCACCCAGGAGAGCTGCTGCTGTGTCAGGGAGGCCGCGGCGGTAAGACTCACGAGTGACGCCGCCAGGCTCAGATACGGGCCGATCGGGGCGTTGATGAGGTCGGGGTCGGACGCGGCCCACTCCTTGCTCGCTTCGCTGACCTCGTCGGGTTTGTCACGCTGCTCGCCGCGCCCCCAGGCCTGCCAGCGCTGCAGCAGTTCGCTGCGCTGGGCGTCCTGGAGTCCGACGAGCGTCTCGAAGTCCTTGCTGTGGCTGTCTTCCAGCAGCATGAGCTTGGCGATCACCGAGGCCTCGATGGCGATGCCGTGCCGCTCGGCGATCCTGGTGCGCAGCGCCCATGCGTTGAGGAACCGCTTGATGCTGCGGGGGCTTCCCGAGCGGTGGGCTGACAGGCCGGTGGCGAGACGGCTGGCCAGCCCCACGGTGTCGGCGTCGGGTTCCCACGGCAGGCTCTGCATGTCGGCCAGGACGGGTGACAGGCCCTGAGCACGTCGCTGTTGCGCGTGTCCGATCAGCTGTGTGTACTGCTCTTCCTGCGGACAGCGCTGTTCGGACAGCAGGAGAGTGATGAACGCGGCCGCCTCGTCCGCACTGATGCGCGGGAGCGACAGGGGCAGTTGGACGATTTTTTCCAGGTAGCGCTGCGCAAACTGTTCACCGCGGCCTGTGGCATCGAGGCTGACGGCGATGGACTCCCGCACCATCTCCTGATCAGCCGCCAGCACGAAGGCCACCTTCTCAACCGACAGGAACAGCTTGATGGCCTCCAACGTGGCCATCACTGCGTCCGGTAGACACCGGTCGAGGTCGTCCACCAGTACGACCAGCCGCTGCAGCGGAGCCAAGTCCTGGAGCAGCTTGGCGAACTCACTGCGAAAGCCCGCCAGGCTCCTGGCGTTCTCCTTCGATCGGGGCGTGAGTGCTTGGACGAGCTCTTCGGTCTGTGCTACCAGCCTGCCACGGGCCATGCTGGAGGCGACACGTGACCAACTGATGCGCTCCAACAGGTCTTTGACCCGGTCATCGAGTCCTTCATCCGGATAGGTCGTGAGGAGGTCCTGTAGGACTTCACCGATGACGGCGCCGCGCACATCGAACTGGTCGTCAAACTCCCACGGATCGAGGCGAATGACTCGGTAGCCGCTCTGACGGCCAAGCTCGTCCTGCAGCAGGCCCAGAACGGTGGACTTTCCTCCGCCCCAGGGAGCGTTGATCCCGATGGTGACGGGGTCCAGGGAGCGGGACTGCAGGGCAGCCGCGACGGTGTCGACGATTGAGGTGAACCCCAGAAGGTCGACCGTTGTCGGGTTGTCGTCCCACAGTTGCAGCTCACTCATCGTGTCCCCCCGGCAAGCTCGTCCTCTTTCACCGCCCTGCCCTCGTCCGGCCCGGCCAGTCGGGGAAGCGTCACCGCGGGAGCGGCCTCGGGTGATCGAGCACAAGAGCTCAGTGCCCGACTACTGCACCGTTCTCGTCGCTGGCATCATGCTTAGCACAGCGCTGATGCGGTCTCAGGGAGCGACACACCGACCAGGCCTCGCGGCCGACGCTCGCATCCTGTCGCCGTCGACGGAGATGCGGCCTGCTGGCCGCCGTGAATCGGGCGGGCGGTAGGAGCTGTGGACACGGTGCTGGGTGGGGCCGGCTAGCGCCGACTGCCGCCAGGCTGGTGGCGCCGTGGCCGATGATGGTGTGTATGCGGCATGCCTCACCGACGAGTCCATCTCAGTACGCCAAAGCGCCGGCCAGGCTGCACACGCTGGTGTCGCCGCAGACGGTTCCGCTGCCCGTCCATACGAGCGAGCAGCTCCTGCCGCTGGAGCATCTGGCCTGGGAGAACTTCGAGCGGCTGTGCCTGAAGCGGGCGGTGGAGCGCGGGACGGTCGAGGATTCCGCCGATCATGCCGGTGGCGACAGCGCCACCGGGCGCATGAGCGCCTACGACGCCCGGGCGCAGGGAAGCCTGTACGGCACTCAGGGCCAGGATCAGCAGGGCATCGATCTGTATGTCCGTTTGCCGGACGGCTCAGCCGAAAGCGACTCTGCTCCCGAGCGCGTCTACCTGAGTCTGCAGTCACGGCGGGTGAAGTCGCTGACCGCCAGCCAGCTCAAGGAGGCCGTCACTGACTTCCTGGACGGCACGTGGGCTGGGGTCAGCCGGGTCTTCGTTTACGCCACCAGTCTGTCGGCCGTCCCTCAAAAAACCGCCGACGAGGTGGTGAAGCAACGTGAGCGGCTGGCGGAGGAGGGCATCTCCTTCGAGGTGTGGGATGCGGAGTATCTGTCGGACTGGCTGAAGCAACGCCCGCACGTCGTCCATGACTTCTTCGGCCGCGCGTGGGTGGAGGAGCTGTTCGGGCCCGAGCAGGTGGCCTCGTTGAGAAGCTGTTCGGGCCCGAGCAGGTGGCCTCGTTGGTGACCCGGCTCGATGCCGTGCAGGTTGCCGCTCTCCGTGAACAGCTGGGTTCTTTCTACGCCACTTTCTTCGCCCACACCGACTCCGGTACGATCGCCCTGCAGCACGCACAGGCTCAGCCGGACCTGCAGCAGCGGTTCGTTCTTCCCGACGTGTTCCCGGTCCGCCGGCTGGGCCGCTGGCCGGCCCAGCCGGCGACCCCCGAGGGGGTCTCCTCCGGGGTGTCTCCCACGGCCTGGTATCGCAGGGCGCAGGCGTCCGCCTTCGGCCACCGCCCGGGGGAAACGGAGATGGCGCTCACGGCGCCTGGTGCCTACGACGGGGAGCAGTCGGTGGCCGTCAGCGCCGCCTCCCCGGCGGTGACCGGTGAGGCAACCGGGATCCGCACCAGCGCAGATGTCTGGCTGGCCGGAGCACGACGCCATGTCCTGGTCGGGGAACCTGGCTCGGGCAAGAGCAGTCTGCTGCGTTTTGCCCTGCTGGATCTGTTCGCCGATTCTCCCGCTCTGCCGCGCTGGACCGAGCAGTTCGGTGACCGTCTTCCCTTGTGGGTTCCCTTCCATTTCTTCACCCGCCGGCTGGCGCACTACGACGGTGCCGAGGCATCGCTGGCAGCGACATTGCGGGCCTGGCTGGAGCAGTACGACGTCGGACATCTGTGGCCGCTGGTGGAAAGGGCGCTGGCCGATGAGCGGCTGCTGCTGGTCATCGACGGCCTGGATGAGTGGGTGAGCGAGAGCGCGGCGCGCAAAGCTCTCACCGCGCTGGAGACCTTTCTGGACCAGCGCCAGCTGCCCGCGGTGACCGCCACCCGCCCCTACGGCTTGTCGCGGCTCCAGCCGACGGGGGTGTGGCAGTACGCCTCGCTGGCCCCACTCTCGCTGCGCCAGCAGCGAGAGGTGGCTGGTCATTGGCTGGGTTCTGCCGCGAACGGCAGCACGGAGGCCGAGGCGTTCGTCAAGGAGCTGTCCGGCGTGCGTGATCTTCGCCATCTCGCCTGGATTCCGCTGTTCCTGATCCTGCTGACCGGCATGAGGCTGGCGGGAGCTCCGCTGCCGACCAGGCGGTTCGAGGTATACGGGAGCGCCATTGACCATTTGCTGAGTGAGCATCCCGCGCGGCGCGGCACAGCGGCGGGCATCACGGCGGAGCCCCACACACTGCACCCGAACGACATTCGTCAGGTCCTGGCTCACGTGGCGCTGGCCCACCAACGGCGCGGTGACGTCCAGGCGGTGTCCGAGCACAGTGTCCGCTCGGACATCATCAGCGCCTTGCGCGACCCGGGTCATCTCGCCCTGGATACGGCCGCTGCCGCCGCACAGGCAAGGGGGTTCGTCGACATCGCCGAGGGACAGCTCGGTGTCCTGGTCCGGCACGGCCCGCGCGAGATCGGCTTCCTGCACCGGGTCCTGCTGGAGCAGCTGGCCGCCGAACAGGCCGCCCAGCAGTGGTCCTTTGCAGACCTGCGCGCCCTGTTCGAGGAGCGCGCTCAGGATCCACGCTGGCACGAGGTGCTGCTGGCCGTCCTGTGGCAGCTGAAGCGCACCGAGGAGATCAGCCAGTTGGTCCAGGACCTCGCTGACCAGGCGGCCGGACCGGAACCGGCCGCGCTGGCCGTGCGGGAACTGTGGGCGCAGGCCGTCTTCGGCGGGAACCGCCTGCCTGTCCCCCAGGCCCGTCGTCACGCAGCCACGATCATGGAAGTGATCGACAACCACCCCCTCGTCGGACATCAGCAGCGGCTGCTGTCCGCGTGTGTGGCCGGGCTGGACGATCCAGCAGTGGGCGGTGATCTAGTGCCGCGGCTGTCCCGTTGGGTGCTGGCCGTCCAGCCGTTGCCGCCTCAGGTGTTCCACCGGCTGGGGCAGGTGATCGGCGACCAGGAGCTGACCGAGCCGGTCTGGCCGCTGCTGGTGGCGGCACTGAGGTCGCAGGACGTGCACAGCGCGCGGGCGGCCGCCCGCGCGCTCGCCGCCCGATATGGTGCCCGGGCAGGCCAGGAGCAGGTGGTGCAGGCGATGCTGGCGGCGATGCGCCGTGCTGTCACCGCCGATCATGCAGCGGTGATCCTGCACGGGCTGCTGCTGGGCTGGCCCCACGACGACCGCGTCACAGCTGATGCGGCAGCAGCCCGGCAGCAGCCCGTGCAGGGGCTGCGGCTGACTGCCCTGGCTGCCGTCCTGGGCGTCCTGCCCGGACAGGACGCAACCCGCCGCGGGGCGGACGGGCCGCGGCCGCCCGCCCTGACGGCCGACGAACGCGCCTGGCTGCTCAGCCGGCTGGCCATCGAGGACATCACCGGTGACATGTGGACGTCCTTGCTCGCCTCCGTCATCGCGGCCTGCCTGGGTGAGGCTCCTGAGGAGGCCGAGCAGGTACGTGACACCTGCCTGTCGATCGTGTCCGGTCGACACCCCGGCTCAGGCGCCCGGAGCGTGGCGTGGGGCGTGCTGCTGCTGGCCTGCGCCCAGGAAGCGGCCGTCATCGACTACATCACCAGCACGTTGGTGAATGATCCGCACCAAATCCGGTTCCTGGGCATTGGAGCGCTCGCTCATACCTACCCCGATGAGCCCGCCGTGGCCACCGCGGTCGAGGAACTCCTGCGACACGATCCGAAAGCCTTCCTGGACTTCGAGCTCCCCTTCCTGACCACCCTGGACCGGGGCCGGTGCTGCGCTCCGTGCTGCTGAAGGAGCTGCAGCACAGCAGTGTCCCGCACTGGGCGGCCGATGCGCTGGCCGAACACTGGGATCACGACGCCGAGGCGCAGCAGGCCCGGCGCACCGTGCTGAACGGGGAGGCAGGCCGGGCTTCGCTGGTGGCCAATGCGGCGGTTCGTGTCCTGGGTGCCCAGCCGGCGCAGGAGCGGCTCCTTGCCCTTCTCAGCACACCGCCACCGGCAGACACCCGCTTCCGCAAGGAGATCGTCGTCCAGGCGCTGCTGGAAAGCTGCCAGCAGCAGTCACTCACCTCGGGGCCGGTAGCCGAGCAGATCGCCCAGACGTGCCTGGACGCACTGCACACACCCGCAAACGAGTACGAGCTCGCCGCCGAAGCCTCAGTCGTTGCTGCTCTACCGGCAACGACCGCTGCCCGCACCCGCGCCCGCGCCCGCAGCATGCTGCAAAGGCCGCAGAGTCCCCTGGCCGCGCTCCTGGCCGGCTACGGCAACGACCCTGACGCTCTCCAGCAGGTCCTGGGCCGCCTGTACGCCGCCCACCCGCCCCTGCCCACCGCCGCCCGCCTGCACCTGTGCACCCTGCTGCGGGACCACCCCGGCGACAGCGCCCTCATCCGCCGGCTGACCGCCCTTTGGCCGGACGAGCCGAACGACCTGGTCCGCTCCGCCGCCTCCGCAGCCTTCCACACTCATCTGCTGCGTGACCGCGACCGCGGTGCCCTTCCCGATTCTGATTGGCAGCAAGCACGCGGCGTGATCCGCGGGGCGGCCGCAGGCCTCGGCCACGACAACTGGGCACGGCGGCGTGCCGCATGGCTCGGCGCCCTGCTGACTGACCAGCTCAGCCTGCTGGACGACCTCGCCGATCATGACGGGCGCCCCGCCCGGCTGCCCCTGGGTGAGGTCCTCGCCATCGACCTCGACCTGCTCGTGCTCGGTGAGATCGCCGACCACTGGCCCGCCCTGCGCACCCACTTCGGCGACGCCCTCCTCAAGCGCCTCAGCGGCAGCATGCTCTCCAACGAATCGGACACGGCCTGGGAGTACCTCGCGCTGGTCGCCGACCGCCACCCACAGCTCGCGCAGGACCTGGCCGCAGCCGTCGCCGGACACCCCAGCCTCCTCACCCACGACTCCGTGCTGGCCTGGTACTCCCACGTCCACCGCGGGGAGCCGCAACTGCTGGACGTTCTGATCGCCAATCTCCATGAGGGCGGCCATCGACGACGGGCTGTCGCCCCCATGCTCCTGGCCGACCCCCTCGGCCTCGGCCTCGACGCCGCGACGGTGCGCCGCGCGCTGCACAGCGAACTGGACAGCCGCCTCAGCAGCTACTACCCACCGCCGTCGTCCGGCGCGTTCCTCGCCCTGATCGCCGGGTTTCCCGACGATGCAGCCGTCACCGGCACCTGGGAGGCACTCCAGCGTAAGCGTGCCCTGCACGGGCAGATCGAGGTGGATGTGTCGGTCTACTACCCGCTGGCATGCGCGGCCATCGAGGCCACCGGCTTCGTAGACCAGGTGGCCCACGACAGCGCATGGATCTCCAGCCACTTCACCAAATCCGTCGACCCGCCGTTCGCCCAAGCGGTCATCCGCCGCTTGGAGCGTGACCCCGAAGCGCGCGTTCGGGTCGAAGCAGCCATCACCAGCACGGACACCTCAGACGCCTGGGCCGCCCAACTCTCCTCCCTATACAGCGCGGCCACGGCCCTGACCCCAGACATCGCGGACGACCTGCACACGCGGCTGCACCGACAGCAAGACCTTCCTCTGCCCGACGCCGTGCACGACTTCGTCACCGCCACGGATGTCTCGGTCCCCGCTCTCCTGCTGCGCATCCTGCAGTCAGGAACAGGGCGATGACACGCCATCCGCCCATCCGGCGCCGCCCAGACGACCGCCGATGCGGACATGAATGCGGCGGCTGACGCCCCTCGGGCCGGGACCGCGGTTGCGAGCGTGCCGCCGCCCGTCGCGCCAGCCGGAGAGGTGACGTGCCGGCATCACGACAACGGGCTCTGCCAAGGGGGATGATGACGCCTTCACATCACGCAGCGGTGCGTACGTTCCGCAGCAGTGCGGCAGTCATCGCCAGGAGCGTCTCGGCCTCGGCCCGGTTGTATGCGAAGTCCCTGGTGACCGCGTCATTGTGCAGAGCGCCGCACGTCTGGCTGTACAGAGCGTCCTGGATCCGCCACCACCGCTCGGTCTGGCTGCACTGGCTGGGAACCTTCCTGCCGGGGTTGTCCCAGCCCGCGTTCTCCCGGACCCACTCCAGTGCCCGCCTGATCTGCAGGATGGCCGCCGGGATCTCGCCCATGGTCAGCAGACGCTGCGCCTCTCGCAGGGTCCGGCCGACCTCGTCCCTCTCCGGGTCGCCGAGCGGATACGGTACGGCCATCTCGAACGCCGCGGACGGCCCCAGCTGCGCGAGCTGCTGTTCCCACCGGCTCTTGGCGATGGTGATGTGCGCCGTGTCCTGGGCGCTCCCCGGGTAGCCGGGCGCCTGCGGCAGCGTCGCGTTGAGGTCGACCTCGAACCGTACGTCGCCGGTGCGGCCTTCCTCGATCGCATGGACCTGCAGCGACGTCAGCGGGAAGGACAGGTTCACGCGGTGGACGGTGATCTTCGGGGTGTACGCCAGGTTCGCCGTCGTCCGGGCGAGCCGCTGGCGCTGCCCTGTCGTGTCGAAGCCGAACAGGTCCGTCTCCAGGGCGAGGATCTTCCCGGCCTCAATGAAGGGCGACACTCCGACGGCTAGTTGGACGCTCAGCTCGTGGGCTCCCAGCGCGCGCTTCAGCCACGTCTGATCGCTGCTGACCGTTGCGGTGAACCGGATGTCGTCGTCGAAGCGAAGTTCCTGCATAACTCCCCCAGAGGGACGTGTCGATCACCCGATTCTGCCGGGCGGGACGCCCCTCCACCGCCGCTTTTCCAACCGGCCGTAAGTTGCGGCCACGGGCGAAGGGCCCATCCGCGATTCACGGACGGGCCGGTTGGTCCTGAGGGGTCCACAGAATCGTGCGGCGCACGAGGATGAGCTCACCCGCCACGACCGGGTCCGTGCTCAGCGCTCTTCAGGTACTGCACCGCTGACCGGGATGGGGCCTCACGGCCCCGGTCGGCGAGCCATGATCGCAAACGCCCCGGCAGTGCGATCCGCTGCCGCCTCTCAGGACGGTCGCCCACGAAGCAGCAAACCGCCCCTGCACTCCATCAGCTCCCTGACCTGCGCTAACGCCGCCAAATCCATAAGGGTTCCCGAGGTATCCGCGATATTCCAGCTCGACCACGTATCAGCAGCTCACAGACTCATATACCTCTGACCAGAGGTTGACTATTCGCAGTTCAAGCTGGTCAGATCCGCGTGCCAACTCCTCATGAAAATCCAGATCTGTACCGACTTCTCAGCTCAACTCGCTTTGATGCGCCGCACAGAGCCGAGAACTCACAGTGCCCCTGGCGGGTGGCCCCGGCGTTGCACTACGGGCTGCCCGGCAGGTGTGGTGACGTCAGTTCCGCTTCGCTGCACAGACATCCAGGTTGTTGACTGCCGCTCGTGTCGTCAGCTTCGGGGTGTGTACCAGGGTACGAGGCGCAGCAGGAGGTCGAGGGTGTGGCGGGCGGCTGTGCGGGTGGCGGTGGTGGGGGCGAAGGCTGCGGCGAGGGCGAGGGTGGCGGTGGTCGCGCCGAGTGCGGCCGTGAGGATGAGCAGGATGCTCATCAGGTGGCCGGGGTGGCGGAGAGCGCCGGCGATGAGGAGGGCGAGGAACGCGGTGGCGAGGCCGGCGGCGGTCCTGGTTCGGATGCGGTTTCGGTGTTCTGGGGTCATGGTCGGGCCTTCTGCCTTCTGGAGTTGGCGGATGTCTGGGTGGTGCCGAGTCCAGTGAGCCAGAGCGGCGGGTCCGCAGAAAATTGCACCTCTCGGGGTTGTAATGGGGGGCATGGCACGAGGGGCGCCGGGTCCGGCTGATCTGCAGGTGGTCCGTGAACTGGCTGCGCGTGGAGTGGTGGTGACGGTCAGCCAGTTGGAGAGCTGGCGGCGGGCGGGGCTGCTGCCGCGGCATCGGCGGCGAGGGCTCGGGCGGGGCCGGGGGTCGGTGGTGGACGCGGTCGATCCGGTGGTGGTGGAGAACGCGGCGGTACTGGCGCGGCATCTTCGCCAGGGGCGGGATCGTCGGCTGGCGGTGCTGGAGTGGTTTGCCGAGGCCGGCGAGGCTGCGCAGCCGGGAGCGGTGCGGGTGCCGGAGCCGCCGCTGGCGGCGGTGCGGGAGGCTGTGGTCTGGGTGCTGCGGGGCACGGTGTCTCATCGGCTGCTGGAGCTCGCCCGTGGTGCGGCGGGAGCGGGTGAAGAGGCCGCCGATGCGCTGTATGAGGTCGCCGGCCGGCTGCTGGCGACACGGCCGTACCGCGGGTCTGCGGACCCCGCCCTGGTGCGCGCGGCCCTTGAGGCCGATGAAGACGTGGATGTGCCGGATGGGCCGGACTTCGCGGAGGTGGTGCACCTGGTGGCGGCGATCGGTCTGGGGGCGCAGGAGGTGGGCGGGGATGCGCTGGCCGAGGCGTTCGGCGCCTTCGCCCTGTTCGGGCTGACGGCCGAGGACTGGGCACAGATGCTGGGCGCGGCTGAGCGCGGGGAGAGTCCGCCGGTGGACTGGGGGCTGCTCCAGCAGCGCGCGGACGTGCTGGGGCCGGTTCAGCGCGCCAGCGATGAGCAGTTACTGCGGGCCCGGACGGTGCTGCTCGGGCTGCGGATGTTCTACGGGCTGTACGCGATGCACGCCCTGTTCATGCCGGACACTCCGGCACTGGCCGCGCTGCGGGCGAAGATCGACGAGTGGGGCATGTTCCCCATCCTGGACCACGTCATCGCCCTGAGCCCCTCCCCCAGGCACTTCGCCCAGGGCCTGGCCATCGGCCTCGATCCGCTCTTCGACGCGCTGTACGAGACGCTCATGGAACAGCTCACGGCCGACCCGGCCCTCTTCCAGATCCCCGGCGACGAGACCGGCGCGGCCGGCTTCATGGAAACGTGGACCCGCACTCTGCGCGAACAGACGGCAAAGGCCCGGAAGCGTGCGGATGCGAGCTGTGAGGAGCCCTTGTAGGGCTGGCCGGGGTGGTGTCCAGTCCGGCCCGGCATCGGTGCGGGTCTACGTCATTGACACGGTCTGGCGGCGCTTGGCCCGTTCGACCTGGCGCAGCAGCAGGTCGGCGAACTGGATGATCTCTGCTGCCTCGATCGGATCGTCGAAGTCGACGGTGCGGTGGCTGGCGGGATTCTTGTAGGCGCCCATGGCGCCGGCGAACAGGTTGGCGGTGGCCGCCTGTTCGCCGCCCTCAGCCTCCGCATCGGCGAGCGCGCCGCCGGCCTTGCCGTTCTCGTGCGGCCAGAACGCTTCCCGCATCAGCTTCACTCCGACCAGAGAGTTGTCGAGTCCAGCGGCGTCGCGGACGGCGACCTCGACCGCCTTCATCGCGGCGAAGCACGCCGTCTCGTAGTCACCTAGGTCGAAGTTGGTGCGCACCGTGCCCTCCAGGTCCGGGTGGAGTGGGCCGGACAGCCGTTCGCGGGCCTCGAACCGCGTGATGCCCTGCGGGTCCTTGGCCAGGTCCCTGCCGTCGCGGGAGATCCGGCGGAAGGTCTCGGACTGGCTGGGCTCGCGGGCCAGGAGCGCCTGAGCTTCCAGCCAGCACCAGGCGTCGGACAGCCGGTTCACGAGCGCGGCCGCATCCGGCTCTTCCTGAAATGCCTGCCGCACCGAGTTCATGGTGCTCGCGTACTGCAGATATCCGGTGCCGGTGGCGAGGTGCTGCAGGAGAAGGAGCGCGACATCTCGCGTGGGCAGCTGCCGGATCTGTTCTGCCGGAACCGGCGGTATGTACTGGAAGTTCATGGGCCATAACGCTACGGCGCTGCACTGACACTCTGCGGCCGTGCAGGCAGAGCAGGGGCGGGCAGCTTGTCCAGCCGCACGGCTTCGCCGGGAGCGGCAGCGCCAGCTTCTGCGTGGCATAGGCTCACGGCCGCCTCGGCCGGGCCGTGTTTCGCACGTGCCAGTCACTCGTCGTGGCCCTGCCCCTCGGTACGTCCGTTCATACGCTCCGGCCGGATACGCGTCTGACGGCGCAGCTGCTGGTGGCGGCGGCGGTCACGCCACCAGGCCAGCCGGTGCGCGGACTCCTGCGGCAGGAGCGCCTGCAGGACGGCGACGGTGATCAGGCCGAGGGCGAGACAGCCAAAAAGGCCTGCGGTCAGCCACCACGGTGCGCCGACCATCGCCGACGTGACGCCGCCCAGGCCGGCCGCGATCGACGAGACCAGCGGTGCGGTATTCATGCGGAGTTCCCCCTCCGACGGGCGCACTGTGCGGTGCGCGGGCTTTCGCCGGGCGTCTTTTCGGCCGGGCACGTACCTAGTTGAGCGGAGGGAGAGGAGGTCGGGGTATCGGTGGGTGTCACATACGGCGGCCGTACCGGTCGAACGCCTGCTCCCAGGCCTCCCGCATCGACCCCTCGAGCGCCAGAGAACGGCTGCGATAGGCCTGGACGGCCAGGGCCTCAAGGAGGTCCGTGCGCGAGCTGGTGATCAGTTCCTCGGCCACCGACGGTCCGGGCCACCGCCATGACGCCCGGCGCACGCGGAACTTCGAGGCGATGTACCTGCTGTGGCGGGCGGCCATGCGCCGGAACACCTGGACGTTGCCGCGTACCTCCCGCAGCTGCCGGAGATCGAGTTCATCGAGGCCGTCGTCGCGGAGCTCTTCGATGATCTCGTCCATGCACCGGAGGGTGTCGGCGCGGGCCTCGGCCATGACCGCGTGCTGCTGCTCGGAGGTCAGAAAGCCGAAGCGGTACGCCAGATCGGCGGGCAGGTCTAAGGCGATGCGGATCGAGGAGTCCGCCTCGTATGCGTGGCGCCAGTCGATGAGTACGGCCTCGATGAACCCGGAGATCTCCTCGGGGCGCAGCTTCTCGGCCCGTCCCGCGGCCGCCAGCGGCTCGATGCCGGGCACCGGCGTGCAGCCGGGCCCGGCGGAGGTCATCGGCCACAGGGCCTGACGGTTCTTGTAGGGGAAGGCCAGGACCCGGCCGTCGGCCACCCACTGCGCGTACGGCTCCGCCAGGCGCCCCGCCCCTGCGGGGACGTGAGCATGCCAGCCGGCCGGAGCGTGCACCAGCCAGCCCGGCGGGCTCACCACGTGCGTCGCGGAGTCGCCGTGGACCGGTGAGGTCAGCCAGTCCTCGAAGTCCTGCACACCGACCCTACGGTAGGCGCGCCATACGGCCGTGCCTCCGCGTCCCGTCCAATCGTAGGCAAAGCCGTGCAGCAGCATCGGAGGCCGCGCAGCGGCCTGGAGAGCGTCCTGGTACCGCTCCTCCCAGGCCGCGCCCTGCTCGTACAGCATCTGCTCGCCCGCCTTGGGATCCGGGCCGGCAAGCAGTCGGCGGGCCAGGACGGCGGCTGTCTCGAAACGGGCCGGTGAGTGCCAGCCCACCTCCTCTTCCAGGGCCTCGGCCGCCAGGAGCAGCTGACGCGCCTCCGCATCCGTCCCACCGTCCCGGTCTGCCGGGGTCTGCCAGGCCAGGCCCGAGCGGATGTCCTCGGCAGCGATCAGCAGCTCGCGCTCGGGGCCGGTGCTGGTCTGGGCGGTGGTCAGCCGCCACAGTCCCTTCGCGGCCCGGTGCCGCAGCAGAGGCAGCAGCCCGTCCAGGGCATCGTCGGTGAACCGCTCGACGACGGCGATGGCGGTCATCACCGCGTCCGTGAGAGCCCGGGCCTGATAGTCGCGGTGGCTGCGCCGGTACTGGCCGGGCAGGCTCAGGGAGACGGCACGGGCCCGCTCCAGCAGGTCCCGCTCCGCGCGCAGCCGGACCGGTCGGCCGGGATGCGGCGCGCGCCGGTGCAAGGGCGGCGGGGGATGGCGCAGCACCGTGGCGATATGCGTCAGCCTGTCGTCGGGGTCCCGGCCTTCCTGGAACTCCACATGCTCGGCGAGCAGTTGGCGCAGCGTCTCGTCCCGCGACGTCCCTCTCCGGGCTCCGATCGCGGCCAGAGCCTCCAGTGCACACCACGGCAGACGGACGTTGGTCTCCGTACGGTCAGACACCAGGCCAGCATCGGTCATTCCTCACTCACCCGTTGTGTGAACAGGACATCCCCGCCTCCAGCTGGGCCCCTCTTGGTGAGGCGGCATTCGCGCACAGGGCCGACAAGCTCTCGTGCCCCTTGGTCCGGCCGTTGCTGTCCGAACGGCCGGGTCTGCTCGGCTACATCAAGGGGCTGCGGTTCATCCGGATCGAGGCGTTCGACACCGCCGCTGCGGTCACCTCCACCGGGCTGCTGCGCTTGGGACACTCCTGGGCTGCCGTCCACCCCATCCACGCCGCCCGCCCTTCGGCCGTCCACCCCAGCGGGCGCTGCCTGCTCACCCCCACACCCACGGCATCCGGCACCGGCGTCCAAGCCGTCCACTCCGACCAGTAGCCGCCAGCCACCCCGCCAGCAGACCGGCACGATCCTCGCGTCGGCCCGTGCTTGGTGGGCCGCGGCCTGACAGCCGCGAAGGCATGGTGCTGCTCTCGCCGGGAGCAGCACTGCTCACGCAGGGCGACCGCGTCGTCCGGACGGCCGTCCTGGTCGAGGTACGTGGCCACAAGCTCGTGGATGCATCGGCTTACTTGCGTGAGTAGGCAGAGGGGGTGGTGCGGTTGCCGGCGACGATGCCGACGACGACCGCACGGTCTGTTGTGGCCCCGCGGGGCCGGTGGGTGGTGGTCCAGGCGACCTCATCGACGCGCAGGTTGCCTTGCGTGTCGTCTTTCGGGGTGAGGTCCAGGACGAGGAGTTGTCCGAACGGGGCGCTGGTGTTGCTGTATTCGGCGGCTTGGGTGAGGTAGCGGCCCTCGAGGTACTGAGGATCGTTGTCGGTGGCGTCCTGTTTGATCTCGGTGAGGTAGCGCAGGGAGCCGAAGTGCGCCATGACGTCGGCCCGGCCCATGCCCACGTCGACGGGTTCAACGAGGACGACGTTGTGCAGGGGTCCTTTCTGGAGCCACTGCTGGAAGTCGCGTTGCAGGTCGGCTTCGACGGGTTTGCGGTCTCCCTCGGGTTTGCGCCGGTAGTCGAAGGGGGCCGGCTCGCCCTTCTTGGCGGAGCCGACCAGGTTGGTGCGGGTCAGGTCCGAGCGGCTCTTGAGGAAGAGGAGAGTCTGCTCGACCAGCACGGAGAAGGTCTGACGGACTTCCCCGGTGAACAAGGGGTGGGCGGACAGCTCGGTCACGAGCCGGTCGAGTGTGGGCACGATGAGCGGGTCGGTGGCTTTGAGCCGGGCGACGTCACTGTCGTGGGCGAGGCCCTCCAGTACCAGGAGCTGCTGGTCATCGACTGCGTCGGCGATGCTCAGGGCTTGGTCCTGAAGCTGGAGGAGCAGGGTGGGGGCGAGGCGTTGCAGGCGGCCAAGGGCTGCTCCGCCGGGGTCGTCGTCATCGCTGCCGTCGTCGGTGGCGTTGGAGGAGGCGGCAGGGCTCGTCTCGCGCTGGGCTGCGGTTTCGATCGCGGTGAGCAGGGCGCTGGCGGTGGCGGTATCGAAGCCGCGGGCGGCGTGCTGGTCTGTTTCCTGGGCGGCGCGGCGTAGTTGTGCCAGGAAGGCCTGCTGGCGCAGGAAGCTATCTTCGATTGCGGGCTGGACCAGCAGGGCCAGGCCCTGGCCGGTGTCGTCTCCTAGGGGGCAGACGGTGCGGGCGGCGCTGTAGGCGGCGAGGACGGTGTTCAGGGCTTGCCAGGCGTCCATCCAGGCGTCGTCTTGGAGGGCGGTGGCGGCGGCGCGTAGCTGGAGGACGAGGTGGTGCCAGGCGATTTCTGCTGAGCGCCGCGGCTGGAGCCATTCGGGCTGGTGGGCGCGGTGGAGCCAGGCCTGGCGCTGGGTCAGGGTGTCGGTGATCTGGTCGGCGGCACGGTTGATGGCTGCGGCGTCTGCCCGGCCGAAGGCGAGGATGGCGTCGCAGACTGCTGCGTAGGTGAGGGCGTCGTGGCGGGCCTCCTCTGCCTGGGCGGCGGTCTCGAACTGCCGGCGGGCCTGGACGAGGTGGGTGGTGACGGTGCCGATGTCCGGGGAGGACAGGGCGCGGCGCAGCAGGTCACAGCCGAGTTCGAACATCGCGTCCACGTCGGTGGCTTCGTCGTGGGTGAGCTGCTGCAGCAGGGTGCGTACCGTGTCGGCGATGGTGTCTTCGTCGGCCCAGCGGTCGAGGGTGAGGCCGAGGAGGCGGGGCAGGCGTTCGAGGAAGTCTTCGGGGCCGTCGGTCGGCACGTCCTCGAGCGTCTGCCACAGCTTGAAGGGGGTGACCGCTTCGGCGACGGCGAGGCGTACGGCGCCTTCGAGGCGCGCGGCGGCCAGGAGCGGTGCGGCCTCGATGCGGTCGGGCAGTCCGTCCAGCAGGGCTGTGGTCAGGGGCTTGCCCAGTGCCTTGGCGGCCGCGGGGCTGTGGAGCAGGGCGTCCATGGATGCGGTGAGGTGCAGGACGCTGTGCTGTGCGGCGAGTCCGGTGGGGAAGGCGGTGGCTGCGGGCTGCCATTGAGTGTCGCTGCGGTTGTATGCGTCGGCGACGGCTTCGGCGAGGTAGGGGGCGAAGGGGCCTGCGGCCACGTCGCCGGCCTGGCTGGCGACGGCGTCGGGGTCAAGGCCGAGGGCAGGGAAGGTGATGGGCTGGCCGTCTGCGGCCAGTTCGGTCAGCCGGTCGGCGAGTTGCGGCACGGCTGCCGTCCTTTCCTGCGTGCTCTCAGGTGCGGTATCACCATAGGGAAGCGCCGGGCTCGGCCTGCCGGATGCTGTCGGCGGGCAGGGCTGCGCGGGCCAGGTCGAAGTCCGCGGTGGTGATGACTACCTGCAGGTCGCTCTCGGCAGCGACGGTGGCCAGTTCCTTGAAGAGCTTATGGGCGTCGGCGGACTGCATCTCCTCGGACTTGGGGCTGTCGATCAGCAGCAGGCCGGGGTGGGTGGATACGCCGTTTGCCCGACCGACCCGGAGCAGGGCGATGGCCACGGCGATGCGCAGCCGCAGGCGTGCGCCGGCGGTCTGGTCGCTGAACCATTCCTGCTTGCTGCCGAGGGGGAAGATCTTCAGGCGGGCACCGCGGTCGATCGACACCGACTTCAGGGAGGGAACACCGAACAGGGTCGCCAGCTCGGCGGTCTCTTCGTTGACCTTTTTGAACAGCGCCTCGGCGGCCGTCTTGCTGTCCCTTTCCAGCAGAGCAGCGGCAGCTCCCAGGACCTTGATGGCCTTGGCCTCGGTTTCGTCCAGGGCCGGCTCCTCGGGCTCGCGGAAGACGCTGAGCGCGCCTTCCAGCCGCAGCACGTTCTCCTGGGCTGCGAGGCGGGCGGGCAGGTCGGCGGCGGACTGGGCGCGCCGCAGCTGCTCCTGCGCGCCTTCCAGCCGGCGTGTCAGGCCGTCGACGGTGGTCTCGGCCTGCTCCAGGGCCTGCTTGGCTGCCGCTTCGGCGGCTGTGCTCGTTTCCAGCCGCTGCTGTGCCTCGGCGGCGATTTCCTGGGGGTCTTCGTCGTCTCCGGTCACCTCGCGCGCGCACACCGCGCAGGTGTGGGCGTGCCGCTCCTGCTGGCGGCGCGCGTCGTCGATCTGCTGGTCGCAGCGGGGGCAGCTGGTCGGGTTCAGGCCGTGGAAGAGCAGGCGGGCGGTGGCGCTTTCGGTGACGTCGTTGAGGAGCTTGGCGGCCTGCTGGCGTTCGGTGCGCGCCTGGCGGAAGACGCGCACGGCCTCGTCCCAGGCGTCTTGCGCGTCGGCGAGTGCCCGGGCCGTCTGGACCGCGTCGTGGGCGAGGTCGGTCAGGGAGGCGTCCTCGCCGTCCCCGGGCAGCAGGCGTGCAAGCGCTTCGCTGGCCTGGGCGAGCTCGGTTTCCAGGCGTTCGCGTTCGGATGCGCGTTCCGCTGCCTCGGCGGCTGCCACCGCGCGGCGTGCCTTGTCCTCGGCGAGGCGCACGTCGTGCACGGTCTTGACGCGGGTGAGGGCGGCGGCCGCGGGCAGGTCCAGGAAGACCTGCAGCAGACGGCCGGGCAGTCCGTTGGAGGTGACCTCGCCCAGCAGTGCCTTGTCGCCGCCGGCCGGGAGGTAGACCGCACCGAAGTAGGCGGGCCACCCGTGGGTCTGGGTGCTGGTCTCCTTGAAGGAGTTGACCAGGGGCTGCAGATCCATCCGCCCCAGCATCAGGCCGGCGATCTGCTCCGCGTAGCTGTCAGTGCTCGAGGCTCGCAGCAGGACGGTGATGCCCCGGTCCGGGGCGGGGCCGCGTACGCCGGCCAGTGCGGCCGGGTCGGGGCCGGTCAGGACGACCGCCGCAGTGATCTCCCCGTCGGTGAGGTCCAGGCGGAACGCCATGGGTTCACCCGCGACGGTCGCGTCCAGGTCGACGTGGTGCAGCCAGCTGCGGACACGGCGTTGCATCTCGCTGCGCGGCGTGCCGCGCAGGCACCACGTCAGCAGTTCCAGCACCGACGTCTTTCCCCGGAAGTTCGAGGCGACCAGCGCTGTCAGACCTGAAGAGAAAGACAGGGTCTTGTCGAACGGGCCCGGCTCGACGTCGCCGGTGCGCTCACCGGCCACCCGCAGCCGGTGCACCCGCAGTGACCTCGGTCGTGCCGGGGAGATGACCAGCGGCAGCCCGTATGCGGCGAACACGTCACGGACGTCATCGACCTTCACGCCCGCCTTGTCCGCGATGCGCGCCTCCAGCAGTGCCTCTTCCTGCACCGTGCTCATGCTTCCCCCGCTCCCTGTACCTGCAGCTGCTGCCGGAAGTCCGCCAGCCGGCGGCGCGCCTGCACACTGATCGACCCGATCCGGCGCCCCCGCGGCGTGTCGGCGTACTCGCGCGTCAGGTACTGCTGCTTCTTCAGCTCGCTGCCGCTCTTCTCCCCCGCGAGCCGCAGGACCTCCTCGACGCGCTGCACGTAATAGCCGAAATCCGGTTCCTGACGGATGATCTCCCGGGCAACGTAGCGGCCGTGCTCCAGCAGGAAGTAGTCATGCTGGCGTACCCGGTTGACCGTTCCCCGCCGCTTGCGGACCAGCAGCCCGGCACTGCGCAGCACCGCCAGGGCGTCGTCCAGCCACTCATAGGCACCGAAGTGGTGGCGCAGCATCGGATAGCGCCGCACCTCGGGCTCCTCGGAGTCCAGAATGCGGCCGGCGAGGTCCAGCAGTGCTTCCTCGGGCTCGGTCTCGTAGGCCGTCAGCAGCTCGTTGGCCAGGTAGTCGGGGTTACGCAGCCAGAAGTCCAGCTTCTGCAGCTTGACCTGCGTCCGCATCACACCCACCGCCCGCTCCAGGCCGGACACAGCCTTCTCCGCCTCCGTGAGCGGCTCGCACGCCCCGTCGATCAGCAGCAGCAGGCGCACCGCGTCCTGCTCCCGGCTGGTCACCGGACTCCCCTGCCCCGCCCCCTCGTGATCCATCACGTCAGGGTAACCACCCGCACACGGGCCTGACCATGGAGTGACGAGATGAATAGGAGGACCCGCGGCGCAGCGGGATGGGGACAGCGAGCACTGCGGCGGCGAGTACCACCGGGCGCTGCAACAGCGGGCCCCCGGCCCCGGGTCGCCGGCGCGCCCCCTCCGGCGGCCCGGGCGGGAGGCCGGTGCGGGCGCGGCATTCTCCACGGACGCCGGGGCGCCGGGGCGCCGGCGTCCAGGCCGTGGCCCCGGGCGCTGGCGGATCGTGAGGCAGGTCCCGGCTGGTGGAGTGCGGCCGCCAACGGCCTGCTGCCGTGTGACGCACGCGTACGGTCCGTGGGAGGGTAGGAAACCCCGGGTCACCGGGAAGGAGCGAGGGGCCCCGCCTGGCTGACGAGGCCCTCGCCGCCCTGGTCGCCACCGGCCCCTATTAGCGGTAGGGGCCGGTGGTCAATGCCAGGGCAGGTGCTTGTTGATGATCAGGTCGCAGTAGTACACGGCGACCGGGATCTTGACCGCTATCTCGAAGCACCACCGGGCCCGCTTCCACCATGGTGACGACGGCTCCGGCTTCTTGCGATGACGTCCCATCAGGATGTCCTCCTCCCCCGAGCCGCCTGCCCCGTGAGCGGGGAGACTCCTGGCCCGGATCCGCGGTCAGAAGTCCTGCTTGGAAGGTCGAGGACGGGGACGCCGGGCATCACCCTGACACACCACACGAACAGCCGCAAACTCGTCACAGAGAGTAACAATATGTCGCCTGAGCTGCAGTTACGCATTCATGGATGGTGAACGAAGTCGCGTTTCAGGGTTCGCCAAACTGTGCCATACCGGGCACGTCGGGGCCGTGGCCTGCGAGATTTCCGGTCAGGAGTCACGGCCAGTAGCCGTCTCTTGGCACGAGAAGCCCCTCGGCCGGCCGGCACCTAACGAACTCCGTTTCTGCGCAGCCGACTTGCCGCTTGACCTGCGCCGATACACCACCGCTCAAGCCGTGTTGCGCAGAGTCGGCCGGAGGGAGCAGCACCGAACGCCAAGGCGCAAACCGCGGGTTCTGCAGACGATCGACGTTCACGCTCCGTCACCGAACTTCACCCTGCCGGCGATGGGCGTCGTCATGGACCGGAGGCGTGCCCAGGTGCCGAGTCCCACCTGATGCCTGAGGTGACGTGTGGCCGGTGTCGTACGGAGTACGTGCCGCGCGGACCGGGTGAAGTGAGGGCCTGTCGTCGTGGTGGACGGCGGCTCAGGCCTTGCCCAGGCAGCCGGTCCTGCGGGCCTGGAGCATCTCGCGGTGCGGGGCAGGGCGGAGCCGTGGACTGGCGGCGCAGCAGCGGTGTGAGCTGGCGGTGTTTGCGGTCGGCTTCACCGAGGACCCTGGCGGGGACCTCGCCGCGCTCGGTGACGAGACGGTCGTATGCCGGGGGTCTCCTGGAGCACGGTGAGGCGTTTCCCTCGGTGGGCGGACGGCTCACCGCCTTCAGTCGAGGCCGAACTGATTGGTCAGGTCGGTGAACAGTTCCTGCGCGCTGTCATGGAGGGCTTCGTCGGTGTCAGTGGGGAGCAGGCTCGCGGTGACGGGCTGGATCGTGTGCGGGTACCGGGCGCCGTCGGGCACGGAGGTGAAGCCGGGGTGGTCCACGGTGACGGGGATCAGCGGCACGGCCTTGTGGAGGCCGGTGGTGACTGTGGCGTGGAACAGCAGGCTGCTGTCGAGGCGGAGGTGGCGGGCGAGCTGTGAGGTGAGGATGCACAGGTCGCGGCAGCAGGCCTCGAGGGTGTCCTGGTGCACGAAGAGCCCGGCGGGTAGGTGGTCGTCGACACGGAAGTGGTCTCGTGAGGTTCTGAAGGTGAGGTTGGCGGCCAGCACGACGGTCCCGTCGTCGTGGAGTTCGGCGTAGGTCTCGCGTCCGGCGCGCAGTCCCAGGGTGCTGAGCACCCAGCGGCGCAGGCCGGGGCGCGGGTTGCTGACAATGGCGAGGCTGGCCAGGGCTCCGGAGTTCAGGAGGCTGTCGGGTTGCTGGGCTGCGCGGTCGTGGGCCTGGGCGGTCACGAAGCGGGCGCTGTCGCGGGTCATGCGGGTGGCGGAGCGGGGCAGCGGGCGTTCGGGCCGGGCAACGGCGATGAACCAGACGGAGGCCTCCCGCTGCTGCAGGGTCACTGTCTGCCGGGTGTGGTAGACGAGCTGGCGGAGGGTGTCGTCGGTCTGCGCGGCGCGGGTGAAGCGGTCGCGGTAGGCGCGCTCGAGCTGGTGCTCGGCCATCCACGCGGTGTGGTCGCGGTCGCGGTAGGGAGCGACGGCGGCCTGCTGGTCCTTGTCGCGGGCGGCGGTGCCGTAGACCAGGTGTGGGGCCATGGGGCTGGCCGGGATGTCGGCTACCAGCACGCTGCGGGTGCCGTCGGGAGACGTGAGCGTCGTGAAGGTGAGGCCGGACAGGTAGGGGTGGATGTGGTTGCGGATCCACTGGGCGTACTGCTCAGGATTCACCTCGGCCGGGTCGATGCCGGTCAGTTCGCACGTGGTGTCCTGGACCCCGAAGATGATCAGGCCGCCGCGGGTGTTGGCCATCGCGGCGACGTCCTTGGCCAGTTCGTTCCACCGTCCCTCGCGCGGGGGCTGGGGAAGGTGTTCCTTCCAGTCCAGGTCGTCGGACTCCACCAGGCGGCCGGCAGCAGCCTTGGCGACCATGCCGAAGTCCAGCGGGCCGGGCGGCACACCGAGGTGCTCGTGCAGTCGTGTCCAGGAACGGGCCATGCACGGCACCCTACGGCGAGGCGCGGACAACCGGCGGGGCCTGCCTTTTTCTCGGCGGACGGCTACGGGACGGGCGAGGGCGGCTTCGTCGCCGGGGTCGCCCATGCTCCGGACAGCCGTATGAGCATGATGCCGCTGCCGAGGGCCGCCGAGATACTGGGCTCGCCGCCGGTGCCGTCCCCTACGCTGCCGGCTGGTCGGCCGAGCAGCACAGGCCCGCCGTCCCGTTCGGTGGCCGCCGTACCGGCTACGGCGTCAAACCCGACCACGCTGTCGTGCTCGCCGTCTCCCGCTTCGCCGCCCGGCACACCGCCGACCACACCCGCGACGATTCACTCGCTGGACGTCCCCGCGCGGACCGTTCCGGACCCCCGCGGCCCTCCTACGGGGCCAGTTCGTACGTCACGGTCTGGTCCGGGCAGCCGGCCGCCACCTCGCGCAGCGCCGCCACCTCGGCTTGGTCGGCGGTCAGGGTCCAGCGGAGCTTGGTGCCCACCCACTCGGCGACGTACCGGCAGTGCACCTCGGCCGCCGGGGGCAGCCACTGGGCCGGGTCCTGGTCGGACTTGGACCGGTTCGAGCGGGCGGTGACGGCGACGAGGCTCGTGGCCGCGCCGAGGTCGTTGGCGTATGCCTCCCGGCGCTGCGCGGACCACGCCGAAGCGCCGCTGTCCCATGCCTCGGCGAGCGGGCCCATGTGGTCGATGTCCAGGCCGGAGGCCGAGGTCACCCACGCCTGGTCGTAGTACGACCACCAGCGGCCGCCCGTCAGGCGGCACGTCGGGCCCACCGTCGGCGGCTCCACCGCCTCCGCGATCAACACCTCCGCGCGGGTGTTGCACCCGTCGGACGGGTTCGCGCCGGCGTTCCAGTGCTTGAAGGCGTCCCTGTCGTAGCCGTCGCGGGACTCGACCGCCATCGGCAGACGCGCGACGGCCTCGGACAGCGGAACAGTCTCCGCCGCGTGAGCGGGAGTCGAGACGGTCAAGGGCAGGAGGGCGAGAGCAGCGGCAGCCAGGCCGCGCAGCACAGATTTGAGCATGCACCGTTCATAACGGTCCCTCAGGGGGTGCTATCAGCTGTTCGGCGGGTGTGCCGCCCGTGTGGGTGCAATCGTCGTACCGGGACCGGCTACCGACGGCCCCCCCCTACACGCCGTCCCCGCCGCCCAGGCATGAAGCCCCCGTCCGGTCACCGGGCGTGATCTACGCGCCCGTATGCTGCGCCGTTCCGGCACACCGCTCGCTGCCGTCGACGCGGATGGTCTCGCGGGCTGTAGGGGCGCGGCCTTCGCGGTGGAGGAAGAGTTCCAGGAGCTGGACGGTCTGTTCGAAGGTGCGGCGTGCGCAGCGGGCCGGGTGCACCCAGCCGCCGGGGGAACCGGCGGGATACGGCGGGGAGTTGTGGGTGGTGGAACCATCCGCACCACCGAGCAGGGGAGCAGCAGTGAGTACGCCTTTCGAGGGCCAGGGCCCCTCCTACACCAAAGTCCAGCTCAGCGGCCCGCCCGAGGCGGTCGGCCGGCTGATGGCCGCGCTGGGTGGCGCCGGTCAGATCATCTTCGACAGCAGGACGAAGCCAGATGCGCGGGGGGAGGTCTCCTGCACGGCCCGGGTGGCCACCCTTCCCGTGCCGAGGCCGGTGACGGCTGGCGGGCGGGCCGAGGTCGTCATGCAGTGCGCGCTCACCGTCGACACCGGTTCCTGGCCCGGTGTCGAGGGCGGCGAGGGCGCCGGGCGGCTGGAGGAGGACTCCCGTTCGGCGCTGGCCGCACTGCCCGGCCTGCTGGCAGCGCACAGCCGTGTCATCGCCGTCACCGGTGCCTCGGATGCGGTCGGCTAGCCGTGCCCGGGGGTGAGGCCGGCCTGCCCGAGGAGGGTCTGTCGCTGTGGCTGACCGACTGGAAGGTCCCCACCGGTATCCCCTGGGAGGGGCGCCGGGTGGTGGCGCTGGTGGGCCAGGCCGTCGCCGGGCACCTTGATGTCCACGTCCATCCTGACGGGCAGGCGGTGGAGGTGTGGATGCTTGATGTCCAGCCCGGCTTCCGACGGCGCGGCGTGGCCAGCCTGCTCATGGACACCCTCTGCGCGGTGTACCCGACGGCGTGGATCAACCATGGCGCCCGCACCCGGGAAGGGACGTGGTGGTGGAACGGCTACCGTGATCCCGCCCCGCAGCGCAACGTCCACAACAGACCGCCCGCCGAGTGGGCCGTCTACTTCGACGCCGTCGCGGTGGCCTCCGACAAGGCGCAGAACGCCCACCTGAACGCCTTCTACGGGCTGGACGGCCACCGGCAGGAGGTCTACCGCTACGGCGAGCGGCTGGAGCAGGAGGCCGACGACTACGCCCGTCACTACCAGCCGGTGCGCGAGGCGGGACTGGACCCGGCAGGGCGGCAGCTGCACGGCGCGGCACGGCTCTTCCTGCCGCCCGCTCTGCACGCCTATGTCCACGACCGCACGCAGGACCCCTCAGGCCGGGCCGCGGCCCTTGTGGAGCACGTCGGGCACGGCAACCTGCCGCGCACCTACTGGAACAGCACCCGGCACGCGGCCTTCGAGGACGCCTACCACGAGGAACTCTTCCAGGACGCGGTGCCCGCGCAGCCCGCCACCCACCTGGTGTTCACCGTGCGCCTGCCTCCGGCCGACCCCCTGCCCGCCTTCCACGCCCTGCCGGGCAGTGTGGACTTCACCGCCGGCGCCGACATCGCAGTAGAGCTGGCCGCACTGGCCTGGCGCTCGGCCGGGCAGCCGGCGGTGACGCATACCGCTGCCTTCACGCCGCCGGTCAGCGCCGCCGTCGCACCGCGCTGGCCGCAGGACGCCAGCGCGGCCTACCGGGCCCGCTACGACGAAGCCGGATTCCGGCTGTCGCCCGAGGCCGGGCAGCCGGCCGCCGAACCGGCGTACGCCGACCGGGCCGAAGACATCAGCGCCATGGCCGACCGGCTCATGGCGGCCCTGGCCGAGCGTTCCCGCTCCGCGCCGCCACTCGACGCATCGCCCCCGCCCCCGTCCCGGCAGCCGCAGCAGACCTCGCCCCCGCCCACGCCGGGGCAGGGCCAGAGCATGCGGTAGCGCGAACACCGCCCGCCACAGCGTCCCGGGGTTCGCGCTGAACGTCACTGGCCGTCGACGAGGCGGTGCGGAACACGGCCCCGGGCGGAGGCGGCCGGACAGGAGCGGCGTGCCCTGTGTCCGGCCGGTTGCTGCCGCCGCCGGGCACCGCCAGCAGCTGGCCGGACCGGCTCATCGGCGCACGAGCGGCCCGAGCCGCGCGTCCGCATCCGGGGTATCGCCGTACCGGCACGAGGGGATGCTGTCCTTGTCGGGCCACGCGGGAGGGGGCTGATGGGGTACACCGCTGTGCATGCGCGCTGGGGGCGGCTGGATGCGTCGCTGGACGATCTCGGTTGTGGCCGGTCCTGGGCGGACGTCCACCGCGTGAAAGGGCTGGAGCTGGCGTGTCCGGAGTGCCGGGGAAGGGTGTTCGCGCGCATCTCCCCGCGCCGTGCCAGGCACTTCTACCACCAGGTGCGGCCGCGTGACTGCGCGCTGGCGAACGAGTCGCCGGAGCATCATCTGCTGAAGCTGGAGCTGGCCACCGCCGCCCGGGCGGCGGGCTTCAAAGCGGAGCTCGAGGTCGGTAACGAGGCCCGGACCTGGCGTGCTGACGTGCTGGTCTTCGACCGGCGGGACCGGCCGTTCATGGCGCTGGAGGCGCAGTTGTCGTCGATGACGCCGCAGGACGCGCGGATGCGGACGGACCGCTACGCGGCGGACGGAGTGGCGGTGTGCTGGATCTCGATGGAGAAGCGGCCGTGGGAGCGCGGCGTGCCCTCCCTGCGGTTAGCGCCCCCCAGGAACCGCGGGGACGCATGGACGGTGCGTTATGGCATGGCGCGCTACACCTGGGCAACGCCACACACGCTGAAGACGAAAGCGGCCTGGACCCACATCAGCTGCTCCCTGGACGAGGCGATCCGGTGGATTCTCCAGGGACGGGTCCATGCCCATACCGGCCCGGACGGCACGGTGTGGTGGACCGCCCGCTCCTACGTCCAGCTCGCCGTCGTCCGGGCCCGGCTGGAGGCCGATGCCGAAGCCGTCATGCAGGAGGCCGCGGCCGAGCAACGCCGACAGGCCGCCGAGCAACGGGCCGCTGCTGCTGAACAGCGCAGGCTGGCCGCCGAGGACCGACGGTTGGCTGCCGAGCAGGAGGCGCAAGAACAGCGGGCGGAGCAGGAGCGGCTGGCGGCCTTCTTCGAGCACGCGGGCATCAAGGCTGCGCTGTGGCCCGCGTTCATGCAGCTGGTCCGCTCCGCCTCCGGCAAGGCCGTCACGTGCGGCGACCAGAGCCCCGCCCACGGCAACGGACTGCTCCTCTACAGCCGGCAGCATGAGGCAAGCGCGTTCCAACTGGCCGGTGTGGTGTGCCCTGACCCCTCAGCGCTCGCCCGGTGGCCTGCGGACCTGACCATCCTGGTCCCCGGCCGGGCCTGGCTCTGGCGTATCGAAGAGGCCGCTCAGAGCCCGCTGAAAGTCGCCGTCCTGAACCCGGCCACCAAGCACTGCGCCTACGAACGAGTCGGTCCCCGGGCCATGACGCTGACGCGAAACCCATCAGGTTCGGGCGGGTGAGCTCCTATCGACCCCAGAGGCGGGGTGCCGGGGGCCCGGTGCCGGTGAGGGCCTACTCGGTCGAGTGAACGTGCCATGACGCGGGAACTTGCAGACGCACGGCGGCGTCGTGCCGGGCATGAAGCCGATCAGCGAAGCACACGTGGCGCAGCCGGGCCTGGCCGTCGTCGACGTCGCAGCGTGCGACGACCAGACCGCGTTCGCCGTTCAGGCGCTGCTTGCCGGGCACTGGGCGACCGCATCGGCGGACCGCACGGCTCGAGTGCCGGGCGAGCCGGGTGTCCGGCTGCGCTGCTACCTCGATGTCCGCCAGGAGCTCGGATCACAGCCGTGAGGTCCGAAGCCGGCTGCGGGTACCTGCGCCTCGCCTGAGGGTGCAGCTGCTTACGAGGCCGGCTCGTACGCGACGTTCTGCGCCGGGCAGTTGCCGGCCAGTTCGTGCAGGGCCGCCAGCTCGGCTGCGTCTGCGGTCAGGCTCCAGCGGAGTTTGGTGGCCACCCACTCCGCGGCGTAGCGCAGTGTGCGTCGGCCGCGGGCGGAGGCCACTGGGCGGGGTCCTGGTCGGCTTTGCTGCGGTTGCAGCGGGCGGTGACCGCCACCAGCGATGCCTCCTGGCCCTGGTCGTTGGCGTAGGCCTCGCGGCGCTGCGCGCTCGTGGACCGGGTTCGCGAGGCGATGGGGTCTGCGGGAGCGGCTACGCAAGGACGGCCGGGGTGGCGTTCTCGGCCGTCCAGTCTCCGTCGAAGAGCGCGGCAACCAGACGGACATGGTCGTCAGGGAGCTGGCCGGTGCGGTGCTTGGTGCGGGCCTTGGCGAGCCAGGCCCCGATCTTGACGGTGTCGCCGTCGACGCGAACGCTCTCGCGGGCGGCGGGGGCGCGGCCTTCGCGGTGCAGGAAGAGTTCCAGGAGCTGGACGGTCTGTTCGAAGGTGCGGCGGGCCCGGTGGGCGGGGGCGAGCGGGTTGTTCTCGGGGGTGAGGCCGAGGGCGGTCATCATCTGTTGCTGGCCGTCGGCGAGGGCCTGCCAGGTGGTGAGCTGGCGGTGCAGCCAGGAGCCGATCTTCACGCCGCCGAGCTGGGTGTCGCGAGTCAAGGTGGCGGGGTCGGCTCCGGATGCGAGGTGGGCGCGCAGAAGGTGGTACTTGCGGTGCCAGTCGGCGCCGTGGGGCAGGCGCCAGTCGGGTGCGAGGGTGGTCAGGGCGTCGGCGCGGGCCTGATCGAGCTGGTTCTTGGCTGCGAGGTGGCGTTGTTCGGCGAGCCAGGCGCCGACGGGGGTGGTGGCGGGTGCGGCGAGGTGGCCGTGGGTGCGCAGGTAGTCGGCGGCGGAGGCGAGTCGGGCGCGCCAGGCGGCGTCGTGCTTGTCCCAGATCATGTCCAGCGCGTCGAGTTCGGCGATCCAGTCGGCTTCGAGGCGTCCGGCTTTCGCAGCGTCGCGCATGGTGGTGATGAAGGTGCCGAGTTTGTAGCCGGCTGGGTCGGTGTAGTCGGCGGGGACGTCGAGGTGGCCCATTTCGTCGCGGTAGGACTGGGCGGCGGCGAGGCCGAGGCGGCGGGAGCGGGAGACGGCCGCCTCGCGGGGGTCGAAGGAGGCCAGGTCCATCGCTTGGGCGATGCGTTCGGGGTGGACGGTGAAGTCGAAGTGCCAGCGGCGTTCGATGACGTCGCTGGTCTCCTTCGGCAGCCGGTTGGCCTTGTCCGGGAGGCGCTCGAGGATGCGGTGGTCGTGGCTGGCCAGCGCGCAGGCGATCGCCCACACCGGCTCGTAGGCGGTGCCGAGGATGTTCTCACCGTCGGCACCGGGCGGGACGTAGACGGGGACGATCAGGCTCGCGGTTTTGCCGGACACGTCCAGGCGCAGGGCGCGGCCGAGGGCCTGGACGCAGCGGATGACGCTGCGGGTGGGGTCGGCGAAGACGATGGCATCCACGCTGGGGATGTCGACGCCTTCAGAGATCAGACGGGAATTGGCGAGGATCGCGCAGTCGGCGTCGGCGAAGGCTGTGAAGGTGTCGGCGCGCTGGGCGGGGGTGTGCTCGCCGTGGGCGAAGAACAGCTTGGGGGTGATGTCCGGGACGAGGTCGGGGTCGGTGCGGGCCAGCAGACGCAGGGTGTGGGGGAGTTCGCGGGCGAAGCGGCGGGCGTCGGAGACGAGGTTGAAGTAGACCAGGACCTTGCTCAGACGGTGTTCGGTCATGGCGCGCAGGACGGACAGGTGCAGGGCGGTGGTGCGCAGTGCACCGTCGTCCCCCTGTTCGCCGGAGCCGGCGGCGGTGTGCGCGGTCGTGCCTGGGGCGGGCATGTTCAGGCGGCGGCGCAGTTCGGTGTCGGTCAGGGTGGGCACCACGATGCGGTAGTCCGCGGCCCGGCCGTCCTCCACCGCCTGGGCGAGGGGGTATTCGACGACCTTCTTGCCGTACACCTGCTCGTTGTCCATGGAGTTGGCGAACGCATCCGCGTCCCCGTCCGGCTCGGCGGTGCGGCGGCGGCGCGGGCGGGTGGTGTCGGCGGACTCCGCCAGCTCCGGGGCGAGGAAGGTGCGGGGGGTGGCGGTCATGTAGAGGCGTCGCTCCGCGCGGATCCGCTGCGCGTCGTTGGCGATGGCCCACTTCTTGTCGGCGCGGCCGGCGATCCGGTGTGCTTCGTCCATGATCGCCAGGTCGAACGGCGGCACCGCATAGCCCGTGCTCTGGGTTTGTTCGATCTTGTCCAGGGAGTCGTAGGTGCAGATCACCGTCAGTGCCGGGATCTGGTCCTCGCCCTCCCCCACTACCGACATCAGCCCGCCCAGCGCGTGCGGGTTCGTGGTCGACATGACGCGGGCGGCGACCAGGTCGTCGCGGCCCGCGGTGTCCAGGGAAGAGACGATCACCATGTGCTCGCCGTGGCCGTCCCGGCGCCACGCCAGTGCGGTCTGCGCCGCCAGGTCCAGGGTGGGGACCACGAACAGCACCAGACGGGCGGCGAGGGCGTCCGCCGTGCGGATCGACACCAGCGTCTTGCCGGTCCCCGTCGCCGACACGAACAGGCCTCGCGTCCCCGCGCGCCGCAGATGCCGTGCCAGCCGCTCCACCGCCTCCGCCTGGTCGGGGAAGAGCCGCGCCCGCTCGGGACGGCCGGGGCGCGGCGTTTGCATCACCGTCATGACAGCTCTTCCTCACTCCCGAAACGGACGGCCCGGGCGGCGGTTAGGCAGGGCGGCCATCGCAGAGAGGCCTGCGGGGACGCTACCACCCACATATCATCCGTACGCGGAAAGTACGCGATAAGTACGTTTCTGGTACGCGATCCGAGCGGTTCGGATAGGGTAAGGGGCGGAGGTGCCCCATGTCCGAGTTGTTCGAGGCGGTCGACGCGCTGGTTGCGTCCCGGTCCCCGCTGCCGCCGCCGGCCGAACGCAGGCGGCTGCGCCAGGCCCACGCGCTCACCCTGGACGAAGTGGCCGCCGCTCTGGGCGTGCGCCGGGCGACCGTGGGCGGCTGGGAGTCGGGCAAGACGGAGCCGCGGCCGCCCGAGCGGGAGGCGTACGCGCGCCTGCTCCGGCAGCTCGCGCAGCTCTACCCCGCCCCCGACAGCACCAGCGGCCCGCAGGAGGACACCGCGGCGGCGCAAGCCTCCGCCGCCGCGGCGCAGGCCGAGCCCAGCAGCGGGGCCCCGGAAGCCGCCGCCCCTGCGGTGGCCGAGGAGTCCCCGGCCACTCCCCCAGCGGTCACTGCTCCGCAGACCGTCGCCGCACCGACCGCATCGGTCGCCCCGTCGCGGCCCCGCGTCGCCCGGCCGCCGCGGACCTCGCCCCACCCCGCTGCGACGAAGACCGCCCCCGCGCCTGCGACTGCGTCCGGAGATGCGTACGCGCACGGTCCGCTGCTCGTCCTGGACGCCGACACAGCGCGGCAGGTGACCGGCTACGGGGTCGGCGGCCTGATCCTGGACGTGCCCGCCAAGTCGCTGCCCGCGCTGGTGGAGTGGACCCTCACCGAGGCGCAGTTGGGGGCGGAGAGGCTGCACGGCTCGGGCAAGGACGCCGATCCGCTGCTGGTGCTCACCGCGGCGGCGTGCGAGCGCTATGGCCTGCCCGGGCAGTTGTCCGAGGCCGAGCGGCTGGCCTGGCGGCTTCCGGAGGGGCACAAGGCCGTCAAGCAGCTCCAGCGTGCCGGCTGGCAGCTCACCAAGCGGGGGCTGGGGCCGTGGGCGCGGATCTACCGTCCCGTCCAGGGCGGCCGCCGGCAGTGCGTGCAGCTGTGCCTGCCCTCCTGGCACGCCCTGGACGACCGCGCCTGGGGACACGCCGCCCGCCTGGAGTCGGCCGAGCTCGCCCGGGTGCTGGGTGTGTATGCGGCCCGGGTGATGACGCCGGTGGGTTCCACCGCGGTGACCGGGCTGCATCTGATGACCGCGCTCAACCCGCCGACCCGCGCGAGCGAGCCGGATGCGGAGGGCAGGCGGCATCGTGAGCACCGGCCCGGCTCGCTGGGCACCGAGCCGATGGACCCGGCGCCGTGCGAGGCGACCGACGGGCACCCCGTCCTGGCTCACCTGCCGCGCTTCCACGTGCGCGGGCCCGACGAGCGGCTGTTCGAGGAGGCCTACGACTGGGCGCGGGACCTCACCGATGCCGAGTGCATGCAGCGGCACCTGGTCGGCCTGGATGTGAACCTCGCCTTCGGTGCGGCCGCCAACGGCGCCGTCGTCGGCCTGGCGTCGCCGCCCGTGCACGTCAACCGCCCGGTCTTCGATGCGGCGGTGCCCGGTTCCTGGCTGGTCGACCTCTCCCACGTCGACCTGTCCCGGGTGAAGGTCGGCAAGCAGTGGCGCGACCTTGACGGCGCGCTGCTGCCCAGCCCTTTCACGCCGACCGGCCAGCGCCCCACCGGTCCGGCCTGGTACGCCACCCCCACCGTGGCCTACGCCGTCGAGCTCGGCTACGACGTCGCGCCCGTCGAGGCGTGGGTGCGCCGGGAGAGCGGCCGGTTCCTGGACGGCTGGTACAAGCGGCTGCGCGATGCCTACGTCGCCACCATGGCGGACCTCGGCGTCGCGGAGAAGCTGTCCCCGCACCAGTTCCTTCAGGCGATGGACGGCTACAAGAGCCGTGATCCGGAGCTGGGGATCGTGGTGGACGCGGTCAAGATGACCGTCAAGGGCGGCATCGGCAAGCTGCAGGAGAAGGCACGCGGGGGCGGCTGGAAGCCGGGGCAGGCCTGGCCCGCCCTGGCCCGCCCGACGTGGCGGCCGGACATCCGCGCGACCGTCATCTCCCGGGCCCGGGTCAACATGCACCGCAAGATGCTCGCCCTGGCAGCGGCCACCGGCCGCTACCCGGTCGCGGTCCTCTCGGACTGCGCCGTGTACGCGGCCGACGGGCCCAGCCCCCTGGACGTGCTGCCGTACGGCGCCGACGGCAAGACCGTGCCGGGCTCGTTCCGGCTCGGAGTCTCGCCCGGAATGGTCAAGCACGAGGGCACCCAGAGCGTGCTGTGGGGGGCCAACGTGCTTGAGCAGCTCGGCGCCAACGGCCATGTCGCCAACCTCGCCCGCTACATCAAGACCGGCGAGGTCACCGCCAAGGACACCGGAGAATAGGGAGCGTCACAGGCGATGGTCACGGTCGGGGAAGAACTCGACAAGGCGCTACAGGGGGCGTTCACGCGGCCCGTTCCCAAGTCCGCCGGGGCGCAGATGCGGTACCTGGTCAAGCAGCACCAGCGCAGCACCCGGCGCGTGGCCGAGCTACTCGGCATCAGCCAGCGCACCGTCGAACGCTATGTGAAGAACCAGATCAAAAGGCCCCGGCCGGAGCTCGCCGACCGGCTGGAGCGTGAAGTCCGGTCACGCTGGCAGCCGCAGATCAGGGCGAAGGCGAAACAGGCCGCGGCCACCACGAGCGGCATCATGATCGATGTCCAGGCCCGGTTCGGCTACACCGCCGCCCCCGGCAGCACCGACGACGCCCGCGTGCGTCACCTCACCCTGGCCCTGCCGCCCCGGCACGCCGCCCGCCTCCTCCAAGCCCAGGAAGCAGGCGTCGACGAGGACGACCTCCGCGATCTCGCTGCCGAGGCGTTGGGTGAGGTGTACTTCCGCGACGGCGGCCGCCGTGCCCACGGCCTCGAAGTGGAACTCAAGGACATCGTCGACCTGCAGTTCGAGCTGTAGGCCGGTCAGTGCGCCGGGGCAGGAAGCAGAAAGGGCGTCGGGGAGAGCTGTGACAGCAGGAGCGTTACGGACCGTGCCGCTGGCCGGGGAGCTGACCTCGTCGCTGATCAGCCGGGCAGCGGACCGCTACGGCCTGCCGGCTGCCGGGGTGCTGCGGCTGTGGACGTGCCGCAATTCCCCCGCCCGCAACGACGGCGGCGGTGTGCGGGCCGATGCGGAGATCGTGCTCAACGAAGCCGGGCGGGCCGTACTCGCCGAACTGTGCGGAGTCGAACCAGCGGTGCTGGCGCACGCGCTGCCCGCGTTCACCGTGGATGATCCCAAAATCGGCACCGGCCGGGAGGCCGCCCTGGCGCAGGCCCGGTGGCGGGCGGCGGGCGCGGTGGCGGGCGAAGCGGCGTTCGCCTGCCGGTCGTGCACCGCGCGGCGCACCGGGCAGACGGTGCGGGCGGTGCGGTATCTGCCGCGCTGGCGGCGGGTGTGCGTCCGGCACGGGCGGTGGCTGCTGGACGCCGACGCCGACCAGCCGCTGGAACACCTCGACCTGCGCGGTCTCCCGGAGGTGGCGGCCGCGCAGCGGCGGTGGGCGGGGGTGGCTCGGCGTGCGGTGCGGGCCGGAGCGGAGCCCGGGGAGGTGTTCGCCCTGGCGCACGCGGTCGTGGCCCGGTGGTGGGAGGAGGCCCTGCACTGGGAGCGTGAGGAGATCTGGCCGCACAGGCTGCACCAGGTGGCGGGCGGCAACGCGGGGACGGATCTTGAGCGGTGGCGCATCGTGGGCCGGGATCCGGTCATCTTCCCGGAGGTGGTGGCCGTGGCGGACGCGCTGCTGGACCCGGCCATGGCCGAGCTGGCGTGGAGGGACAGCGGTGGCCAGCGGCCGCGGCCGCTGGCCGCCGACGGGGCGTTCTGCCGCAGGCTGGGCGAGCGAGTGGGACGTGACTGGCTGGGCCCGCTGTCGGCGGTGGACTACGGCGGGCCGCTGCTCGCCTGGATGGGCGCGGTCATCCGCCGGCGGCGCGGTGACGGCGGGCCGCCCGGGTGGAGGGACGATCCATGGCGGCTGCAGCGGGAACAGCAGCCCGCCACGATGGCCGGCCAGCTGCGCGTCATGGCGGCCGAACAGCAGGCAGGCGGCTCGCGCACCCGGTGGCGGGCCACAGTGAGCGCCGAACACCGTTTCCAGATCGAGCAGATGATCAGCGAAGCCCAGGAGCAGCTGGTGCAGCTGCGGGGCGTACACAGCGGCACCACCGCCGAGGTGGCCCGCACACTGCTGGAGCACCTCAGCTGCAGCGCCGCCCTGATCGACCAGGCCTTGGTGGACACCGCCGCCGCAGCCGTCGCCGCGGGGGTGGCGGTGGAGGAGGTGTCGGCGTGGTCCCGCTTGCCCGTCCAGGAACTGGCGGAGCTGGTGTCAGAGGGCCTGGATCAGGACTGACGCACGCAGCGGCCGGTGTGCCGTCTCTCAGCCGCTGCACGCCGCAGCCCGGTCGCAGGGCGGATCCGGCCGGGTTCCCCCTTGGAGGTGCACGGTGCCCGCTTCGGGAAAAGCGAAGGCGTGCGGCCACTACGCTGAGGTGGGGCCGCGGGTAGGCGGCGGCTCGGGGACCGGCGCCGAGGGAGCACGTTGAGCACTCAAACGGGTTTGGCGGCAGCGGGGGCGGACCTTGCCCGGCTGGCGCTCGACTTTCACCACACCCACCAGTTGCTGGACCCTGCCGCGCAGGGGGTGCAGACCTGGCAGGTGCGCATCACCGCGGCCGGCACACCGGTGGGGAGCCTGATGGCCGTGCGCGGCCTGTACTGGAAGTCAGACAACCTGCGCGAGCGGATGGCCGACGAGCAGTCCTTCCCGGCTCTGGTGGCCGCCCAGCTTTTGGACGAAGAGGGCCGGTTCACCTACGAGTTCGAGGAGTTCGTGGAGTCGGCCTCCAGCGTCCTCGTTGTTGACGGGCTGCAGCTGGAGGAGGCCTTCGCCGACCCGGTGGTCGTCGCCGTGGTGGTGGCCGCCGTCATCGACCGGCTGACGGACAACTACTTCGCCGTGGTTCTGCCCGGCCTGGATGCCTGCACGGATGCGGGTTCCGCCCTGCTCGCCGAGGCCGCCACGCTGTTGAGCGCCAGGGAGTTCTCCGAGGAGCTGCAGATTATCGACAACGCCCTGGCCGCTCCTGAAGAGGCCGCGCAGCGCGTGCGGATGCGGCTGCTCTCCCTCGCCCGCCACGGCCAGCCGGGGGCGTGGGACGAAGAAGACGACGAGGCCGGCGGCTGGGACGAGGACGGCGAGGAGGATGAAAAGCTCACCGCGCGCACCGCCGCGGTGCTGCGAGTGGCGCTCGAGGAACTGTCCGAGCAGATCTGGCAGGACGTCGCCGCCGTGGGCGATGCGCCGCTTGGGCGTGGCCAGGGCCGCGTCCTTGGCTCGCTGCCGCCGATCACCTTCCGCCAGGACCACCAGTGGCGGCGGCAGATGGCCCGCTGTTTCGACGACCTGGCCGCCGACCTCGCCGAGACGGGCACCGTCCGCCCCCAGTGCACCGGCGAGGAGATGGCCCTGCACCTGGGCATCGACCGGGCCAAGTCGCTGACGCGGAACCGGCCGCGCCTGGTCGCGGAAACAGTGGCGGGCTTGGGTGAGGACCGCCGCGACTTCGACTGGGACTGGTGCTCGACCGTCCTGTTCGAGGACCACGACGTACTGATGCTGTTCGACGCCTCTCTGGATGGGATCGAGGACAGGGGCAACGAGATCAATCAGGCCCTCGGAATTGCCAACCTGGCCGCCGCGGACTGGTTCAAGCCCTTCCGCCCCCGCCAGGCCCGCGACCCCGACCGCGGCTTCCGCCACTCCTGACCCGGGCCGCCGCCAGGCCCCGGGCTGCAGAGGGCCCGTATGAAGGCCACGCGGGCTGAGCCTTTCCTCGGCCGGGCCCTGTCCGGCTCAGCCAGAGAGGGCCCGGGGCGGCTACGCTCGGGCTGCTGATGCGACAGGGCGGGAATTGGGGGGGGCAGTGGCCAAACGCGATGTGTGGGTACGCGTTCAGAATGACCTGGTGCGCGGCGACACCGTCCTGGGCGTCACCGTGAGTGATCCGCCCTACGACTACGAGACGTTCAAGATCATGCTGAAGGTCACGGGACACCGCGACCCTCTGTGGCTCGACTCCGGCATCTACGACGACGGCCAGGGTACTGGGCGCGAGCGGGTCGACGCGCTCGCTGATTCCTTCGTCGATACGCTCGCACGCGGTGCGGCAATGCCGTCCGGCGCCCTGATCCGGTTCGGTTCCGACGAGGACGACTCGGGATGGGCGCTGTCGTCTCTGGGGTAGCGGCGACCGGGCGGGCCCGGGCCACTGCCCGCCCGCCGCGACACGGCGGGCGGCCGGGCGGGAAAGTGCAGAAACCTGCACTGACACTGGCACGCCAAGGCGGCATCCTGGCCCCGCGCGGGGCAACCGGCCTTTTTGGCACGGCAGTTGCGGTTACCGGCCGGTTCTCCTGCGGGTGTGTCCGGTATGACGTTGTGTGGAGTACGTGATCATCGACAGCAGCCAGGACGGCTTACCTGCCGTCGCGGGCAGGGCCTTGCGGGTGCCGGAACCGGGTGCGGTGGAGGCAGAGTTCGCCGGGGCGGACGGCTCACTCGTACAACGCCGCTGGGTCGAGGCCGCCGTGGCCGTTCGGTTCGAGCAGCTCCAGCCGGTGGCGGCGTTTCCTGTGGTGCCCGGGCGCAGGTGGGGGCCGGGCTGGTGGTGGTCGGCCACCACGGCCGGGCATGTGATGCACGGGTCGCAGGCGATGTGCACGCAGTTGATGCTGCTGGACCGTGACCCGCAGGTGGTGGGCCTGTCGGCGCGGCCGGTGCGGTTGATCTGGCGCGATCCCGGCAGCGGGCGGATCCTGACGTGGGTGCCGCAGGTGTTCGCCCGCTACGCCGACGGGGGCGCTCTGCTGGCCGACTGTCCCGCGAGCGAGGAGCCCGCCGGGGACCGTGCCGCGCGGGCGGCCGTGGCGCTGGCCGCGGCGTGTGCGGCGGTGGGGTTCACCTACCGGCGCCTGGTGCCGCCGGAGCGGGTGTTCGGGGCGAATGTGCGGTGGCTGGCCGGCTACCGCCATCCCCGCTACCGCGATGCGGGCGGGCTGGAGCAGGCGGTGCTGGAGGCGTTCGCCGCCCCGCGGCCGTTGATGGCCGGGGCCGCCGCGGCGGCCGGTGAGGTCCTGAGCGCGCTGCCGGTGCTCTACCACGCGCTGTGGAGCGGGCGGTTGTCCGCGGACCTGTCCCGGCCGCTGGGCGAGCACACCGTCGTCTGGCCTGGCGCGGCGGCGGCAGGCGTTGAGCGGGAGCAGCAGGCACGTTGAGCAGGCAGGTGACGGCCGTCCCTGGCGGGCGGCGTGTTGAGGTGGGCGCGCGGGTCGAGTTCCAGGGGCGCACCTGGCAGGTGACCGGCCTGGTCGATGGGCGGGTGCACTTGGCTGCCGACGACGGGGCCACCGGGTGTGTGCTGGCCTCTCTTCTGGTGGCCGCCGACGACTTCGCCGTCGTCGGCCGGCGCGCCGATGATCTGCCGGCGGCCGAGGTGTGGCAGGCGCTGCCGCTGGCCGCCCGTGAGCGGGCGCTGGCCTGGCTGCGGCACATCCGTGAGATCGAGACCGGGCTGCCCGGCGGAGCGGGCAGCGGCGGCGAGCCGAGGCCTGCCTACGATCCGCAGCGCTTCACGCTCGCCGAGCGCGAGCACGCCAAGGCCGCCGAGCTGGCCGCGCTGGGCTGGACGAAGGTCGGCCGGAACACGGTGCAGCGGCGGCGCCTTGCCTACCACAAGGAGGGGTTGATGGGGCTGGTCGACCAGCGGACGGTGCGCCCCCGATCGGCGACCGGCCGCGCCGACGAGCGGGTGGTGGCGGCGGTGCTGGAGGCGCTGCGGGACCTGCGTGGCCGCAAGGCGACCACCGTGAAGCAGGTGATCGATCGGGCGGAGCGGATGGTGGTCGGGAGGTATGGGCCGGGGGTGAAGCTGCCGTCGGCGGCGTCGATGTACCGGCTGGTGAAGGCTCTGTCTGATCCGGCCGAGCCGCTGGGCAGCCCGGCGCGCACCGCCACCGGCCCGCGGCGAAGCGGCGGCCCGCCGTCTGCGTTGCGGCCTGCGGAGCGGGTTCATGTCGCCACCGCCCGCCTGGGGTCGCGGGTGGTGGGCGAGGACGGGCGTCTGGTTGCGGTGTCGGTGACGGCCGCGGTGGATGAGGCCACCGGCTGCGTGCTGGCCGCCGTGCTGCACCCGCAGGAGTCCGGTGCCGAATTGCCGGTGCTGCTGGCCGAGATGGCCGTGCCGCGGCCGCTGCGCGCGGGCTGGCCGGGGCTGCTGCGCCGTGCGCACGAGGACTGGCCGCGGCGGCTGCTGCCGCTTCAGGCCCGCCTCGAGACGACGGCGGCACGGCCGGCGGCCGTACCGGAGACGCTGGTCCTGGATGCCGCAGGGCCTGCTGTCACGTCGTGGTTTCTCACCGTGTGCGAGGGCCTCGGCGTCAGTGTGGAATCCGTCCATACACGGGGGAACAGCGCGCCCGGCGCCTGCGGGCATACGCTCGGCGTGCTCGCCGGAGCGTTCACCCGGTACGCGGCCGGTCTGGCCGACGCCGCGCGGCCTGTCGCCGGGCACGGGGAGGACGACGCGGGAGCGGCGGGAGCCTGGTTCAGCATGCCGCGCCTGCAGGATTTGCTGGACGAGTGGATCACAGCGAGGTGGCACACGCGCCCCCAGGAGGCCTTGCGGCATCCCCTGCTGCCCAGGGCGGCCCTGACGCCCGATGAGATGTGGCGGGTGCTGCTCGGTGCGAGCGGGGCGGTGCCGCTGCCGCTGAGCGGGCAGCACTTCGCCGAGCTGCTGCCGGTGTGCCGGAAGGCGGTCACCGACGCAGGGGTGCGCCTGGGGCGGCGCCGGTATGACGAGGAGTGCCTGAATGAGCACCGCGGGCGGTCCTGCCCCACCACGGACGACGGCCGGTGGGAAGTGCACCACCACCCCCACGACGTGCGGCATGTCTACATCAGGCTGCCCGACGGCCTTCTGCACCCCCTGCCCTGGACCGACCAGGCGCATGCGCAGCGGCCCTTCGACGCCACCGTGCACCACCGGATCACACAGGTCCTCGCCGGCCGCACGAGCGGCGGGACATTCTCCGGACCGGACCCAGGCACCGGAGCGCGGGCACAAGCCGTCAGGCCGACGAGTCAGGTGGCCGACGCGATGCCTGAACCCGGCGGCGGCCCGGCTGCCGACGGCACCGCCGGTGGCGGTCAGGAGTTCGGGTTGTGGGACGCGCAGGCGGAGGCCGGGCAGTGGTGAGCGCGCACGGCGGCCACCCGGTGGCCGCTGCCCGGCACCGGCAGGTGAAGCTGGGGGCGTATGTGACGTTCGAGGGCCGCGCCTGGCAGGTGGCCGCCGTGGCCGGTGCGTCGGTGCGCCTGGTCGACGAGGACGGGCAGACGGCGTCGGTGCTGGCCTCGTTCCTGTTCGCCGACCCCACGTTCGCGGTGGTGGACTCACCCGCGCCCGGGGTAGTGCCCTGGGGGCTCATGGAGTCGGTGCCCGCACGGGAGCGGGAGCGGGCTCTGGCCTGGCAGCGGCACATCCGCGAGATCGAGACCGGGCTGCCCGGCGGTCCGGCAAGCAGCGGGATGCCCCGGCCCGAATACGACCCCGAGCGGAAGTCGATGGCCGAGCGGGAGCAGGCCAAGGCCGACGAACTCGCACAGCTGGGCTGGCCGCAGGTCAGCCGGGCCACCGTGCGCCGCATGCGCGCCCGCTACCACGCGGGCGGCCTCATGGGGCTGATCCCGCAGCGCAAGCCGTCGCGTGCGACGGGGCGGGCCGATGAGCGGGTGGTGGCCGCCGTTCTGGAGGCGCTGCGCCGCCAGCGCGGCCGGTCCAAGGGCACCCTGAAGGGGCTGCGGCAGCTGGCCGGGCAGATCCTGGCCGACACCCACGGGCCAGGGGTGGTGAAAGTGCCGCCGCCGTCGACGTTCAACCGGCTGGTGCGGGTACTGGCCGACCCGCTGGAGCATCCCGGCCGCCCCGCCCGCACCGCCACCACCACGCCGGTGCGGCCGTTCACGCCGACAGTGGCGCTGCGGCCGGGCGAGCTGGTGCAGGTCGACACCACCCTCCTGGATGTGATGGCCGTGGGCGAGGACGGCCGCCCGGTGCGCCCGGAGCTGACCATCGCCCTGGACGTGGCCACGCGGTCGGTGGTGGCGGCCGTGCTGCGCGAGGAGAGCACGAAGGCGGTGGACGCGGCCCTGCTGCTGGCGGAGATGGCCGTGCCCCACCCGGCGCGGCCCGGCTGGCCCGAACATCTGCGCCTGGCCCATGCGTCCGTCCCCTACGACCGGCTGCTCGCCCTCGATGCGCGACTGGAGCAGGCGGCGGCGCGGCCGGTGGTGGTGCCCGAGACGATCGTCATTGACCGCGGGCGGGTGTTCGTCTCCTTGGCGTTCCTGGCCGCCTGCGAGACCCTGGGCGTCAGTGTGCAGCCCGCCCCGCCGCGCTCGCCGGCCGCCAAGGGCGCCGTCGAGCGGACGTTCGGGAGTATCAACTCGCTGTTCGCGCAGCACGTCGCCGGTTACACCGGCTCCCACGTCCTCGAGCGCGGTGACGCGGTGGAGGACGAGGCGCACTTCACCGTGGCTCAGCTGCAGGAGCTGCTGGATGAGTGGGTCACCGCGTGCTGGCAGCACCGCCCCCACGACGGGCTGCGCCACCCGGTCCTGCCGAAGAAGGCGCTGGCCCCGAACGAAATGTGGAGCGCGCTGCTGGGCACCTGCGGGTATGTGCCGCTGCCGCTGACCGGGGCCGACTACACGGAACTGCTGCCCGTGCGCTTCCACCCGATCACCGGCCGCGGCATCCGTATCAACTACCGCACCTACGACCACGCCGTCCTGAACGAGCACCGCGGCCGGCCCTGCCCCACCCATCCCGGCGGCAAGTGGGAGGTCCACCTCAACCCGCACGACGTGCGGCAGGTCTACATCCGCCTGCCCGACGGGCGCCTGCACGAGATCCCGTGGATCCACCGCGACCACGTCCATGCCCCGATGAACGAGACCGCCTGGCGCCACATCCGCGCTGCCCTCCACCAGCGCGCAGACCGCGAGCGGCACGAGGCCGACCTGGCCGAAGCAGCCGACCAGGTCCTGCGCCGGGCCCGCCCCCTGCCCGGCACCGGCGCACCCGCCGCAGCGGCGGGCCACGCGGCGGCGACAAGCACGGTGCAGACGGCAGATGACGACCTACGGGCCGAGGACAGTCTCGACGCTCTTGAAGCCCACTCTCCTGACGCTGACGGGCACCTCGCCGGGGGCGAGGAGCTCTCTGCGCCTGTGGGCCGCTACGCGCTGTATGACGCCTTTGAGGAGGCCGAGCACTGGTGACCACCAGCCCCCACACCACACCCGCCGCCGAGGATGCCTCCCCCGGGACGGTCACCACCTTCGATGCGTTCGCCCGGTTCGCCCACGCCGCCCCGCCCGCTCCCCCGCAGCCGGGCCAGCCGGCACGCTCGCTGGAGGAACGCCTGGCCTACCACTCGCAGTTCGTCACCGTGCGTACCCCTGCCATCGAGAGCCTCTCGCGCAACGTGCGCACGCTGATGATCCTCGGCCGCAGCCAGAGCGTCACCGCCCGCCCGTCCCTGATCGTCACCGGGCCGGCCACCACCGGCAAGACCACCGCACTGCTCGAGGTCGGCCGGACCTGCCACCTGGCACACACCCGCCGCGCCGCCCCGGGCGACACCAGCGTGCCCGTGGCGTATGTGCTGGTGCCGCCCGGCGCCACCGCCAAGACCCTGGCCTGCGAATTCGCCCGCTATCTCGGTATCCCCGTCACCACCCGCATGACCACCGCGCAGATCACGACCGCCGTCTGCCACACCTACACCGCGGCCGGCGTCAAGCTCGTACTGATCGACGAGATCCACCGGCTCAACCCCCGCACCTCCAACGGCGCGGAGGCCGCCGACTGGCTCAAGGACCTCACCGAGCGCGTCGGCGCCACGTTCGTGTACGCGGGCATCGACGTCACCGCCAGCACTGTCTTCAGCGGGGTCCGCGGCGCGCAACTGGCCGGACGCGCCTCACTCATCGACTGCGGGGCACTGCCCGCCCGCGCCGGATCACGCGAGCCGTTCCGTGAGCTCATCGCCGCGCTGGAAGCGGCCCTCGACCTGCACGCCCACCGCACCGGCAGCCTGCCGAGGCTCGCCCCCTACCTGCACGAACGGACCGCTGGACGCATCGGCAGCCTCTCCCGCCTCATCCGCCAGGCGGCCATCGAAGCTCTCCTCGACGGCCAAGAACGCATCACCAAGACACTGCTGGACTCCATCGCGCTGGACCACCTCGCCGAGGAGCGCTACCGGCCCCGAACCCCGACGAGCCGCCGCACCCGACCCAGCAGCCGGTGACCGCGCACGCCTGGAGCAGCCCTGTGGTGCGGGCACGCACGATGTGGCCGTCCCAGCCCGGCGCCCTGCGGATCAGGCCCCTGCCCCGCGAGTCAGCCGCCTCCTACCTCACCCGCCTCGCAGGCACCTACCAACTGACCGCCGCCCAGCTCCTGGACGGCCTGAACATCGCCACCACCGGTACCTTCGCGTCCCCGCCCGCCACCGACATCCACCTCAGCGCCGAAGCCGCTCACCGGCTGTCCGCCTTCACCCGCATCCCGCTTGCACACCTCACCCGCGCGCTGGCCCGTCAGCCCCCACCCGCCTCCATCGGCATGGCCCGCGCCGCCATCGCCCGCTGGCAGCCCGTCCCGCCCGCCGTGCAGCCGCTGCCTGCCTGCACCGCCTGCACCATCCGCCGCAGCCCGCACCAAGCCGCCCCAGCATGGATCCACCCAGCGTCCAACTCGCCCCGGATCATGATCTGCACCCGCCACCAGCAGGCCTCCAGCGACTCCCGGCACCCCGCCCCGCTCGACGTCCGCCCCGTCCCCGAACTCACCCGGCCCCGCCCCACAGCCCGCCGCGCGACCCCAGCCTCCCTGAGCTGGGCATCGACGATCACGACACGCTGGTACGACCACCAACAGCACCTGCACCAGCGGTGGCTCACACGCCTTGACCGCCTCACCAACGCCAACCCCCACATCCCCCCAGGCCCGGCCTCCCCAGCTCTGACCTGCCGGGACCTGATCACCTATCCCGAGACGCTCACCCTCGCCACGGCCCTTGACCGCCTGCCCCCGCACCCCCTGACCCGCGCGCAGCAGACCGCCTTCCTCCACCGCCTGGCCGACCGCCTCCGGCTGCCCCGCCTCGCACCCGCCGACCACGACCTGCTCTGGCAACGCCTGCACGCCCGCTGAACAACCCGCTCCCACCAGCCGGGAACAGCCGCAACTCCCCCTGCCTATAGGCGCGCCGACCACACTGCGCAAAAGCCGGCACGACGCTCAGCTCACTGCGCAGAGAAAACGGCCAGCTCAACCCACGCATCGCCCATCCCCAACGCCTCGGTCCGGCGCAAGCCTCCCCTGGGATACAGACGTACCACTCGGTACAGCTGAGCAACAGCAGGTCACAACCAAGATCAATCAGCCTGCGCAACAGGTACGCCACAGCAGGGCTCCAGGATGCTGCGGGCGTGGATGGCTGCGGACATGTGCGCCTTGCCGTCCAGGGCGGCCTGGACGGAGGTGAGGACGTCCAGGCAGGCGTCGACGTCCATCGGGTGCTTGTCGGGGAAGGGCGGGCAGGGGCAGGTGCTGGTGCGCAGGGCGGCGAGGTCGCTGAGCGCCTGGGCGTGTTCGGAGACGGGCTTGCAGCCGGGGTGGCGGGTGACGGGGCGGGGGATGCCGTCGCCGTTGCGGCCGCGGAGGTGGCTCCAGAAGCGGCGGCCCTTCCAGCCGCACAGGCGGCACTGCATCAGCCAGGGCTGGTCGGCGCCGGGGTAGCCCTCCAGCGGCTCCCAGCCGAGTTCCGCGAGACGGGCCATGGCCTCGGCGGCGCGGACCAGGTTCGCCAGGCTCAGGCGCAGTTGAGGCACGAGGTGGGAGTAGGAGCGGGTGGCCCGCAGGCCTTCGATGGGGCTGGCCGGGGTGCGCGGTGCCGGGGCGGGGCCGGTGGGGCGGTTGCCCTGGTCGATGAGGGTGACGAGGTGGGCGGCGGCCTGGTGCCGGTCGGCGGCGCGCTGGACGGGGTGGCCGGGCATGGTGGCGTACCAGCTGCCGTGACGGCGGTGGACGGTTCCGGCCGGGATCTGGTCGACGGTGACGGCGTAGAAGCCCTCTTCGTCGCGCTTGCCGAGCACGTAGTGCGATGTGCCGCCGTCATGACAGTCAGCCACCTGCGGATGTACCGCCCCACGTCAGCCGCCAAAGCACAAAGCACCATCTCGTGTCAGCGGCCAGCCACCGCCAAAAGCCAGAGACCTGCAAAAACACGATCTACCTGACCTACCCTCACTGCCACCAACTCACCGACATGAAGCCGACACATCGCAGTCCGGGCCGACCGCGCACCGTGCTTCCGCCGACTTGGCGGCTGAGCCGTGCCCTATGATCTCGATCATGGGCAACTTCTCCTGAGCGGGCCGCGACGGTCCACAAACATCCGCCCGGCAGATGCCGGGCCCCGTCAGCGTGCCCGCACGCTCACCTCAGGAGACGCGACCACACCATGTCCGTTCACTCTGCCCGTTCCGCCCTGGACGACCGCATCGTACGCCTGCGACAGCTCGCCCACGCCGACGCCCGGCTGGAGGGCGTACTGCTCTACGGCTCGTGGACCGTGGGGGAGGCCGACGCCCATTCCGACATCGAGGCGTACCTCTACATCCAGGACGACCGCCTCGCCGACTTCGACGGCCCCGGCTTCCTGGCGCAGCTCGCACCGCTCCAGCTCTCCTACACCAACATGTACGGCATCCTCGCCGTCGTCTTCGACGACCTGATGCGCGGCGAGTTTCACCTCACCCCGGCCGGTCCCGGCATCGACGAAGTCCCCACCTGGCAAGGGATGGTGCACCTGCCCCGCCCCGACGACGCCGTCCTGCTCGACCGCACCGGCCGGCTCACCCAGGCGGCCCGGCAGCTGGCCACCTTCCAGCCGCCCGAGCCGGTGACCACCGCCCAGCAGCTCACATACGAGCTGACCAACTGGACGCTCATGCTCGCCCACGTCCTGGCCCGCGGCGAGATCGCCCGCGCCCACGCCCTGCTGCACACCGTCATCGCGCCCCAGCAACTCCAGCTCTGCCGCCTGTTACGCAACAGCACGGCCCACTGGCTCACCCCCAGCCGCGCGCTCGAACAGGACCTGCCCGAGACCGACCGCCATCGCTATGCCACCACCACGGCTACCGCCCGCGACGAGGAGGTGCGCACGGCGGCACGCAACAGCTGGCGCTGGAGCCGCGACCTGGCCGCCGAGGCCGCCGACCGCTGGGCCATCCACCTGCCGCACGAACTCCACGAACAGATCAGCAGCCGCCTGAACGACCCTCGCTGACCACATCCGGCTGGGGCCACCGGACTCATCCAGTGGCCCCAGCCCGGCAGCCACGGCCGCCGCTCAACGCCAATTGAGATCATCTCTAGGGGCTACGGGCCCGATATGCTGGGGCCGAGTCCTCTTCGTGAGGGTCTTTGGTTGGCCGGTGCCCTTGCCACCCGCTTCGGCGGACTGGGCACCGGCCGCTCCCATGTAAGGGGCGTGCCGCCCGTGCCGAACCTTCGGCAGCCGTCGTCTGGCAGCGCGGCCGGGTCGAGCAGCTGGTGCGCGCACCCGGCAACCGGGTGCGTCCGTGGGCCTGGTTCGAGCACCGCCAGGGGGTAGAGCTCCTACAGCGGGGGCCGGCCGTTGATGGCGCCGTCGGGGTCGTCGGCCAGAGCGAGGCGTGCGGTGATGCGTTTGCCGACCGGCTCGCGTTGGGCTTCGTAGCCCTGGGCGACGGCCATGACGATTTCCAGGCCGTGCTGGCCGACCCGTCCGGCGTCCGCGGCGCGGGCTATCGGCAAGGTCGGGTCGGAGTCCCACACCTCGACCTCGACTAGGTCGCCGACGATCCGCAGGTCCAGCAGGATCGGGCCGGGGGCGTACTTGCGGGCGTTGGTGACCAGCTCGCTGACCACCAGCTGGGTCAGGTCCAGTGCGCGTTGCGAGACGTCCAGGCCGTGCTCGGCCTGGACGCGGGTGAGGAAGCCGGCCGCCATGCGGCGGGCGTGGGCGATGTCCGCGCCGTCGCCGTCCAGGGCCACCGAGGCCTGAATGACCGTGTCGGGCGTGATGCCGTCCTCGTCCACCTGTGTGGAATCCATTGCCGCCGCCTTCAGGAGCATGCTCACGTCCCGGCACGTACCCCGTGCCCGTGGGATAAGGCCTGAAGGCCTCCTGGTCGGCCGGCGGCTTCACGCTATCGTCACATCATCTCAGGGCCTGGGCCGGGGCCTGGTGACGGCCTTTCGGTGCGCAGGCTCTGGTGTGCCAGGATCACCGGCATGGACGAGGACAACACGCCAGGTGCCGAGCAGGCCGTGCCGGCGGGCCGTCTGTCCGTCACGGCCTCCACCGCTGACGGGATCCGCGTGCTGACCGTGGCCGGGGAGATCGACCACGACACCGGTGACGTCTTGCACCAGGCCCTCGACCCCTCCGGCACACCCAGTCCCCGTGTCGTCGTGGACATGCGGCAGGTGACCTTCATGGACTCCGTCGGCATCAACCTCTTCATCACCGCCCACCGCTCCCTCGCCCAAGTCGGCGGGTGGCTGCGCCTGGTAAGCGTGGGCACGACCGTCATGCGCACCTTTCAGATTGTGGGTATCGACGAGTTTCTCGATATTCGCGAAACCCGCGAAGAGGCACTGTCCGAATAGGCGGAGGTGCGACAGTGCTGGTCGCAGCCATCAAAGAGTGGCTGCGACCAGCACTGCCACAACAGGCCCTAGAACCCGGGGCTCACCCAGTGCGCCATGACTCCTGTACGTCCGTCGGCGTTGCTGATGACTTGGGCGCTGCCCGTCCCGATGCGGTACGCGTGGAGCGTGATGACGTCTCCGATGGTGAAATTCTCCAGTATCGTCTGCCCGGGGGTGGTCTGCATTCCCACGCTCCCACCGGTCAGTGCTTCTGTGCCGGGGATGACCTGGCCGTTCTTGAACAGTGCAGTACGGACGAGCAAGCTCGCCGCTGCGGTCCCGCCGGTGTATGAGCGGGCGTGGTACGAGATCTCCCACACTCCGGGGAAGGGGATCGTGAGTTCCGGGATCTCGGAGATCCGCTCGTCGGTCCTGTCGGCACCGGTGAGTGAGTGGTTGAAGTCGACCGGGCTGGTCTGGAGCCATGTCGAGCCCTGCCGGTAACTTGCTGGAGTTGTCATGCCTTTACGCTAAGTAAGGCAGTCACAGGGCACGACATGTTCAGTCGGATGCCACCCGTCCCGGTAGAAAAGATGCATCTGACGTTTGCTGTCGGGGGCTTGATGTTCGCCCACCCGGTGATCCAACAGACCGGCGAGCGCCGGCCGGAGCGACGCGGCGTCGCGGCCTGCTGCCCTTCCGGTTCTCCTTCCTGGTCCTGCGCCGGGTGCGGATCAGCGTGCCGTCCAGCAGCGCGACTCCGCAGTCCTTTCCGGTGGTCTTCTTCAGTGCGCGGTCAGGCGTGGGGCGCGGGCGGCCAGCAGACCGACACGACGACTTCCCTGACGCACCGAGTCACGGTGGTGAGGTGTATCTGGTTGCCGTCGGCCAGGTCGCCGGGCCGCCTGGTCACAGCGCAGCACCGCCAGCACGCTGCCCGCGATTTCTCCCGCGGACAGCGCCCGCCACCGCGAGCTGTCCAGCACACCGCCGGGGCCCGTCAAAAGGGGCCCGGCCGACGAGCCGGACGACCATGCCCTCGGACGGCCCCGCGGCGGGCTGGCCACCAAGATCCACCTCGCTGCGGACAGCCGCTGCCCGCCTCGTGGCGATCACCGGCAGGTGATCGACGCGGAAGAACGGCGGCACCTGGAGCTCGGGTTTCCGCAGCTGACGCGACCAGACCCGGCTGTCACAGTGCCTGTTGCTGAACTCCGGGGGGTGCATCCGTGCGGGCCCCGACTTGTTGTCGGGGCCCGCACGGATGCCGGGGCTGGATCAGCTTGGCTGGTCCCCGGTGTACCTGTAGATCGCGCCGGCGCTGTTGACGTGCCACACGGTGCCGTCGGCGCCCGCGGCGATGTCGGTGGCGTTGCCGGGGACGTTGACCCAGGGGTTGGTGCCGCTGGCGTCGTTGTTGGTGTACCGGTAGATGCTGCCTGCCGGATCGACGCCCCACACGTTGGTGCGGGAGCCCACTGCGATCCGCTTCAGGCTGCCGTTGACGCTCTTCCACGGGTTCGAGCTGTCCTGGTCCCCGGTGTATCGGAAGACCTGGTGGCCGCTGTTGACGCCCCACACGGTGCCGTCCGCCGCGGCACCGATGTCGCTCAGCCCTCCGGGGATCTTGAGCCACGGGTTGGTGTCGTGGTTGGTGTACCGGTAGATGGCGCCGGCGGAGTCAACTCCCCACACGTTCGTCCGGGAACCCGCGTCGATGCGGACCAGGCTGCCGTTGATGCCCACCCAGTTCGTCGTGCTCTGGTCGCCGGTGTACCGGAAGACCTGGTGGCCGCTGTTGACGCCCCACACGGTGCCGTCCGCCGCGGCACCGATGTCGCTCAGCCCACCCGGAATGTTGACCCAGGGGCTGCCGTCGAAGTTCGTGTACCGGTAGATGGCATTCGCGGAGTTCACACCCCACACCGTCGTCCTGGACCCCGCCGAGATGGCCGAGAGACCGCCGTTGACCTTTACCCAATCCGCCATGAAGTCCCCTCCGTCGAGCCGCTGTTGCCCTACGACACTGAGCGACGAGATGACCGCGATAAAAGGGGCGAATACTTGTCTTAATGTCAAACGAGCCAGTAAATCACGGTTTCAGTTCCCGTTGCCTTGTAAGGGCGCGGCGGATCCGGCTCGGCTGGGGGCGCTTCGGCCGGGCACACTGTCCCACCCATGGGCTATCGACATGAGCATCGGTCTGTGCTCCCCACGAAGCGGCACAGGACTTCCGGCGCATCGGGCGAGGAGCACCAGTACCGGTCATGGATCGGTTTGTGGGGCGGCATCAACGACGCCCGAATCGTCCTCGCCGAGCGCGCAGCAGGAGGCGAGCGTGTGATCTCCAGCTGGTCGCCGACCTCCGAAGCGCCTCTCTGAGTCCAGCTGGTGGTGAGCGAGCTGGTCACCAACGCCCGCCCGCAAATACGCTCCGGGCCCGTGCCTGCTGACGCTGGAGATCAGCGACGGAGCTGTAGAGGTCACGGTGTGGGACAGCGAACCGGTCCTGCCGGTCGCCAAGGCCGCGGACCCGGACCGGGTAGGTCAGCACGGACTGGAGATCGTGATGGCCGTCTGCCGCAGCATCGAGGTGCACCGCGAGCCCGTGGGCAAGCGGATTAAGGCCGCAGTGGTGCTGGCTGACGACCCGGGCGGCGACATCACCGGCCGCCTGGTCTGACCCGTCCGGCCGCCGATCCCCTCCGCTGTTCCTGCAGGGCCACGGGCGGGTGACGAGCGGTTCCCTCGCCGGCGGCAGGCCGGCTGTGTCCCGCCTCAGCGCCCTGTCTGGGAAACGCCCTGCACGATCTGAACGACCACGTCCAGGATCCACTGTCCGAACGCTGTCGGAGCGATCAGCACCCCGAAGACCAGCACGATGACAACGGTCAGCTTCTCGTCGTTCCGGCTGCGCGCCTGCGTACGCCGACGCAGCCGCAGGATGATGATGACCGCCAGCAGAACCGCCACGTTGATCGTCACCAACATCAGGCCAGCCCTCCACTCCAGGCACCTTCACCACCTGGTGTAGTGCGAGGGGGTTTGGGCGGCGGGCCGATTCGCGGCTGTTGGCAGCAAAGCGCCCCTGTCAGGCTGGATCCGCAGCCTTGACCAGGGCATAGCGAGATCAGGGAGACGGACTCCTGGCAGTGCGTCGAGGAGGTCGGCCTGCGAGGCACGGACGCTGCGCGCGTCCTGCGGGCCAGAGCCGAGAGCGCGGCGGGCTGTCACACCGGCCATCGTATGGGCCATGCCGCTGATGGCTGACCGCAATCACACGGAAGCAACCGGGCGCCCGCGGAATGCTGCAGAGCCCCATGCGCGGCGCTCGGAGCACCGACAGCCAGCTGCACCGCGCGCGGCCGGGAGGCCGGCGCGGTGCGTCGTTGAGCGCGGTGCGTAGCCGGGAGGACGGCCGGGAGGTCAGACCGTGTAGGCGGTCCAGCCGATGATCTCCTCCGCGTGGAGGCCGTCGGCCGTGCCGGTCTCCGAGCTGTAGACCTCGTTCAGCCTGATCAGGAAGCCGGTCTCGTTCACGTCGTGGAGCCGTACACCCGGGGTCTGGGGGCCGTTGAAGGTCTGGACGGTGGTCTGCACGATCACCTCGGAGCCGGCCGGGAACGGCGTCGGGAAGTTGACGCGTGTGAAGGTGCTGGTCTTACCGCCCGTCTTCTCCGTGGGGTGATTGGAGCTCAGGGCGATCTTGCCGGACTGCATCATGCTCATGATGTGACTGCCCTTCTGTTCGTCAGCGCCCGTACCGTGTCGGCGCCCACGAAGAAGCATGGCCAGCAAGGTCCCGTTCCGGTGCAATCCGGCGTGAAGCGACTCAAACCCTTCCATGGCACCATGCACTTCCTGCCACAGAACCACGGCCGTGGCGGTGAACTCCCAGCCAGTCAGCCCGGGACGGCCGCCATCGGGACCCGCCACCCAGGAACCGTTTCCCCCATCTGCACCTTCCGGGAGCCCCATGACATGACGAGTTCCAGACCGCCCACAGGAATGCAGTGTGGCCGAAAGCCGCAGGGCTTCCTGCAGGACCGGGCACGTCAGAGGGCGGAGCAGGTCACCAAGGTGAGTGCGCCCCGAGTGACCACGGCCCTGGTGGCCGGTCTGCCGGTGGCTCGCGTGGAAGGCATCACGGCATGACGTGGTCTTTGCCTGAGCCGATGCTGACCGTGCCCGTGGACAGCCCCACCCTGCCCGCCGGGTGGGCGGCGGAGCCGAAATGGGACGGCTACCGGGCGCAACTCGCCGTGCACCGCGGCGGAAGGGTGCTGCTGCGCTCGCGGCAGGGCACGGACATGACCGGCTCGTTTCCCGAGATCCGGTCCGCGGCCCTCGCGCAGCTGCCGGCGGACACCGGCCTCGATGGCGAGCTGGTGGTGTGGGAGGCCGGCAGGCTGGCGTTCGAGCGGCTGCAGCAGCGCCTGGCCCGCCGCGGCAGGGGCGCGAGCGAGGCCGCGGGCAAGTGGCCCGCGCACTACGTTGCCTTCGACCTGCTCCACCAGGGCGAGAGCGACCTGACCGGCTGGCCGTACCGGCAGCGGCGCGCAGCTCTCGAAGCACTGTTCGCCGAGCGGGGCCTGGCCGGGCCGGGCCGCTGACGTTGTGTCCGTCGACCACCGACCCGACCGTCGCGCAGCAGTGGCTTCAGTGGACGGCGGCCGGGCTGGAGGGCCTGTGCTTCAAGAGGCTGGACGAGCCGTACCGGCCGGTGCGCTCGTGGAGGAAGTACAAGATCAGGGTGACCACGGAGGCCATCGTGGGGGCGGTACCGGCTCGCTGGCCGCGTCCGGCACGGTTCTGCTGGGCCGCTACGACCGCGCCGGGCGCCTGCAGTGCACCGGCCGCAGCACCACCCTGTCCCAGACTGCCGGCCGCGCCCTCGCCCAGCTGCTCACCCCACCCGCGGCCGCGCACCCCTGGGACGGGTGGACGTTCAGCGCGGGGTGGGGGACACAGCGCACCCTCGATGTGCACCTGGTGCAGCCCGACGTCGTCATGGAAGTGGCCGTCGACGTCGCCCGAGATGCGGCCGGCCGGTGGCGCCATCCCGTCCGGCCACACCGCGTCCGCACCGATCTCGATGCCGCCCGGGTACCACTCCTCGGCGAGTGACCAGAGCACCGTGAACTCCGGCCCAGCTCACCCACGGCCGGGTGATCTTCTGACTACGTGGGAAGTCACGGGGCGGACAGTGGCAGTACGGCGACCGGCGTGGAACGACGGTCCGGTTGCCACGCCCAACAGCCCGGTACACCACTACCTCCACCGCGGTGACCGAGTGACCTCGTGCACCGTTGCCATCGCCCGGACCGAACACGGTCCGGCCTACCGCAAGTGCGGCCGGGGCGGGAACGTGTGGGGCATCGTGCCGGGCGGCCAGGTGCCGCGGACCTGCCTGAAGCGGGTCCGGTAGCCAGCGCGCTGGTGTCTCTGTGTGAAGCTGGGCGCGGTCCGTGCTGAACGCAGTCGGCGCGGACCGCCCGGGACGCATGGATGAGCGGGGCTTCCCCGCCCTGGGTGACTGCGACGCGGGCCTGCTGGCGTTGCGCGGGCGGCTCTATGGGCGGTCAGCCCGCCGCGCGCAACGGCAGACGGCGGCCGAAGACAGCGTCGAAGGAGTGCGCTTGGCGGGTGCTGACCAGGCGGTAGGCGCCGTCGTGCCGGCGCTCGGCGTGGCCGGTGTAGTGGAGGACCTCGACCGGGGTCAAAACGCGCAGGTCCCCGAACACGTAGTACAGCGGGGTCGGCCGGTTGGCGGCGATGAACTGCAGGCCGGCGTGGACGGCTTCGTCGGCGACGGCGTACCGGCCGGAGGATCTGCTGGGCAGGCAGTCCTTCGCGTCGATCGTGACGACCTCGCCGGCGCGGGCGGCGATCAGGTCAGGGAACCAGCGCAGCGCCGAGGTGGTGCAGGCCAGGGCCTGCCGGATCGCGGGTGGGTAGGTGCCCTGCCCGCAGCGTTCGACCGTCCACCCCTGCGCCGCGAGCGCCGCCGCGACGCGCTGCTCGTGTGCGTCCCCGACCGCCTTACGCTCCTGCCACGGCGTCACCACGGCGTCCCCTCCCACACCTTCACCCCTGGGTGATACGAACGTTCTCCTTATTCGTACTACGTGCTCACCGTTATGATGCCCTTCATGGCGGCATACGCAGACCCACGTTTTCGTCCCACGCTTTGGCCGGGGACGCCGGTTCCCCTGCCGGAGATGACACCCATGCACGGGGTCCGGGCCGAGGGTGACTGGATCGTGTGGACTGTCCAGGACCTCGACCGGGCCGTCGAAAGGACGTCGTTGCCGGACGACTTCTACCTGCGCGAGTTGATGGAGGTGGATCCGGCAGACCTGGCCACCGTGGCCGGTTGGATGAGCAAGTACGGGCACCTGGGCGGCAGCATCGAGGCCGGCAGCTGGGACTACGAAGAGCACAGCCGTCTGCAGGAACTCCAGGAGCGTGAGCATCCCCGTTATGGCCCCTGGTCTCTGCACGGCGAGCTCGTGCGCCTCCACATCAGCGAGGCCCAGGGCGCCATTGCCACGTGGTTGGCATGCCGGCGCCCCGGCGGCCTGGACGAACTCGTCGAAACAGAAGTCACCGAACAGCACCTGGCCGACATCGCAGCCGAGAACGACCACGACGACAGCGGCTACCCCACAACCCTGGAAGAGCTCCGATCCACCGCCCTCGGCCTGCGGCTGGCCCTGCTCCGGTCGGCCCTGCGCTACAACCTCGCCCCCTTCAGCGTCGGTCTGGGCAGCCTCACCGACCGCCAGCCGTCCATCCTCTCCGCCGCCTTCCTCCAGCTGTACAACCACCTCGCCGAGGACGCCACCATCCGCATCTGCGCGAACGAGACCTGCGGGCGGGACTTCGTCCGCCAGCGCGGCCGCGCCGAATACGGCCAGAACCGCACCAGCGGCATCAAGTACTGCACCCGCGAATGCGCCCGCGCCCAAGCCCAACGCGAACACCGCCGCCGCAAGGCCGCCACGGCCCGGCCGGCCGTCGCCACCACGAAAGCCTCACCGGCCCCGCACGCAGAGGAGCGGCTCGGATGATCCACCTCCGCGAGCACCAGGTGACCGCGGTCGCCGCAATCCGCGCCTGGGCCGGCCGCCCCGAACGCGCCCCTGTTCCCACCCGGGGCGCCCGCGGCACCCTCGTCTCGGCGACCGGATCGGGCAAGACCATCACCGCCGCCTGGGCAGCACGAGACTGCTTCCCCAACGGCCGGATCCTCGTGACCGTGCCGGCCCTGGACCTGCTCGTGCAGACAGCCCAGGCCTGGCGTCTGGTGGGTCATCAGGCGCCGATGGTCGCGGTGTGCTCGCTGGAGAACGACCCGGTCCTGAACTCGCTGCGGGTGCGCACCACCACCAACCCCATCCAGCTCGCCCTGTGGGCGGGGTCCGGGCCTGTGGTCGTGTTCGCCACCTACGCCTCTCTCGTGGACCGCGAGGACATCGACGCATCCGAGGGCCAGCGGAAGGTCCGCGGGCCGCTGGAAGCCGCCCTGGCAGGCGGAGAGCGGCTCTACGGCCAGCAGATGGCCCCATTCGATTTCGCGATCGTGGATGAGGCGCACGGAACCGCCGGTGATCTTGGTCGGCCGTGGGCGGCGATCCACGACAACGCCCGGATCCCCGCCGACTTCCGGCTTTACCTCACCGCGACCCCGCGCATCCTCGCCTCGCCCCGCCCGCAGAAAGGCGCGGACGGCCAGGAGCTGGAGATCGCGTCCATGGCTGACGACCCGGAGGGAACCTACGGCGCGTGGATCGCAGAACTCGGGCTGTCGGAGGCGATCGAGCGCGGAATCCTCGCCGGGTTCGAGATCGACGTCCTGGAGATCCGCGACCCCTCCCCCGTCCTCGGGGAGTCCGAGGAAGCCCGGCGCGGCCGGCGCCTGGCGCTTCTGCAGACCGTGCTCCTGGAGCACGCGGCGGCGTACAACTTGCGTACGGTCATGACGTTCCACCAGAAGGTGGAGGAGGCCGCCGCGTTCGCGGAGAAGCTGCCCGAGACGGCGGCCGCGCTGTACATGAACGACGCCTTCGACGAGGACCTGGCGGCCGCGGACAAGCTGCCGAAGTCCTCCATCGACGCGGAGTTCTACGAACTCGAGGCCGGCCGCCACGTACCCCCGGACCGCGTGTGGTCGGCATGGCTGTGCGGCGACCACCTCGTCACCGAACGCCGCGAAGTCCTGCGCCAGTTCGCCAACGGCATCGACGCCGCCGGGCGCCGAGTCCACCGCGCCTTCCTCGCCAGCGTTCGCGTGCTCGGGGAAGGCGTAGACATCACCGGCGAGCGGGGCGTGGAAGCGATCTGCTTCGCCGACACCCGCGGCTCGCAGGTGGAGATCGTGCAGAACATCGGCCGCGCGCTGAGGCTCAACAAGGACGGCAGTACGAAGGTCGCGCGGATCATCGTGCCGGTGTTCCTGGAGCCCGGCGAGGACCCGACCGACATGGTCGCCAGCGCCTCGTTCCGCCCTCTTGTAGCGGTCCTCCAGGGGCTGCGCTCGCATGATGAGCGCCTGGTCGAGCAGCTCGCCTCCCGCGCGCTCACCAGCGGCAAGCGCAAGGTCCACATCCGGCGCGACGAAGAGGGGCGGATCGTCGGGGTCGGCGGCGACGGTGACGGCGAGGACCAGGAGCAGGACGACACTCCGACCGCCTCCGAAGCCGCCCTGCTGCACTTCTCCAGCCCGCGCGACGCCGCGACCATCGCGGCCTTCCTCCGTACGCGGGTGTACCGGCCCGAGTCCCTGGTCTGGCTGGAGGGCTACCAAGCCCTGCTCCGCTGGCGGAAGGAGAACGAGATCACCGGCCTCTACGCCGTGCCCTACGACGTCGAGGTGGAAGTAGGGGTCACGAAGGATTTTCCGCTTGGGCGGTGGGTCCACCAGCAGCGCAAGGCGCTGCGGGCCGGTGGACTGGAGGAGCGGCGCAAGACCCTGCTGGACGCGCCGGAGGCCGGGATGGTCTGGGAGCCCGGCGAGGAAGCCTGGGAGGCCAAGCTCGCCGCGCTCCGGTCCTACCGGCGGGCCACCGGGCACCTCGCCCCGCGTCAGGACGCGGTGTGGGACGACCCGGCCGGCAGCGGCCCGGTGCCGGTCGGACAGCACATGGCGAACCTGCGCCGGAAGGGCGGTCTGGGCAAGGATCCGGAGCGGGCCGCCGTTCGCGCGCGGCAGTTGGCTGCGGTCGACGAGGACTGGAACTGCCCCTGGCCGCTGGACTGGCAGCGGCACTACCGCGTCCTGGCGGACCTGGTCGACGCCGACGGCGCCCTGCCGACCATCGAACCGGGGGTGCTGTTCGAAGGCGATGACATCGGACGATGGCTGAAGCGGCAGAAGAACCCAGGCACCTGGGCCCAGCTGTCGACCGAACAGCAGCAGCGACTGTCGAAGCTGGGCGTACAGCGCGACCAGGCGCCGTCTCCCACCCCGGAAGCCGCTCGTGCAGCGAAGCGGCCGAGCAAGGCCCAGGCGGCGTTCCAGCGGGGACTTGCGGCCCTCACACAGTGGGTGGAGAAGGAGGGTGACAGGCCGGTCCCGCGCGGCGCGGTCGTCGAGGTCGAGGTCGACGGCGAAACGGAACCGGTGCCTGTACGACTGGGCGTATGGATTTCGAACACCAAATCCAGGAGAGACCGGCTTACGGTGGAGCAGCTCGACGCACTACGACACCTCGGCATGGAATGGGCGGGCGTGACGGCGTACCAAACACGTACGAAATGCGTACCTTCCGCGTAACCGGCCCTTAGCTTGCGGAGGGCGTCACGATCGGGCTGTCCGCGGACCCCGCCCGTGGCCGGCCCTGGCAGGCGCTGCGAGATCGTGCGGCGCGGCCGTGGGGCGGGCCGGCGGGCTCGGGGAGCCGATCCCGGATGCGGTACTCGGGGTGCGGGGTGTGCGTCGCCCGCGGTCAGAATGCGGTGTCGATGACGAGCAGCGGGGAAAGGCGCCGGTTTCATCCTGTTGCCTCTGCTTCGCTCGGGTCGCGTGAGCCAGTTGACGGCACCGGGCACGAGGCGGTACTCGTCAGCCGGCCCGAAGACCGAGCGCGAGCGTCAGTTCGAGGACCCGGTGTGGCGATGCGAGGTCCGGAAACAGCTCCCGCAGCTGCGACATCCGGTACCGGACGGTCTGGGGATGGATGAACAGCGCCGCCGCCACCTCGTCCCGTCTGCCCTGGTGCAGCAGCCACGCCCGCAACGTCTCCTCCAGCCGCCGTGCGGTCGCGACGGGCAAGGTCCGCAATGGTGCGAGGGCTCGGGCACGCAGGTCTGCGAACGCGTCCATGTCGGCGCTCAGCACCAGCTCGGGCAGGTGGTCCTCGGTGTCGCGGATGTCGCAGGCCAGGGAGCGCGCGCGTGCGGCTCGTGCGTAGGAGGCGGACGCACGAGTCCATGGCCGGGCCGGGCCGGCCACGGCGGTGCGGTCGGTCAGCTGCCGCAGCAGATGGGATCGGTCGGCATCGGGGACGAGCAGCACACCGGTGGCGTCCGGCAGGTCGTCGAGGACGAGGGTGCTCGGGTCGAGGTCGCGGTAGGCGGGCCGGGCCTGGGCGGCGGGCAGCAGGACCGCGGTCAGCGAAACCGGAGGCTGCCAACCGGCCCGTTGGGCGGAGGCCAGCAGCACGTCCGGGCTCGCGCCGGCGAGGAGGTCGCGGGCCAGGTGTTCCAGGTGGCGCTCGTGGGCTCTGCCCCGGGCGGCCAGTTCGTCGGCGTGGCCCGCGGCGCTCGCGGCGGAGAGCTCGTCGATGTAGGCGAAGGTCAGCTCGGCGAACTTGGCGACCTCGGCGGCGGGCAGGCCCGCGGGTACGGCGCCCGCTGCCAGGCACCGCCAGGCCACGCGGGCGCCGACGCGGTAGGCGCTGAGCAGGGCGTCCATCGAGCGGCCGTCGCGTACCTCGCCGCGGCCCAGCTCGTATGCCGCGTCGCCGGCGTCGCCGCCCGTGGCGTTCCCGCTCGCGAGGTCCAGGTAGTGCCCCAGAGCGGTGCGGACTGCTCTGCGGATGGTGGCGCCCATGTGACCCGAGAGGGCGTTGGCGTAGGGAGGGACCTCGTCGATGATCGCCTGGACGACCTCGTCGGCGGTGGTCTTCAGCGCGGCCCGCAGTGCGGTGACCGTCGTCTCGTCCAGGGCAAGTTCGCTGGCCCTCTGGATTGCACGGCTCATGTTTTTGTTCCCTGCGAACAATTCGGTCGGCCAGATTCACGTCCTGCGGTCAGGACTTTACGCCTTGAGGCGCAGCAAGCTGGAGTCATGACGAGTGCAGCCCTCCGCAGCAGGGCGTGGAAACTGTTGGAGATGGTCACGACGCCGCTGCTGCCGTCGGACTACCTCGACCTGGTCAGTCCGCTGCGTGCGGGCGCCGACCTGCGTGGGCGCATCGAGGCCGTGCACCCCGAGACGGCTGACGCCGCGACCATCGTGATCCGGCCGGGACGGGGCTGGCGCGGCCACACAGCCGGTCAGTACGTGCGGATCGGGGTCGACGTCGACGGGGTGCGCCTGTGGCGTGCCTACTCCCTCACCTCTGCGACGAACCGCCAGGACGGCCGCTTCACGATCACCGTGAAGGCGATCGCGGACGGCAAGGTCAGCAACCACCTGGTCCGCAGGGCGAAGCCGGGCACGCTGGTCCAGCTCGACCAGGCGACCGGTGACTTCGTGCTGCCGCGGGCCAAGCCCGCCAAGGTCCTCTACCTGACGGCCGGCAGCGGCATCACCCCGGTGATGGGCATGTTGCGCGACACCGAGTTCGACGACGTCGTCATGGTCCACTGCGCGCCACGGCCGCAGGAGGTGATCTTCCGTGACGAACTGCACGGCCTGGTCGCGGACCAGAAGCTGCGGCTCACCGAGGTGCACACCGCCACCGACGGCCTCCTCGACCTCGCCCGTCTCGACGAACTCGTGCCCGGCTGGGCCGAACGCGAGACCTGGGCCTGCGGGCCCGCGGGCCTGCTCGACGCCGCCGAGAAGCACTGGGCCGAGCACGGTGTGCCCGAGCGCCTGCACACCGAACGCTTCCGCCCCGGCATGGTCGTCACCGGCGAAGGCGGCGAGGTCACGTTCAGCGGCACCGGCAAGACCGTCGACGCGGACGGCGCCACGCCGCTCCTCGACGTCGGCGAGGAGGCCGGCGTGCTCATGCCCTCCGGGTGCCGCATGGGCATCTGCTTCGGCTGCGTCACGCCGCTCAAGGCTGGTGCAGTCCGCGACCTGCGCACCGGCGAGATCACCGAGGCCGAGCCGGGCGTCCTCATCCAGACCTGTGTGTCCGCCGCCGCGGGCCCCTGCGACATCGAACGGTAGGAGCACTTTGACCGCCATCGACCCCACCGCCCACCTGAGCGCGGAGCAGATCGAACAGCTCGGCCGCGAGCTGGACGCGATCCGCGACGAGGTGATCGCGAGCCGCGGCGAGAAGGATGCCGCCTACATCCGCAAGGTCATCTCGGCGCAGCGCAAGTTGGAGCTGGTCAGCCGGGGCGTGCTGTTGTTCTCGTTCTTCCCGCCCGCGTGGATCATCGGCACCGCGGGTCTGTCCGTGGCCAAGATCATGGACAACATGGAGATCGGCCACAACATCCTGCACGGCCAGTGGGACTGGATGCGGGACCCGAAGATCCACTCCACCACCTGGGAATGGGATCACGTCTCGCCGGCCGACCAGTGGAAGCACTCGCACAACGAGCTGCACCACACGTACACCAACGTGATCGGCAAGGACAACGACCTCGGCTACGGCATCATGCGCGTCGACGAGGACCAGAAGTGGCACCCGTTCCACCTCGGCCAGCCGCTGTGGAACTTCCTCAACGCCTGCTTCTTCGAGTACGGCATCGCCGCCTACGATCTGGAGCTCGGCAAGAACCTGAACAAGCGCCGCCGCAAGAACCCAAAGTTCCGCGCGCGGGCCAAGGCCGTGGGCCGCAAGATCCGCAAGCAGGTGTTCAAGGACTACGTGATCCACCCGCTGCTGTCCGGCCCGTCGTTCCTCCCCACGCTCGCCGCCACGTTCACCGCGAATCTGGTCCGCAACCTCTGGACCCACTCGGTGATCATGTGCGGGCACTTCCCCGAGGGCGTGCAGGTCTTCGAGCGCCGCTCCATCAACGGCGAGACGCGCGGCCAGTGGTACCTGCGCCAGATGATGGGTTCGGCGAACATCAGCGGCAGCAAGGCCATGCACTTCATGACCGGCAACCTCTCGCACCAGATCGAGCACCACCTCTTCCCGGACCTGCCGAGCAACCGCTACGCCGAGGTCGCGGTCAAGGTGCGCGCGCTGTTCGCAAAGTACGAGCTGGAGTACGTCACCGGGCCGCTGCCCCGGCAGGTGTTCTCCGCGTGGCACAAGGTCTTCCGGCTCTCGCTGCCGAACAAGAAGCCCAAGGTCACGACACCGGACCGCGAGCAGGAGCAGGAACTCGTCGCGGCCTGAATTCCCCGTACTGCTTCAGCGACCTCGCCGGGGGTGCCCTGGTCGACGCGTTCCCTTCGGCTGCGGTCAGGGCGAGCCCCAGGGTGTCCGGGTCCCATCGACGTCACCCCTCGAAGAAACCTCCCAACCGGTATATTTTTGGCCTGATACGCGTTCCGGCGGACCGGAAGCGGAATGGGGGCTCGATGATCCTGGTGACGGGGGCGACGGGGACGGTGGGCCCTTGAGCCCTCACGGACTCACCACCGCCGACGGCCGCGCGCTGATCGCCTTCCTCGCCGACCGGATCGCCGAGCTGCCGGCCGCCCCGAGTGAGCCGCTCATCGCCGGCCTGAACGCACAACTCGGTCTCTACGACGCTCTGCTGCGCTACCGCGACCACGGAGCGGTCGACGTCCGCGACGCCGGGTTCATCGACGGCATCGGCCTGGCGCTGCGCCACGCCGCGGTGCGCTGGAGCGAGCACCCCAACTTCCAGCGGCACTGGGCGCCGCCGCGCGTCCCCGTCGAGGATCTGCTCGTGTACGGCGCCCGGTACCGCGCCACGGCGGCCGAACCGTGCTGAGCACCACCGTGAGCGACGCGGCCGGGGCAGCCGCGCACGCCGGCCTGGGGAAAGACCGACCACGGCCAGGCTCCGCACTACAGCCGCTCGAACGGTGGCCGAGCAGCTGAACGGGATGCGCCCCTGACCGTCGTACGGACCCTGCACCAGTGCGACGAGCTGTGCTGCCCGGTCCACGGAACGGCTCTGCACTTCGCGCCGGCCAGCAACCAGCACGACTGCCAGAACCCCACCGGCCGCTACGCGCACGGCATCTCCGCCGAGGCGCTGCTCGCCGCGCCCCTGAGACTGCCCATGCCCGAGGACACCGGCGTCTTCGCCCGCTTCGTCGCCGCCCGCCGGGCCGACCCGGACCGTCTCCAGGTGCCCGCCCAGCCGCTCAGCGCCAACCGCGCCTACATGGGCACCGTCACCGACAACGGCCAGACGCTGACCTTCACAGACGTCGGTGCGCCGCCGCGCCCTGGACCTGTACGAGGCGATCCCCGCCCAGCACCACCAGGAGCGTGAGGTGCGCGAGTTGCGGGAGGTCCTGGCCGCTTGATCCGGACCAGCTTTCCATCGCCGGGCCGCCGCCGGCGTGGGTGGCGGCCGCGTCTCTCCCGATTCGCACCGTTACGGATGTCGGACGAGGTTCGCGCGCAGTACCTTTTCGAGGTTCAGCTCCACCTCGCGCGTGTGAACCCCGGCCGCGAGCGCTGCCCGGGCGAGCTCTCCAGACGCGGGAGTGAACGTTTCGCCGAGCAGGCGGTTTTCCGCGCGCAGTGCGTCCTCAAGCGTGCCGTCGGCCGCGTCGATTGCTTCGACAGCCGCGGCGCGGACACCGTCGGGCAAAGACGCGATGGCCCGTGCGACCCACTCGACATAGTCATCCAGTTCCGCGGCGGGCAGAGCTCGGTTCACCCACCCCCACCGCTCGGCAGTCGCCGCGTCGACGAGCCCGCCTGTCAGCACGATCTCGAGAGCGCGAGCGCGTCCCACGAGGCGGGGCAGGTGGGCAGTCGCACCGGCTCCAGGGACGATGCCGATCAGCGCCTCGAACTGGCCGAACGCCGCAGTCTCGAGGGCCGCGAATCGCAGATCCAGGCTGGAGACCAGCTCGGCTCCACCGCCACGGGCGAGTCCCGCGACCTTGGCGATGGTGGTCTGAGGCAGACGCCGCCAGCGTTCATGAAGCCGCATCATCGGGCCCGTCCCGACAAGGGTCTCCTCCGCGACCGGGAGAGCGGCGTAGGTCGCGGGGTCCTCCACGAATGACAGGTCGCCGTGCGCCAGGAAGAACTCCGGATCAGCGCTCTGGACCACGATGACGTGCAGATCGGGATCGTTCTCGGCCGACGCAGCGACGGCGTTCAGGTCGAGCATGAGCTGCGCCGTCATCAGGTTGACGGGCGGAACATCCATCGAGACCCATAGCACTCCGTCCTGGCGCTTGAGATTGAGGCTGGGCAGGGACTGTGCGGTCATGAGATTCCCTTGGGTTGCCGGTATCTCTGGTATACCTGGTACATGGCAGGTACTTCAAAGAAACCTGGTATCCGCGAAGATCGGGCCGATCACGAGACCATCGTTGGCCCGCAGCGCGAGCTCTTGGACCAGTTGCTGGACAAGTGGGGTCATCTGCTGCTGGCCGCGTTGTGCCGGCAGCCGCGACGCTTCAACGAGCTCAAGAGAGAGCTCGATGGGGTCACTCAAAATCGCTGACGCAGGCACTGCGACGGTTGGAACGCAACGGCCTCGTCGAGCGCCGGGTACTGATGCAACGCCCCGTCGCCGTGGAGTACCGGATCACACCGCTGGGCCGCACGCTTGAGGAGCCCTTCTCGATCCTGCGCTCCTGGACCGCCGACCACCTCCCCGAAGTCGAACGGCACAGGGCGGCATTCGACGCAGGCGCGGACACCCTTCACTGATTTTTTCGGGATGAGTTCGGCGTGAGGGCCTGGCGCTCGGATGCGGTGGCGGCAGAGTGGCCCAGGGGTCGGATGATCTTGTGTCTGCTGATCTGTGGGAACGTGTCGCGCCGCTGCTCCCTCCTCGTCCGCCGCGGCGTCGGCGGTATCCGGGCCGCCTGCCGGTGGATGACCGTGCGGCTCTGCGCGGGATCTTCCACGTCTTGCGCACGGGTGTGACCTGGGCGGATGTGCCGACCGAGACGATCGGCCGCAGCGGGGTGACGTGCCGGCGGCGCCTGCGGGACTGGACCGAGGTCGGCGTCTGGCCCCGCCCGCACGAAATCCTCCTCACGGTGCCCCCTATTTTTTCTGGCTCCGGCGGGGAGTCCACTGACACGATCCAGCCGATGTCGGCATCTCCGCAGCGGTGAGGACGATGTGGGCCCGCGCGCACCCGGCAGTGCCGGCCGCCCGCGGCTTCCGTGGCCAGGGCGAGCAACTGCCCCACCGGGAACGCCTCTTCTTCCAGGCCCGCCCCGGTGGCATCGCCGTAACCCGCCACGTTCGCGGCCGCCGCCTCCGCCTCCAGGACGGCGCCGGGGGCCGGTGACCGAGCGGGAGGTGCGCACCCGCGTGCAGGCGGACCTCTACGCCTCCCCGGAAGGACCCCTGTGCATGCCGTTGCGGCTATATAACCGAGGGGCTATGTTCGAGGTATGCCCATACCGTTCGATGTGCTGGCCGAGCCACAGCGCCGCCGCATTCTGGATCTGCTGCTCGAGCGGCCCCGTCTGGTCGGCGAGCTGACCGAGGCGCTCGGCCTGAGCCAGCCCGGCACGTCCAAGCATCTGCGGGTGCTGCGCGAGGCCGGCCTGGTGCGCGTACGACAGGACGCGCAGCGCCGCTGGTACGAGCTGCGTCCCGAGCCGCTCGCCGAACTCGACGCCTGGCTCGCCCACTACCGGCATCTGTGGTCGACGAGCCTCGACCGCCTCGAACACCACCTCGACCGTCTCGACCATCGCGCCCCTGACGACCAGCAGAAGGACCATGCGTCATGACCCCCGAAGCCGACACCCTCACCACCGCCGACGGCCGCACCGCGCTCGTCATGCGGCGCAGGCTCGCCCATCCCCCGGCCGCCGTCTGGGCGGCCGTCACGGAACCGGCGCAGCTCGCCCAATGGTTTCCGTCCGAGGTCACCGTCGAGCTGGAGCCCGGTGGCGCAATGGGGTTCCACTTCCCCGGCGAGGACGGGCCCGGTATGACGGGCCGGGTGACCGACGCCGAGGCACCGCACCTGTTCGCCTTCGAGTGGGGTGAGGACCATCTGCGCTGGGAGATCACGCCCGAGGGCGAGGGCTCGCTGCTGACCCTCACGCATACCTTCGGCGACCGCTTCGGCGGGGCGAGCTTCGCCTCCGGCTGGCATCTGTGCATGACAGCGCTCGGCCGGCTCCTGAACCGCGAGCCGGTCGACGTCGACCCGGACCGGGGTGATCTGCACGAGGCGTATCTGGAGCAGTTCGATCTGGGCCGCGGGGAGATCGAGGGCACGACGGTGCGCTTCGAGCGTCAGTTGCTGCGCCCGGCCGATGTCGTGTGGGGTGAACTGGCGGGTGACGCCCCGGTGTCGGAGGGTTCCGAGGCGCCTCAAGGCTTCACGACTCCTTCGTACGAGGAAGGCCGGGTGACCGAGGTGAGCGAGCCCGAGGTGCTCGCGTATCGGACGGCTGCGGGCGAGCTGGTGCGCTGGGAGTTCGCGGAGGGGACGGGACACGGGGCCCGGATGGTCCTCACCGTGGACGGAGCCGGCAATCCGCGGGCCGCGCGGGATGCGTGGCATGAGCGGATCGAGCGGCTTGCGGCACGGATGCTCGAACTCGCCTCCGCCTGAGATGCGTTGACGGCAGGCTCGGGCTGACGCCCGTCAGCGACCAGCGACCTCGGCGCAGCTTCGCCGGCGGACGCCGACGGTGATGGGCCGGGCGACGGGCCCACGGCGATGGTGACGACGGCCCGGGTGGTGCGGCAGGCTCCCCAGCTCGGGCGGCGGGCCGCCTACCGTGGGCACGGCTCGGCAAACGTCCGGTCACCTTGGTGGTCTCGGCACCGCCCGGTGGGGGATGTGCGGTGGCGGGGAGCGGGCTGGGGGCGCGCGCTCGTGGTCAGGGGCCGGTCGGTGTCAGGTCCTGCAGGCCCACCACGCGCAGCAGCCGCAAGCGTTCGTAGGAGTCCGTGCCCGGGCGGGCCGTGTGCAGGACGAGTTGCTGGTTGTGGTCGGAGTTGGCGAGGACCTCGCAGTCGAGTTCGAGGACGCCGATCGCAGGGTGCCGGAAGCGTTTGGTGGAGGCGCGGCGTGCCGCGACCTCGTGTTCGTCCCAGAGGTCGGCGAACTCCCTGCTGGCGGCGCGCAGTTCGGCGACGAGGGTGGCCGGTTCGGGGTCGGTGGGGCGGGCCGAGGCCACCGCTCGCAGGGCGGCGACCTGCTCGCGGGCGCGCTCCGGGCGGTCCTCGGGCGGGAACAGCTCCTGGGCCGCCGGGTCCAGGAAGAAGCGGCGGATCAGGTTGTGTCCTCGGGGCGGGCGGGCGAGGACGTCTCCGCTCAGCGCCCGCGACAGCGCGTTCTGGGCCAGGACCTCGCCGCAGTCGGTCACCACCATCGCGGGGACGTCGTGCAGCCGGTCCAGTACCAGGAGCAGGCCCGGGCGCACGTGCGTGCCGGTCGCCGCCCGGCGCGGTGCCTCCTCGCCGGTGAGGTGGAAGAGGTGGTCGCGTTCGTCGTCCGTCAGGCGCAGGGCGCGGGCCAGCGCGGTGAGCATCTGGCGGGACGGGCGCGGGCCCCGGGACTGTTCCAGCCGCGTGTAGTAGTCCACGGACATGCCGGCCAGCTGGGCCACCTCCTCGCGGCGCAGGCCCGGCGTTCGGCGGCGGGCGCCTGCCGTGAGGCCCACGTCGCCGGGGGCCAGGCGGGCGCGGGCGCGGCGCAGGAAGTCGGCGAGTTCGGCTCGGTCCACCTTCCCAGGGTGCGGCAGGCCGGCCGGCTTATCCAGGGACCGGCGATCCCCTGATCAAGAGGTCTCTCCCCCTCGCACCCCGTATCGGCCGAGGCTGGTCACCCACCACGGGCGACACCGTACGCGAGGAGCAGATCATGCTGACATTGGTGACCGGTACGACGGGACAGGTCGGACGCCGCTTCGTGCCGAGGCTGCTGGCCCAGCGCCAGCCGGGCGAGCAGGTGCGGGTCCTGGTGCGGGACGCGGCCCGCGGCGAGCGCTTCGCGGAGCTGGGCGCTCAGGTCGCCGTGGGAGACCTGCGTGACGAGGAGACCCTCGGCAAGGCGCTCGCCGGCGTGGACGCCGTCGTGAACGTCGCCGCCTCCTTCCGCGGGGTGCCGGACGAGGAGGCGTGGGCCGTCAACCGGGACGCCGCGGTGGCCCTGGGCCGCGCCGCGCAGGCCTCGGGCGTGGAGCGGTTCGTGCAGGTCAGCACGGGCAATGTGTACGGCGTCGGACGGGGCCGCCCGCTGACCGAGGAGGACGAGAGCCGGCCGGGCGGCGCGATGTGGGGTGCCTACCCCGCGTCCAAGGCCGCGGCCGAGCGTGAACTGGTCGCGCTCGAGGGCCTGGACATACGCATCGGGCGGCTCCCCTTCGTCTACGGCGAGGGCGACCCGCACCTCGCCGACTCCCTGCGCTGGGCCTCTCGTTGGGCGCCGCACCAGCGGTTGCAGATGGCCCACCACGCGGACGTCGCCCAGGGTCTGATGCGTCTGCTCTACGCGCCGGGCCTCACCGGCCGGATCTACAACATCGCCGATGACGCCCCTGTCACGACGGTCGAGCTGTACCGGCTCAACGGCGTGGAGGTACCGGCCGGGCTTCACGAACTCACGGATCCCGACCCGTGGTTCGGGATCATGTCCAACCAGCGGATCCGCCGGGAGCTCGGCTTCCGGCCGATCTACCCGAGCGTCTGGACGGCCCGGGACGCCGGAGCCCTGTGACGGTCACGGCGCCCGGCCGGTCCCGCCCCCGCGGGTCCGGCCTTCACGGCCATCACCGAATACGCCTTCGCCGGCGGGCCGGGGCTTACGCTGTGGCCTGCGGCCGTCGCATGATCTTCGGTCTTCGTACAGCGGTGATCAGCGGTGATCAGCGGTGGCCCCGCGTCGCCTCCGCGGCGTGTCCGCGGCGTGTCAGGGGCGTGCAGGGTGCGCCGGCCGTCCCGGGTCAGGAGGACATGTGCAACGTGGTGAGGTCTGGTGGGCCGAGTTCGACGAGCGGCGGCTGGTCGTGCTGCTGTCGGGGGACGAGGTGTGCGGGATCCGGGTGATGCAGGTCGTCGCTCCGGCGGGTGTCGACCTCGGCGGTCTGGGTGTCGAAGTGGCCGTGGGCGCCGGGGAAGGACTGCCCGGTGAGGGCGTGCTGCGGTTCGCGTTGCCGCGTGCGGGCTTCACCCCGTGCACGTGGCTGACCACCGTGTCCCGGGACGACCTGATCGAGCGGGCGGGCGTCCTGTCCTCGGCGAAGCTCAGCGAGATCGAGGATGCCCTCCGTCTCAGCGGACTCGCGTAGGGCCGGACGGAACCCGTAGTTCTCACACTCCCTCGAAGAAACCGCCCAACCGGTATATTTTCTGGTCTGATACGCGTTCCGGCGGACCGGAAGCGGAATGGGGGCTCGGTGATCCTGGTGACGGGGGCGACGGGGACGGTGGGCCGTGAGGTCGTGCGGCGGCTGCCCGGTGGGGTGCGGGCACGCCTGATGACCAGGGGCTCGGCGAGGGGGGTGGAAAAGGGGCCGGCCGGGGCGGTCTGTGAGACCGTCATCGCCGATTACCGGGACCCCGGATCGCTTCGGCGCGCGCTGGCCGGCGTGCGGACGGTGTTCTTGGTGACCAGCCGGATCGGCGGGGACGACGACGCGCGGTTTCTGCGGGCCGCGTCCAGGGCCGGGGTGGAGCGGGTGGTGAAGCTGTCGGCGGCGGCCGTGCTCGATGCGCGGGCCGATGACCTGATCACCCGCTGGCAGCGTGGCAACGAGGAGTTGCTGCGGGACAGCGGCATGCAGTGGACGCTGTTGCGTCCGCGCTCGTTCATGAGCAACGCGCTGTCCTGGGTGGCGTCCGTCCGTTCGGAACGGGTGGTCAGGGGGCTGTACGGGGCGTCGGGCAACGCCTGTGTCGATCCCCGTGACATCGCGGAGGTCGCCGTGCGGATGCTGACCGAGGACGGTCACGCGGGCCGGGCGCACACGTTGACCGGGCCTGCGGCCGTCACTCCGGCCGAGCAGACGGAACAGCTGGGCCGGGCGCTCGGAGTGCCTTTGCGCTTCGAGGAACTGAGCCCTGAGAGGGCGCGTGCGGCCATGAGGGCGCGTCATCCGGAGCCGGTGGCGCAGGCGCTGCTGGAAAGTGCGCTCCGGCAGCGGGACGGGGCGAAGGCTCAGGTCGTGAACACGGTGTGCTCGGTGACTGGCGCGCCGGCGCGGTCTTTTCGGACGTGGGCGCAGGAGCACCGGGGGGCGTTCGCGGACGAGGCGTCGGGGCGGTGAGGGCACAGCCCTGCGGGATCGGCATGGCGGTGCTCTCGCGGCGCAGTTCCTCGGTGTCCTTCCGGGGCGAGCCTGAGCGCCTGGGTGGCGAGGAAGAGTCCGGCGTCCTGCCATTCCTTTCAGCGCTCGATTTCGCCTTGGCAGCTGGACGGGGCTCTTTGAGGCGTCGGTACGCGGGTGGCTGAAACGCGCTGCCATCTCTGCGATTCTTCAGGAAATCCCGTTTTTCTCCAGCACGGTTCGAGTGTTTGTCTTTTCGGGCTCCAGTGTTCCTCAAGCGTTTATCCAGGGATTCAGGGATTCAGGGGTTCAGGGTCGCGGTCGGTTCCGGGGCAAAGCTGTGCCGCCGGTGCGCGGTGTGCGCACCGGCGGCACAGCGGGGGCACTCCGGTCAGCCGGTCTTCCTGCGGAACTGCCGCTTCCTGCCGGCCTGGCCGCTCATGCTCTTCACCTTCATGCGGCCTTCCTCGTGCGCCTGCTGGGAGCGCGTCTGGTTCTGCTTGCGTTCGAGCGCCTCACGGAATTTGTCTCGGGCGGTCTTCTCTTCGGCGTTGTTGCTCGGCGTCTCCGCCATGTGCGCCTCCTGTGTGATGGGGGGTGGTGTCAGCCTGGCTCACGGATAGGGAGTGGGCGAGGTCGGGTTTCGGACGGGCCGTGGTCCCGAAAAGGGGGGGCGGTCGGGGGTTGTGGCCGGGGCCGGGTCAAAGGGTGCCGAGGACGGCGTCCAGGGCGCGGTCGACTTCCTCGTCGGTGAGGTCCTCGGCTGCCTGGAGCGCGGTGGTGGTGTCCGTGTCGGGCCCGGGGGGGTTTCCGGGGCGGGCGAGTTGCAGGAGCCGGTCGAGCAGGCCGCTGCGGCGCAGTTGGTCGGTGTCGATGCGGGCCAGTGCCCATCGGGCGGCTTCGGCCGGCTCGTCGGGGGGCGCCTGGTCCGCCGTGTCGCCTGCGGCGAGCTGGGCGTGGAGGAAGTCGGCGATCGCCTCGGGGGTGGGGTAGTCGAAGGCGAGTGTTCTGGGGACGTCGACCTGGAGTTCCTTGACGATGCGGTTGCGCAGTTCGACCGCCATGAGGGAGTCCCAGCCGAAGACCCGCATCGGTGTGTCGAGGGGCACCGACTCGGCGCCGGGCAGGCCCAGGACGGAGGAGATCTCCTGGCGCAGGAAGAGGCGCAGGGCGGCGAGCCGCTCTCCTTCGGGCAGGCCGGCCAGTTCCTGGTGGAACATCGTGGAGCGGCTCTCGGCCCGGCCGGCTCGCCGGGGCCTGGGCTGCACCAGGTGGCGCAGTGCGGCGGGGAGGGTGTTCTCCTCGGTGCCCTGAAGGCGGGTGAGGTCGAGTTTGACCGGCACCAGGTGGGCCTCGGGCCGGGCCAGGGCGGCGTCGAGCAGGGCGAGTCCTTCATGCGGGCTCATCGCCAGGGCGCCCTGGCGGCGCATCCGGGCGCGCTCGGCCTGGTCGAGGCCGGCGGTCATGCCGCCGCCGTTCTGTTCCCACAGGCCCCAGGCGAGGCTGGTCGCGGCAAGACCGCGGCTGCGGCGGTGGAGGGCGAGGGCGTCGAGGAAGGCGTTGGCGGCGCCGTAGTTGCCCTGGCCGGGGGATCCGAGGGTGCCGGCCACGGAGGAGAAGAGGACGAAGGCGGCCAGTTCGGTGTCCCGGGTGAGGGTGTGCAGGTTCCAGGCGCCGGTCAGCTTGGGGTCGAGTACCCGGGCGAAGGCGTCGGGGGTCTGGTTGGCGACGGCTCCGTCCTGGAGCACGGCGGCCAGGTGGACGATGCCGGTGAGCGGGTGTTCCCCGCCCGCTTCGGCGAGGGCGGCCGCCGCTTGGCCGGGGTCGGCGATGTCGCAGGCGAGGACGCGCACGGTCGAGGCGCCCGCTTCCTGCAGTTCGGCGACGAGTGTTTCGGTGCCGGGGGCGGCGGGCCCCTGGCGGGAGGTCAGCACGAGGTGGCGTACGCCGTGTGTGGTGACCAGGTGGTGGGCGACGCGCCGGCCGAGTTCGCCGGTGCCGCCGGTGAGCAGCACGGTGCCGTCCGGGTCGAGGGCGCGTGGCGTGGTGAGGACGATCTTGCCGGTGTGCCGGCCCTGTGCCATGTACCGGAAGGCGGCGGGTGCTTGCCGTACGTCGTAGGAGAGGTAGGGCAGTGGGGTGACGGCGCCCTGTTCCAGCAGGTGTGCGACCTCGGTGAGCATGCGCTGGAGGTGGGTGGGGTCCAGGGACATCAGGTCGAAGGCGGTGTAGGTGACGCCGGGGTGGGCTGCGGCGATTTCGGTGGCGTCCCGGATGTCGGTCTTGCCCATCTCCAGGAATCGGCCGCCGCGGGGCAGCAGTCGCAGGGAGGCGTCGGTGAGCTCGCCGGCCAGGGAGTTCAGGACGACGTCGACGCCGTGGCCGCCGGTGGCGGTCAGCCACTGCTGTTCGAAGGCGGTGTCGCGGGAGCCGGCGATCCGGTCGTCGGGCAGGCCGAGGGCGCGCAGGGTCGGCCACTTGGCGGGCGAGGCGGTGCCGTAGACCTCGGCGCCGAGGTGGTGGGCGAGTTGGACGGCTGCCATGCCGACGCCGCCGGCGGCGGCGTGGACGAGGAGTTTCTCGCCGGGCCGCACGTCGCCCAGGGCGGTGAGGGCGTAGTGGGCGGTGAGGAAGGCGAGCGGGACGGTGGCGCCTTCTTCGAAGGTCAGGGCGTCGGGCAGTTTCGTCATCAGGTGCCCGTCGCCGCGTACCTCGGTGCCGAAGGCGCCCAGGGCCAGGCCCATGGCCCGGTCGCCGGGGCGCAAGTGGCGCACGGCGGGGCCGGTTTCGCGGACCACGCCGGCGAATTCCAGGCCGAGTGCCGGGGTGGGCACCATGCCGAGGGCGTTGAGGACGTCGCGGAAGTTCATGCCCGCGGCGCGGACGTCGATGCGGACCTCGTGGTCGCCGAGGGGTTCCAACTGGTCCGAGGGGATCAGTTCGAGGCTGTCGAGGCTGCCCTTGTCCCGGATGTCGAGGTGCCAGGGGCCGCTGCCGGGGGGCGGGGTGAGGGTGCCGGTGCGGGCGTCGTTCTTCCCGGCGGGCAGCAGGCGGGGGGCGTGGGCGGTGGCGGCGCGCAGGGCCAGTTCGGGTTCGCCGGTGAGGGTGAGGGCCCGGTCGAGGAGGCCGGGTTCGGTTCCGGCTCCGTCCAGGTCGATCAGGCGCAGGACACGGTCGGGGTGTTCGCCCCGCACCGAGCGGATCAGGCCCCACAGGGGGGCGGTGGCGAGGGCGGGGACGGTGTCCTCGGGCCGGGCGGCGACCGCGTCCCGGGTGATCCACACCAGTTCGGTGCCGGCGAAGGCGTCGTCGGCCAGGAGGCGCTGGAGTACCGGGAGGGCGGTGAGGATGGCGTGGCGGGCTGCTTCACCGGGGGTGCCCCCGGTGGAGGTGCCCCCGGTGGAAGTGTCCTCGGCGGAGGTGTCTCCGGTGGAGTCGTCTCCAGTGGGGGTGGTGGTGTCGATGACGATGCGCTGCGGGCGGGCCGAGGCGGCCGGCAGGTCGCCGGGCTCGGCGTACCAGGGGGCGTGCAGGAGCCGGGCGATGTCCCCGGTCCCGCCGAGTACCACGGTCTCCCCCGCTGCCGCGGCGGCCTGGGGGAGGTCGACGGGCTGGAAGTCGAACCGGTACAGGTGGTCGGGGGCGGCCGGCCCGGCAGCGCGCAGGTGGGCGGCGTCGGTCCGCCGGATCTCCAAGGCGGCGGCGCTGAGCACCGGCTGCCCGGTGGGGTCGGTGACGAGGAGGCTGACGGTGTGCCCGCCGCCGTCGGGCGCGGTCGTCGTCCGTTCGGCACGCACGTGCAGTTCGGTGCCGCCGGTGGCGTGCAGGCGGACGTCACTCCAGGCGAAGGGGAGCGGTATCTTTCCGTCGGCTGCTTCGCCGGTGTCCACCGCGGCCAGGACGTGGAGGGCGGCGTCGAGCAGGGCGGGGTGGACGCCGTACGCGTCGGCCTCGTGCCGGCGGGGCTCGGGCAGGACGATCCGTCCGTAGGCGACGGAGTTCCGCCGGGCGAGGCCGGTGAGGCCGTGGAAGGCCGGTCCGTAGGCGAGTCCCTGGTCGGCCAGGTGGTCGTAGAACCCCTCGACAGGCACGGGTTCGGTACCGGGGACGGGCCAGGTGGCGAGTTCGGGGAGCTGCTCGGTGAGGGCGCCGGGCAGCGGGTCGCTCTGTTCGCTGTCGGTGAGGTGGCCGGTGGCGTGCTGGGTCCAGGTGTCGGGATCGGCACTGGTTTCGGGCTGGCTGTGGATGCTGAGGGCGCGGCGGCCGTCCTCGGGGGCGCCGACTCGCACCTGTACCCGCAGTGGCACGCCGTCGGTGAGGATCAGCGGCTGGGCGAGGGTGAGTTCGGCGACGTCCTGGGCGCCGGTGGCGCGGGCGGCGGTCAGGGCCATGTCGAGCAGGCCGGTGCCGGGCAGCAGGACGGTTCCGTGGACGGCGTGGTCGCGCAGCCAGGGGTGTTCGGCCAGGCTGAGCCGTCCGGTGAGCAGGTGGCCCTCGCCCGCGGCGAGCGTCAGGGCCGCCGGGAGCCAGGGGTGCTGGGCGGGGGTGAGCCCGCAGGGCCGTACGTCGCCGCCCGTGTGGGCGGTGGTCTGCAGCCAGAGGTGTTCCCGCTGGAAGGCGTAGGTGGGCAGGGGCAGGAGGGTGTGGCCGGTCAGGACGTGGTCCCAGGTGATGTCCTGGCCGGCCGTGTGCAGCGCGCCGAGGGCCGCGACCAGCGTGCAGACTTCGTCGGCGGGCTCCTGCGGGGACCGGGGGGCGCGCTGGGCGGCGATGAACGGTGCTTCGCCCCTCAGGCAGGTGGCGCCGGCCGCGGAGAGCACGGCGGCGGGGCCGCATTCCAGGTAGCGGGCGACGGAGGCGTCCTCCAGGGTGCGCATGGCGTCGAGGAAGCGAACCGCCTGGCGTACCTGGCGTCCCCAGTAGGCGGGGTCGGCCAGTTCCTCGGCGCCGGCCCAGCCGCCGGTGACGGTGGAGACCAGGGGGATGCGCGGTGTGTGGAAGGTGCAGGTGGCGGCAGTCTCCTCGTAGGTGCTGAGCATGGTGTCCATGTGCGGGGAGTGGAAGGCGTGCGAGACGGTGAGGCGGCGGGTGCGCGCGCCTTGTCCGGCGAAGTGGGCGCGGACGCTCTCGACGGCTTCCTCGTCGCCGCTGACGACGGTCTGTTCGGGGCCGTTGACGCCGGCGACGGAGATCCGGCCGGGGGTGTGGGCGAGGACGTCGAGGACGGCTGTCTCGGGCGCCTCGATGGAGGCCATCGCCCCGCCGCGCTCGCACGCCTGCATCAGCCGGCCGCGGGCGGCGACGAGCCGGGCGGCGTCGGCGAGGTCGAGGACTCCGGCGGCGTGTGCGGCGGCCAGTTCGCCCACGGAGTGTCCCGCGACGGCGACGGGCTCCACGCCCCACGCCTGCCACTGCCTGAACAGGGCGATTTCCAGGGCGAAGAGGGCGGGCTGGGTGAACTCCGTCTCGTGGACCAGGACGGCGTCGGGGCTGTCGGTGTCGGCCAGGAGTACGTCGGCCAGGCGGCGCGTCAGATGCGGGTCGAGGGCGGCGCACACCTCGTCCAGGGCGCGGCGGAAGACCGGCAGCGCCGCGTGGAGGCGTCGGCCCATGGCGATGCGTTGGCTGCCCTGGCCGGTGAAGAGCACCGCGGTGCCGCCGTCGGCGGCCGTGCCGTAGGCGGCGCCCGCGGGGACCCGGCCGTCGGCGAGGGCGCGCAGCGCCTTCACGGCCTCGTCGGTGGTGGTGGCGGTGACGCAGGCCCGGTGGGGGAAGTGGGTGCGGGTGCGGGCCGCGGTGGCGGCCACGTCGGCGAGCGGCAGCTCGGGCCGGTCTGCGAGCCATGAGGCCCAGCGTCCGGCCTGGTCGCGCAGGGCTTCCTCGCTGCGGGCGGAGAGGGGCAGCGGCCAGACGGGGGTGGTGCCGGGTTCGGCGGGGCCGGTGGCCGGGGCCGGGGGCTGCTGTGGTGGGGCCTCTTCGAGGACGAGGTGGGCGTTGGTGCCGCTGAGTCCGAAGGAGGAGACGCCGGCGCGTCGGGGGCGTGTGGCCTCCCGCCGCCAGGGGCGTGCGGTGTCCAGGAGGGCCAGGCCGCTGTCCTGCCACGCGATGTGGGGGCTCGGCTCGTCGGCGTGGAGGGTCTTGGGCAGTGTCTGGTGCTGGAGGGCCAGCACCATCTTCATGACGCCCGCGACGCCGGCGGCGGCTTGGGCGTGGCCGATGTTGGACTTGGACGAGCCCAGCCACACGGGCCGGCCGTCGGGGCGTTCGGGCCCGAAGACCTCGGCCAGCGCCCCGGCTTCGATGGGGTCGCCGAGCGGGGTGCCGGTGCCGTGCGCCTCGACGGCGTCGATGTCGGCGGGGGTCAGGCGGGCGGCGGTGAGGGCGTCGCGGATGACGCGTTGCTGGGAGGGGCCGTTGGGGGCGGTCAGACCCTGGCTGCGGCCGTCCTGGTTGACGGCGCTGCCGCGGATGACGGCCAGGACCTGATCGCCGTCGCGCTCGGCGGCGGAGAGCCGTTTGAGGACGAGGACGCCGCACCCCTCGGCCCAGCCCGCGCCGTCGGCGTCGGCGGAGAAGGACTTGCACCGTCCGTCGGGTGCCATCCCCTTGAGCCGGCTGAACTCCACGAAGAGGCGGGGGGTGCTCATGACGGTGACGCCGCCGGCGAGCGCGACCTCGCACTCGCCCTGGCGCAGCGCGTTGGCGGCGAGGTGGAGGGCGACCAGCGAGGAGGAGCAGGCGGTGTCGACGGTGACGGCCGGGCCCTGGAGGCCGAGCGTGTAGGACAGGCGGCCCGAGATCACGCTGGAGGCGTTGCCGGTGCTGAGGTAGCCGTCGAAGGCGGCGAGTCGGCCCTGGTCGCCGTAGTCGGAGCTCATGGTGCCGAGGTAGACGCCGGTGTCGGTGCCGTCGAGGGCGTCGGGGTGGATGCCGGCGCGTTCCAGCGCCTCCCAGGCTGTCTCCAGGACGAGGCGCTGTTGCGGGTCCATGGAGAGCGCCTCGCGTCGGGAGATGCCGAAGAAGGCGGCGTCGAAGCCCTCGACGTCGTCGATGAAGCCGCCCTCGCGGGCGTAGCTCTTGCCGACGGCCTCCGGGTCCGGGTCGTAGACGTCGAGGTTGTGCCATCGCGTGGGCAGTTCGCCGATGGCGTCGCCGCCGTCGGCGAGGAGCTGCCAGAACGCCTCGGGGGTGTCGATGCCGCCGGGCAGGCGGCAG